>JAVBXP010000016.1 GCA_030824495.1 bacterium
TCGCCGGACTGCCCAACAGCCAGCTCATCGTGCCGAGCGCGCCGGGCTGGACGCTGGCGGCCTCGTTCATCGGCATTCTGTGGCTTTGCCTGTGGAAGGGGCCGCTGCGCTGGCTTGGCCTGCCGCTCGCACTCTCCGTGGCGCTCTATCCACGCCCGCCGGCCCCGGACGCTTGGATCGCGGCCGACGGCTCGACGGTCGCGGTTCGCGATGGTGGGGAGGCGATCCTCTTTCGACCCGACGCCAAACTGTTCGCCGCCGAACTTTGGGCCCGGCGGCGGGGACTGAGCGTGCCCGAAGATGGTTTGGCGGTGCGTGAGGTGAGCTTCGACTGTGATCGCTGGTCATGCGCGCCGCGGGCCGGCGCTGCAGTCCCCAGGGTGGCGGCGATCATGACGCGCCGCGCCTCGACCATCGAGCGCAAGCTTCCGCTATTCTGTGAGTGGGCCGAGGTCGTCGTCGTGCGGGGCGAGGCCTCGCCTTGCCCGAAGGCATTGACCCTGACCCAGGCCGATTTCGCGCGGGGCGGTTCCGCCGAGCTCTATCGGACGGACGCCGGCTGGCGGGTGGTCTGGGCGCAGGACCTTCGCGGTCAGCGCCCCTGGACCGGGCCTAGTGGTAGCGGCGGATAAGACCGACGAGCCGGCCTTGGACCTGAACCTGGTCGGGGCCGAAAATCCGCGTCTCATAGGCTGGGTTCGAAGCTTCCAGCGCGATCGACGCGCCCTTGCGGCGCAGGCGCTTCAGGGTCGCTTCCTCGCCCATGACCAAGGCCACGACAATGTCGCCCGAATTGGCCGAGTCTGTCCGGCGGATCACCACATAGTCGCCGTCGAGAATGCCGGCGTTGATCATCGAGTCGCCTTGGACCTCGAGGACGAAGTGCTCGCCTGCGCCTAGCATGCTCTCGGGGACCGGAAGCCGGTCGCGTTCCTGCTGGATCGCCTCGATGGGGGTGCCGGCGGCGATGCGACCAAGGACTGGTAAATCGCGGGTGTCGTTGGCGACGGGCATGACCGGCGCATCGCCCGGATCGACCAGTTGCGGCTTGAAGGGCGAGCGGCCCTTGGGCGGCGCCGTGGTCGTCGCCTGCTGCGGCAGCTTCACCACTTCCAGAGCCCGCGCTCGGTGCGGCAGGCGGCGGAGGAAGCCGCGTTCCTCCAGCGCCGTGATCAGGCGGTGAATGCCGGACTTGGACGCCAGATCCAGCGCCTCCTTCATCTCGTCGAACGACGGCGAGACGCCGGTTTCCTTGATCCGCTCATGAATGAACATGAGAAGTTCGTGCTGCTTACGGGTGAGCATGGCTGAGGAGCCCTTGGAGAACAAAGCGCAAACGTTATGAATGTTCTCTAGGTGTTCCTTGTTAATGTCAAGTTACCGCCGAGCCCTTGAAAGCCTTGGCTTTTCTGCAGCGCTCAAAGGCCAAAGGGCCGACTCAGGCGAGCAGGGCGCGGGTCGCTGCGGTCACATCGGGTTGGCGCATCAGGCTTTCGCCGACCAGCATGGCCTTGGCGCCGGAGCGTTCCAGCCGGGTCACGTCGAGCGAGGTGAATATCCCGCTTTCGGTGACCAACAGGGCGTCGCCGGGCGCGCCGCTGGCCAGACGCTCGGTGATGCCGAGGTCGGTTTCGAAGGTGCGCAGGTTGCGGTTGTTCACCCCGACCAGCTTGGCGCCGAGCTTGCCGGCGCGCGCCATCTCATCTTCGTCGTGAACCTCGACCAGGGCGTCCATGCCCAGCCGAGCGGCCTCGGCCATCAGTTCGGCGGCCACGCCGTCGTCGATCATGGCCAGGATTACCAGGATGGCGTCGGCGCCGAGCGCGCGGGATTCGGCGACCTGCCAGGGATCGACCAGGAAGTCCTTGCGGATCGCGGGCAGGGCGACGGCGTCGCGCGCGGCGGTCAGGAAGCGGTCTGCGCCTTGAAAGCTTGGTCCATCGGTCAGGACTGACAGGCAGGCCGCGCCGCCGGCCTCATAGGCCTTAGCCAGGGTGGGGGGATCGAAGTCTTCGCGGATCAGGCCCTTGGAGGGCGAGGCCTTCTTGATCTCGGCGATCAAGGCCAGCTTTCCGGGCGCGTGGCCACGCTCCAACGCCTTGCGGAAGCCGCGCGGCGGGGAAGCAGCTTTGGCGGCGGCCTCCAGCTCGGCAAGGCTGCGGGCGGCTTTGCGCTCAGCGACTTCGTCGCGTTTGTAGGCGGCGATCTTGTCGAGGATGTCGCTCATGCCACGCCTTCTTGCGCCGAGGTGAGTTCGACCAGCTTGGCCAAGGCGAGCTTAGCCAGGCCGTCATCGATAACCTGGCCCGCGAGATCGACGCCGTCGCGAAGGGTCTCGACCCGCTCACCCACCAGGAAGGCGGCCGCGGCGTTCAGCAGAACGATGTCGCGGTAGGGGCCCTTGGCTCCGTCGAGCAATTCGCGGAGAGCCGCAGCGTTCTGGGCCGGCGATCCGCCGGTCAGGTCGGCGAGCGCCGCGCGGGGCAGGCCGACGGCTTCGGGCGTGATGGTGAACAGCCGAACCTGGCCGTCGCGATATTCCGCCACGCTGGTCTCGGCCGTGGTGGTCATCTCGTCCATGCCGCCGCCGTGGACGACCCAGGCGCGCTCGGCGCCAAGAGCACCCAGCACGCGAGCGAGCGGTTCGACCCAGCGGTCGGCGAAGACGCCCATGACCTGACGCTGGGCGCCGGCCGGATTGGTCAGCGGACCGAGCAGGTTGAAGATGGTGCGAAAGCCCAGATCGGTGCGGATCGGGGCGACATGGCGCATGGCGCTGTGATGGGCCGGCGCGAAGAAGAACGCCACATTCGCCTCGTCCAGCGCCTTGAGCTGTTGGGCGGCCGAGGCGGCGACATTGACGCCCAGCTCGGTGAGCACGTCGGCCGCGCCGGAGCGTGAGGAGACCGCGCGGTTGCCGTGCTTGGCGATCTTCAGGCCGCCGCCCGCCGCCACGAAGGCCACAGCGGTCGAGACGTTGAGGGTGTGGAGACCATCGCCGCCGGTGCCGCAGACGTCCATGACCTGGAACGGGTGATCCAGAGTGACGGCGGCTTTGCGCATGGCGCGGGCGCAGGCTGTGATTTCGCCGGTCGTCTCGCCGCGCATGCGCATGGCGGTGACGGCGGCGGCGACCTGGGCCGGGGTGGGCTCGCCGCGCAGGCAGGCGGCGAAGAATTCGCCCGCGTCATCCTCGGTGAGGGTACCGCCGTCAGCCAGGCGGCCCAGGAGCGGTTTGAAAGCGTCTGACATGGCTAGTCGACAGCCTGGGGCTCGACGCCCGCGAGCTTCAGGAAGTTGGCCAGCATGGCGTGGCCGCCTTCGGTGGCGATCGACTCGGGGTGGAACTGCACGCCCTGTATCGGGCGATGCCGATGCTGGAAGCCCATGATCTCGCCGTCTTCGGTCCAGGCGGTGACTTCCAGGACGGGCGGCAATGTCGATTTCTCGACAGATAGGCTGTGGTAGCGGGTGGCGGTGAACGGGTTGGGCAGACCGGCGAAGATGCCCTTGCCCTCGTGGAACATGGGGCTGGTCTTGCCGTGCATCACCTGCTTGGCGCGGACCACGTCGCCGCCATAGGCCTGACCGATCGCCTGGTGGCCAAGGCAGACGCCCAGGATCGGCAGGTCGTTGGGGGCCGCTTCCAAGAGGGCCAGGCATATGCCGGCTTCGTTGGGGGTGCAGGGGCCGGGCGACAGCAGCACGCCCTGGGGCTTGAGGCCGAGCGCCTCGTCGACGCTGAGCGCGTCGTTGCGATAGACCAGCGTCTCCGCGCCCAGCTCGTTCAGATAGTGAACGAGGTTGTAGGTGAAGCTGTCGTAGTTATCGATCACCAAGATCATCAGATTTCTCTAGGCTCCGCTTGGCTTGCCGCCAAGGCCCCGGATTGCAGGCGAGGCCCGTTCACCGGATGTTGTGGTCATGTCGCCGCCCGATTCTGTCCTCGACCCTGAACAGATGGCCTATGCCAGAGCGCTCCTGAGAGCGCCGGTGGCCCGTGAGCGCGTGTGGCCAGCCCTGGCGGCGGCTGGGTTCGCGGCCACCGCCGCCTTGGCCCTGGCCGGCGCCATGATCATGGCGCCGCCAGTGACCACCCAGCACGTGGTCGAACGCACGCCCTAGACGAATCGCCAGGATTCTTCGGCCGCCTGCCGCAAGGCTCGGGCCTTTTGGAGGGTCTCGTTGTACTCGGCGTCCGGATCGCTGTCGGCGACCACGCCGCCGCCAGCCTGGACGTACATCTGACCGTCCTTGAAGCAGGCGGTGCGCAGCACGATGCAGGTGTCGACCGACCCGTCGGCGCCGAAATAGCCGACCGCGCCGGCATAGGCGATGCCGCGCTTTTCCAGTTCCAGCTCGTCGATGATCTGCATGGCGCGGACCTTGGGCGCGCCGGACAAAGTGCCCGCGGGCAGGGCGGCCATCAAAACGTCGATGGGGTCCAGACCCTCCGGGGCGTCGCCCTCGACGTTGGAGACCAGGTGCATCACATGGCTGTAGCGCTCGATGAAGAACGAGTCCGTGACCCGCACGCGGGCCCCGCGCGAGGGCTGTAGCGGCTCGTTGGAGCCGGTGTTCTTCAGCATCGCCACGCGGCCGACGTCGTTGCGGCCGAGGTCGAGCAGCATCAGGTGCTCGGCGCGTTCCTTGGGATCAGCGATCAGCTCGGCTTCCAGCGCCCGGTCTTGCTCGGGCGTCGCCCCGCGCGGACGGGTGCCGGCGATCGGGCGAATAGTGATCTTGCCATCGCGCAAGCGCACCAGGATTTCGGGCGAAGACCCTGCGAGCTGGAAGTCGCCAAAGTTCAGATAGAACAGGAACGGCGAGGGATTGGTCCGGCGCAGCGAACGATAAAGCGCGAAAGGATCGTGGGCGAAGGGCGCACGGAAACGGTGGCTCGGCACGACCTGGAAGATGTCGCCGGCAAGGATGTACTCCTTCGCCCGGGCGACGATCTGGTGATAGTCCTCGCGGCTGACAGGCGTGGTGAAGCTGTCGGCTTGCGGCTTGGCGGTTCCAGCCAGCTGCGGGGCCGAACCGCGGAGATCAGCGACCACTTCGGCCAATCGCGATTGAGCTTCCTCATAGGCCGCCTTGGCGCTGACCTCGGAGGGCCGGACCGTCGTCACCAGGATGATTTCCTGGGCGATGGCGTCGAAGATCGCGACCACTGAGGGCCGGATCATCAGGCCGTCCGGAAGATCCAGTGGGTCCGGATTGACGTTCGGGAGGTGTTCGACCAGCCGGATCATGTCGTAGCCGATGGCGCCAAACACGCCGGCCGACATCGGCGGCAGGCCTGCCGGAAGATCCAGGCGCGAACGGGCCACCAGATCGCGAAGCGAATCGAGCGCGCCGCCGGCCTGGGATTGGAACCGTCCGGCCGCGATGTCCGGACCGACCGCGATTTCAGCCTGATCCCCGCGACATCTCCAGACGAGGTCCGGTTTCATCGCGATCACGGAGTAGCGGCCCCGGTGGGCGCCGCCCTCAACGGATTCGAACAGGAAGGCGTAGGGCCGTCCGTGCGCGATCTTCAGATAGGCCGAGACCGGGGTCTCGAGATCGTCGATCAGACGGGTCCAAACGACCTGCGGCGCGCCCTGAGAATACTTCGCCTCAAAGTCCGCAAACGCAGGTTCAATCGTCACTTGGACTTCTCCGCCTGGCCCGCCTTAGGCGTGGCCTTTTCAGTCTCGGTGATCGGCGCCAGGCCGAGCGCCGCACGCGCCTTGTCCGGGAAGATCTTCACGCCGACTTCGGTGCGCGCGGACTTGCGGGCCGCAGCGCCCAGGTCGCGGAAGAGCGCCATGGTCACCTGCGGACGAGCGTCCTCGGTGATGCGGGCCAGGGTCGGACCTGACGGCGCACGGACCGCTTCGAGCTTGGCGACGACCAGGCCGAACTGAACGCCGTCGGCGGTGAAGACCTCGCCCGGCTTGGCGTTGAAGGTCTTGATCAGCGCGTCACGCGACAGGGCGGTGTTCTGGGCCGCATTCTGGCGGTCGATACCGGCGACATTGACCACCTTGGAGCCGGCCGAGGCCGCCACGGTCGCCAGGCTCTCGCCCTTGCGGAGGCGAGCGGCGTATTCGTCGGCCTTGGTCTGCAGTCGCTTCAGCATCTCGGTCATCATCCAGACCCGGGTGAGGTCCGGCTTGATCTCGGCCAGCGGGGGCAGGGCGCTCGGAATGATCCGCTCGACTCGGATGGCGAAGTACTCGCCGTCGCCCGCGTCCTGGAGCTCGCTCTCGCCGCCGGCCGGCAGGCTGTAGGCGAGTTCGAGCAGCTTCGGCGTCACGCCCTGGACTGGCTGGCCTTGCGGGCCTTGGCCCTTCTGGGTGATCGGGCCGAGGGTCATGACCGGCACGCCGGCCTTCTTGGCGGCGTCAACGAGGTTGGCGCCGCTGCCGCGGGCTTCCTCATAGGCTTGGCTGAGGGCGTAGACCTTCTCGGCTGCGGCGTCCTTGCGAAGCTCGGCTTCGATTTGCGGACGGACCTGGTCGAGGGTCACGGTCTGGCCAGGCGTGACCTTGGCGACCTTAACGACCGCGACGCCCAGGTCGCCTTGAATGGCGGCCGAAACTTCGCCGGGCTTCAGGGCGAACGCGGCGGCGCCGACGCGCTTGTCGGCGATCGCGCTCTGCGGCTTGTCGACATAGTTGATGACTTCGACGCCAATCGACTTGGCGACCGCGGAGGGATCTTCACCCTTGGCGAGGCGGGCGGCGACAGCCTGGGCGGCCGCGGCGTCCTTCACCGGGATCTGGATCAGCGAACGGGTTTCAGGGCGAACCAGGGTATCCTTGCGGAACGCGAAGCGCTTTTGGACTTCGGCCTCGTCGATCGGCAGCGAGCCGTTGACCATGGCCGGGCTGAACGCGACCACCGAAACGACCCGGAACTCCGGACGGGTCAGCTGGGCCGACTTCTCTTTCATGAAGGCGGTGAGCTGGGCGTCGGTGGGCAGGGTGGGGGCCGGGACGCTACGCGGATCGACGGTGAAGAAGCCGACATCGCGCGCTTCCATCTCGAAGACTGCGCCGAGGGCGCTGTAGGCGCGCGGGACGCGCATGCCGTTGACCATCGCCGAAACGACGTGGGACTCGGCGATCTGGTCGCGCATCATGGTGTCGAAGCGCGCGGGCGTCAGGCCGTTCTCAGACAGGCGTTGGGCGTAGAGCGCCTTGTCGAACGCGCCGGAGATCGGATTGAAGAAGGCTGGGATCTTGCGCAATTCAGCGCTGACGAGACGGTCCGAGGGCCGGATGCCGATCTTGTGCAGCATCTCGCCGAACGCCTCGCGGGTGGCGAGTTCTTCCAGCAGGCGCTTGTCCAGGCCGAACTGAACGGCCTGTTCGATGCTGATCGGCTGCTTGGCCTGTTCCTCGGCGCCTTTGCGGAAGTTATCGAACTCTCGCTTGAAATCAGGTCCCGAGACGTGGCGCGAGCCCGCCTTGATCACATCGGTGGTGTAGTTGCCTTTGAAGGCGTCGTTGATGCCGAAGATCGCGAAGCTGATGACCAGGAGGCCGATCAGCACAGCGGCGACCCAGGATTTGGCGAACTTGCGGGTTGCGGACAGCATTTGACCTTCCGGAGCCTCTTCGGCGCGAACGTGGAAGGCGGGTATAGTGGAGGGGGCTTCCCCCCCGCAAGCGCGTGACAGAATGAACGGCTTGGCTTAACGCGCCTTTGTCCAAAAAATTGCGAGGCCCAGATGACTTCTCCGACCCCTTTGATCGCCGGAAACTGGAAGATGAACGGGACGGCGGCGTCGCTGTCGGAAGCCCAGGCGGTCGCCGCGGCCCTGGCCGGAACGAGCGCCCGCGTGGCGATTTGCCCGCCAGCGACGCTGGTCGAGCGTGCGGCCGCGGCGGTGAAGGGCACGGCCCTGCTGCTCGGCGGACAAGATTGTCGCGCCGAAATCTCCGGCGCCTTCACCGGCGACGTTTCGGCTGAAATGCTTGCTGACGCGGGGGCTAGCCTGGTCATCCTCGGCCATTCCGAACGCCGCGCCGGCTATGGCGAGACCGACGCCCTGGTGGCCGCGAAGGTCGAGGCGGCCCTCCGCGCAGGTCTGGAGCCGATCATCTGCGTCGGCGAGACGCTCGAGGAACGCAAGGCCGGCAAGGCGCTGGAAATCGTCACCGGCCAGGTCCGGGGCTCGCTTCCGGCGGCGCTGGACGGCAAGGCGTTTTCCGTCGCCTACGAGCCGGTCTGGGCCATCGGCACCGGCCTTACGCCGACGACGCCCGAGATCGAAGAAGTTCACATCGCCATCCGCGCGACGCTGGTCGAGGTGTTCGGCGACCATGGGAAGACACCACCGATTCTCTACGGCGGTTCGGTGAAGCCCTCGAATGCGGATGAGATTCTACATGCGGCTGAGGTCGGCGGCGCGCTGGTGGGCGGCGCCTCGCTGAAGGCCGAGGACTTCCTGGGCATCATCAAGGCGCTTTAGGCGCCTGAGGGGCCCTTCAGCTCCACCGTGTTGCCCTCGGGGTCCTGGATATAGAGCGAAGTCCCTTCGCCCTCCGCGCCGTAGCGCTCGCCTTCGTCAATGATGGCGACGCCGCGGGCGGCTAGGTGGGCGCGGATGGCCGCCTCGTCGAACGGTCGAATGGCCAGGGCGAAGTGGTCGAGGTTCCGGGCCTCCGGGCCAGGGGGCGCGCCGCCTAGCTGACCGAGTTTCCCACCGACTGTCACCAAGTCGATCAGCGAGGCCCCGGCGCGAACATGGGTTAGCCCGAGCTCCGGCCGGTCCCAATCGAGGGTGCACCCCAGGATCTCGGTGTAGAAGGCCAGCATGGCGGTCTTGTCCACGATCCGCAGAACGATGTGGTCGAAGCCGGCCGGCTGAATGGGGTTGGCCATTGGTGTCTCCTCACACCGAAGATGGGGACGCCAACGCTACAGCAGGAGACCGAAGAGCCGGCAATCGCGATGTTCGCCGTCGCGCAGGACGTGGCCCCGAAGCAGGCCCTCTTCCTCAAAGCCCAGTTTTTCGAGCAAGGCGTCGGAGCGGAGGTTGCCCAGGTGGGTACGCGCCGCCAGCCGGCGAAGGCCCAGCGTCGCGGCATGGGAGAGCACGGCGCGCATCGCTTCCAGCGCATACCCCTGGCCCCAGGCCCCGCGACCCAGCAGGAAGCCCACCTCGGCCCGCTTGTGCCAGCGATCGACATCGGACAGGTCGCAGGCCCCAAGGAAGCGGCCGCCGTCGAGGGTTTGGATGGTCCAGTGGAATGACTTGCCGGAAACCGTGTCGGCCACCTGGCTCTCGACGATCACCCGAACCAGGTCAGGATCATCGATCTCGGGGATATCCCAATGGGCCATGACCTCGGGATCATTGAGGATCGGGAACAGGAATTCGGCGTCGGAGACCTCCAGCGGTCTCAGGCTCAGGCGTTCAGTTTCAAGAATCATGGACTTGGACCGGCCGATAGGACGCCCTAGCTATGGCCTTGTGCGCCGCCTGATGGTAGAGCGCGCGCTTCATTTCGGCGCGGGCGACCGGCCGAAGGCATCGGATATATCAATGCTGCTCGGCATTCTGCTCACCATCCACGTCATCGTCTGCATCTCGCTGATCGCGGTTGTTCTGTTGCAACGCTCTGAGGGCGGCGCCCTCGGCATGGGCGGCGGCAGCACCGGTTTCATGACCGCGCGCGGCGCGGGCGACCTGCTGACCCGCACGACCTGGATCCTCGGTTCGGTCTTCTTCATCCTCAGCCTGGTGCTCACCTTGCTGGCCGGCCGTGAACGTGGCGCATCGTCGGTCGTGGACCGGGTGAAGGTCGAGGGCATCGATCCCAACAGCCTGAACCGTCCGAGCGTTCCGCAGCCGACGGCGCCGACCAGTCCGAGCGACGCTCCGGCCCCGTTGACCGCGCCGACGCCGCAGGTTCGCAACCCCTTCACCGGCGAAGGCCCGGCGCCCGCCGCCCCGGCGACGACCGCTCCCGCGCCGTCCAACCCCTAAGTCCAGAGTGATCGTGAGACCTTCCCAAAAGCCGCCTCGGCGGCTCACTCTGCGTTTGCGCGTCCGCCTTGCCGCGCGTCACTCCACACTATCCACAGCCTTTGGCGAATCGCCGCAGGGCGCCCGACGCGAATCACGGCTAACCTGAACGCCCATGACCCGGTACATTTTCATCACCGGCGGCGTGGTCTCCTCCTTGGGAAAAGGTCTCGCTTCCGCCGCTCTCGGCGCCTTGCTGCAGGCTCGTGGCTATAAGGTCCGTCTTCGCAAGCTCGATCCCTATCTGAACGTCGATCCGGGGACGATGAGTCCCTATCAGCACGGCGAGGTCTTCGTGACCGACGACGGCGCCGAGACCGACCTCGATCTGGGGCACTACGAGCGCTTCACCGGTGTGAACGCCACCAAGGCCGACAACATCACCACCGGCCAGATCTACAAGACGATCATCGAGAAGGAACGGCGCGGCGACTATCTGGGCGCCACCGTCCAGGTGATTCCGCACGTCACCGACGAGATCCGCAATTTCGTCCTGTCCGATCCGGGCGAGGGCGTCGATTTCGTGCTGGTCGAGATCGGTGGCACGGTCGGCGACATCGAGGGACTGCCGTTCTTCGAGGCGATCCGTCAGCTTGGCCAGGAGCTGCCGCGCGGCCACGCCTGCTACATCCACCTGACGCTGCTGCCCTATATCAAGACGGCCGGCGAGATGAAGACCAAGCCGACCCAGCACTCCGTCAAGGAGCTGCGGTCGATCGGCATCCAGCCTGACATCCTGCTTTGCCGTTGCGAGCAGCCGATCCCGGCCAGCGAACGCCGCAAGATCGGCCAGTTCTGCAATGTGCGCGAAAGCGCCGTGATCCAGGCGATGGACTCGCCGAACATCTATCACGTGCCGCTCGACTATCACGCCCAGGGCCTGGACCGCGAAGTGCTGTCGGTGTTCGGCCTGTCCGACACCGCCCCGGCGCCGGACCTGTCGCGCTGGGAAGGCATCTCGCACACCCTGACCAATCCCGACGGCGAAGTGAATATCGCCATCGTCGGCAAATATACCGCCCTGACCGACGCCTATAAGTCGCTGATCGAGGCCCTGGTGCATGGCGGCGTCGCCAGCAATGTCCGGGTCAAGTTCGACTGGATCGAGGGCGAGGCCTTTGAGCGCGAGGAGGGGCTGATCTCCGAGCGCCTGACCGGCGTTCACGGCGTTCTGGTTCCCGGCGCCTTCGGCGAGCGCGGTTCCGAAGGCATGATCCGCGCGGTGCAGTTCGCCCGCGAGCATGAGGTCCCGTACTTCGGCATCTGCTTCGGCATGCAAATGGCCATGATCGAGGCGGCCCGGAATCTGGCTGGGATCAAGCACGCCTCCTCGACCGAGTTCGGTCCGACCTCCGAACCGATCGTCGGCCTGATGACCGAATGGACCCGCGGCAACGAGCGCGAGACCCGCAGGGAAGGCGACGACCTGGGCGGCACCATGCGCCTGGGGGCCTATGAGGCGGTTCTGACGCCAGGCTCGAAGGTTGCGTCGATCTATGGCGGCACCGAGATCAGCGAGCGCCATCGTCACCGCTATGAGGTGAACATCGGCTACCGCGAGGCTATCGAGAACACCGGCCTGACCTTCTCTGGGCTCTCGCCGGACGGAGTGCTGCCGGAGATCTGCGAGCGCGCTGATCACCCGTGGTTCGTGGGCGTGCAGTTCCACCCCGAACTGAAGAGCCGGCCGTTCGATCCGCACCCGCTGTTCGCCAGCTTCATCGGCGCGGCGAAGGAACGTTCGCGTCTGGTCTAGGTGATTTCCCATGATCGGGGGAGGCGCTATCCTCCGGTCATGCTCACCCGCGACGACGTCCGACGCATCGCGCTTGCCCAGCCGGAGGCCTATGAGGCCGACCATCACGGCATGCCGTCGTTCCGCGTGGGCAAGAAAATCTTCTGCACGATCCATCAGGATCATCCGCGCGCCATGCTGAAGCTCGATCCCGAGGATCAGCATAATCTCAGCCAGACTGACCCGGGCGTGATCGAGCCCGTGCCCGGCTATTGGGGCCGCAACGGCTCCACCTTTGTCTGGTTCGAGAAGATCGAGGCGGCCCGATTCGCCGATCTTATGGCGATGGCATGGGCGCAAGTTGCGCCAAAACGCCTCCTAGCCGCTGTTTCTACTGGGGTTTACAAGGGCGGTTGAAACCCGGATCGATTTCCGGCATACACCCGCGCTCACGTCGGCGGCCTGTCGTTTCGGCCGCCGTCTCCTTTTTACGCCTGCGAGATTCCCCATGGCCGTTCCGAAACGCAAAGTATCCCCGTCGCGGCGCAACATGCGGCGTTCGCACCACGCCCTCGGCGCCAATTCCTATGTCGAAGACAAGGAAACCGGCGAGCTGAAGCGCCCCCACCACGTCGATCTGAAGACCGGCATGTACAAGGGCCGTCAGGTTCTGACGCCGAAGGAAGACTAGTCCTTCTTGAGGGAGCGCGTTCGCGCTGCGCCCTTGAAGGTCTGAACGATCCAAATCCCCCGTCCGGTTTCCGGGCGGGGGATTTTGCATGCGCGCTTGGCGCCTGACGCGGGCCTAAGATTGCCACCGAGTCCGAAGCTGGCTAAAGGGTCGCGCGCATTTCCGCCCAATCCAGGAGCTTCCATGACAGAGATCGTCGACATCACAGCCCGGGAAATCCTGGACAGCCGCGGTAACCCGACGGTCGAGGTGGACGTCATTCTGGAAGACGGCGCGCTGGGTCGCGCCGCGGTGCCGTCGGGCGCCTCCACCGGGGCCCACGAAGCGGTCGAGAAGCGCGACGGCGACAAGAGCCGCTATGGTGGCAAGGGCGTCCTGAAGGCCGTCGAGGCCGTGAACGGCGAGATTTACGACGCGCTGTCGGGCTTCGACGCCGAAGACCAGCGCCGCCTCGACACCCTGCTGATCCAACTGGATGGAACTCCGAACAAGAGCCGCCTAGGCGCCAACGCCATCCTGGGCGTCAGCCTGGCGACGGCCAAGGCCGCCGCGATCAGCGCCGGCCTGCCGCTCTACAAGTATGTCGGCGGGGTTTCGGCCCGCGTCCTGCCGGTCCCGATGATGAACATCATCAACGGCGGCGCCCACGCCGACAATCCGATCGACATCCAGGAGTTCATGATCCTGCCGACTGGCGCGGACACCTTCGCCGAAGGCCTGCGCATGGGCGCTGAGATCTTCCACGCGCTGAAGAAGGCGCTGTCCGACGCCGGACACAACACGAATGTCGGCGACGAGGGCGGCTTCGCTCCCAACATCGGTTCGGCCGAAGAAGCCCTGGCTTTCATCGTCAAGGCCGGCGCTGCGGCGGGCTTCAAGGCCGGAGAGCATTTCCAACTCGGCCTCGACGCGGCTTCGACCGAGTTCTTCAAGGACGGCAAGTACGTGCTGGGCGGCGAGGGCAAGACCCTCGACCCGGCCGGCATGGTCGACTATCTGGCCGGCCTGGTCGCCAAGTTCCCGATCGTCTCGATCGAGGACGGCATGGCCGAGGATGACGTGGAAGGCTGGAAGCTGCTGACCGACAAGCTGGGCGGCAAGATCCAGCTTGTGGGCGATGATCTGTTCGTCACCAACCCGGCTCGCCTGGAAAAGCTGGGCGTCGAGCAAGGCTTGGCCAACTCGATCCTGGTGAAGGTTAACCAAATCGGCACCCTGTCCGAGACCCTGGACGCCGTCGACATGGCGCACCGTGCCGCTTACACGGCCGTGATGAGCCACCGCTCGGGCGAGACCGAGGATGCGACCATCGCCGACCTGGCGGTCGCCACCAACTGCGGTCAGATCAAGACCGGTTCGCTGTCGCGTTCCGACCGGACGGCCAAGTACAATCAACTGCTGCGCATCGAGGAAGAGCTGGGCGACCAGGCGATCTATCTCGGCGCCAAGGCCCTGAAGCGTCTCTAGATCCGGCGAAAGGCGCGGCTGAACAGAAAAGCCGCGCCGCTCAGCACCATGACGACGCCAAAGGTCATGAACGCTGCAGCGTATGACCAGCGCTCGGCGATCTGGCCGAACGCCAGATAGAGGCCGATTGAGCCCACCGTCCAAAGGAAGCCGGCCAGCGAGGCGATCGTCGCGCGGCGTTCAGTCGGGATGGCATGCTGCATCCGGGTCTCGAAGTTGATGTCGATCAGCTTCACCAGCCCCGCGAACACCGCCAGCAATAGCATTCCGGCAGGGCTCATCATCTGGGCCGCGGCGATCAGTACGCCTCCGGCCAGGATAGCGAGGGTGTAGAACACGGCCGCAGGTGTGCCGCCCAGCCGATAGGCGAAGGCGGCGGCCAGGGCTGAAGTCGCATAGGTGGCGGCGTAATAGATAGGGATGGCGTCGCGGCTGAGGCCGGCCTCCTCGCCATAGATCCCCCAGAACTCGTCCAGCGATCCGCCCAGCGTCCAGAGGGTGACGACCACCAGCATCGGCCGCAGGATGGCCGGGGTCCGCAGCGTCTCGGCTAGGGCTCGCCGGAGGTGCGCGAGGTAGTCGGTCTCGCCAGTCGACTGGGCGCGAGGCGCCGAGGGCAGGGCGAGGGCGACGATCGCGGCGGCGATCACCGCGGCGATGCTGAGCAGCATCAAAAGCTCGTAGCCGCCGAATTTGTGAACCACCGCCGCCGCCAGCATCGCTACGAGGATGGCGACAATGCCGCCGGCTCGCGCGCGGCCGATGACCTTTGCGAAGTCGTCGGCTGCGCCGCGCCGGTCGAGTTCGTCATAGACCAGCGCCTCAAAAGTGCCCGATTGAAGCGCGCCCTTGATCCCCCACAGGACGAAGCCGGCGAGGTAGCCCCAGAAGCCAGGGAACAGCAGCCAGCAGGCATACCCCGCTGCTCGGATGAGCTGGCCGACAGCCAGCAGATGCTTCCGCGAGAAGTGATCGGCCAGAACGCCGGATGGGACTTCCAGAGCTAGGCCGACCGCCGACCATACGGCGAACAGGAGGGCCAGTTGGCTCGGGGAGATGCCGTGATCGACGAACATCACGGCATAGAGCGGGTAGATCAGGATGAGATCGTCCAGCGCCTTGTAGGCGTAGATTTTGCCGAGGACGCCGCGCACGATTTTTCCCCGTTCAGCCGCTCCGGCGCGACACTGTAACCGTAAATTAAGCACGAATGCGTGAGATGGATTTGCCGAGGAGACTTCGATTCGACGTGTTTGCGCGCATTCGCCCATATCTGCCGACAGCGGCTCTCGCGTTCCTGATCTTCTATTTCGGGTTCCACGCCTTCACGGGCGATCGCGGACTTCTGTCTTCTACGCAAAGGGATGCGACGCTCGCGGCCAAGTCGCAGGAGCTGGCTCAGCTGCGCACCCAGAGGCAGGATTTGGAGGCGCGTGCACGCCTCCTGCGCGACAACAGCTTGTCGGCCGACCTACTGGAAGAACGTGCCCGTTCCCTGCTAGGTTTCGGGCATCCGAACGACTATGTGATCCGCGTGAAGCCTTAGGGCGGATTCGAACGTTCTAACGCTACGAACACGCGGAGCTTGACCGCGAAATGCATTCCTACGGGAGAGATGGATGGCGCGTGGGCAGGCAGGCTCCGCAGCTAAGCGGAAAACCAATGACACCGGTAGCAGCGGCGCCGCAGACAGCGCGGTGACCCAGGACGAGCTCCTGAAGTACTACCGCGACATGTTGTTGATCCGCCGCTTCGAAGAACGCGCGGGCCAGCTCTACGGCATGGGCCTGATCGGCGGCTTCTGCCACCTCTATATCGGCCAGGAAGCCATCGCGGTCGGCGTGCAGGCGATCAAGGAGCAAGGCGATCAGGTGATCACCGGCTACCGTGATCACGGCCATATGCTGGCTTGCGGCATGGATCCTCGCGAAGTCATGGCCGAACTGACCGGCCGCGCCGGCGGCTCGTCCAAGGGCAAGGGCGGGTCGATGCACATGTTTTCGACGGAAGCCGATTTCTACGGTGGCCACGGCATCGTCGGCGCGCAGGTCGCGCTGGGCACGGGCCTGGCCCTGGCCAATCACTACCGGGACAACAAGAAGGTCTCCTTCACCTATTTCGGCGACGGCGCAGCCAATCAGGGCCAGGTCTACGAGAGCTTCAACATGGCTCAGTTGTGGAACCTGCCGGTCGTCTATGTGATCGAGAACAACCAGTATGCCATGGGCACCTCGATCGAGCGGTCCTCGTCGGAGACCCACCTCTACAAGCGCGGCGCCTCTTTCCGGATCCCGGGCGAGGAAGTCGATGGCATGGATGTGCTGGCCGTGAAGGCCGCCGCCCAGAAGGCCGCTGACCACGCCCGGTCGGGCAAGGGTCCCTACATCCTCGAGATGAAGACCTACCGTTATCGTGGCCACTCGATGAGCGATCCGGCCAAGTACCGGACCCGCGACGAGGTGGACGAGGTCCGCAAGACCCGCGATCCGATCGACCACCTACAGGAACTGCTGGCCAAGAAGGGCTGGGCCGACGAAGCCGCGCTGAAGGCCATCGACGCCGAGGTGAAGAAGATCGTCGCCGACGCCGCGGAGTTCGCCCGCACCTCGCCCGAGCCCGAGCCTTCGGAGCTCTATACGGACGTCTATCTGGAGGCCGCCGAGTGACCGACGTCCTGATGCCTGCGCTTTCCCCGACGATGGAAGAAGGCACCCTCGCCAAGTGGCACGTGAAGAAGGGCGACACCGTTCGCTCTGGCGATGTGATCGCCGAGATAGAGACCGACAAGGCGACCATGGAGGTCGAGGCGGTCGATGAGGGCGTGATCGAAGAGATCCTGGTTCCGGAAGGGACCGAGGAGGTCAAGGTCAACACGCCGATCGCGCGTCTGTCCGGTGATGACGCCGCAGCCAGCGCGCCCAAGGTCGAGGCGCCTGCGCAAGCCGCCGGCGATCCGGAAAAGAAGGCGCCTGAGGCCGTGGAGGTTCAGCCGGAGGGCGAGGCCTCAGCTCCGGTTCTGCCGAAAGTCGAAATGCGCGATCCGGAGCTGCCGGAGGGCGTGAAACTCGTCAAAACGACCATCCGCGACGCCCTGCGCGATGCGATGGCCGAGGAGATGCGCAAGGACGACAAGGTGTTCCTGATGGGCGAGGAAGTCGCTCAGTACCAGGGCGCCTACAAGGTGAGCCGCGACCTTCTCCAGGAGTTCGGCGACAAGCGCGTCATCGACACCCCCATCACCGAGTACGGCTTCGCCGGGCTGGGCGTGGGTGCGGCGATGGCGGGCCTCAAGCCTATCGTCGAGTTCATGACCTGGAATTTCGCCATGCAGGCGATCGACCACATCATCAACTCCGCCGCCAAGACGCTCTACATGTCGGGCGGCCAGATCAAATGCTCGGTCGTCTTCCGTGGCCCGAATGGCGCGGCGGCGCGGGTGGGCGCCCAGCACAGCCAGGATTATTCGGCGTGGTACGCCCAGGTCCCCGGCCTGAAGGTCGTCGCGCCCTATGACGCGGCTGACGCCAAGGGCCTGCTCAAGGCTGCGATCCGCGATCCGAACCCTGTCGTCTTCCTCGAACACGAGATGATGTACGGCCAGGAATTCGACGTTCCCGAAGACATCGATTGGGTCGTGCCGATCGGCAAGGCCAAGGTGCGCCGCGAAGGCAAGGACGTTACGATCACCGCCCATTCGCGGATGGTCGGCATGGCGCTGAAGGCGGCCGAACAACTGGCCGCCGAGGGCATCGACGCCGAGGTCATCGACCTGCGCACCCTGCGCCCGCTGGACCACGAAACCATCGTCGAGAGCGTGAAGAAGACCAACCGACTGGTGACGGCCGAGGAAGGCTGGGGCCCGATGGGCGTCGGCGCCGAAGTCATCGCCCGGGTCATCGACCAAGCCTTCGACTATCTCGACGCCCCGCCGGCGCGCGTGCACCAGAAAGACGTCCCGCTGCCCTACGCCGCCAATCTGGAGGCGCTGTCGCTGCCCTCGGTCGAGGACATCGTGAAAGCGGTGAAGGCGGTCACCTACAAATGACCGCTCGATCCTTCGCCGCCTCGGCTCCAGTCCAGCTCAGCGCCTGAGAAACGACCCATGGCTATCGATGTCCTGATGCCCGCGCTCTCTCCCACCATGGAGGAGGGCACGCTCGCCAAATGGCACGTGAAGAAGGGCGACAAGGTCTCGTCCGGAGACGTGATCGCCGAGATCGAGACCGACAAGGCGACCATGGAGGTCGAGGCGGTCGATGAAGGCGTGATCGAAGACATCCTGGTGGCCGAGGGCTCCGAGGGCGTGAAGGTCAATACGCCCATCGCGCGACTATCGGGCGAGGACGCCGGTTCCGCTCCGCCGCCCCCCAAGGCTGAGGCTCCAAAGGGCGAGGTGATGAAGAGCGAGGCGCCCAAGGCTGACGCCGCCAAGGCCGAAGCGCCAAAGGCTCAAGCCGAGCAGCCTGCGAAGACCGCCGCGCCGGCTCGCGCGTCCGGCGAGCGCGTCTTTGCCTCGCCGCTCGCGCGCCGCATCGCCGGTCAAAAGGGGCTGGATCTCTCTCAGGTGCAGGGTTCGGGGCCACGCGGCCGGATCATCAAGCGCGATGTCGAGGGCGCGACACCCCAGGCTAAGGCGGCGGGTGCTGGCGCCGGCATCGCGGCCTCCGCGCCGCGGCAGGTTCAGAGCCTGGCCCAAATGGGCATTCCGGACGGCAGCTATGATCTGATCCCGCTGGACGGGATGAAGAAGACCGTAGCGCGCCGGATGAGCGACAGCTTCCGCGATGTGCCGCATTTCCCGCTGACCATCGATCTTGAGATCGACGGTCTGTTGGCGGGGCGCGCCAAGATCAACGCCATGCTGGAGAAGCAGGGCGTGAAGGTCAGCGTCAACGACCTGGTGATCAAGGCCGCGGCGATCGCGCTCAAACAGGTGCCGGAGGCCAACGCCTCCTATTCGCCTGAAGGCATCGCCATGCACCACAACGCCGACATCGCCATGGCCGTCGCCATCGATGGCGGCCTGATCACCCCGATCATACGCAAGGCCGAGACCAAGGGCCTGGCCCAGATCGCGGTCGAGGCCAAGGACCTAGCCGAACGGGCGCGGACCCGAAAGCTGAAGCCCGAGGAATTCCAGGGCGGCACCTTCTCGATCTCCAATCTGGGGATGATGGGGATCAAGTCGTTCAACTCGATCATCAATGAGCCGCAGGGCGCCATTTTGTCGGTCGGCGCCGGTGAGCAACGGCCGGTGGTGAAGAACGGCCAATTAGCTATCGCCACGGTCATGAGCGTGACCCTGACCTGCGATCACCGCGTGGTCGACGGCGCCATCGGCGCGCGTTGGCTGCAGGCCTTCAAGGTCCTGATCGAAGACCCCATCACGATGATCGTCTGAGGCTAGTCACATGGATTTCGACGTCATCGTCATCGGCTCGGGCCCGGGCGGCTATGTCACCGCCATCCGCGCCAGCCAGCTGGGTTTCAAGACCGCAATCGTCGAGCGCGACGCGCTGGGCGGGGTGTGCCTGAACTGGGGCTGCATCCCCACCAAGGCTCTGTTGAAGTCCGGTGAGGCCTATGAGAACCTTGGCCATCTGGCCGACTATGGGATCAAGATCGAGAAGGCGAGCTTCGACTTCTCCAAGGTGATCGAGCGCTCGCGCAAGGTGGCGGCCCAGCTCAACGCCGGCGTCGCCTTCCTGATGAAGAAGCACAAGATCGAAGTGATCGAAGGTACGGCCAAGCTCGAGAAGGGGCAGGGCGCGCCGAAGGTGGTTGTCGATCTGAAGGCCGGGGGCTCTCGGACCGTCCAAGCCAAGCATGTGATCCTGGCGACCGGCGCCCGCGCCCGCACCATTCCGGCCGTCGGCCTGGAACCGGACGGCGAGCGGGTCTGGACCTATCGCGAGGCCATGGTCCCGAAGGCCGCGCCGAAGTCGCTGATCGTCGTCGGTTCGGGCGCCATCGGTATCGAGTTCGCCAGCTTCTATCGGGCGTTGGGCTCCGACGTGACGGTGATCGAGGCCCTGCCGCGCATCCTGCCTGTCGAGGATGAAGAGGTTTCAAAGACCGCCCACAAGGCGTTCGAGAAGCGCGGGCTGAAGTTCCGGGTTGGCGCCACCGTCAAGAAATTGACGAAGTCCAAGACCGGCGTCGCCATCGAATTGGAAGCCGGCGGCAAAGCCGAGACCCTGAGCGCCGATGTCGCCATCGTCGCGGTCGGCATCGTCGGCAATGTCGAGGGGCTTGGCCTCGAGGCCCTGGGCGTGAAGGTTGACCGGACCCATGTGGTTACCGACGACCATGGCGGCACGGGCGTCGCCGGCCTCTACGCGATCGGCGACCTGGCCGGTCCCCCGTGGTTGGCGCACAAGGCCAGCCATGAAGGCGTCCATTGCATCGAGCACATCGCCGGCCTGAAGCCGAATAACCTGACGTCCCCGATTCCGGGCTGCACCTATTCCACCCCGCAGATCGCGTCGGTCGGCCTGACCGAGGGCCAGGCCAAGGAAAAGGGCATCGCCGCCAAGATCGGCCGCTTCCCCTTCAAGGTGAACGGGAAGGCCATCGCCTCGGGCGAGACCGATGGATTTGTGAAGACCATCTTCGACGAGAAGACCGGCGCTCTGATCGGGGCCCACATGATCGGCGCGGAGGTCACCGAGATGATCCAGGGCTTTACCCTGGCCATCACCCTGGAGGCCACCGAGGAAGAGCTCTTCGCCACGGTCTTCCCGCATCCGACCCTGAGCGAGGCCATGCACGAGGCGTCTCTCGACGCCTATGGCCGGGTCCTGCATATCTGACGCCAACCTCGTCATCCTCCGGTCAGCGCGAAGGCTGAGCGGGAAGATGGCGACTTTGGCCTACGGCCTTTTCCGCACCAGAGCGTCGACGCTCCAGATGCCCGGGCCGGCGAAGACCAGATACAGGAACACAAAGCAGAACAGGATCGCCGCCTCGCCGCCGTTCAGCGCTGGCCAGAAGCCTTGCGGCGCATGGGCCATGAAGTAGGCCGCCGCCATTTGACCTGAGCAAACGAACGCCGCGACACGGGTGAAGAGGCCGAGCGCGATCAGCGCGCCGCCGACCACCTCAATCGTCGCCGCCGCCATCAGGATCATCGGTAGTGGATCCGGCGCCCCCGGCTGCGGCGCCGGGAAGTGGAACAGCTTCATCAGGCCATGCTCCATGAAGAGCAAAGCCGCGACTATGCGTAAGAGGCTGAGCACCCGCGGCGCCCAGACGTCGAGGTTCGGCATGTCTTGGTCCCTCCCTACGCGCGCCCAAGCGACGCGCGATCCCCCGGGAGATCAGGCCGCGCGGCGCCCCTCGGCCTCCGCCATCCGCATGATCGCCACGTAGTCGGTCTTGCCGGTGCCAAGCACCGGGATCTCGGTGACCTTGATGATCTTCTTCGGAACGGCCAGTTCCGGCGCGCCTATGGCTTTTGCGTGAGCAAGCAGCGGGGCGGTGTCGGCGTCGCGACGGTCGGTGACCAGGACCAGGCGCTCGCCTTTCTTGGGATCTGGCATGGCGATCACCGCGTGACGGCCTTCCGGCCAGACCGCGATGGTGATGTCCTCGGCGGCGGTCAAGGAGACCATCTCCCCGCCGATCTTGGCGAAGCGCTTCACACGGCCAAGGATCTTGATCCAGCCGTCATCACTGATCTCGACGACGTCGCCGGTGTCGTGCCATCCGCCGGGCGGCTCCTCCATCACGCCGTCGGCGTTGAGGTAACCCGACATGATGTTGGGGCCGCGCACATAGAGCTTGCCGCCGGGGATGCCGTCGACCGGCTCGAGCCGGGTCTCGACGCCGGGCAGCAGGCCGCCGACCGTGCCGCGACGATTGTCGGTGGGCTTGTTGACGGCGATGACCGGCGAGGCCTCGGTGGCGCCGTAGCCCTCCAGCACCGGCACGTCGCCGAAGCGGTCGCGGATCAGGTTGTGGGTTTCCTCGCGCACCTTCTCAGCGCCGCAGACGATGAACTTCAGACCCGACAATTCGTTGGGTTCGGAGTTCCTGGCGTACTGATTGAGGAAAGTGTCGGTGGCGAACAGGATCGCCGCGCCGGTGTCCTTGATCAGCGGCGGGATCTGTTTGACGTGCAGCGGGGAGGGGTACTCGAACGCCTTCATTCCCTTCAGCAGCGGCAGCAGGACGCCGCCGGTCAGGCCAAAGCAGTGGAAGGTCGGCAAGGGGTTGAACATCACCCAGGCCGGATCGAGCGGAATGTGCGCCGCGATCTGCTCGACATTGGCGATCAGATTGGCCTGGCTGAGGACCACGCCCCGGGGCGCTCCGAAGCTGCCGGAGGTGAAGAGGATCACGCCTGGATCGGATGGTTTGGTCTCGACCCGGAAACGCTTGGGGAATGTACCGGCCGCGGCGGCGAAGACCTTGTCCGCCAGGCCGATCGTCGCCCGGACGTCTTCCAGATAGGTTACCGTCGTGATCGGCTCGAGAGCGTCGATGATGTCGTGCAGCTTGCCCTGCTCGATGAACCGGTGCGACGTCAGAACCCGCTTCACGCCAGCCAGTTCGCAGGCGGCCTTGATGTTGCGGATCCCGGCCGTGAAGTTCAGCATCGTTGGCGTGCGGCCGAAGGCGTGCAAGGCGAAGAAGGTCACCACTGCGCCTGAACTGGCGGGCAGCATGACACCCACGCGCTCGCCCTGGCTGGTCATGCCGGCGATCTTGCGACCCAGCGCGAAGGCCGCGCGGATTAGATCAGTATAGCTAAGCGGATTGCGCTCCTGGTCTTCCAGGATCGGCTTCTTGGCGCCGTAGGTATTGCGGGCGTCGAGGAGCGCATCGAACAATGCACGCTCAGACACTCGCCGATCAAATGAACGCGACAAAGGCGAAAACCTCCCCGAAACGTCTCGCCGTTCTTGTTGGTCGTGAGCCTACCGCTCGCGCCCGGCGTTGAAAAGATATGTTACACGGCGTGAGCGGCGGTGGTTATCACGTCTTAGGGTGAAGCTCTAAGGCCTTGGTCGAGCGGGAAAATTTGCGACCTACTCGCCGGTTTCGGGCCGTGTTCCGATGAATGCCGTGACCACCTTCAGCCAAGGCGTGCGCCACTCATCGGCTTCAAGATGCATGGCCGCGCGCGCGCCGAGAATCGTCTCGACGCGGCACTGAGGCAGGCGTTTGCAGAGCGCGTCTGCGCTACTGGTGGGATTGAGCATCAGGACATTCGTGCGGGTCTGCGCCGCGCCGGTCTCAGCCAGGCGGCTGGCGGCTTCGTAGGCTTTTGTCCAGCCGAGGCTCGGTCCCGCTATCCGCAGATCGGGGTTGGCCACACGCCAGGCCTGCCCGACCTTGCCGCGCCAGGCGTCGTGGGTGGAGCCGGCCGTCCGATCATCGGGGGTTTCCCTGCTCCAGGGCTTCCAACCCGGTGGCGGGGTGTCGCTACGTCGGACGGAGCCGAGCAGGCGCCGGCCCGGATCGACATTGGCGAGCTGGGGCGACGAGGCGATCACCCCATCGACCTTCATGCCGGCCCGCACCGCGGCCAGCGCAACAACCACGCCGTCCGCATGGCTCAGTAGAACAAGTGGAGTGTCGGGCGCGGGCCTGACGACCACGCGGACAAATTCGCGTAGGGCGGCGATGTCGGGATCGAAGCTGGGAACATGGCCCAGGTCGCGCGGCGCCACGTAGCGTCCAGAACCGCCTTGGCCGGCGCGGTCGAGGATCCAGACTGTGTAGCCGTCGTCGATCAGGTCCGAGGCGGTTTCGAACCACATCTCGGCGGTTTCGCCGTAGCCAGGAACGACGACTATGGTGGCGGTAGGAACCCGCCGGGTGCTGCCGACGCCATAGCGCTGAACCGGCTTGTCGCCGACGCCGATGAAGCCCCAGGCCCAGCCTTCCGGCGGATAGAAGCGCGGCGTTAAGGCTGGAGGAACCTGACTTTCGGCGAACGGCCCCAATGCGCCGTCGCGGCTGCACGCCGCGAGCACAAGGAGAAGAGCGGCGAGCAGGGACGCGCGAACCATGGCGAAGTTTGAGCATGCGGCGCAGAGACGCTCAATCACGCCTTGATCCTGAGGACCAGAAAGCCGATCTAGGCCTTATGGCGACCGTCATCGACACCATCGGGGGCTCTCGGCCCCGCCACCCCGAAAAGCAATCTCGCCCGGATACTCCGATCCTGCGTAAACCCGAGTGGCTGCGCGTTCGCGCGCCTGGCTCGGCCGGCTACAACGCCACCCGTGAGATCGTGAAGACCCACGGACTGGTGACGGTCTGCGAAGAGGCCGCTTGCCCGAACATCGGCGAGTGCTGGAGCCAGAGCCACGCCACCATGATGATCATGGGCGAGATCTGCACGCGGGCCTGCGCCTTCTGCAACGTCTCGACGGGCAAGCCGAACGCTCTTGATCCCACCGAGCCGGCGCGGGTCGGCGACGCGGTGGCCAAGATGGGCCTGAAGCATGTGGTCATCACCTCGGTGGACCGCGACGATCTCGCCGATGGCGGCGGCGCGCACTTCGCCGCCGTGGTCCACGCGATCCGTGGGGCCGCGCCTGGCACTACGATCGAAATCCTGACGCCGGACTTCCTGCGCAAGCCGGCCTCGGCCGCGGAGATCGTCATCGACGCCCGGCCCGATGTCTTCAACCACAACCTTGAGACCGTGCCGCGGCTCTATCTCTCGATCCGCCCCGGCGCGCGCTACTACCATTCGCTGCGCCTGCTGGAGCGGGTGAAAGAGCGTGACCCCAACCAGTTCACCAAGTCAGGCCTGATGGTCGGTCTTGGCGAAGCCAAGGAGGAGGTCATGCAGGTGATGGACGACATGCGTTCGGCCGGCGTCGACTTCCTGACCATCGGCCAGTACCTGCAGCCGACCCGCAAGCACGCGGCGATCGACCGGTTCGTGACGCCTGACGAGTTCAAGGCCTATGAAGAGATCGCGCGGGCCAAGGGCTTCCTGATGGTGTCGGCCAGCCCGCTGACCCGCTCGTCGCATCACGCCGGCGAGGACTTCGCCCGGCTGAAGGCGGCCCGCCTCGCCAAGGACGCGGCCTAAGGTTTGCCGCGCTACCATATCGAGAAGATCCTGCCCTACACGCCCGACCAGCTCTTCCAGCTGGTGGGGAACGTGGACGCCTATCCGGAATTCGTGCCGTGGATCCAGTCCATGCGCACCTGGAACGCGCGGTCAGAGGGCGAGGGGGTCAGTCTGGTGGACGCCCAGGCCGGCGTCGGCTTCGCCTTTCTGAAGGAGAAGTTCTCCACCCGCGTACGTCGCGACGCCGCGTCGCGGCAGGTCGATGTCCAGTTGCTGTCCGGCCCGTTCAAGCACCTGGCCAACCGCTGGCGCTTCGTCGAGAACGCGGGTGGGACGAAGATCGAGTTCGACATCGACTTCGAGTTCAAGTCGCGACTGCTGTCGGGCATGCTGGCGGCGAACTTCCACCACGCCGTAGACAAGCTGATGAGCTGCTTCGAGGCCCGGGCCGAGGCGCTCTACGGCGGCAAGGCCGCCTAGACCATCCGGTCGCGCAAGGCTTGCAGCGCTGAACGCACGGCCATTTCCTGGACTTCGGCGCGGGTTTCGCCGTCGAACAGCTCCGAGCGGTGCATCAGCGCCTGATTGGAGCGCGCCGTGGCGATATGAACGGTGCCCACCGGCTTCATCGGCGTGCCGCCGCCGGGTCCCGCGACGCCGGTGATGGCGACCGCGACGTGAGCGTTGGAGGCTTCCAGCGCGCCCTCGGCCATCATGCGGGCCACAGGCTCGGAAACCGCGCCGAGATCGGCGATCAGGTCGCCAGGCACGCCCAGCATCTCCTGCTTTGCGCGGTTCGTGTAGACGACGAAGCCGCGCTCGAAGACGTCCGATGCGCCCGGGATCGCGCAGATAGCTGCGGCCACCAGGCCACCGGTGCAGCTCTCGGCGGTGACAATCCGCAGCGAGCGCTCCCGCGCCTCGTCGATCAACAATCGCGCGAGGGTTTCGACTTCCAGGGAAAACATGGCGCGACTCCGAGAGGCTCTAGGCAACGATAGGCGCAGACCACAACATCGCGCGCACCCGACAGACAACCCGATTCGAGCACATGAGCACGTTAGAAGGGGCCGAAAGGCCCGCCGCCTCGATCTCGCCGGCGTTGTTTGCGGTCACCATCTTCGCCAGCGCGGGGTTGGTCTTCCTCGTCCAGCCGATGGTCGCCAAGCTGGTCCTGCCGCTGCTGGGCGGTAGCCCATCGGTTTGGAACACCTCGATCGCCTTCTTCCAGACCGCGCTTCTGGCCGGTTACGGCTATGCGCACTTGCTGCAAAAGGTCAGCTCGGTCCGGACCCAGGCGATCATTCATCTAGGGATGTTGCTGGCCGCGGCGTTGGTTTTGCCGCTGCACGTCAGCGGGTTGGTCGGCGAGCCGTCCTCAAACCATCCCTCGCTCTGGCTGCTAGGGGTTCTGACGGTTTCGGTCGGCGCCCCGTTTGCGGTCCTTTCGGCGACGGCGCCGCTAGTCCAGGCCTGGCATGCCCGGACCATTCACGCCGAGACGGGGGCTGAGCCCTACGTCCTATACGCGGCCTCCAACATGGGCAGCCTGCTGGCGCTGCTTGCCTATCCGGCGCTGGTCGAGCCCTTGGCGACGCTGCGCGGCCAGACCTTCGGATGGACCATCGGCTATGGTGGGTTCGTCCTTCTGATGGCCACGCTGGCGCTATTTGTCTCGCGCGCTCGCGCCGCAGCGATCGAGGCGCCGGCCGCTGATGCTGGTCCGGGGCCGAGCTGGAAGCAGCGCGCGGTCTGGGTCGCGCTGGCCGCGATCCCATCCAGCCTGATGCTGGGGGTAACGACCCACATCACCACTGATGTGGCGTCCGCGCCATTTCTGTGGGTCATTCCGCTGGCGCTGTATCTCACCACCTTCATCATCGCCTTCTCGGAAAAGCCGATCATTTCTCGCGAGATGACGCTGCTCCTGCAGGCCGCGGCCATCGCCGCCTGTGTGGTGATCTTGCCGTTCAAGCAGACGAACCTGGCGGTGCAGCTGGTCGTGCACCTGGCGGCCTTCTTCCTCACCGCCCTGATGTGCCACCAGGCCATGGTCGCACGCCGTCCAAATCCGGCGCATCTGACCGAGTTCTATCTCTGGATGTCGTTCGGCGGCGTGGTCGGTGGGTCGTTCAACGCCTTCCTGGCTCCGGTCATCTTCACCAATGTCTGGGAATATCCGCTGGTGCTGGCGCTCGCCTGTTTGGCGCGGCCGGGATTGGGTCCTGTTGAGCCATGGCGCTGGGCGACCTTCGCGCTGGGCGTGGTGGCCGCCTGCGTGGCGCCGGTTGTTGCGCTCTTCTGGGGCGCAGAAGACGGCACGGGTCTCATCATCTGGCTGCTGCTCGGTGGGGCCGCAGTCTGCGCCTTCCTCGTGCGGCGCCAGATGGTCGTCTTCTTCGGGGTGATCATCGTGCTGTCGCTGGCGGCCGAGGCGGTTGGTGACCGGGTAAACGTCCGCAATAGCTGGCGCAGCTTCTTCGGCGTCGTCCGACAGTCGGAGATGCCCGTTCCTGGAATGAAGGGGCAGGTGAAGATGCTGTCGCACGGCACCACCCTCCACGGCGCTCAGGCCCAGCATCCCGACTATGAATGCCGACCCTTGGTCTACTATGCGCCCGAGACCCCGATCGGGCAGGTGTTCACGCGCCGCTCCAAGGAGGCCAGGCCGCTGCGGATCGGCGCGGTCGGCCTTGGTACCGGGGCGGTGGCGGCCTACACCCGGCCGGGGGACGCGCTCACCTTCTTCGAGATCGATCCGATGGTGATCAAGATCTCCACCGATCCGAAGCACTTCAGCTACACGACCAAGTGCGCCAAGGGGGCGATCGACTACGTCCTCGGCGATGCTCGGCTAACCCTAGCCAAGCAGCCGAACGACACCTTCGATGTGCTGCTGATCGACGCCTTCTCGTCTGATGCGGTACCGGCCCATCTGCTCACGGTCGAGGCGATGAAGGGCTACCTCGCCAAATTGAAGCCTGACGGGGTTTTGATCCTCCACCTGTCCAACCGGAACCTGGAATTGCGCGCGCCCGCCATGGCGGTGGCCGAGGCAGCGGGCGGCTACTCGTTGATCCAGAGGCACGGCGCCGCGAAGGGCAGCCCGCCGCTGTGGGAGTCTGCGGAGGACGCAATGATCGTTACCCGGCAGCTTGGCGCGCTCGCGCCCTACGAAGCCGATGCGCGATGGGAGGCGACCAATCCAACGCTCGCTCGGCCCTGGACCGACGACTACATGAACCTGGTCGGCGCGCTCTACGCTCAGATGAAGGAGCGCTACGGCTGGCTGCCCTAGGGCGTCAAGCTGGCGTGTCCACGAGGACGACGGCCTGGGCCAACAGTCCCTCTTCGCGGCCAGTGAAGCCCATGCCTTCGGTGGTGGTGGCCTTCACGCTGACGCGGTCGAGGGGCAGGTCCAGGAGGTCGGCCAACCGCTGACGCATGGCGTCGCGATGTGGCCGGATCTTCGGTCGTTCGCAGATGAGCGTCACGTCGGCGTTGAGGATGCGCCCGCCGCGCGCCGCGACCAGTTCAACAGCGTGGATCAAGAAGCGGTCGGAAGCCGCCCCCTTCCATTGCGGATCACTGGGCGGGAAGTGCTCGCCGATGTCGCCTTCGCCGATCGCGCCGAGGATCGCGTCGGTCAGGGCATGTAGGCCGGCGTCGGCGTCGGAATGGCCGATCAGCGTCTGGTCGTGGTCGATTTTTACGCCGCAGAGCCAGACGGCCTCACCAGGGCCCCACCTATGGGCGTCCACGCCCTGGCCGATGCGGGTAATCCGCGAGGTGGCGGCGAGACGCTCGGCCATGGCGAAGTCCTCCGGATAGGTCAGTTTCATCAAAATCGGATCGCCTGGCGTCATCACAACCCGGCCCCCGGCCCGTTCGACCACCGCGGCGTCATCGGTGGGCTCGGCGTCGACCGGCCAGCTTGCATAGGCCTCCCGGAGGGTGGCGAGCCTGAAGGCCTGAGGGGTTTGAGCTCGCCAGAGACCATCGCGCGATACGGTCGCCTCGATGGTCCCCGTCCCACGCTTGAGCGTGTCGGCGACGGGCAGGGCCGGTACCGCGCCGTCCGCGGCGGCAAGGGCGCCAAGCAGGGCCTCGACATGCGTCCGATTCACAAAGGGACGGGCCGCATCGTGAATCAGCACGGCCGCTTGGTCGCTGGCCGTCAGCGCCGACAGCCCCGCCTGAACCGATAGCGCGCGCGTCGCGCCGCCGGCGATGGCTCGGGCGTTGGGTGTTCCGTCCAGCAGGCGGGCGGCCTCAGCGAGCCGATCCTCTGCCGCGACGACTACGATTTCGGTGGCGCCGGCGTCCGTCAGGGCGTTGATCGACCAACTCAAAATTGGGCGTCCGCCCAGGCTGCGCCAGGGTTTTGGAACGCCGGGGCCCGCGCGAGAACTCGCGCCTGCGGCGACGATGACGGCTGAAAAAGTCATGCGGCTTGTTTAGGGCTCATGTTCGGCGTGTCCAGGCTTTACGGCGGCGCACAATCTGCCTAAAACGAAGGCGATGGGGATGATTACAAAATGAGCAATTCGCTCACGATCGGCGATGTGGACGTTGGTGGGCGCGCATGGATCGCGCCGATGACCGGCGTCTCCGATCTGCCGTTCCGCAAGGCGGCGAGCAAGCTGGGCGCTGCCTATGTGGCGACCGAAATGGTTGCTTGCGACGAGTTCGCCAAGGGGCGCCCCGATGTCGTGCGTCGCGCAGCGGTGGGCGAGGGCCTGCCGCTGATGGTGGTGCAACTGGTCGGTCATGACCCGGCGCACATCGCCCAGGGCGCGCGTCTCGCAGCCGAGGCGGGAGCTCAGATCATCGACCTGAACTTCGGTTGCCCGGCCAAGGAAGTTACCGGCGTGCTCTCCGGCTCGGCGCTGATGCGCGATCCCGAGCAGGCCGAGCGGCTGATCGCCGCGGCGGTGGATGCGGTCGATGTGCCTGTCACGGTGAAGATGCGGCTCGGCTGGGATGAGACCTCCAAGAACGCGCCTGAGATCGCTGCACGCGCTGAGGCGCGCGGCGCCAAGGCGGTGACCATTCACGGGCGGACCCGTTCGCAGTTCTACAAGGACGTCGCCGACTGGAACGCGGTGCGCCCGGTCAAGGCCGCGGTCTCGATCCCGGTGATCGTCAATGGCGACATCCTGTGCGGGGACAGCGCGCGGCGCGCTCTGGAGCAGTCTGGCGCCGACGCGGTGATGGTGGGGCGCGGGGTCTATGGGCGTCCGTGGATCGCCGCCCAGATCGAGGCCGAACTGGCCGGCCGTGCATTCGTCGAACCCGACGTCGAGGCGCGTCTGGCCATCGCCCTGGACCATTTTCGCGACAGTCTGAAGTTCTACGGCGATCGCCTGGGCCTGAAGATCTTCCGCAAGCACCTGGCGTCCTACGTCGAAAACGCCCCTTGGCCCGGTGACGCGCAAGTCCGTCGCAGCGCTCGCTCGACCCTGTGCCGGCTGGATAGCCCCGGTGAAGTGGAAGCTGGCTTGATCGCCCTCTGGCGAGATCCCGATACGAGGTTGGCGGCATGACCGGCCAGAACCGAGCACTCCCATCGGGCGCGGCCCTTGAGTTGCTGAAGGCCGCAGCCTTCGACCTGTCGCCTGAACCGGCGCTGGTCGTTGATCAACACGGCGCCTTGGTGGCGGCGAATGAGGCGGCTGAAGCCTTGTTCGGCCAAGGCCTGGGGCTATTGATGCGTGGCCGGTTCGGGGCGGCGCTGCCGGCCGGATCGGCCTTGGTGTCTCTGCTCAATCGCGCGGTGGAGGAGGGCGTTCGGGTTCGGGAACGCGGCGTGGAGATCAGTCTCTTCGGCTATCCCTCGTTCGAGGCGGACGGTGCGGCCGCCCCGCTGGGCGATGGCTCGATCCTGCTGACCTTGCACGTCAAAGGCGGATCGTTCGGGGGCGAGCGCACCGGGGCCGAACAGGCCGGCCTGCGCACCATCGTCGGGCTGGGCCATATGCTGGCGCATGAGATCAAGAACCCGCTGGCCGGCATTCGCGGGGCGGCTCAGCTGCTCAAGTCGGGCGCAAAGGCCGAGGACGCGCCTCTGGCTCAGCTCATCGTTGACGAGACTGATCGCGTTCGCAGGCTAGTCGATCGGATGGAGGCCTTCTCCGACGACGCCTTGCCCGATTGCCGTCCGATCAACATCCACCTGGTCCTGGACCGGGTGAAGGCGTTGGCCGCCAACGGTGTGGCCGACGGTCTTCAACTCAGCGACCGCTACGACCCATCGTTGCCGCCGGCTTGGGGGGACGAGGACCAGCTGATCCAGATCTTCCTGAATCTGGTGAAAAACGCGGCCGAGGCGGCCCATTCGCGCGGCGATGGCCGGGGCGCGATCACCGTCCGCACCGCCTATCGCCACGGTGTGAAGGTGCGCGCGGCCAAAGGGCAGATCCTCAGGGGCGCGCCGCTGGAGATCAAGGTGCAGGACAATGGCCCGGGTGTCCCGGCGCACCTGCGCGAGAGCCTGTTTCAGCCGTTCGTCAGCACCAAGGCTCATGGCGCGGGCCTTGGACTGGCGTTGGTGGCGAAGCTGGTCGCCGGCCATGGCGGCCTGATCGATTTCGAATCTGAACCTGGCCGCACGACGTTCCGCGTCCTGCTGCCGATCGCGTCTGAAGAGGATATGCCGGCATGAATGCTATCGCCAACGCCAGCAAGAAGATCCTGATCGCTGATGATGACGCCTCGATCCGGCTGGTGTTGAGCCAGGCTTTCACCCGGCTGGGCTATCAGGTGCGGGCCACCGGCAACGCCACCACCCTGCTGAAGTGGGTGTCGGACGGGGAGGGCGATCTGGTCGTCACCGACGTGGTGATGCCCGACGAGAACGTGTTCGACGTGCTGCCGCGCATTCGCAAGGAGCGCCCAAAGCTGCCCGTCATCGTGATGAGCGCCCAGAACACCCTGCTGACCGCGGTCAGCGCGGCCGAGGTCGGGGCGTTTGATTACATTTCCAAGCCCTTCGACCTGGACGACATGACGGCCGCCGTTCGCCGGGCGCTTTCGCGGCCGGCCGACGCCGAGGCCTCGAAAGCCCAGGCCCGCGCCGTTCGTGACGAGCGCTTGCCCCTGATTGGCCGTTCGGGGCCGATGCAGGACGTCTATCGCACCATTGCGCGCCTTGTCGGCGCAGACCTCACGGTGCTGATCCTGGGGGAGAGCGGGACGGGCAAGGAACTCGTCGCCCGCGCCCTGCATGACATGGGGCGCCGCAAGGACGGCAAGTTCGTGGTCATCAACCTGGCCGCCGTGCCGCGCGAGCGGGTCGAGGCTGAGCTGTTCGGCCGCGACGACGGGGACTATGGCAAGCTGGTCGAGGCGGACGGGGGCACTTTGTTTCTCGATGAGATCGGCGACATGCCGCTGGACGCTCAGACCCGGCTGTTGCGCGTGATCGACGGTTCCGAGCAGTCGCTCAATCCCAAGACCGGCCGGCCGCCCAATGTGCGGATCATCGCCGCGACCAACCGCGACCTGCGCGCCCTGATCCAGCAGGGTCTGTTCCGCGAGGATCTGTTCTTCCGCCTGAACGTGGCGCCGCTGCGCCTGCCGCCGTTGCGCGATCGCACCGATGACATTCCGGACCTGGCGCGCGCCTTCCTGCTGCGCGCCAACCGCGAAGGTCTGCCGTCGAAGACCATCGACGCTGCGGCTCTGGAGCGCCTGAAACTCCATGCCTGGCCTGGCAACGTCCGGGAGCTGGAGAACCTGATCCGCCGGATCTGCGCGCTCTATGCCGAGGAGCTGATCAGCGCCCGGATCGTCGAGCGCGAACTGGCTGATCATCAACCAGCTCTCCCTGGGCACGAAGGGCCGGTCACCTTGGCGACCTTGGTCGAGCGGCATCTGGGCGGATACTTCGCCGAGCAGCCGGAAGGCATACCGCCCATCGGGCTCTACGACCGGGTGCTGGAGGAGGTGGAGCGTCCGCTCATCCAGCTTACCTTGACGGCGACGCGCGGCAATCAGGTCCGCGCCGCCGAGATCCTGGGCCTCAACCGCAACACCCTGCGCAAGAAGATCCAAGACCTCGGGGTCGAAATGAGCCGAGGCCGCCGCTAGGCGGCTCCGGACTCCGCGTGGTTCGCCGCGAGCGCCTTGCGGGCTCGCCGGCGAGCTTCGACAGCCATGGCCAAGTCTTCCAGAACCTCGACCGAGGTGTCCCAGTCGATGCATCCGTCGGTGATGCTCTGGCCGTAAGTCGGCGACTGGCCGGCGACCAAGTCCTGGCGGCCGGCCACTAGGTGGCTTTCGACCATCACCCCGACGATGCGCTGGTCGCCAGCGGCGACTTGGCCGGCGACGTCCCGGGCGACGGCCGGCTGGTTCTCGGGCTTCTTGAGGCTGTTGGCGTGGCTGACATCGATGATCAGGTTCTGCGGCAGGCCGCTGGAGGCGAGCTCGGCGCAGGCCGCCGCGACGCCGGCGGCGTCGTAGTTGGGCGTTTTGCCGCCGCGCAGGACGACATGACTATCGACATTGCCACGGGTGGCCGCGATCGAGGCGCGACCATCCTTTCCGACCGCAAGGAAATGGTGCGGCTGGCTGGCGGCCTTCACAGCGTCGACCGCGATCCGCAGATTGCCGTCCGTCCCGTTCTTGAACCCCACCGGGCAGGAGAGGCCAGACGCCATCTCGCGGTGAATTTGGCTTTCGGTGGTGCGCGCCCCGATCGCACCCCAGCTGACCAGATCGGCCATGTACTGGGGCGTGATGACGTCCAGGAATTCCACGGCCGCCGGAAGCCCGAGTTGGCCGACCTCGATCAGCAGCTTGCGCGCCAGCGGCAGGCCCTCGTCGATACGGAAGGTCCCGTCGAGGTGAGGGTCGTTGATCAGGCCCTTCCAACCGACCGTCGTGCGCGGCTTTTCGAAATAAACCCGCATGACGATCTCTAGCGTGTCGGCGAAACGGGCTCGTTGGGCGGACAAGCGGCGGGCGTAGTCCATCGCCGCAACGGGATCATGGATCGAACAGGGACCGATCACGACGATCAATCGATCGTCGTCACCGTGAAGGATGTCGTGCATCGCCCGTCTGGCGGTGGCTACGGTCGCAGAAGTGGTCGCATCGGCGGGCAGCCGAGCCATGACCTCGGCGGGCGTGGCGAGGGGCTTGATGTCGAGGATTCGTAGGTCGTCGGTAAGGTCTGGCACGGGTGCGCTCCAGGAAAAGCGTCACGCGGCGGCATAAAAAGCCGCCAGGTGACTGGCGGCTGTTGGGTCTCGGACTACGACAGGGTGGTCCTGTCGTGCGATCCCCTTCCTCCGCCAGTGGCATCGGAATAGCTAAAATACCAAAACGAATATTGGCTGGCCGAAGGGATCATCACCCGACAAATAGCGCGCCGAAGACCACTTGTCATCACATCTGGTTTCAGTGACGTTTCTTCGCCACATGCCTGTTGAATTCTGGGCACAGTTTTCGCTAGGGTCCCCTGATCATGGCGTCCCAAGTTCACGATGGCGGAACTGAAGTGGCGCCCGCCGCGCGGCTATGGCGGGCGTTGCAGTCGCGCTATGTGCTCGGCGGCGGCTATGCGCTGGCTGCGCTGCTGACGGCGGTGGCGATCCTCCTGGCGGCCTCGCCGCCGGAGACGGGCCCATTGGCGCCGGCATCCAAGAATATCCTGGCGATCTTGGCCTTTAACTTGGTGCTGATCCTGGCGCTGGCGGCCCAGGTCGGCTTCCGGATCATGGGGATGCTGAAGGCGCGGTCAAGCGACCCGGCGGCCAGGCTGCATCTACGTTTCGTCACCCTCTTCGCCCTGGCGGCCGTCGCCCCGGCGATGGTGGTGGCGCTGTTCTATACCGTGCTCGTCAACCGCGGCGTGGAGAACTGGTTCTCCGAGCGAGTTCAGACGGTGGTGGAGAACTCCGCCACGGTGATGCGGTCCTATGTCGAGGATCAGACCCGCTTCGTCGAAGAACATGTGTCCCAGATGGCGCAGGACCTGAACCGGGCCGCGCCCGCCTTGCAGGCCAGCCCCGTCACCTTCAGCCACTTCCTGGCCTACCAGGCCTCCTACCACGCGTTCCCGGCCGCTTATCTGATCGACCGGGAAGGGCGTATCCTGGCGCGCGCCGAAGCGGTTGATGCGCCAAAGTTCCTGGCCCCGCCGCTGGCGAGTTTCGCCGCCGCCGACGAAGACGCGGTGATCTATGTTTCCACCGACCTGACGCGCGCCCTCTACAAGCTGTCTGCCTATCCGGACGCCTATCTCTATGTCACCCGTCCGGTGCAGAAGGGAATCGTCAGCCAGCTCCAGGACGCGTCCAACTCAGTCACCGCCTATCGCGAAGCAGCGGAAAGTCGGCAACGAATTCAGCGTGTTTTCGCACTTTCCTACATGGAAACCGCCATGCTGGTCCTGGTGGGCGCGGTGTGGCTCGGCATGGGCGCGGCCAGCGCTATCTCCGCGCCGGTCGGACGGCTGGTCGTCGCGGCTGGACGCGTCGCCAGTGGCGATCTCAATGCCCGCGTCGACGCCGATAAGGACCCAGAGGAATTGGCCGTCTTGTCTCGTGCTTTCAATAGCATGACGCATGATCTCCAGGTTCAGCAGGCGGCCTTGAAACGGGCGGGTGACGAGGCCGAAGAGCGGCGGCAATTCATCGAGACCGTACTGTCGGAGGTGTCTGCAGGGGTTATCGGCCTGGACGCCGATGGCAGGGTGTCGGCGATCAACCGCCAGGCGGCCGTCCTGCTGGATCTGGTCCCCAGCCAGGTACATGGCCGGAAGTTGGCCGAGGTGGCGCCGGAACTGGTGGTGATCGCCGAGCACGGGGACATCGCTGGCGAGGCTGAAGAAGAGGTGGATGTCGTCCGCTCTCGGGAAACCCATCGCCTGCGTGTTCGGGCCAGCCGGTCCGAGGGCGGGCTGGTGCTGACCTTCGATGATATTACGCGCCTGGTCTCGGCCCAGAGAAACGCCGCCTGGCGCGACGTCGCGCGGCGCATCGCCCATGAGATCAAGAACCCGCTGACTCCCATTCAACTGTCAGCCGAGCGTTTGCGCCGCAAGTTCCGCAAGGACGTCGCGGAGGAAGACCTCGAGACGTTCGATCGTTGCACGGACACCATCGTGCGGCAGGTGGACGGGATCGGCCGGATGGTGGACGAATTCTCGTCGTTCGCCCGTATGCCCGCGCCCAAATTCGCCGACCAGGATGGCGCGGAACTGGTCCGCGCCGCGGTGTTCGCCCAAAGGGTGGCGAGCCCGGACATCTCGGTGGAACTGGCCGAGCCCGTGCCGGAGGCTGTCATTGTCGCCGACGGCCGGATGCTGACCCAGGCCCTGACCAACGTACTGAAGAACGCGGCTGAGGCTGTTTCAGCGCGGACCGCGGTTTCGCCGGAGCCAAAGGGCCGGATCGTCGCGCGACTGACCGTCAACGATCAGGGCGTGCAGATCGAAGTCGAGGACAACGGCGTGGGCCTGCCCGACAAGGACCGTGATCGGCTGACCGAACCCTATGTGACAACCCGCGAAAAAGGCACGGGGCTAGGTTTGGCCATCGTCAAACGTATCCTCGAGGATCATGGCGGCGAACTGATTCTGACCGATGCGGTCCAGGGGCAGGGCGCGCGGGCGATCTTGAAACTACCGACGGCGGCCAAGGCGAAAGCCCCGGCCGACACCGAGCTGGCGCCTGGCGCGGCTCAAGACGCAGGAGTGATATGATGGCGGCCGACGTTCTTGTAGTCGACGACGAGGCGGACATTCGCGACCTGGTGGCCGGCATCTTGTCGGACGAAGGCTATGCGGTGCGCACCGCGAACGACTCCGAAAGCGCATTGGCGGCCGTGAAGTCGCGCAAACCGGCTTTGCTGATCCTCGATATCTGGATGCAAGGTGGCGGGATGGACGGTTTGGAGTTGCTTGACTTGGTCAAGCAACTCGACGCCGACATTCCGGTGATCATGATCTCGGGTCACGGCAACATCGAAACCGCTGTGAGCGCGATCAAGCGGGGCGCCTACGAGTTCCTCGAAAAGCCCTTCAAGTCCGACCGGCTGCTGCTCTGCGTGGAACGCGCGCTGGAGACCAGCAACCTGAAGCGCGAGAACCGCCGGCTTCGGGCCCAGACCATCCAGCCCGACGGCCTGATCGGCAAGTCGGTCGTCACCCAGCAGCTGCGCGGGCTGATCGGCAAGCTCGCCTCGGCCAACAGCCGGGTGCTGATCGCCGGCCCGCCGGGATCGGGCAAGGAGACGGTGGCGCGGTTGATCCACGGCGCCAGCCCGCGCGCTCGCAACGAATTCGTCGCCATCAGCGCCGCCGGCATGACGCCGGAGCGGGTGGATTCGGAGTTGTTCGGCGAAGAGCTGGAAGGCGGCCGTCCGGCCAAAATCGGCGTGTTCGAACGCGCGCACGGCGGCACGCTCTATCTGGACGAAGTCGCCGACATGCCGCGCGAGACCCAGAGCCGCATCCTGCGCGTTCTGGTCGAGCAGCGCTTCCGCCGCGTGGGCGGGGACGCCGACGTGCAGGTCGATGTCCGGGTCGTCTCATCGACCTCGCGTGACCTACGCGAGGAGATCACCGCCGGCCGGTTCCGCGAGGATCTCTTCCACCGCCTGAACGTGGTGCCGGTGACCGTGCCGGGCTTGGCCGAGCGGCGTGAGGATATTCCCGAGCTGATCGACTACTTCATCACCCGGATCTGCGAGGCGACCGGCATGTCGCGCCGCCGCCTGGCCGACGATGCCTTGGCCACTCTGCAGGTGCGGGCCTGGCCGGGCAATCTCAGCCAGCTTCGCAACAATGTGGAGCGGATGCTGATCCTGGCAGCCGGTGATCCCAGCGAGGCGATCACCGCCGACATGCTGCCGGGCGATGCGGCGATCTCCGATCAGTCGTCGAGCATGAGCGCGGACAAGATCATCGCCCTGCCGCTGCGCGAGGCGCGCGAGGTTTTCGAGCGCGAATACCTGAACGCCCAGATGCTGCGCTTCTCGGGCAACATCTCCCGGACGGCCGCCTTCATCGGCATGGAGCGCTCGGCGCTGCACCGGAAACTCAAGTCGCTGGGCCTGTCAGGCGCCCGGCCGTTGGAAGAAGAGGACGCGTAAGTTGGGGCGTATCGCCTATGTGAACGGCCAGTTCGTTCGGCACGGACAGGCTGTGGTCCACATCGAGGACCGGGGCTACCAACTGGCCGACGCGGTCTATGAGGTCTGGGCGCTGTTTGGCGGCAAGCTGGCCGATCCGGAGGGGCATTTCGCCCGTCTCGAACGAAGCCTGGGCGAATTGCGCATTCCGATGCCGATGAGCCGTGAGGCCCTAACCATCGTGTTGCGCGAGGCTGTACGCCAAAACCGCGTCAGCGAGGGACTGGTCTATCTCCAGGTCGGGCGTGGCGTGGCCACGCGCGGTCATGCCTTTCCCGACGAGCCGGTCCCGCCGAGCATCGTGATCACGGTGTCGGCCGTCGATCGGGCCGCGACCGAGGCGAAAGCCGCAAAGGGCGTGAAGGTCGTCACCACTCCGGAAAACCGCTGGGGTCGGTGCGACATAAAGACCGTCGGCCTGCTCCCCAATGCGCTAGCCAAGCAGGCGGCCAAGGAGCGCGGAGCGGCCGAGGCCTGGTTCGTGGACGACCTTGGCTTCGTCACCGAAGGCGCGTCCTCCAACGCCTGGATCGTGGACGCCGATGGCACGCTGCGGACCCGTGACACCAACGCCAACATACTGCGGGGCGTGACTCGCCACACCTTGCTGGACGTGCTGCGCGAAGAGGGTGTGAAGGTCGATGAGCGGCCCTTCACCCCTGCCGAAGCGGTCGCCGCCAAGGAGGCGTTCATCACTGGCGCAGGCAGTCTGGTGCTGCCCGTGATCGCGGTCGACGACAAACCTGTTGGGGACGGCGTGGTCGGACCGGTGGCGATGAAGCTCCGTCGCCTCTATATCGAGCGGGCGAGGGCCACGGCCATCTGACCGACAGGCGCGATTGCGTCCGTGACGCGGGTCGGTCTAGCCTCACTCGTGTGTGTGGGGGGCGTCTTGCCCTCCGAATTAGAACAAAGGGCGACAAGCCATGTCCAACAACGAAAAGAAACAAAACCTCCAGGACACGTTCCTGAACAGCGTCCGCAAATCGAAGACGCCGCTGACCATCTTCCTCGTAAACGGCGTCAAGCTGCAGGGCGTGGTGAGCTGGTTCGACAATTTCTGCGTGCTGTTGCGCCGCGACGGCCAGTCGCAACTGGTCTACAAGCACGCCATCTCCACCATCATGCCGGCTCAACCCGTTCAGTTGTATGAGCCCGCGGAAGACGACGCGGATTGACCTCAAAGTCCATTGATCGTGAAGCCCCTCCCCAAAAGGCGCTTGTCATCCATCCCGAACGTGACGCCCGCGGCTCGCCTCGGAGCTCCAAGGCGCGCCTGGACGAGGCGGTGGGCCTCGCCGAGGCCCTCGATCTCGATATTCGCGACGCGATCACCGCGCCGTTGCGCAAGCGCACGCCTGCGACCCTGTTCGGCAGCGGCAAGGTCATCGAGATCGGGGAGCTCTGCTTCCAGCTCGACGTTGACGTCGCCGTCGTCGATGACGCCCTGACGCCTGTCCAGCAACGCAATCTGGAAAAGGCCTGGCAGGTCAAGGTTATGGACCGCACGGGCATGATCCTCGAGATCTTCGCCCGCCGCGCCAGGACCCGTGAGGGCATCCTGCAGGTCGAACTGGCGAGGCTCTCGTATGAGCGCTCGCGCCTGGTTCGCACCTGGACCCACCTTGAACGCCAACGGGGCGGCTTCGGAGTCATGGGCGGCCCCGGCGAAACCCAGATCGAGACCGACCGTCGCTTGCTGGCCGAGAAAATCGGCAAGCTGAAACGCGAGTTGGTCGAGGTGCGCCGCACGCGCAACCTGCAGCGCGGGGCGCGCCAGCGCCATCCGTTCCCGGCCGTCGCCCTGGTCGGCTACACCAACGCCGGCAAGTCGACGCTGTTCAACCGGCTGACCAACGCCGAGGTGGTGGCCGAGGACATGCTGTTCGCCACCCTTGATCCCACGCTGCGAATGCTGAGCTTGCCTGATGGTCGGCCGGCGATCCTGTCGGACACGGTCGGCTTCATCTCCGACCTGCCTCACGAACTGGTCGAATCCTTCCGCGCCACCCTTGAGGAGGTGAAGGAGGCCGACGTCATCCTGCACGTCCGCGATATCGCCAGCGAGAACAGCGACGCTGAAGCCGCCGATGTGCGGGCGGTGTTGTCCCGCCTGGGGATCGAGGTCGCGGACCGCAACTTCGTCGAGGTCTGGAACAAGGCCGACCTCGTCGATGCGGAAACCCGCGAGCACCTAGAGGGCGACGCGCGACGCTCCAACCCGCCGGCGGTCCTGGTGTCAGCGGTCAGCGGGGAGGGCTGCGAAGCCCTACTCGAGACCATTGCTCGCCTAGTCGACGATGCACCTCCGGTCTCGGTCTATGCGACGCCCGCCCAGGGCGCCGCGGTGGCCTGGCTTTACCGCCACGGCCGGGTGCTTGACCGGATTGAGGACGACGAAGGCGGTGTGCGGCTTGCCGTTCGCCTGGAGCCCCAGGCTCTGGGGCAGTTTGAGCAACTGTACCCGAAGGTTGACCTGAGCCCGCTCTAGCTGAGGGCTGAGCGCTACTCTGCCTTCTCGGTAGCCTTCGCCGCGTCCCACAAGGCGTCCATCTCGGCGAGATCGGAGTCGTTCGGCGTCTTCCCGCGCGCGGCGAGTTCGGCCTCGATGAACTGGAAGCGCCGCGCGAACTTGGCGTTGGTCGAGCGTAAGGCGTCTTCCGGTTCCAGGTCGAGCTTGCGGGCGAGGTTGGCGCAGACAAACAGGATGTCGCCGAGTTCGTCGCGCATCTTGGCCTTGTCGCCCGCCGCGATCTCGGCCTCCAGTTCGGCGGTCTCCTCGCGCAGCTTGTCGAAGATGAACGACACGTCGGGCCAGTCGAAGCCGACGCGGCCGGCGCGCGCCGTGAGCTTTACGGCCCGGGTCAGGGCGGGAAGGCCGGTCGGAACGTCGTCCAGCAGGCTCTTGTTCTTCCCCTTGGTCGCGCGCTCCTGAGCCTTGATGACTTCCCAGGCCTGAGTCTGCTCGGCGCTGGTGCGCTGGCTTTCCGGCCCAAAGACATGGGGATGTCGGCGGATCATCTTTTCGGAAATGGCGTTCGCCACGTCGTCGAAGGCGAAGGCGCCTTGCTCCTCGCCCATCCGGCTATGGAAGACCACCTGCAACAGCAGGTCGCCCAATTCCTCGCGAAGGTCGTTGAGATCGCCGCGCTCGATGGCGTCGGCGACCTCATAGGCTTCCTCCACCGTGTAGGGCGCGATGGTCGCGAAGTTCTGCTCCAGGTCCCAGGCGCAACCCGTCTGCGGGTCGCGCAGCCTCGCCATGATGGCGATCAACCGGTCGATGGGCTTTTCATCACTCGGCGGGGCGGACAGCGACATTGACTTCCTTGGTCAGCAACGGCTCGGAGCCCATTTCGGGCGCGGCGTCGGCGAGGCCGGGCTCCTTCATATCGCGCGCCGCCAAACCTGCGCGAATCTCAGCATGGCGCTCTGCGGTCAGCGGGAAGCCCCAGACGATAAAGCTGGCGACGATCGACATGCCGGCGGGGACTGCCGCGAAGAGCACGGCGAGGCCTTGCAGGCCAGTGTCCACGCCTTGTCCCTTGGGGTCAAAGCCCATTAGTTGCAGCAGCGGGAAGGTGATGAAGATCGCCGCGGCTGACCCGATTTTCACTGTGCCGGACAGGATCGCATAGAGCAGGCCGGTGCGATCGACACCGCTGGCCAGCCGCTCTTCGTCGCCGATATCGGCCATCATGGCCCGCAGCAGGAACGCGCCAGCGGCGTAGGGTACGCCGATCATGAACATCAGCACTGCAGCCGGGAGCATCCCGCCCTGCGGGATCATCAGCGAGCACATGGTCAGGCCCGCATAGACGATGCCTGAGACGGCCAGGGCCTTGTGCTTGGAAATCTTGTACGAGAGCCAGGTCCACAGCGGCGCGCCGACCAGGCCGCCTATGAAGTAGATCAGCAGCAGCAGGCTGGCCTCAGCGTGGCTGAAGCCTTTCACCCGACCAAAGAAGAAGAAGAACAGGGCGCCCGTGATCGCCGGACCGGTGCCGATCAGCAGGTCAGCGACCAGGATTCGGACCACCGAAGGCCGCTTGAAGAGCGCCAGATACTCACGGAAGCCGGACTTCTTGACCTCGGAGACCACCTGCGGCTCAGGCACCTTCCATAGGGCGAGCGCAACGGTGATGGGCATCAGGATGACGATGAACCAACCCATGGCCTGCACTCCGGACCCATGCCCCTTGAAGCCCAGCAAGGGCAGCAGAGCGGGCAGGGTGAGCACCAGGATCATGCCGACGACGTTGCCGGCCTGCCACCACCCGTAGATCCTTGATCGCTGGTCGTATTGCGGCGAGAGCACCGCGGCCCAGGCCAACTGCGACAGGCCGGCGATCGAGACGCCGGCATAGACCACCAGCAGCCAGAGCCAGAGGTAGAGGCTGCTCACGCCAGGCTTGGCCATGAACAGCATGTACGAGGCCAGCATCAGGATCGGCGCGCTGATCGCGAACCAAAGCTTGAACCGCCCGAAGCGCGAACGGGTGCGGTCCATCACGCCGCCGATATAGGGGTCGAAGGCCATGTCGAGCAGGCGCACCGCCCCGAAGGCCGCGCCGACCGAGGCCAGGCTCAGCCCTAGCTGGTTGGAGTAGTATTCGGGAAGGTAGACCACGAGCGGCAGCCCAAGGCCGGCCAGCGGAAGACATGGGGCGGCCAGCGCCGCCAGAGTCCAATTGGAACGCCGGTCCGCCTTGGCGGTCATCTTACTCTTCCCTTACGACGCCCGACCTAAACGCTTCGGTGCGCGGCGCGGATCAGACAGCGCTCGGTTCTGAGAGGCAAGGCCTATCGGCGTTATCGGCGCGCGTAAACGTCACCCCTGCCGAGCTGAAACGCGAACCGATCAATCGCCCGGCCAGCGTCTGACCAGGTCGTGGTGAGCTTAGCCTGACGGATGTCGCTTTCGTACCAGCGATAGCGAACCGGCGTGACATGGCCGTCGACGGAAATCGCCTGGCCTTCGATGGCGGCCCCGCCCGTGCCAAAGCTCTCGAAGGAGAGCCCGGGCCGGTCGCCGAGTTGCTTGAAGGTCGGGCGGTTCGGGCGGGCGTCGACCAGGGTCAGTTCCACGCGGCCGCCGGCCAGGACGCCGGTACGGTCCAGTTCGCGTTCGACATCCTTCTTAAGGTCGTCGGCGAGACGTTGGACGTCGCGGAGGCCGTAGTCGTCGGCGGCCTTCTTCTGCAGCTCGGGGCTGAGCTTCACCTCCACAATGGTCGTCGATAGCGGCTCAGCCGCATTAGCGGACCCGGCCAGCGCCAGGGTTGCGAAGGTGGCTAGAAGCACGGCGCGCATGGCGGTCTCCTGGGCTGAAGGGGCGATATCGGAGCCTGCAAAATCTCGCTGGAGCGTGGCCGTACTATGGCGGCCACCCGACGGATCAGGCTTGACCTTGCCCGGACGGCGCCCAAGTCTGCGCCTGGGGCGAGTGAGATAGTTCAACGGTCCAATGGAGACGACCAGTGGCGCATAAGTTCGAGATTTACAAAGACAAGGCTGGCGAGTTCCGGGTTCGCTTCAAGTACAACAGCGAAGTGATCTTCGCGACCGAGGGCTATGCGTCCAAGGCCAGCGCCCAGAATGCGATCGAGTCCATCAAGAAGAACGGTCCCGAAGCGCCGACCGAAGACAACTCCTAGGCCGGGACGACCGCCAGGCGCGCGAGTTCATCGCGCGCCTCGGCGGTGATCTCGAAGGATCTGACCCGTGCGGCATGATCATAGATCTGCGCGGTGACCATCAGCTCATCGGCGCCCGTGCGCTTGACGAAATCCGCCAGACCCTGCCGAACACGGTCTGGCCCGCCGACAATCGAACAGCTCAAACTCTGGCGCAGCATCGGTCCGCCGATTTCGTCGAGCTGTCGGTGCGGGTCGTCGACAGGCCGGGGCAGCGGCCCCGGACGCCCTTGGCCCAGATTGATGAAAGCCTGCTTGAGCGAGGTGAAAAGCCGCTCGGCTTCCTCGTCGGTTTCGGCCGCGGTCACATTGACCCCCAGCATCACATAGGGCTTGGCCAGATGCTCGGACGGGCGGAATTGGCTACGATATATGGCCAAAGCCGGCTCAAGTTGGCTGGGCGCGAAATGCGAGGCGAAGGCGTAAGGCAGGCCGAGCATGGCGGCGAGTTGGGCGCCGTAGGTGCTGGAGCCCAGGATCCAGAAGTCCACGTCGAGACCGGCGCCAGGCACCGCCTGGATCTGCTGGCCCGGCAGCGCGGGTTTGAAATAGTCCATCAACTCGATGACATCGCGAGGAAACTGGTCAACGTCTCCGGGCAGATTGCGACGCAGAGCCCTGGCGGTCGCCTGATCCGAGCCTGGAGCCCGGCCAAGGCCCAGATCGATCCGCCCTGGATAGAGAGCGGCCAGGGTGCCGAACTGCTCGGCGATCACGAGCGGCGCGTGGTTGGGCAACATGACCCCGCCGGCGCCCACGCGGATCGTGGAGGTCCCGCCGGCCACATGGCCGATCACCACGGCGGTCGCGGCGCTGGCCACCCCGGTCATGTTGTGGTGCTCCGCCAGCCAGTAGCGATGATAGCCCAGCCGTTCGGCATGCTGGGCTAGGTCGCGCGTGTTGCTGAGGGACTGGGCCGCGCTACCGCCTTCGACGATGGGCGACAAATCTAGAACCGAGAGATCAACCATCAGCGGGATATAGGGGCTCGGCGGCCGATGGCGAGGGGGCTAGCGGAATAGGCTGAGCAGCAGGGACGGCGTCTGGTTGGCGATCCGTAGCGCCTGGATCGCCAGCTGCTGCTTCACCTCCAGCGCCTTCAGGCGCGCGCTCTCCTTGCCGAGGTCGGCGTCGACCAAATTGCCGATGCCTGCGTCTATGGTGTCCTGCAGCTTGGCGCTCATCTCCAGGTGACGGTCCAGCGACTTAGCGCCCACGCCAAACTTGGAGAGGGCCGAGGAGACCCGCTGTATCGCCGCGTCTATGGCGGCGATGTCGCTTGAGCCGACGCCGCCCAACAGGCCGGTTAGCGTCGAGGAGATCGCCGTTCCGGTGCTCGACAGGTCGATGTGGTCGATGTCGATACTCGCGCTGGCCTTGGTGTTGGCCAGAGCGCGGACCTTGCCGGTCGACCCGGCGGAGATCAGGTTCACCCCATCGAAGCTGGCGCCGAGGGTGATGGTGTCGATCTGTTTGCGCAGAGCGACATATTCATCGTTCAGAGCTTGTTTGGTGGCTGTCGTCAGTCCTGACTCAGTCGCCGCGAGCGCCTTTTCCTTCATTTGGGAGAGGATGTCCGAGATCGACTCGCCCGCGGTCAGGGCGGTGTCGACGATGGACTGACCGCGTTGGAGCGAGCTTTTCACCGCGTCCAACGACTTGGATTCACTGCGCATGTTCTGCGCGATGGCCCAGATGGCAGGATTGTCCTTGGCGCTGGCGATCTTCAGGCCGGTGGCTATCCGACGCTGGACCTGAGCGTACTCGCTATTGATAGCGTTGAGGCTCTGCAGCGCGATCATCGCGCCTGTGTTCGTATTGACGCTGTTCAGCGACATGACGAGCCTCGGTTCCAGGGGCACAGGCGCGTCCGCCTTCGCGGGGCGTTTTGCCCCGGCCAGACCCTAGCCAAACGCAGTTGGCGAAAGGTTACGCCGCGATCAACTTTTATCGCTCAACGATGACCGGCTGCTCGACCACGCCGGTATTTCCGGTCTCGGGATTGGTCGCGACGACGCGCAGGCGATAGCCGCCAGCCTTTGGCTTGGGCAGTTCGGCGGCGAAGGTCGACGGCTTCCCGGCGTATGACAGCGTCGCCGAGGCCAGGGTCTCGCCACCCGCGATCAAGCTGGCGCTCACCTGATACTTGTCGGCGTCCCACAGTCCGCCCGGTTCGATGGGGCAACCACACATGAGGGTGACCTTGGCGTTGACCTTCAAGCCTGCTGTCTGAACCGCGACGGCGGGCTCAATGACCAGGCCGGGGAACTCAAGCACCCAGCCGTCGCCGGTCAAGGACTGACCAGGGGCCAGCCACTTCATGGAGGTGACGGTTATCTGCGAGGCCGGCTTGCCGAGCGGTCCGACGGCCTCGACCCTAACCAGGGTCGGCCGGTCGAGATCCAGGGTGGTGCGGAACGCCGCCGTCTCGGGTGTGGAGATAGCTATGCCGCGCTGGCGCGGGGCGATCATGATCTTCTGGGTATCGCCGGTCGTGCCAGTGATCAGGCCCCTGGCCAGTTCGTGACCGGTCGCAGCGTCGGTTAGCGTGACCTGGACGCCGCCCATGCTGTCGCCGATGAACTTCGCGTCCTTGCTGAGCGCCCGCACGATGACTTCCGTGGGATCGGCATGAGCCGCGCCAGAGATCGCCGCGGCGATGACGGCTGTGGTGAGGGCGGCGAGGATGCGACTCATCTGATGTCCCTGTCTTCGCCGCCAGACTAGCAAGCTGGGCGGCCTTGCGCCTGACTTGCCGCTCAGGCGGGCCGGGCGCATGACTGCGCGTCCTCGGCGGTGAAGGGAGATCTGTCTTGAGCGCACCTGGTGAAGTCACCATTGCATCGGTCGTGGCCGATATTGGCGATACGCCCTACACGGTCGAGATCGCCGCTGGTCACCATCGGCTCTTGGCCGATGAACCGAAGGGCCTGGGCGGCGCGAACGCCGGGCCTTCCCCCTTCGGCTACGTGCTCTCTGGCTTGGCCGCGTGTTCGGCGATCACGCTGCGGATGTATTGCGAGCGCAAGGCATGGCCCTTGATCGGCATCCATGTGGCGCTGACGTTGCGCATCGTCGATGGGCAACGGGTGATCGAGCGGATCGTCCAGTTCGGCGATGGCCTCGAGCCAAGCCAAGTGACGAGGCTGGCCGAGGTGGTGGAGAAAACCCCCGTGACCCTGGCCCTGAAGGCTGGGATGACCATCAACACCACGATCAAATAGACCGCGGCGCAATCGTCAGGACGTGTTGTCGCCTCAGCCGTGTCATAGGCTGGGTCACGCCGCTGAATCGGCGTGGCCGAAATGAGGGCGTTTGTGAGCAAGCATGGTTCCAGGATCTTCCCGGTGCTGCTTTCTGGCGGAACGGGCGCGCGGCTGTGGCCGGCGTCGCGCGAGAGCCATCCGAAGCAACTGCTCGCCCTGACCGAGGACCTGACGCTGCTCCAGTCCGCGGCGACACGGGTGTCCGATCCGGCTCGCTTCCAGCCCTTGATCGTGGTCGCCAACGCCGAACATCGCTTCACAATCGCCGAGCAATTGCGGGTCATCGGAACCAATGACCCCTTGATCGTTCTGGAGCCGTGCGGCCGTAACACTGCTGCGCCGACCGTCGTGGCCGCCTTGCTGGCCAGGGACCTCGACCCGGACGCCGTGATCCTGGTCATGCCGGCTGATCATGTGGTCCGTGACACCGGGGCGTTCTTGCGCGTTGTCGAAACCGCGGCGCCGATCGCCCGGCGTGGCGCGCTTGTGCTGCTCGGGGTCGAGCCGACCTCGCCGATTCCAGACTACGGCTACATCCTGCCCGGCGCCCCCTTGGAAGGGGCAGCTGATGGCTATGAGGTCGTGCAGTTCATCGAGAAGCCCAGCCAGGCCGACGCCGAAGCCATGTTGGGGGAAGGGGGGCGGCTGTGGAACAGCGGCCTCTTGCTGGCGCCCGCGCAATTGATAATCGACGAACTGGAGCGCCACGCGCCTGCGGTTCTTGCGGCGGCGAAGCAATCATTGGAAGTCGCCCGGCGCGACCTGGATTTCGTCCGGCTGGACGAGGCGGCGTTTGCAGCCGGCCCGTCCATTTCCATCGACCATGCCCTGACCGAGCGAAGCGATCGGCTGGCGGTCGTCAAGGCTGAGTTCGACTGGACAGATGTCGGCGCCTGGTCGGTGCTGTGGGCGCTCGGCGACAAGAGCGCCGATGGCAATGTGCTGATTGGCGAGGCCTTCGCTGAGGCGACGACCAACTCCTATCTTCGCAGCGAGGGCCCGCTTGTGGCGACGCTGGGGGTTCGCGACCTGATCGTCGTGGCGACTACGGACGCGGTGCTGGTGGCTGATCGCGGCGCCGAGCAGGATGTGGGACGGGTGGTGGAGTTGCTGCGCGCCGCCGGCCGCGAGTCGGCGACCCAGGCCCGGCAGGTTCGCAGGCCTTGGGGATCGTACGAAAGCGTCGTCAGCGGCGAGGGTTTTCAGGTCAAGCGGATCACCGTCGCGCCGGGGTGCAAGCTCTCGCTGCAGAGCCATGCGCATCGCGCCGAGCACTGGGTGGTGGTCAGCGGCGTCGCCCTCGCCACGATCGGTGACGCCGAGGTGCTGGTGAAGGCCAATGAGTCGGTCTTCATCCCGCAGGGTGCGCGACATCGGCTCGCTAACCCGGGCGATCAGCCGCTTAGCGTCATCGAGGTCCAGTCGGGGGACTATCTCGGCGAGGACGATATCGTGCGGTTCGAGGACGACTACGCCCGGGCTTAGGAGGCCAGGGCGCTGGGGGCGTCGTGCTCGACCGTGCAGTGGCTGTGGTCGCTCAGCACCTCGATTACGCGACAATCGGAGACGCGGCCCTGGCAGGCGGCCGAAACCACCCTTTGAAGCTCGCCGCGTAACGCCTCAAGCCGGGCGATCTTGCTGTCGACCGCAGCCAGTTGTTCGGCGGCCAAAAGATTGGCCTGCTCGCAGGATTGCTCCGGATTGTCGGATAGTTGCAGCAGGGTGCGGATGGCGTCGACCGCAAAGCCCAATTGGCGGGCGTGCTTGATGAAGGCCAATCGACTCAAGGTGCGCTCGTCATAGATGCGCCGGTCATTGGAGGCGCGCAGCGGCTCCGGCAGCAGGCCGATCTGCTCGTAAAACCGGATGGTCGTCACCTTGACGTCAGTGGCCTTGGCGAGCGCGCCGATGGAGAGGGCTGGCATGGCTGGGATGATCCTGTTGCTAACCTGAAAATAGGCACTTGATCCTCTAGTGGCTAGAGGATGCAGGGTGGCGACATGACCAGCTGCTCATCATCCCAAAACACAACGTCTGAGTCGCCTTCCAGCGGGGGTTGCTGCGGGCATACCGTCGTCTTCGACGGAGCCTCCGTCGGCTATCGCCGCGCCCTGAAGGGCGTCATCGCTATCAACCTGGTCGGCTTCGCGGTGGTGGCGGTCGGGGGCCTGATGGCCGGCTCAGCTTCGCTGGCCGCCAACACCTTGGATTTCGCCGCCGATGCGGCGACGTATGCGATCAGCCTCTGGGCGATCGGCAAGAGCGTGCAGGTGCGGGCGGGCGCGGCCCTGATCAAGAGCGGCAGCTTGGCGCTGATGGCCGCCGGGATCCTGGGTTTTGCGATCTGGCGCGCGGTGACGGGCGCCCTGCCCGAGGCGGGCGTGATCTCTGGTCTTGGCCTGTTCGGCGCGGCCGCCAATCTACTCGCGGCGTTGCTGCTGGTCCGTTACCGGAACGGCGACGCCAATGTCCGTTCGGTCTGGCTCTGCACGCGCAACGACATGATCCAGTGTCTCGCCGTAGCGGCGACCGGCGTGGCTGTGGCGGTGACCGGATCGCGCTGGCCTGACCTGATCGTCGGAATTCTGCTCGCCGCCGTCTTCCTGCGCTCTGCCTGGCAGATCACGGTCCAGGCGCGCCAGGAACTGCGGGAGGCGAAGTCGACGCCCCAGGTCCGTGATTTTGTAACGCATTCTCGCCAGCCGACGACGCAGCTATAGAAGCGCCGATGTCGGGTTTTCAAACATGGTGGCGCAAGCTCGGCGGTCTGGTGACCGTCTGTCTGTTGGCGACCCTGTTGGCCGCGCCGACCTTTGACGCCTTCCTCTGCAAGGAGGATGCTGTGGCGGTCGGTGCTTCGTCCCATGAGGCGGCGCTTTCCCAGAGCGACCACCAAGACGATGGCCATCCTGGCGGCGCCGCAGCGGCGTGCCCGCATGGGCATTGCCACCATGGGGCCAGTTTCGGCGTGGCGATGATTGAAGCGGGAGCCGCTCTGACGGCCTCTGCCGAATCCCATCGTGTACCCGCGCCCTCGCGTCACGCCTCAATGGCGCCTTCAGGCCTGGAACGACCTCCCCGCGTCTGACGGACCGCACGCGCGCCTGCGCGTCCTATCCGTCATCACGCGAGGATTTTCATGACTTTCCACCATCGCCGTGGGCCGCTTCGTGCGGTCCTGGCCAGCGCGTTTGCGTTCTGTGCAGGCGCAGCCTGGGCCGAGCCGGCGCCCCCATATTCCGACCTGCTCCGGCAGGCTCAAACGAGCGCGCCACGCCTCGCCGAAGCGCGCGCAGATATCGCCCGAGCCAGCGGGCTAGCTCGCCAAGCTGGAGCCCGCCCGAACCCGACGGTCTCCGTCGAGGTCGAGAACTTTTCAGGCTCCGGACCCTTTTCCGGTTCCAACCTTGCCGAGACGACTGGCTCGGTCGAGCAAACCTTGGAACTGGGCGGCAAGCGCCAAGCGCGGCTGGCGGCCGGTCGCGCTGAGGTCGAGGCTGCCAAACTCCGCGCCACCGAGGTCGCCGCGCAGTTCGCCTACGATCTGGCGACCGCCTATGCGGGGGCTGAGGCGGCTGAGCGGCGGGTTCAGCTCGCCAATGAGGCGTTGGCTCTGGCTAAGGATGACGCGCGCGTCGCGAGCGCGCTGGTTGAAGCCGGCCGTGAAGCCGACCTGCGCCGGGTCCAGGCGCAGGCCGGCGTGCAAGCGGCCCAGGCCAATCTGGCTGAATCCCGGGCAGTGCGGGCGACGGCGTTCGGCACGCTCACGGCTCTGGCTGGCGTCGCAACACCCATCACCTCGATCCCCCACAGCTTGCTCGCGACAGCTGATCGCGAAGCTTTGGTCTCGGCGCCAGATCCCCTGGCTAGCCCGGTATACCAGGCCGCCCAGGCCAACCGGGAGGCTGCCGTCCGGAGAATCCGAGTGGAGCAGAGCCGGGCGACGCCGGACCTTTCGGTCTCGGTCGGCGTCCGCAGGTTCCAGGAGGACGACTCGACGGCCATGGTCGCCGGCCTCTCGGCGCCGTTTCCGCTGTTTGATCGCAATCGCGGCAATATCAGTGCGGCCCAAGCCGAACTCAGCGCCGCCGAGGCGCGGCTGGACGCTGCGAGGCTGGACGCACAGGCCGAAGCGGGGGCGAGCGTCGCACGTCTTGGCGCCGTCGATAGCCGGCTCGCCGCCGCCCGCGAGGGCGAACTTGCAGCTGATGAGGCCTATCGCCTGACCCGCATCGGCTACGAGGGCGGCAAGCTGGCCCTTATCGAACTGACCAACGCCCGCCGCGCGCTTGCTGACGCGCGCGCCCAAACCCTTGACGCAGCCCTTGAGCGCCTGAGCGCCCAGGCGGCGCTGGCGCGCCTGCAAGGCCGCGCCCTGTTCGGAGACCAACCGTGAACAAAGACAAATCCCGTCTCTATGGCGGCGTGGCCGCGGCGATCCTGATCGCCGGGGTCGGAGGCTTCGGCCTGGCCAAGCTGACCGCTGGCGCGGGCGGCGCATCTGTGGCGAGCGAACATGCGGAGGGCGAGCACGAGGAGGGCGAGGCCGGCGGGCTGGAGATGACGTCGGAGGCCATTCGCGCCGCCGGGATCCAGATCCAACCCGTCTCAGCCGGCGGGTTTGCCGGCGAGATCCTGGCGCAGGGCGTGGTGGCCGCCACGCCGGGCGGCGAGGCGGTCCTGACCGCGCGGGCCGCCGGCGCGGTCACGCAGATCTTCAAGCGACTCGGCGATCCAGTCCGGGCCGGCGAAGCCCTGGCCATCGTCGAAAGCCGCGAGGCCGCGCAGATCGCCGCCGACCGCGCCGTCGCTTCGGCTCGCGCCAATCTCGCCCAGACTACGCTGGCGCGGGAGCGACGGCTGTTCGAGCAGCGGGTCTCGGCCCGTCAGGACTATGAGCAGGCCCAGGCTGAGGCCGCGGCGGCCAACGCCGAAGCCCGCCGGGCGCAGGTCGCGGCCGGTGCGGCGAACATTTCGGCCGATGGCCGCGGCGTTATCGTGACTAGTCCCATCGCCGGCCGCGTTACCGCGGCGTCCCTGACCCTAGGGGCGTTCGTTCAGCCCGAAACCGAACTCTTCCGCATCGCCGACCCCAAGCTTGTCCATGTGGAGGCCTCGGTCAGCGGCATGGATGCGCCGAGGATCGCGCCCGGCGACCGCGTGGTTGTCGAAGTTGCCGATGGTCGAACCTTCGAGGGCAAGGTCCGCTCGCTCACCCCTGGGCTTAATCGTGAGACCGGTGCGGCGACCGCGATCGTCACCGTCCCAGGCGAGGGTCTGCAACCCGGACAGGCCGTGAGAGCCCGCATTGTGGCTACGGCTGCGGCTGGCTCCAAGGCCATCGTCGTACCCGACGAAGCGGTTCAGAGCGTTGGCGGCCGAGACGTCGTCTTTGTTCGAACAGACAAGGGTTTCGAGGCGCGACCCGTAACCATCGGCCAACGAGGGGCCGGCCGGGTTGAGGTCGTCAGCGGCCTGACGGCCGGCCAGAGCATCGCCGCGCGCAACGCCTTCCTGCTGAAGGCCGAGTTGGGCAAGGGCGAAGGCGAGGCGCACTAGTCATGATTTCAGGTCTCATGGCCCTATCCGTCCGGGCGCGCTGGGCGGTCATCTTCATCATCGCAATCCTGTCCGGGATCGGCGTCTGGCAGCTCTCGAAGCTGCCGATCGACGCCGTGCCGGACATCACCAACAATCAGGTGCAAATCAACACCACCGATCCGGGCCTCTCGCCCATCGAGATCGAGAAGCGCGTCACCTTCCCGGTCGAGACGGCGCTGGCCGGCATTCCTGGGCTGGAGTCGACGCGATCGGTGTCGCGGAACGGATTCTCCCAGGTCACGGCGGTCTTCAAGGAAGACGTCGATCTCTACTTCGCCCGTCAGCAGGTCAGCGAGCGGCTGGCCCAGGCGCGTGATGACCTGCCTGAGGGCGTGCAGCCGCAGATCGGTCCGGTCACGACCGGGCTGGGCGAAGTCTTCATGTACACCGTTGACTTCGCGAACCCAGGCGGGAAGGGCGCGGCCGTCAAGGACGGCCAGACCGGTTGGCAGTCGGACGGCAGCTTCCTGACGCCGGAGGGCGAGCGCCTCACCGACGACATCGCGCGCAGCGCATATCTACGGACGGTTCAAGACTGGATCATCAGTCCGCAATTGCGGACCGTACCAGGCGTGGCCGGGATCGACTCGATCGGTGGTTTCCAGAAACACTATCTGGTTGAGCCAGATCCGGTGAAGCTCAGCGCCTACGGCGTGTCATTTTCCGAACTGGCCAAGGCGCTGGAAGCGGCCAACCTCTCGGTCGGCGCCAACTTCCTGGAACGGGGCGGGGAAGCCTACCTCGTCCGCGCCGACGCCCGCATCCGCTCGATTAATGAGATCGCCGACGCCGTGATCGCGACGCGGGGCGGGGTTGCTGTCCGGGTCAAGGACGTGGCCGCGGTCCGAATTGGCGGCGAACTTCGAACCGGCGCGGCCAGCATGAACGGCCACGAGGTGGTCGTCGGCACAGCCCTGATGCTGATCGGGGAGAACAGCCGCACCGTAGCCAAGGCGGTCGGCGAAAAGCTGGAGACTATCGAGAGGTCGCTTCCGGTCGGGGTGAAGGTCACGCCGGCCCTTGATCGTTCGAAACTGGTCAACGCCACCATCGCGACGGTGCAGCGAAACCTGTTCGAGGGCGCGCTGCTAGTGGCGATCGCGCTGTTCTTCCTGCTGGGGAATGTCCGCGCCGCGCTGATCGCCGTGCTGATCATCCCAATCTCGTTCTTGATGACCGGCATCGGGATGAACACCCTTGGGGTTTCCGGAAACCTGATGAGCCTCGGCGCTCTCGACTTCGGCCTGATCGTCGATGGCGCGGTGATCATCATTGAGAACTGTTTGCGTCGGCTGGCCGAGCGACAGCATCGGGAGGGTCGGCTGCTCGATCTGCGCGAGCGGCTGGAAGAAACCCTGCTGGCCTCGCAGGAGATGATCCGGCCGACGGTCTACGGGCAGGCGATCATCTTCCTGGTCTTTGCGCCGCTGCTGACCTTCAGCGGGGTGGAGGGCAAGACCTTCGCGCCGATGGCCATCACCCTGATGCTGGCCCTGGCGGCGGCCTTCGTCCTGTCGCTGACCTTCGTGCCGGCCATGGTCGCGCTGCTGATCAGGGGCAAGGTCGCGGAGAAGGAGGTCTGGGCGATCTCCAAGATCAAGCAGCACTACGAACCCGTTCTACGCCGCGCCGTTGCTAAGCCCGCGCCGTTTATCGGCGCGGCGGTCGGGATCTTCGTGCTGGCCGGGGTGACGTTCACCTTCCTCGGGCAGGAATTCATGCCGCAGCTTGATGAGAAGAACCTCGCCCTGGCCTCCCAACGGGTCCCGTCGACCTCCCTTGAGCAGTCGGTGCGTATGCAGCGGGGCGTCGAACAGGCGATCACCAGCCTGCCGGAGGTGGACTACATGTTCTCCAAGACCGGCACAGCTGAGGTCGCCACCGATCCCATGCCGCCCAACATCTCCGACGGCTTCGTGATGCTCAAGCCGCAGAAGGACTGGCCGGAAGGGGTAAACACCAAGGAGGACGTCATCGCCCGTGTCGAGGCCAAGGCCAATGCGCTGATCGGCCAGGGATATGAGCTCAGCCAGCCGATCGAACTGCGGTTCAATGAGCTTATCGGCGGCGTTCGCGGCGACGTGGCGGTGAAGATCTACGGCGATGATCTCGACAAGATGAGCGCGGCGGGCGCCCGCATTGCCGCAGCGTTGCAATCGACCCCGGGCGCCGCCGACGTTCGTGTCGAACAGGTGACCGGCGCCCCGACCCTCGACGTCCAGTTCGACCGTGCGGCGATCGGGCGGTTCGGGTTGACGGTGGAGGAGGTGGCCGACACCGTTTCAGCCGCCATGGCGGGCCGCGAGGCGGGGCTGTTGTTCGAGGGTGATCGCCGTTTCGACGTCGTGGTCCGAGTTCCTCAGGCCAGCCGCAACGACTTGGACGCACTTGGCGCTCTTCCGGTCATGTTGCCGGCCGAGCCGGGACAGCTGCGCAGGTCCGTGCCGCTGAGTCAGCTCGCGCGGTTCACGCACGCCGAGGGGCTGAACCAGATCAGCCGAGAGGGCGGCAAGCGCCGCGTGGTCGTTCAGGCCAATGTACGCGGCCGCGATGTGGGATCCTTCGTCACCGAGGCGCGCCCGAAGGTCGAGGCCGTAGCCCTACCGCCGGGCACGTGGATCGAGTGGGGCGGGCAGTTCCAGAACCTTCAGGCGGCTTCCCAGCGGCTGGCGATTGTCGTGCCGATCTGCTTCGCGGCGGTCTTCGCGCTGCTCTACCTAGCGCTTGGCGGCTTTGCGCCGGCGCTTGCGGTGTTCATCGCCGTGCCCTTGGGGCTCAGTGGCGGGGTGTTCGCCTTGGCCTTGTCGGGGATCAACTTCTCCGTCTCGGCCGCGGTTGGATTCATCGTCCTGGCGGGCGTCGCCGTCCTGAACGGCCTCGTCGTGATGAGCAGCATTCGCCAGCGCTTGGCTGACGGCATGGCGCTGGGTCAGGCGATCATCGATGGGGCGATGGAAAAGGTGCGTCCTGTGGTGATGACCGGCCTCGTCCCGGCCATCGGCTTTATCCCGATGGCGGTGGCCAGCGGCACGGGCGCCGAGGTGCAGAAACCCCTGGCGATGGTGGTGATCGGCGGCCTGATCACCGCGACGGCCCTGACCTTGCTGGTGCTGCCGGCGATCACCCAGGTCGTGCTGGGCCTGGCTGGGCGGGGCGCGAAGGCCAAACCCCGGCTCGCGCCAGCCGAATGAGGTGGTGGAGGCCTGGCCGCACGCGGCGCGTGAACGAGGCGGCTAAACGCGAAGGTCTAGGACGTGGCGCTCTTGCGGGCGTTCCGTCGCGTGGAGATCGTCGGACCAGCACGCAGTGCGGTAGTGGCGCCCGTGCGCCTCCACGCCACGCCGGATTGGCGGGCCGAGGGCGAGAAGGGCCGCAGCGGGCGCCTTCGAGGGGGCTTGGACGGGCGGTGGGAATTTCATGTCGTGGCCCAGTAGAGGCGCCGGTGGCCCCACGCCTTGCTGCGCGGGGCCGGTCGAGGAATGATCGGGCTTCGCCCAATCGACCCGGCGTCACGGGGGGTGCTGAGCCAGGTTCAGTCAGTGAATCGCGCCGCCAGGCTCGCGACGATCAGGCCTAACCCGCAGATCACCGGGTGATTTCCCCGAGTCGGCAGCTTCACTTGGCGCTGGGTTCGATGCGGCGAACCGGCGGGGGGCGCCATGCGCCCGTCAGGGCAGCGTCCTTCGGACCGTGCAAGCGAAGAATGAGGGCGAACTCCCCGAGCGGAGCAGGAAGCCAATTGGCCGCCAGTCCCGAGGAGGGAGGCGTATGTTGGATCCGCAGGGACAATTCGCCGTTGGGCTCTGGCTGGAGACGATCACGGTCGCCCAAGGCGTAGCGATGCAACAAAAGTTCCCCACGCGCCGGGCGGCGCTGAAGCGACATTGACCAAAAAGCGCTGACCGGTGGCGGGTCGCCAGGAGCGAAGCGGCACTCATATCGCTCAGCGCCGTTGAAGGGGCGTCCGGTGTCATCCACCTCGCAGGCGAAGTGCAAAATGCTCTCAGCCTCCGCCGCGCCAAGTCCCGATAGGGCGGCGGCTGCGTATGCAAGATGATCATTGGGTGATGGCGAGTTGTAGAGCCGGCGCCACCCGATAACCGGCGCCGCCGGATTTGCGGCGTGTTTGATCTTTGCCAGGCCGTCGGCCAGTCCGCGGATGGTGGCTTGGTACTCCTTGCTGTCATGCGGCGGCGGCGCATAGGGCTTGCCGGGTGCGATATTGATCAGGGCGAGAGCCTCAAGATCGGCGGCGGTGCGCGCATGGGGATGGCGCGCCAGGAGGACCGCCAGCCGATGCAGGAATATCTCGGGGGGAAGATTGCCGATCGCCTCAATGGAGGCTTTGGCAGGGGGTTCCAGAACCGGCGGCGCAACGGCCAATCCGTAGCTCGCCCCCTCGTAGGGCCTGATGCGCTGTGCGGCCAGGAGGTCTCTGGCCGCCTCCCGGTCCGCAATGCTGTCGGCGGTGAGCCGGGTCACCATCCATACCGCGTCGGTCGCCGCGCGGAGCACTGTCAGCCCCAGTTTGGGATCGGTTTGCCCACGGGGACCAGCGAGCACTAGGCTCATGCCTTCCGACGGGCTGGACCGTGGGGCGGGCACGGTTTCTCCCCAGGCGTCGATCAAGGTCAGAGTGAGATGGCGCCCTTCGACCGGCGGGATGGTGATGACCATCGGTCCGCTGGAAAGATCGATCCAGGCGCTCGACTGCACCATGCGAGGATCGCCGTCCCGCAGCCCGGGCGCTACGTCGGCGGCGTCGTCTGGCAGGTGCAGGACCTGGTTGGCGCCCACGGGATGGGCGCGCCGAACCAGATCGACGAGCACGAGGGGAAACCCGAACACGAACGCGTCGGCGGCGATCCTGCGGATCTCGTGCGGGGCGAGTGTATGGTCAAAGTCCGTCAAGACGGGAGCCTCCCGTTGACCCACACTTCCAGCGCCGGGACGGTCAAGCCATCCGGTTAAACCCCTGCCTCGCGTGCCGGGCGAGGGGAGATGGCCGTCAGGATACGGTCATATCGGGTGGTTTCGCGCCTAGCGCAGCGAGGCGTTGAGCCTGGCGAGCGCCGCGCTCCCGGGGGTGAGTTCACGCTCCGTGAGCGTGTTGAGCGGCGCCGAAACCGTATCGAGGTTCTCGTGCAGGTCGCGCGCTTCTGGGTCCAGGAACAGCAGGCCCGTGACGATTTCGCCCAACGCCTGGCGAGACTGGAGATAGGCGAGCGCGCCGATGCGGTCGGAGGGATCGTAGTGCGCGGCCAGCTTGTGCAGTTGCAGGACTGACCCGTCATGCTGAGTGACCGGGACGGTCTCGCCAGGCGCGTAGTCGACCGTGATGGCGTCGCGGTGAGGGATCAGGTCCATCCTGTTCACCGCCTCGTTGTGCTCGCGCACATAGTCGTAGGACTTGGTCGAACCGGGGTGGTTGTTGAACTGCACGCACGGGCTGACGCAGTCGATGAAGGCCGCGCCGCGATGGCTGAGCGCGGCCTTGATCAGCGGCACGAGCTGGGCCTTGTCGCCGGAAAAGGACCGAGCAACGAAGGTCGCGCCCATCTGCAGAGCAAGACTGACCAAATCGATCCCGGCGTCGTGGTTGACCACGCCCTTCTTGGACTTCGAGCCCTTGTCGGAAGTGGCTGAGAACTGGCCCTTGGTGAGCCCGTACACCCCGTTGTTCTCAACGATATAGAGCATGTTCACGCCGCGGCGGATTGAGTGCGCGAACTGGCCAAGACCGATAGAGGCCGAATCCCCGTCGCCGGAGACGCCGAGATAGATCAGGTCGCGATTGGCCAGATTGGCGCCGGTCAGCACCGATGGCATCCGGCCATGGACCGTGTTGAATCCGTGGGAATTGCCAAGAAAATAGTCCGGGGTCTTCGACGAACAACCGATCCCCGACAGCTTGGCGATCCGGTGCGGTGGCAGGTCGAGCTCGTAGCAAGCCTGGATGATCGCCGCTGAAATCGAGTCGTGGCCACAGCCGGCGCAAAGGGTAGAGACCGAGCCCTCGTAGTCGCGGCGCGTATAGCCCAGCGCGTTCTCCGCCAGCTTCGGGTGATGCAGCTGAGGTTTGGTGATGTAGGTCATTCGGCGGCCTCGGGAACCTGCCGGCGGTCAGTCATGAGGGCTTCGACTGCGCGGGAGATGAAGCGGGCGGTGATCGGGGTGCCGTCGTAGTGAAGCACAGCGGTCAGCCGCGACGGGTCGATGTCGCCCTCGTTGATCAGCAGAGTCCGAAGCTGGCCGTCGCGGTTTTGCTCGATGACGAAAATTCGCTCATGAGCCGCGACGAAGGCGAACACCTCGTCAGGGAAAGGGTAGGCCCGCACTCGCAGGGCGTCGAGGTGCAGGCCGCGGTGCTCCAGATCGTCCAAGGCCTCGTGGACCGCCGGCGTACTGGACCCAAAGAAGATCACCCCGTCGCGGGTCGCGCGTTTGGCGTCGCGGCGAATGGGGGCCGGAACCAGCCCTCGCGCAGTATCGAACTTGCGTAGCAGGCGTTCCATATTCCCCACATAGACCGAGCCCTCTTCGCTATAGCGGGCGTAGGGGTTGCGAGAGGTGCCCCGGGTGAAATAGCCGCCCTTGGTCGGGTGGGTGCCCGGATAGGTGCGATAGGGAATGCCGTCGCCGTCGACCTCCAGGTAGCGGCCGAAATCGCGGCCGGCCTCCAGGTCTTCGTATGTCATGACCTTGCCCCGATCCAGCTGGCGGCTGTCGTCCCATTCGAAGGGCCTGGTCAGCCACTCGTTCATGCCGATATCCAGGTCAAGCATCACGAAGATCGTGGTCTGGAGCCGATCGGCCAGGTCGAAGGCCAAGCTTCCCATTTCAAAGCACTCGCCCGGATCGGCGGGCAGCAGCAGCGGATGCTTGGAATCTCCGTGACCCGAATAGGCGGCGGCCAGCAGATCGGCTTGCTGGGTTCGGGTCGGCATGCCGGTAGAGGGGCCGCCGCGTTGAACATCGAAGATCACTGCCGGAATCTCGGCGAAGTAGGAGAGGCCGATGAACTCGGTCATCAGCGAAATTCCGGGACCGGAGGTGGCCGTGAAGGCGCGTGCTCCGTTCCACCCGGCGCCGATAACGATGCCGATTGAGGCGATCTCGTCTTCGGCCTGGACGATGGCGTAGCGAGCCTTGTCAGTCCCCGGCTCAATGCGCAGGTCTTCACAGTAGCCGGTGAAGGCTTCGGCCAACGAAGTCGAAGGCGTGATCGGATACCAGGCGCAGACCGTGGCGCCGCCATAGACCGCGCCTAACGCAGCGGCGGCGTTGCCTTCCACATAGATCCTGTCACCCACCTTGTCGGCCCGTTGAACGCGCAGGCGCAGAGGGTTGAGATGCTCTGCGACATAGTCACGGCCCATGTGCAGGGCCGCCACATTGGCCTTGATGAGGCGTTCCTTGCCCGCGAACTGTTCGCTCAGCAGGGTTTCGATGACGCCGATCTCGATATCGAGCAGGGCGGCCAGGGCGCCGACATAGATGATGTTCTTGAAGAGCTGACGCTCGCGCGGCAGTTGGTAGGCCGCGTTGCACATGGCGGTCAGCGGCACGCCGAGCACCGTGATGTCTTCGCGGAATTTCGACAGCGGCAGCGGCTTGGTCGAGTCGTAGAACAGATACCCGCCGGGCTCGATCTCGGCGATGTCTCGGTCCCAGGTCTGGGGGTTCATGGCGACCATCAGATCGACGCCGCCTCGGCGCCCCAGATGCCCGGCCTCGGTGATCCGAACCTCAAACCAGGTGGGCAGGCCCTGGATGTTGGAGGGGAAGATGTTGCGGGCCGCGACGGGCACACCCATGCGCAGGATCGCCTTGGCGAACATGCCGTTGGCGCTCGCCGACCCAGACCCGTTTACGTTCGCGAACTTGACGACAAAATCGTTGAGCGCCTCTAGCGGCATGATCCCCCCGCGTGGGTCATTTCCAACAGGAACTTCTGCATATCCCAGGCCCCGGTCGGGCAGCGTTCGGCGCAGAGTCCGCAATGCAGGCAGACATCTTCGTCCTTAACCATCACCCGGCCTGTCGGCAGGACGTCGGAGACGTAGAGCGCCTGTTCGACATTGGTCGCCGGCGCCTTCAGCCGGGCACGCAGATCATCCTCGTCGCCGTTCTCGGTGAATGTGATGCAGTCAGTCGGGCAGATGTCGACACAGGCGTCGCATTCGATGCAGGCGGGCTCGGCGAACACTGTCTGGACGTCGCAGTTGAGGCAGCGCTGGGTCTCGCGGTAGGCCATCTCTCGAGCGAAGCCGAGTTCGACCTCCAGCCGCACATCTTTCAGCGCATCGGCCTTGTCGCGCTGGGGCACCTTGTAGCGGCCGTCATTGGCCGGATCGTTGTCGTAGCTCCACTCGTGGATGCCCATCTTCTGGCTGATCAAGGTGGTCATCGGCGCGGGCCGAACGGCGACATCCTCGCCATTGCAATGCTTGTCGATCGAGATCGCCGCGTCGTGGCCGTGCGCCACGGCCCAGATGATGTTCTTCGGGCCAAACGCCGCGTCGCCGCCGAAAAAGACGCTTGGCGCGGTGGATTGGAAGGTGAGGGGGTTGATCTGCGGCATGCCCCACTCGTCGAACGCGATACCGATGTCCCGTTCGATCCACGGAAAGGCGTTCTCCTGGCCCACGGCGATCAGGACATCGTCGCATTCGAAGTGCTGGTCGGGCTCGCCCGCGTGGACGAGCTTGCGCCGGCCCTTATCGTCGTATTCCGGCCGAACCTTTTCGAATACGACGCCCGTCAGCTTGCCGTCCTGATGGGTGAATTCCTTAGGGACCAGGAAGTTGAGGATCGGGATGTCCTCGTGGATCGCGTCTTCCTTCTCCCAGGCCGAGGCCTTCATTTCCTCAAAGCCCGAGCGGACGATGACCTTGACGTCCTCGCCGCCCAGCCGGCGTGAGGTGCGGCAGCAATCCATCGCGGTGTTGCCGCCGCCGAGCACGATGACCCGTTTGCCGATGCTGTTGACGTGTTCGAACGAGACGTTGGAAAGCCAATCGATGCCGATGTGGATATTGGCGGCCGCTTCCTGGCGGCCGGGCAGATCGAGGTCGCGGCCGCGCGGCGCGCCCGAGCCCACAAACACCGCGTCATAGCCCTCGTCCATCAAGGCTTTCAGGCTGCCGACGCGCTCGCCAAGCCGGACTTCCATGCCCAGGCCGGTGATGTAGCCGACCTCCTCGTCGATGACTTCCTCGGGCAGTCGAAACCGCGGGATCTGGCTGCGGATCATCCCGCCGGCCTTGGTCTCACCGTCGAAGAGCGTGAGTTCGTATCCCAGCGGGGCCAGGTCGCGGGCCACGGTCAGGGAGGCGGGACCCGCGCCGACCAGGGCGATGCGCTTGCCGTTGGAAACCGCGACCGGGACAGGAAGGCGGTCGGCGATGTCCTCCTTGTTGTCGGCCGCGACGCGCTTCAGGCGGCAGATCGCCACTGGCTCGTCCTCGACCCGGCCCCGCCGACAGGCGGGCTCGCAAGGACGGTCGCAGGTCCGCCCGAGGATTCCCGGGAAGACGTTCGACTTCCAATTGACCATGTAGGCGTCGGTGTATCGCCCTTCGGCGATCAGGCGGATGTATTCTGGAACCGGCGTGTGGGCCGGACAGGCCCACTGGCAATCGACAACTTTATGAAAGTAGTCAGGCCCCTCGGTACTGGTGCGCTGCACAACGGCTTCCTTCCATAGACGCCTTTCTCTCGCGGATGCGCAGACGAGGGCCAATGAAAGCAGGCTCGCCTACCGCGACGCAGCGTTCGAGACGATGGTAGGACCGGTTCGGACCGTCAGCCAATACATTTCTTGACCAAAATGACGCCTCGGCTTGCATCTTGGTGACTGATGGACGCCTCAAGCGCGTCGATCGAGATCTGTTCGCCCTGAAGCGGAGCGCGCTCAACATGGCGTGATACGAGGCTGCTGGAGCCTATTTGTTCCTTCCCGGCGCCTCGTTCTGCGTTAAGCTTTGCCTAACAGTTTCAGATCCCAGCCACGGAGGTGTTTCGATGCCGAACCAGATGTTCGAAGTAGCGTCGCCTTTCGAAGAAATCGATCTCGTCGATGGCGAGGGATTGGCTGATGACGCCCTGGATGCGCAGTCGTTGGAGATCAATGCGCGTCGGGCGCTGGTCGAGAACGCTGAAAGCCTGCGGCTCGCGCGCTCGCTCTAGGCCTATCACCACCGCCGAAAGCTAGCTCGGGCGCTGCCGTCGCCCGAGGCGTCTTCATCAATTGCTCGACAAGATGGGGCGCGCGTTGATCGCGCGCCCCACTTGGCTTTAGCCCGCAGCGAGCTCGGCCTTACGCTCGCGGCGGCGGCGCTGGAGGATGTGCTCGGTGTAGCCATTCGGCTGCACCCGACCTTCAAAGACCAGTTCCAGCGCCGCCTGGTAGGCGATGCTGGCGGCGGGGTTTACCGCCATCGCCTGATAGAGCGGATCGCTGGCGTTCTGGCCGTCAACGATCTTGGCCATGCGGGCAAAGGTTTCGCGCACCTGCTCCTCGGTGCAGATCCCGTGATGCAGCCAGTTGGCGATGTGCTGGCTGGAAATCCGCAGGGTCGCGCGGTCTTCCATCAGGCCCACATCGTGGATGTCCGGGACCTTGGAGCAGCCGACGCCCTGGTCGATCCAGCGCACAACGTAGCCGAGGATGCCCTGGGCGTTGTTGTCGAGTTCTTCCTGGATGTCGGCGGCGTTCCAGTTCGAATGCGCGAGCGGCGGGGTAAGTAGGTCGTTGAGGCCGGTGACGCCGCCCGCACCCATGGACGCCTGAAGCGCCGGCACATCGACCTCGTGGTAGTGCAGCGCGTGGAGGACGGCGGCGGTAGGCGAGGGGACCCAGGCGGTGTTGGCGCCGGCCTTGGGGTGGCCGATCTTGGCCGCCATCATCGCCTGCATCATGTCGGGCGCGGCCCACATGCCCTTGCCGATCTGGGCGCGGCCGGGGAAGCCGGCGGCGAGCCCGATTTCGACGTTGCGCTTCTCATAGGCCGGCAGCCAGGGCTCGGCCTTGATGGCGTCCTTGCGGACGATGGGGCCAGCTTCCATCGCCGTATGGATTTCGTCCCCGGTGCGATCGAGGAAGCCGGTGTTGATGAACACGATGCGGTTGCGCGCCGCGTGGATGCAGGCCGCTAGATTTGCGCTGGTGCGGCGCTCTTCGTCCATCACGCCCAGCTTGACGGTGTTGCGCTCAAGGCCCAGCGCGTCCTCGACCAGGTCGAAGAGCCGGACCGCGAGTGCGACCTCGTCGGGGCCGTGCATTTTTGGCTTCACCACGTAGATCGAGCCGGCCGGGCTGTTGCGCCGGGCGCCCTTCAGGTCGTGCAGCGCGGCGGTCACGGTGATCAGCGCATCGACGACAGTCTCGAACACCGGCTCGCCATTGTAGCGCACGGCGTCGGTGAGCATGTGGTGGCCGACATTGCGCACCAACATCAGGCTGCGGCCCCGCAGGACCAGGTCGCCGCCGCCCGCTGCGGTGTAGCGGCGGTCCTCGTCAAGACGCCGGGTTTCGGTCCGGCCGCCCTTGGCGAAGCTGGCCGACAAATCGCCCCGCATCAGGCCCAGCCAATTGCGATAGACGCCGGCCTTGTCTTCGGCGTCGACGGTCGCGACCGAGTCTTCGCAGTCTTGGATGGCGGTGAGCGCGGCCTCGACCAGCACGTCGGAGACGCCGGCGGCGTCGTCCTTGCCGATCGAATGCTGACGGTCGATCTGGATCTCAAGATGCAGGCCGTTGTGGCGCAGCAGAACCCCCTCCGGGGCCTCGGCGCTACCGCGCCAGCCGACGAATTGCGCCGGCGTCGCCAGCGTCGCGTCCTGGCCATTGCTCAGGCGAACGACAAGCGCCCCGTTCGTCACGACATAGGAGGTAGCGTTGACGTGCGAGCCGCCGGAAAGCGGGGCGGCGCGATCGAGGAAGGCGCGAGCAAAGGCGATAACCTTGCCGCCGCGTTCGGTGTCGTAGCCCTTGGCGGCGATCACCGGAGCCAAGGCATCGGTGCCGTAGAGCGCGTCATAGAGGCTGCCCCAACGCGCGTTGGCGGCGTTCAAAGCAAACCGCCCGTTCGAAACCGGCACGACGAGTTGAGGGCCGGCGATCTTTGCGATCTCCGGATCAACGTTGTCGGTCGTAATCTGGAAGGCTTCGGGTTCGGGCAGCAGATAACCGATCTCGCGAAGGAAAGCGGTCTCCTCGGCGACGTCCAACGGACGCCCGCGGCGATCGCGCCACCATGCGTCGATCTTGGCCTGCAAGGCGTCGCGGTGCGCGAGCAGCTCATTGTTGCGCGGCGTGAAGTCGGCCAGGATCTGCTCGAGCGCGGCCCAGAACGCCGCGGGCGCTACGCCGGTTTCAGGCAGCAGCTCGCCTTCTACAAAGGCGTGCAGGATGTCGTCGACCGAGAGGGCGTTGCTGATGTCCATTTGCGTACTGGGCTCTCAATAAATGCGTCCTACAGTCCGCCGCATCGGCGACGAACCAATCTTGCAGGGCGCTTTACTGCACGGAAGCGCGTCGCTTTGAAGCCCCTAATCGGTGTTAGGCGAGTTTCAGCCTCGACGTCCGTGAGGCGGTCAGGTGTCCGAAAAGCCGAAGGGCGCGCTCGTGCGGCGGATGTCGTCGGAGAGGATTTGGCGGCCTATCGGCGGCGCTGACCTGGCCGTGCATTCCGTCCGGTGGCAGAGGCGGCAGGTGACCCCGATGGGCGTCGCAGTCTCGGGCCCGAACCCTGGTCGATCCTGGGTGTAGATCAGGCGGTGGGCGTGCTCGGCCGCGCAGCCCAGAGCGATGGCGCGCTCCACCTTTGGCGCGCCGTATGCGCCGCCGCCGGCTGTGACTGTGCGCGCGATGGAGAAGAACCGCTGACCGTCCGGCAGCTCCAGCCACTGGGTGACGATCTCGCGCGGGGTTTTGAACGCCTGATGCACCGACCAGAGCGGGCAGCCGCCGCCATGGCGGGCGAAGGGGAATCCGGCGCCGTCCAGTCGCTTGGAAACGTTTCCCGCTGGGTCCACCCGTATGAAGAAGAACGGCACCCGCTCCTGGCCGGGCTTCTGCAGGGTCGTCAGGCGGTGGGCGGTCTGCTCGAAGCTGGCGCTGAACTGGCGCCCTAGGGCCTCGACGTCGTAGCGCCGAGCTTCGGCCGCCTTGGCGAACGCGGTGTAGGGCATCAGCAGCGCGGCGGCGGCGTAGCTGGCCAGGGCTCGGCGGGTCAGGCGCTCGCCGCTTTCCGTGACGAAGGCCCCTTCGTTGGCCACAGCGTCGATGTCGTCGCGCATTTCCAGATAGGCGAGCTGCAGCGCGAGCTGGAAGAGCTGGCTGGCGGTGTCCAGTCCGTCGTCGAGGAGGATTTCCTTGCGGTGTCGGTCAAGCCTGCGGATCGAGCCGACCATGACGCTGGAGGGGAGGCGGCGGACCCGCAAATTGTGCCGAGCCTTCAGGTAGCCGACGATGTTGTCATGGTTGCTGACCGCCTGGGCTAGCCGTTCGGCGGCGTCGTCCAGGGTTGGAAAGCTGTTGCGGCGAGCCGCGAGGAACCGCCGCGACTCGGCGACAGGATCGGGCGCGTCCGAGCCGCGCCCGCCGGTGGCCAGCGCCTCGGCCCCGCGGTCGGCTAGCGCCAGCTGCTCCTCCTGATAGGCCGTGTAGAGCCGCAGCAAGGCCTCGGTGATCCCGGGGAAGTTCGTGGTGACGTCGGCGGTCTCCAGCGCAGGCAGGTCGATGTCGGTGAACATCGGGTCCTTCAGCACCCCCTGGAGGCGGGCCGCGTCGTCCGAGCCGCCGTCGCCGGCGAGCGCAGCCATATCCATCTTGTAGGTCTGGGAGAGGCGCAGCAGCATCTCGGCGCTGAGCGGCCGGTGATTGCGTTCCAGCAGGGCGATATAGGAGGCCGAGACATCAAGGTCGGCGGCCATATCGGCCTGGGTCAGGCCATGGTCGCGACGAAGGCGCCTGAGGCTCGGCCCGACATAGAGGCGGCGTTCCGGCAGCATTTCTAGACTCCGCTGTGTGTAGAGTTCTTACATCACTACAAGGGACGTCTGTAAAGTTTGACATCTGCACCTCGCGCGGACTCCACAGGCCGAGAATGGCGCTGTACGTCGCCAGCCAAGTACCGGGTCCTCAGTTTCCCCCGGCTGATCGCGGAAGAGGCACATGTCGTATCAAGACCACATCATTCAGATGAGCCAGCTCATTGAGAGCAAGAAGGGCCCTTGGACCGGCATCGACGCCGAGTCCGTGGCTCGTATGCGTCTCCAGAACCGTTTCAAGACCGGTCTGGAAATCGCCCGCTACACCGCCGACATCATGCGCAAGGACATGGACGCCTACGACGCGGACTCGTCCAAGTACACCCAGTCGCTGGGCTGCTGGCACGGCTTCATCGGCCAACAAAAGCTGATCTCGATCAAGAAGCACTTCGGCACCACCGACCGTCGCTACCTCTACCTGTCGGGTTGGATGGTCGCTGCTCTGCGTTCGGAATTCGGCCCGCTGCCGGACCAGTCGATGCACGAGAAGACCTCCGTCCCGGCTCTGATCGAAGAACTGTACACCTTCCTGCGTCAGGCTGACGCCCGTGAACTGGGCGGCATGTTCCGCGAGATCGACGCCGCCCGCGAAGCTGGCGACAAGGCCAAGGAAGCCAAGCTGCTCGAAGCCGTCGACAACTATCAGACCCACGTCGTTCCGGTCATCGCCGACATCGACGCCGGTTTCGGCAACGCCGAAGCGACCTACCTGCTGGCCAAGAAGATGATCGAAGCCGGCGCCTGCGCCCTGCAGATCGAAAACCAAGTGTCCGACGAAAAGCAGTGCGGCCACCAGGACGGTAAGGTCACCGTTCCGCATGACGACTTCCTCGCCAAGGTCCGCGCCTGCCGCTACGCCTTCCTCGAGCTGGGCGTTGAGAACGGCATCATCGTCACCCGCACCGACTCGCTGGGCGCTGGCCTGACCAAGCAAATCGCCGTCAGCCACACCCCGGGCGACCTGGGCGACCAATACAACAGCTTCCTCGACTGCGAAGAAATCTCGCCCGCCGACCTGAGCAACGGCGACGTGATCATCAACCGCAATGGCAAGCTGCTGCGTCCGAAGCGTCTGCCGTCGAACCTGTTCCAGTTCCGCGAAGGCACCGGCGAAGACCGCTGCGTCCTCGACAGCATCACCTCGCTGCAAAACGGCGCCGACCTGCTGTGGATCGAAACCGAGAAGCCCCACGTCGAGCAGATCGCCGGCATGATGGATCGCGTTCGCGAAGTGATCCCCAACGCCAAGCTGGTCTACAACAACTCGCCGTCCTTCAACTGGACCCTAAACTTCCGCCAGCAGGTGTTCGACGCCTACAAGGCGGCGGGCAAGGATGTCTCGGCCTATGACCGCGACAAGCTGATGAGCGTTGACTACGACGGCACCGATCTGGCCGACGAAGCCGACGAACGCATCCGCACCTTCCAAGCGGACGGCGCCAAGCGCGCTGGCATCTTCCACCACCTGATCACGCTGCCGACCTACCACACGGCCGCGCTGTCGACCGACAACCTGGCGAAGGAATACTTCGGTTCGCAAGGCATGCTCGGCTACGTGAAGGGCGTCCAACGTAAGGAAATCCGCGAAGGCATCGCCTGCGTGAAGCACCAGAACATGTCGGGCTCCGACATGGGTGACGATCACAAGGAATACTTCGCCGGCGAAGCGGCCCTGAAGGCCGGCGGCGCGCACAACACGATGAACCAGTTCGCCTAAGCCGAACTAGACATCGACTAGAACGACAAAGCGGCCTGGGGTTCACACCCCAGGCCGCTTCTTTTTGAGTGGAGCCCGGGATCAGGCCAGCACGATGTCCAGCATGGGAACGAACTGTTGGCCGCTATGCATGTCGCGCTCCAGCACTCCGCCTTGCGGTTGACTGCGGGGGATGGAGATCTTGACCACGTTCAGCGTATCGACCTTGAAGCGTCGCACGGCCTGGGCCTCTACCCCATAGAGACGTCCGATGGCCGCGGCTGAAATGGCCGGATCATCGCTGTACCTCTGATAGGCGTCCTGCCCATCGAAAAAGAGGTCGATGGTCACCCAGAACGGCCCAGCGTTCTTGGAGCGGACGTAGCGGCAGACGTCGTTCAACTTAGGCATCGGCCGAAACTCCCTCTTTGCTGGGTACGTTCACCCAGCGCGTCCGCATCAGCTCGAACGGCGTCGCTACTTCTACGACGTGGTTGAGGTGAAACTCGAAAACCTGCCCGCGCTCGATTTCCGCGGGGGAGAACGGGAAGGCGTAGCTCGGCAGTTCCTTTCCTTCCCGGACCGGGAAGTGGAAGAACATCGGGTTGCAGATCTTCGCGATCTCGGTGGCGAGCGCCTGAGTGGCGGCGGTGGCCACGAACAGCAGGCCGATCTCGCGGGGAGGCGTGGCTCCCTCGGGCGGGGTTCGGCCGGAGACGGCGTTCCAGCCATAGGGACGAAGCGAAATATCGGCGCCTTCGGCTTGGGCGCCCAGCGTGCGCTCGACCTTGCGCTTCAGGGCGTGCGACATCCGGGCGAGGAAGCCGTCCACGTCTTCCAGCACGGCGGGATCTTCTATGCCGACCAGCATGATGGTCTGGAACGGGCCGCCACCGGCGCCTTCCAGCTTCATCGTGTAGGGGCCCGGGGTCCAGCGCGACCCGGTGACCCGCACGCTGCGCTCGTCAATCGCGACGTACTGCGCGTCGGTGACATCCAGGACGCCGCCGGGCTCCACAAGGCGGAAGGGGTCGCTGTTCTCGTACAGCATATGGGTAGAGACGGTCTGGGGCGTGCAGCGATTGGCTGGCGACAGCGGAGCGATCGCAAAGCCCCCTCGATCGACGCTCATCACTACGCCGGGGCTGGTGGGGTTGACCGTGCAGAGGCCGCCACACTCGGCGATCTTGGCTGCGTGCCAGGCCGCGCCGGGGTGCTCTCCGCGCAGCAAGGCGACCGCGGCCAGCACCGCAGTATCGGTCGTTCGACCACCAAGGACGATGTCGGCGCCTTGTTCGACGGCGGCCATGTACGGTTCTGGTCCCAGCAGCGCGACGATATGCATGCAGGCGTCGATGGAGGCTCCGCTCAGTTCTCCCATCGGGGCGAGGGGACGAACCGCTCCGGCGGCGGCCTTTGCTTTCAGGAGAGCCTTATCCTGCTCGGAATAGAGGACCGCTATGCGTGGCGTCGAACCCTGCTCTAGCGCGAGCTCAAGAACGATCTCCAAGGTCCAGTCGAGCGCCATGTCGCACCCGGATGTCCCGCAAGACCCGATCAACAGCGGAACGCCGGCTTTCTGCCGGGCGGCCATCAGCAGGCCGAGGTCACGCTTGACCGCTTGGCGGCTATATTTCGACTTGCCGCTGGCCAGATAGGCGGGGCCGCTGTCGGTGGAGCCGGCGTCCAGGGCGATAGCGTGCGGGTTTAAGGCCAGGCCGGATTCCAACTCGTCGGCGCGGACGCCAGAGCCGAGCGCGCCAGCCGGCACGAGGATGCGGGTCGAGTTGTCGGAATCTGCCATGGGGGAATCGTAGACCCGGGAGATTGCTCGTTCCACCTCCGAGATATCCCCGCCCATGCCGGCGACCTCAGGGCTTCGGCGGCGGCGCCAGGCTGAACTTGGTGCGATCGGCGGGGATGAAATCGACGCGCTCTACGATGCGCTCCTGGGGGCTGGTCAAATCGCCGCCGTAGGACTTCGCCTTGAACGGGACGAGGACCGGCCCGATGCGGCGATAGTCGGACAGTTCCGTGGTGACCGATGCGCCGCCGGCGTTGTCCACGATGAGACCCAACAGACCGGTGCCACGATCGAACCACAGGTCGCGTGGCTTGCCGCCCGCAGGCTGGATTTTCACGACATCAAAGGACCGACCCTGGCTTTGCCGGACGCCAAGATGAACGCTGCGCAGGTCGAACCGGCTGGGGTAAAAGTAGCCGTAGGCTCCGAAAAATGCGTCTGAACGGACGCGTCCAACCACCGCGGGATCGACGGAGCCGGTGAGGACGCCGTTGGCCAGGATCCGCCATTCGGCCGCGCCGTTGTAGCCTTGGACGTGTTTCCCGGCTGCCGTCATGGTCTCCGTGCGATCGCCATATCGCAAGGGATCGGTCCAACGCTCATAGCGTTCGCCCCCTTCCATGCCGACTTCATGCAGCCCGCGCAGGAGGTTCCAGCCAGAGCCGCCGGACGCCGCGCGCGCGCGATCCAGAACACGCTGCGCCGCGGGGGAGTTCTGGGCCTGAGCACTGCCGCCAAGGCAGAACGCGACGGCGATTGACGCCACGAAAAGCTGGCGGGTGGGCGATATCGACATGGGCGGAAACCAAACCGCGAAGGGTGTTCAGAATGCGGCCATCTGGCCGATGGAAAATCTAGCCCAGCCACCGATAGCCCACGCCAGGCTCAGTTACGATTAGGGCCGGCGCGGCGGGGTCCGGTTCGATCTTCTGCCTCAGTTGGGCGACGATGACACGCAGGTATTGGACATCTTCGACATGGGCCGGGCCCCAAACCGCGGTGAGAAGCTGCCGGTGCGTGCAGACCTTGCCGCCGCCCTCCACCAGCTGAGCCAGCAGGTCGTATTCCTTGGGCGACAGACGGATGGCGACGCCGGATCGAGTGACCAGCCGCTTGATGAGGTCGATGGTGAGGTCGCCAGCGGTGACGATCGGATCGGCCCCCTTCTGGCGCAGGCGATGGCGCAGCGCCACCCGCAGCCGAGCCAGCAATTCCCCGACGCCGAAAGGCTTTTCGACATAGTCGTCGGCCCCAAGATCCAGGGTGTCGATCTTCTCGGTTTCCTTGTCGCGGGCCGAGAGCACGATGATCGGTCCGTCGTAGAAGGCGCGGGCCCTTGTCAGCGCCTCCTTGCCGTCGAAATCCGGCAGGCCAAGGTCCAGCACCACAGCGTCGGGAGCCTTGCGTGCGATCTCCTTCAGTCCCTCTGCCGCCGTATCGGCACGGACCGGCTCGTAACCCGCCGCTTCTAGCGCCGGTTGAAGGAACCGGTGGATCTGCGGCTCGTCGTCGATGACGAGTATGCGGGGGCGGTTGGCGCTCACAACATGTGCCCCGGCATGGAGGTCTCTTTGGGCAGGCTGATCAGGATGCGCGTTCCGCGTCCATCGTGGATCGGGCTGGCGGCGGCGATGCGGCCGCCCATCGCCTCGACAAAGCCCTTGGAGATCGCCAACCCCAGGCCAGCGCCCTTGCCTCGGTCGGTGGCTTCTTCCATCCGGCGGAACTTCTCGAACACGCGCTCAAGCTCAGGCGTGGGTATCCCGCGGCCCTCGTCTTCAATCGAGATCACGACATTGCCCCGGTCCTCATAGGCTGCGACCTCGATGGCCGAGCCGTCCGGGCTGTAGGCGATGGCGTTCTCCAGGATGTTCACGAGGGCCTGCTCCAGCAGCGAGGGATCGGCCTTGACCATCGACAGCTCGGCCGGGAAGTCGCGCGCCACGGTGCGCTTGTCCAGCCGCCGTTTAACCCTGTCCACGGCCGCGCGCAGCACGTCGCGGATATCGACCCAGTCCCGACGTGTGACCAGCGCGCCGCCCTCCAGGCGGGTCATGTCCAGCAAATCGCCGACATAGCGGTTCAGTCGTTCGGCCTCTTCCTGGATCGAGAGCAGCAGATCCCGCTGCACGCGGCTGTCCAGGGATTTGCCGTAGTCGAGCAGGGTGGTGACCGAGCCGAGCACCGTGGACAGGGGGGTGCGCAAGTCATGGCTGACGGAGTTGAGCAGGGCGCCGCGCAGGCGGTCGGTGCGGCGCAGGGCCTCGGCGTCGGCGGCCTGGGCCGCGAATTCGGCGCGCTCCAGGGCCACCGCGCCCTGGTCAAGCAGGGCGCTGACAAAGCGCTCGTTGTCTTCCGCGGCCATCGCCTTCAACTCGACGCCGGCCACCCCGGCGCGCGCCTTCACACCCTGCAAGGGCCGGAAGGTCCAGGCGGAGTTGGGCAGAGTGCCGGTGCCGGCGCCTGCCGGTTCGCCCTTTTCCCAGGCCCAGCGGGCGGCGGCCATATCGCCGGGCGGCAGGATGTCCAAGGGCGGGGAGGCCGCTGTCAGCGCCAGATCGCCGCGTTCGGGCGTCAATACGATCGCGGCTCCATTGCTTGCGGCGGCTAGTTGCTCGGCCAGCGCTTGGGCGGCGGTGTCCTGCTTGGCCGCGGACGACAGCCGGCGGCTGGCGGCGAGCAAAGACGAGATGGCAGAGGCGCGCCGAGAGACCGCCCGCGCCTGGTCACGGATGCGGCCGGTCAGCCAACCCGTGGTCAGAGCCACCGCAAAGAAGACCGCGAAGGTCAGCACGTCGGCTGGATGCCCGATGCGCACCGTCAAGCGCGGCTCAAGGAAGAAGAAATTGTAGGCAAACGCGCAAAGCGTGGCCGCGGTAAGGGCTGGCCAGAGTCCGAACGCCAGGCCGCTGACCAGTACGCTCAGCATGAAGATCATGGCGAGGTTGGCGGTCTCGGCGACCTGAAAGGTCGCGCTGGCGACTAGCGCGGCGACGCTCACCAGCGCGACCGCGCCGGCGTGCCCCGCCCAGGGCCAGGAACTCAATGGCGCGCGCGCACGAGGCGGGGCCGGTGCGTCGGGTTCTGCGCCCTCGGTGACGACGTGCAGGGCCGCGCCCTGCGCCTCCTCCAACAGGGCGTGGATCAGCGAGCGGCGGAAGGGGTTGCGACGCGGACGCCCAGATTTGCCGACGACGATTTGGGTGACATTGTTACGCCGCGCATAGTCGAGGACGCTGGCCACGAGGTCGTCGCCCGTCAGCATCACCGGAACGCCGCCCAGTTGTTCAGCCAACTTGAGCGCCTCGTTCAGGCGCGCTTGTCCAACCGCCGGCGCGGGTGGGGCGTTGGGACGTTCGACGTGAGCCACGAACCATGGCGCGTCCATCATCATGTCTGACAGCCGCCGACCGGTCCTGACCAGGGCTCCGGCTGAGGCGTCGGGGCCGAGAAGGACGAGGATGCGTTCTCCAGCCGCCCAGGGGCCTTCGACGCCGGCCCGTTTCATCGCGCCCAGAAGTTGGTCGTCCACGGTCTGCGCCGCCCGGCGCAAGGCGAGTTCGCGCAGCGCCGTCAGGTTCTCCGGCTTGAAGAACCGCTCGGCGGCGAGGCGCGCGGTGTCGCCGATATAGACCTTGCCCTCGGCCATCCGCTCGCGGAGCTCGGACGGGGTGATGTCGATAAGCTCGATCTCGTCGGCTCGCGAGAGGGCCGAGTCTGGAACGGTTTCGCGCTGCCGCACCCCGGTGATCTTCCAGACGACCTCCCGCAAGCTTTCCAGGTGCTGGACGTTCAGCGTCGTCCAGACGTCGATGCCCGCGGCCAGGATCTCCTCGACGTCCTGCCAGCGCTTGGGGTGGCGTGATCCTGGGGCGTTCGAATGGGCGTATTCATCGACGAGCAGCAGGGCCGGTTTGCGTTCCAGCGCTCCGTCGAGGTCGAACTCCAGCAAGGTCCGCTCGCGATAGTCGATCGGGCGGCGGGCCATGACCTCCAGCCCCCGCAGCAGCGACTGTGTCTCCCGGCGGCCGTGAGTTTCGACCACGCCGACAACGACGTCGCCGCCCTCCGCCTTTCGGCGGCGAGCGGCGCGTAGCATTTCGAAGGTCTTGCCCACCCCTGGCGACATGCCGAGGAAGACCTTCAGACGCCCCCGGCCAGGCCTGGCGGTTGCCGCCAGCAAGGCGTCCGGATCGGGGCGGCGGGGTTCGTCCGGGCTCATGCTGCGGGAGGTTGAAGCACGGGATAGCGTGCGTCGAGGGCGAGATTGGTCTCCAGCACGTTCACGCGCGGCTGGCCGAGGACACCGAGGACCCGGCCCTCGACATGGGCTGCGAACAATTCGCGCACGAGGCGTGGATCGACGCCCCGGGCCTTTGCGACACGATCGGCCTGCAGGGCCGCATATTCCGGCGAAATATGTGGGTCGAGACCTGAGCCGGAGGTGGTGACCGCATCGGCCGGGATGACGCCCTGACCGTCCTCGGCCCGGATCGCGACAGCGCTGTCCTTGACCCGCTTGGCAAGGTCTTCGTTCAGAGGACCGAGGTTGGAGCCCGACGATGCCGAGGCGTCATAGCCGTTCGCGCCGGCGGCGGAGGGACGCGGGTGGAGATACTGAAGCTTGGCGAAGTTCTGGCCGATCAGTTCGGAGCCCACGACCTTGCCGTCGACAACGGCGAGACTGCCGTTCGCCTGGTTCGGAAAGGCGCCCTGGGCCACGCCGGTGATCAGCATTGGATAGGCGATCCCAAGCAGAAGGGTGAAGAAGGCCATCGATACGACGGCTGGGCGGATAAGGGAAAGCATGGCGCAAATCTCCTAGAAGACGGCCTTGACGCCGAGAGCGACCCGGCTGCCGTAGAGGTCGCCGAAGCCGTGTTCGTCGGTGTCGTGGTAGCGAAGATCGAAGCCGACGACGTCGTTGAGGGCGTAGCTCGCACCCAGGTTCCAGGTCGTGTAATCGCCGTCATAGTCGACGTTCTGACGGCCGACAGCGCCTGAGATCGAGACCTTCTCGGCGACCGGGACCGAGCCATTGAGCTCGACATAGGTCGCCTGGCCGGTCTCGCCGAAGAAGTCGTCGGAATAGAACACCGCCCCGCCCAGCGTGGCCGGGCCGATTGGCATCGAACCTGCCAGTTTCAGTTCGACAAAGTCCTGCTGGGGGCCGGACGGTTGGTTGATGTAGCCGTAGTAGATGACGCCAAGATCAACTGTGACCGGGCCGAGCTGCGGCTTGATCCCCGCATAGAGGTCGAACTCGGCGTCAGTTCCGTTGTTGAAGTCGACGTTCGAAATCCAGGCTCCGGCATAGCCGAGGCTTCCGACCGTGGTGTCTATCCCGGCCGACAGTTGGGGGTTCTCGTCCGTCTGGCTGACGCCGCGCCAGACGTAGTCGGTGGCGGCGCCCACGTTGAACGACACGTCGAACATGTCGCTCGTTTCCTGCGCCAAGGCTGGGGCGGCGATGAGGGATGCGGTGGCGAGGACGGCGGCTGGGAGTACGAGGTACTGGGTCATGAGAGAGGTCCTGGAAGGTTCTTCTTGTGTGTTGGGCGTGACCATGGCGGCGTCCTAGGCGGCGCGGCCGAGGAGGGCGCAGGCGAAGAGCAGGGCGATCAGGCCGCCCGAGATGAGAAGTTCACGCATGACCATCAGGCAAGCCCAAGGCCGGAGACGATCATGTCGATCAGCTTGATGCCGATGAACGGGGCGACCAGGCCGCCCAGGCCATAGATCAGCAGGTTACGGGACAGGAGCTTGGCCGCGCCCACCGCCCGGTAGCGCACGCCGCGAAGGGCCAGCGGGATCAGCGCCACGATGATCAGGGCGTTGAAGATCACCGCCGAGAGGATCGCGCTTTCCGGGCTGTGCAGGTTCATGATGTTCAGGGCGCCGAGCGCGGGCAAGGCAGTCGCGAACATCGCCGGGATGATGGCGAAATACTTGGCCACGTCGTTGGCGATCGAGAAGGTGGTGAGCGCGCCGCGGGTGATCAGCATCTGCTTGCCGACCTCGACGATCTCGATGACCTTGGTCGGGTCGCTATCCAGGTCGACCATATTGCCGGCCTCTCTGGCGGCCTGGGCGCCGGTCTGCATCGCCACGCCGACATCCGATTGGGCCAAGGCCGGGGCGTCGTTGGCGCCGTCGCCGCACATGGCGACCAGCCGCCCCTTGGCCTGCTCTTCCCGGATCAGGCGCAGCTTGTCCTCAGGCGTGGCTTCGGCCAGGAAGTCATCGACGCCGGCCTCCGAGGCGATCGCCGCGGCGGTCACCGGATTGTCGCCAGTGATCATCACCGTCCGCAGACCCATCCGACGCAGGTCAGCGAACCGCTCCTTTACGTTGGGCTTCACGACATCCTTCAGGTGGATGACGCCGACCAGGGCCCCATTCTCACTGACGGCGAGCGGGGTGCCGCCCGAGCGGGCGATGCGATCGACCGCCGCCGACAGATCGGCCGGGATCTGCTCCGGCTTGAGGTCCAGGCTGCGGATCACCGCATCCACCGCACCCTTGCGCCACGACTGACCGTCCGCATCCAGGCCCGATTGCCGGGTTGTGGCGCTGAACGGGATAAGGGTCGCGCCTTCCGGCGCCTCCAGTTCGAAACCAAGGCCCCGAGCCAGGTCAACGATGGAACGGCCTTCCGGGGTCTCGTCGCCGAGCGAGGCCATCAAGGTCGCGCGCATGGCGACCTCCTGGCGGATCCCAGGGGCGGCGATGACTTCGGTGGCCATGCGGTTGCCGAAGGTGATGGTGCCGGTCTTGTCGAGCAGCAGGGTGTCGACATCGCCGGCGGCCTCGACCGCGCGGCCCGAGGTGGCCAGGACGTTGACCTTCAGCAGGCGGTCCATGCCGGCGATCCCGACGGCCGACAGCAGGCCGCCGATCGTGGTCGGGATCAAGGTGATGAACAGCGCGCCCAGGACCATCGGCGGCAGGATGACGCCCGAATATTTGCCGAGGCCGAGCAGGGTGGCGACCGCGATCAGGAAGATCAGGGTTAGCCCCGCCAGCAGCACCGCCAGGGCGATCTCGTTCGGCGTCTTGCGGCGGTCGGCCCCCTCGACCATCGCGATCATGCGGTCGAGGAAGGTGTTGCCGGCTTCCGAGGTGATGCGGATCTTCAGCCAGTCGGAGACGACCGTTGTGCCGCCTGTGACAGCGGACCGGTCGCCGCCGCTTTCACGGATCACTGGGGCACTCTCCCCGGTGATGGCGGCCTCGTTGACCGAGGCCACGCCTTCGATGATCTCACCGTCGGCCGGGATCACGTCACCGGCCTCGACCAGGACGACCTCGCCAACCCCGAGCTTGTGGGCAGGGGTGGGGACGATGGTCCCGGTGGCCTGATCGACGATCAACTTGGCTTTGGTGGTGACACGGGTGGCGCGAAGAGAGTCGGCGGCGGCCTTGCCTCGGCCCTCGGCGACGCTCTCCGCCAGATTGGCGAACAGCACCGTGGCCCAGAGCCAGAGCGCGATCTGAATCTCGAAGCCCCAGTTGCGGCCGGCGACGATCTCGGCGACGGCGGAGGCTGAAGCCAGCAGGGCCACCACCCAGGTCGCGAAGATCACCGGGTTGCCGGTCAGCTTGCGCGGATCGAGCTTCACCACGGCGTCGCGGGCGGCGCGGCCAAGCATGGCCGGCGACAGGCTTGTCGCCAGGGTGGACGCCTTGCGGCGGTTTTCGCCTTGCGGAACGTAAGACGCGGTCATTGTCGGATGCCTCGAAGGATCAGCGAGCGGCCAGCGTCGTCAGCACCTGGAAGTGCTCGACGATCGGGCCTAGGGCGAGGGCAGGGAAGAATTGCAGGCCGCCCAGGATCAGGATCACACCCACAAGCAAGCCGACGAATTGGCCGCTGTTGGTGGGCAGGGTGCCTGCGGACGGAGCGAGCTTGGGCTTGGCGACCAGCGAGCCGGCGATGGCCAGCACCGCGATGATCGGCACGAAGCGCCCCATCAGCATGGCAAGGCCCAGCGTGGTGTTCCACCATGGGGCGTTGGCGGTCAGGCCCGCGAAGGCCGAGCCGTTGTTCGCCGTGGTGGAGACATAGGCGTAAAGGATCTCCGACAGGCCGTGCGGGCCGTGGTTCAGCAGACCCTCAAGCGCCGTGGGGAGGATCGCGGCGATTGCCGAGAAGCCCAGCATCGACAGCGGGACGACCAAAACCGCCAGCATCGCCAGCTTGATCTCCTTGGCCTCGACCTTCTTGCCCAGGTATTCGGGCGTCCGGCCGACCATCAGACCAGCGATGAACACCGCCAGAAGGGCCATGATCACCATCACGGCGATCCCCGAGCCGATGCCGCCTGGCAGGATTTCGCCAAGCATCATCAGGAACATCGCGATCCCGCCGCCGAGCGGCATGAAGCTGCCGTGCATGCCGTTGACCGAGCCGTTCGAGGCGCCTGTCGTCTGGGCGGCCCAGGCGGCTGTTGCCGCGGCGCCGAAGCGAACTTCCTTGCCTTCCATATTCTGGCTGGCGTCGACGCCGGCCGCGACCAAGGCGGGCGCGGGCTGGGTCTCGGCGAGATAGATGCCGGTCGCGCCGGCTGAGAGCAGGATGGCGGCGGCCATCACCAGGGCGCGAATGTCCTTGCCGGCTAGGGCCGAGCGGCCAAAGGCGAAGAAGGCGGCCCAGCCGAGCACGTTGATCGAGACAGCGGTGAGGAAGTTGGTGAGCGGGTTGGGGTTTTCGAACGGATGGGCGGAGTTGACGTTGAAAATGCCGCCGCCGTTGATGCCGAGCTGCTTGATGGCCAGTTGGCTGGCGACCGCGAAGAGCGACAGCTTCTGCTCAGCGCCTTCGACCGTGGTCGCCATGGCTGAAGCTTGGAGCGTCTGGGGGACGCCCAGGGCGACCAGCACCAGGGCCAGGACGATGGAGCATGGTAGCAGGACATAGAGGGCGGTCCGAACGAGATCGGCCCAGAAGTTGCCGACGCCCTCACCGCGGTGGGCGACGAAGCCGCGCGCCAGGGCCGCGGCGATGGTCGCGCCAGTCGCGGCGGAAACGAAGTTTTGCACCGTCAGAGCCGCCATCTGGCTGAAGTGCGACATGGTGCTTTCACCGCCGTACGACTGCCAGTTGGTGTTGGTCACGAAACTAACGGCGGTGTTGAACGCCAGGTGCTCGGACACGCCGGGAAAGCCCTGCGGATTCAGCGGCAGGACGCCCTGCAGCCGGATGATCGCGTAGACGAGCACGAAGCCGACCGCATTGAAGGCCAGCAGGGCGGCCGCGTAGGAGAACCAGGTCTGGCTCTTCGTCGCATCCACGCCGCAACCGGCATAGACCAACCGTTCTACTGGCCTCAACACCGGGTCGAGCCAGGTCCGCTCGCCATTCCAAACTCGGGACATATAGACGCCGAGAGGCCAGCCGAGCCCTATGGCCACGGCCAGCGTCAGGGCGATCTCCGCCCATCCTTGCCAAGTCATTTCAGTATTCCGTCAGAAGCGGTCAGGGCGCAGCAGCGCCGCGAGCATGTAGACGGCCACGGCTATCGCGCCGGCGGCCCAGAGCAGGTCCACGAACATTGTCAGAGCCGCCGTAGGCCAATGGCGAAGGCCGCGAAGAGCATGAACGCCCCCGCGCCTAGGCCGAGATAGATGAGGTCCGCCACGGTGATGTCTCCATAGCCTTATGGTCAGGCTTGGAGAGTGGACCCGCGGGTCGTCAGGTTTCGAGACGAGTTCCGAGCGGGCGGCATAAGGGAGTTATAAGGACGGCGATGGCCTCTCAGAGCGTCGCGTCGGCGGCCGCGCCCATTCCATAGGCGTCCACGGCCTGGAGGACGGTGCTGATCATGTCCTGCTCCGCCGCGGTCAATTCTGGCCGCCAGATGTCGAAGATCATCACCACTCGCAGGTGATCGGAATTTCGATTCCAGGCCTCGTGCTCGATGCTGTCGTCGAACACGCAGGCCTGGCCTTCGTTCCAGGCCCTGGTCTCCGATCCTACGCGCATGGCGCAGCCATCGGGAACGATGAGCGGCAGGTGGCAAATGTAGCGCGCGTTCATGAACCCATGATGCGGCGGGATGTGCGCGCCGGGTCGCAGCAGCGAGAACAGGATCGAAGGCGTACGACCCGGAACGCGGCACAGCGGCGCGTCCTCGAGCGCAGCCATCGTGGCCGGGAACCGCGCGGCGTTCTCTGGGACCGGCGCCCCGGCCTTCCAGAGGTAGAAGGCGCTCCAATCTGGATTGCCCAACATGCCGTGGCCGTCGAAAAACGGCCGGTTCGGATCGGCCTCTACATAGGGCGCGAAGGCTGTGTCCTCTTCAAGCACGCGCATCAGTTCAGTGCGAATGTCGTGGGTGGCCGCCTCCACCTTGTCGAGCCACGGAAATTGCGCGCGGTCGGCGTATTCGATGTTGGGCAACTCGGGGAAATAGAACGAGGTAGGCTTCTGTAGGTAGAGCTCGGTCTTGCCGAGCATCAGGTCCAAGGCACGGCTCATTCTGCGCGCTGCGGGCTGGGCCAGGGCCGCCCCGCCCAGACTATCGCGCAGATGGTCGCCATAGCCGGCGGCGTAGTTCTCCAACATCTGCTGTGCCCGGGCGACCTCGGCCTCCAGGCCCCGGTCCAGGCCAGTCGTCGCCGCCGCGATCTTGACGGCTGTGGAATAATAGGCGCCCGCCGCCCGCGCATCGTTCGCCGCGGCGTGGTTGTCGGCGACCATGATCAGGACGCGGATATCCCGGGGCTCAAGGCTCAGCGCCTGCTGCAAAGCCGCGAGTTCCTGGCCCCGATCGGCCAGGGCGCGATGGGCCATCGCCACGCCGATCCAGACTGTGGAGGGCGCCTGGCTTGCCGCAGTGATCTTGTTGAAAAGGCCCAGGGCTTGCGCCGCCCGGCCTTCTCGCAAGGCACGTGCGCCGTCTCTCCACGCAGCTTGCAGATCGAGACTCGCGCCAGGTTGAACCGTGTTCATGGAGCATGAGTGCGTGCGTTGGATTTCGGCGTCAAGCTGGGTCGAAGTCCGAGAACTAGGCCCTGTGGAGAGTGGGCGTTTCCCGTCTCGGCATGGGGGTTTTCACTGATGTACCGGAGGGCGGTCTCAACGGAGCCTGACCATGGAGGCGCCCATGGTTTGGAACATCCTGAACGACTGGCTCAACAACGCACCGCTCCTCATCTTGGGATGCGGTGTCCTCATCTTGATGCTCATCGCTCTTTGGGGCGGGATCGCGCTGCGCAAACGCCACGAAAGTCACGCCCCCTCGACCGAACCTGACAAGGAAGGCGGGCTGGAGGGCTATGTCGTTTCCGCCGTCCTCGGGCTGTTGGCCCTGTTGATGGGCTTCACCTTTTCGCTGGCCGTCGATCGGTTCGAGGCGAGGCGTGTCCTGGTGTTGGAGGAAGCCAACGCGATCGGCACTACCTACCTAAGGGCTCAACTTCTTCAGGAGCCTCACCGCCAACGGATCAGCCAGTTGTTGGTGAACTACACCGACAATCGGATTGCCCTGGCCAGCGCGCCGAGAGCGCAGGTTCCTCCGTTGCTGGCCGAAAATGATCGCATGCTCACCGACCTCTGGGCGGCGACCGCGTCAGCGTTCGTCACCATCAAGGGCCTCGATTTCTCAAGCACCTTCCTGGATAGCGTGAATAACGTCATCGACCTCGACGCCTCGCGAAAGATGGCGCGCATGGCTCGCGTGCCGACAGAGGTATTCGTCGTCCTGTTCGTCTATCTGATTGTGACGGCCGGTGTGCTCGGCTACGTTTTTGTCGGGAATCGCGGCCGGGGAGCGGCCGGATTCATGCTCCTGCTGCTGACGCTGTCGCTACTGCTCATTCTCGATATCGACCGGCCCACCAAGGGGGGCGTGCGAGAGGCACAGACGGCGATGGAGCAACTGCGGGCATCGTTCAACAGACAGCCGCCGCAGGTGTTTGATCGCTATCTTGCTGGGGATGCAAAAGCTCTAGCGGGGCCTGCGCCTCACTGACCGATCGCGCGAAGGGCCTGCGGTTCGCGCACGGCGATCTCGCCGTAGGACAGCGCGATCATCCTGGCATCGACGACCGATGGCTCCCCGAACCATGCGCCTTGCCCCACAATCATGCCCACCGACTCCGGATAGGAAACCAACCGCACTTCGCCCTCCACGACGCTCCAGAGGCCATCGGGCGCATCGCCCAGGCCGTAGACCGGCAAGAACGATGTCGGAGGGCATCGGGGGGGGCGAATGCGGATCGGTCATCGTCGGTCAAATCGTCTCGGCCGAACCAGGGCGTCGCCGAGAAGGTCGAGACACAGACCGCCGCACCGGGCATGAAGCGGTTGGCGGAAGGCCTCGCTTGGCCGGCCCTGCTGCGCAAGTTGGACCGGATCGATCCCAGCTTCCGCGACTAACAGGCTGCGAGGCCCGCGACCCCAGGTTCCTTGAAGGAGAGTTTGATGCCCGATTTCGGTTCCTATCAGAACGAGATCTACTTTAAGGGCTTACAGGGCGTACGCCCGAACCTTCCGGTGGACTTCAAGACGTTGGAGCAGCGCGCGTCGGCGGCCATGCCGCCCTCCGTGCTCTCCTACGTCCAGGGTGGTTGCGGCGACGAGTTCACCCAGAATCACAATGCCGAGGCCTTCAAGCGCTTGGGCCTGACGCCGCGCATGATGGTTGATTGCACCACACGTGACCTCACGGTCGAGCTCTTTGGCCTAAAGCTGCCGAGCCCGATCTTCATGGCTCCGATCGGGGTGATCGGGCTGTGCGCTCAGGATGGTCATGGCGACATCGCCACGGCGCGGGCGGCGGCCGCCACTGGCGTGCCGATGGTGGCCTCTACCCTGACCAACGATCCAATGGAGGACGTCGCCGCGGCGATGGGCGACACGCCAGGTTTCTTCCAGCTCTATACGCCCAAGGACAAGGATCTGGCCGCGAGCCTGGTGCGTCGAGCCGAGGCTGCGGGGTTCAAAGGCATCGTCGTGACCCTGGATACATGGGTCACGGGCTGGCGGCCACGTGATCTCAATGACGCCAACTTCCCACAATTGCGCGGCCACGCGCTCGCCAACTACTTCTCCGATCCGCACTTCCGCTCGCTGCTGGCAAAGCCGCCTGAGGAAGACGGCGCGGCGGCAGTTGGGCAGTGGGGGCGGATCTTCGGCAAGCCGTTGACCTGGGCCGACCTTCCCTGGCTGCGCTCACTGACCAAGCTGCCATTGATCCTGAAGGGCATTTGCCATCCCGACGATGCGCTCCGCGCGATCGATGGCGGAGTCGATGGCATCTATTGCTCCAACCACGGCGGCCGGCAGGCCAATGGCGGGTTGGCGGCGATCGACATGCTGAAGGGCGTGGTCGAAGTTTCGGGCAAGACGCCGGTACTGTTCGACTCCGGAGTCCGATCCGGCAGCGACGTCGTCAAGGCTCTCGCGCTGGGGGCCGCGGCTGTCGGCGTGGGGCGGCCCTACGCCTATGGCATGGCGCTCGGCGGCGCCGATGGCGTCGCCCATGTGCTGAAGAGCATCCTGGCCGAGGCCGATCTACTTATGGCGGTCGATGGCTATCCAACCATCGCGGACCTCCGTGCGGCGGGATTGACACGAACCTGATGACGAAGGGCAGGGGGGCCACTGAGCCAGTGGCGCTGCAGCCTTCCATACTCTAACTTCGAATATATTGCCGCGATGGGCGGGGGGCCGGACGCATGGACCTTCGTCATTTTGATTGAGGTCTTTTGCATGACGACGACCGAGGCTGTTAAGCCGCCGATCGACAAGAAGGCGTTGCTCGCCAAGTACATCGAGGAGCGCGACAAGCGGCTCCGCACGGATGGAAACGAGCAGTATCTCGAAGTGAAGGGTCGCCTGGCCCACTATCTGGACGATCCCTACACACCGCTCGTCGAGCGCGAGCCGAAGACCGATCACGTGACATTCGCATTCGTCGGCGGCGGGTTTGCTGGGCTGGTCACCGGCGCGCGCCTGGTCGAGGCGGGCGTCACCGACGTGCGGATCATCGAGAAGGGCGGCGACTTCGGCGGCACCTGGTACTGGAACCGCTATCCGGGCGCCCAGTGCGACACCGCCTCGATGATCTATATGCCGCTGCTCGAAGAAACCGGGCACATGCCGACCGAGAAGTATGCGCACGCGCCGGAGATCTTGGCGCAGTGCCAGCGGATCGGCACCCAGTACGGCCTCTATGAGAACGCGCTTTTCCATACCGAGGTCAAAGACCTGAGCTGGGACGAGGCGAACTCACGCTGGGTGATCTCGACCAATCGCGGGGACCGCTTCACGGCCAGCTTCATCGGCCTTGGGACCGGCCCGCTGCACGTGCCCAAGCTGCCGGGTATTCCCGGGATCGAGTCCTTTAAAGGTCACTCGTTCCACACCAGCCGCTGGGACTATGGCTATACCGGTGGCGACCCCAAGGGCGCGCTGATGGATAAACTCGCCGACAAGCGGGTGGCCATCATCGGCACCGGAGCGACCTCGGTTCAGGCCGTTCCGCACTTGGCGCGGGCTTGCAAGGCGCTCTACGTGGTTCAACGCACGCCGTCCTCGGTGGATGTGCGGGCCAATGCCCCGATCGATCCGGAGTGGTTCGCCGGGATCGCAACGCCCGGCTGGCAGCAGCGCTGGCTGGAGAATTTCACCGCCAACCAGGCAGGCGGCAACGCTGAGGTCGATCTGGTCCAAGATGGCTGGACCGATCTCTCCCGGCGCATTCGGGCCAAGATTGCCCAGCTTCCGCGGGAAGATATGACGCCGCAGAAGATGCTGGCAGCCTATGAGGATTCTGACTTCGAGAAGATGGAGGAAATCCGCGCCCGCGTGGACGCCATCGTCGAGGACGACGAGGCCGCCCAGAACCTGAAGGCCTGGTATCGCCAGCTCTGCAAGCGTCCGTGCTTCCACGACGCCTATCTGCAGGCCTTCAACACCCCCGGCACGCAGCTTGTCGATACCGACGGCAAAGGCGTTGAGAAGATCACCGAAAAGGGGATCGTCGTCGGCGGCGTCGAGTACGAGGTCGACTGCATCATCTACGCCTCGGGCTTCGAGGTCGGCACCGAGTACAAGCGTCGGGCAGGGTTCGAGCTCACCGGACGCGACGGCCTGACGCTTTCCGACGCGTGGGCGGAGGGCATGCGATCCAAGCACGGCATCCACGTTCACGGCTTCCCGAACGCCTTCTTCGTGCAGCCGACCCAGGGGGCGAACCTGATCTCCAATGTGCCGCACAACCTGACCGAGGCTGGCCGCACCATCGCCCTGACGATCAAGCACGCTCTCGACGTCGGCGCGAACCAGGTCGAGGTCACGCCAGAGGCCCAGGAAGCCTGGGTGCAGTTGCTGCTGACGGCGCCGGGCCGCATGATCGGCGCGCCCGATTGCACGCCTGGTTACTACAACAACGAGGGGCAGGATCCCGGTCCGGCCGCGCGCCTGAATGTCGGCTATCCGGCGGGAGCGACGGCCTATTTCAAGTATCTCGAGGCGTGGCGGTCATCCGGCGAATTCGACGGCTTGGCTTTTCGCTGATGACGTCATCGGGTTCCCGCCAGGTGGTGGGAACCCGTGCCGACGTCGCTAGGGCGCCTTAACTAAGGCCTCGTCCAAGGCGCTCTTGCGCCATCTGACATAGGGTATGCTGAGCACGACGCTGAGCAGCAGATAGATGATGATCGCCGCCGGAACCGCCTTTTCACCTGGATAGACCAGATGACCGATGGCCATCGCGATGCCTGGATGTCGCGATGCGGTGGCCAGGGCCAGGACTGAGCGGTCGCCGGCCGTTGGACCGCCCAGCACATGGCCGACCAGTAGGCCCAAGATCACAAAAGCGGCGAGCGCGGCCAAGGTGCCGTTGCCAATCTGGGCGAGGATCAGCGGTCCGGCCTTGAAGATGATCAGCGCCGCGGCGACGAGCAGAAGCCCGGTGGCGACCGCGGCCAAGGGCCCGTCGATGCGCTCAGTCACCTTCGGCGCAAGCACACGCACCACGACGCCGGTGATGGTCGGGACGATGACCGTGCCGAGCAACACCGGCAGGAGGGGACCTAGCGGGATGCGGATTTTAGCTGGGAAGATCGCATCAAGGATGAGGCCGCCGAGCGGGATCGAGATGAGGGCGAAGAGCGCGGCCGAAAACAGCAGAGCCATGACATAGTCGTGCCCACCGCCGGCTTTCACGAGCTTTTTGGGCAAGATTGGTGGCACTGGCGACAAGGCCAGGGCCACCAGGGTCACCTCGACCGCCGGGTGCAGTGGGAAGATGAGTACGATGAGCACGGCGATGACCAGCATGGCCAGGTTCATCGAGACCAGCGACCGGACAAGTTGGCCCGGATGGCGGAAGAAGTAGGTCAGCTCCTTGGGCGCCGTCCCGAGCCCGATGGTGAACACCAGGAGCGCGATGCTGGCCTTGAGCGCCAGGAGGACCAGTTCGGCGAGAGTCATGATCATGATCCATCGGCGGCGCGCGCTTCCGCGCCGCCGATGACCTTGGGCCACTCAGATGCGGATGTTGATCGGTGAAAACCCTGTGATGGGCTCGCCGCATACCCCGCTGGCCCTTTGCTGGGTCATGAGGCGGCGCGCTGTAGCGGCGCTGCGAATGACGGCGAGATATGTGGGAACTTCAGCGTCGCCTCGCCGGTATCGTGCTTGAGGTTAATACGCCCGAGGCGCTGATGGCGCTGAAGCTGGTCTTCGCCCGGGGGGCCGCCGCGGCCCATTTGGTCTCGGCCTGGCTGATCTCCGGCTTCAGCCTCGACGAGGCCCGCCATCGGGATATTCGCCGCCAGCTCGCCCAGCGCGACGCCGGCCCTCTCGCCACCCCTGCTGAATGACTTTTGCTCAAGCAAGGAGACATCCCATGAGCGCTGACGGACATCTCGCCATCCATACTGCCGGTCGTCCGCGTGCATCCGGTGACCGGCGAGCGGACTTTGGTGCTGGGGCAGTTCGTGAAGTCGCTAGTCGGCTTCTCGGCCGCGGACTCGCGCCGCCTGATCGACATTCTACAGGACCACGTCACCCGACTGGAGAACACTGTCCGCTGGCGTTGGCGCGCCGGCGACTTCGCGATCTGGGACAACCGGGCCACCCAGCACTATGCCGTGGACGACTATGGAGATCAGCGCCGCGTGATGCGCCGCGTCACGCTCGATGGTGATGTCCCGGTCTCAGTTGACGGTCGCAGCAGCCGGCCCGTGAAGCCTGAGCCGTTGGCCCAGGCCGCCGAATAGGGCGCGGCCCGGTGGAGCGCTTAGGCGCTCCACCGACGTCGCTCGGGCGGCGGGGAGTGCGGCCCCTAGGTGGCCGCGGGCTCGGCGATCTCGGCGGCGATTGTGCGCAGGGCTTGTTCGAAAGCCGCCGCCGGCTGGCCGCCTGAGATCAGGTAACGGTCATTGATGACGACGGCTGGGACCGAATTGATCCCGGCCGACTGCCATCGACGTTCGGCCTGCCGTACTTCATCGGCGTAGCGCCCCGATGCCAGGACCTCACGTGCGGCCTCACCATCAAGGCCAGCCGCCACGGCGGTGTCTACGAGCACGTCGTGGTCGGCTGGGCTGCGCCCCTGGGTGAAGTAGGTGTCGAAAAGAGCGCGCTTCAATTTGGCTTGGCCGCCGACGATCCCCGCCCAGTGCAACAGTCGGTGCGCATCGAAGGTGTTGTAGATGCGGCTTTGATCGTGGGTTTTCATGGCGAACCCTACCTCGGCCGCTCGGGCATGGATGGCCGTTCGGTTGGCGGCGGACTGCTCAGGCGTCGCCCCGTATTTTTCGCCGACATGCTCGACGATGTTCTGCCCCTCGGGCGGCATGTTCGGATTGAGTTCAAAGGGCTGAAAATGAATGTCTGCCTCGACCAGGTCGCCGACCTTGGTCAGGGCTTCCTCAAGCCCACCTAACCCGACGACGCACCATGGGCACGAGACGTCCGAGACGAAGTCGATCTTCATGGGCTTGGCCAAGGTGGGCTCCGATCTGGTGGCAAACGCCGCGCGCAGGGCAGGGCGACGACTTCGCACAAATTGGGATCTAGGCCGAGTTTTGCAACTGCGAGAACCTGGCGCTCCCATGACTGGTCGGAGTTCGTCCAGATATGGCAAGGAGAGGAATGGATTCTTCCTTCGATCTAAGTGGCAAGGTTGCGCTGGTCACCGGCGCTTCCGGAGGGCTGGGGTTCGAGATCGCGTTTGGTTTGGCCAGGGCTGGAGCGCTCGCCGTGCTGCACGGTCGCGATCCCGCAGGGTTGCAGGCGGCGACCGCGCTCATGCTCGAGTGGGAGCCATCGGTTTTGATCGACACCTGCATAGCTGACCTCGCAGATGAAGGGGCGCTGGAGGCCGCTGTCGAAGGTTTGGCCGGTCGGCACGGCCGACTCGACATTCTGGTCCACAACGCCAGTGTTCGCGATCGGCGGCCCATTGGCGTGCTCGATCGGGCCGCCGTTCGCAAACTGATCGAGATCGATCTTGTCGCGCCCTTCGACCTGACGCGCATGGCTCTGAAGCACATGCCGGCGGGGGGAAGGATCATCAACATCACCTCCATCGCCGGACCTATCGCCAGGTCTGGAGACGCGGCCTATACCGCAGCAAAGGGCGGCCTCGACGCCCTGACCCGCGCCCTGGCCGCGGAACTTGGCCCCAGGAACATCACGGTCAACGCCGTCGCGCCTGGCTACTTCGCGACTGAGGCCAATCGGGCGATGACGGACGACGCCGAGGTCGCAACCTACCTTCAGAAGCGGACTTCGCTGGGGCGTTGGGGCCAACCACAGGAAATTGCGGGCGCCGTCGTGTTCCTTGCATCACCGGCCGCATCCTACGTGACCGGACAGGTCATCGCCGTCGACGGTGGCTATCTGAGCCATTTTTGAACGAGCGGGGGAGGGGCGCAAGCCGATGCCCTGCATGACAGTCCCAAAGTGCTTATTCGCCTCAATTGATGGAAGCGATCGCCTACAGTCATAGAATATAGTTGGCGCAGAGATTTGACCGGCTGCGGTCGCCGCCGGCACGTAAACTGAACCACGAGCTATCTCGATATGATTGTGGGGGCATATGGGTGATGTTGCTTCATTCCTGGCCATCTCCGACGCCGTGGTTTCGGGCAGCCTCATAGCCCTCATCTTGGCGGTTGGCCTCGATGCGACCGCCGACGACGTGCTCTACGTTCTGAGGCGACCCAAGCTGCTTTTCGTCGGCGTGCTCTCGGTGAACGTCATCGTGCCCGTGGCGGCCAGCCTGCTAATCGCGCTTCTTCCGCTTACGCCGATTGTGAAGATGGGCATCGTGCTGATGGCGCTATCGGCTGTGCCGCCAGTCCTCCCGGGGGAGGAATTGAAGGCCGGAGCGACGAGGGCTTACGCCTACGGCCTCTACACCGCGCTTGCGCTTCTCACGGTGCTCGTCGTGCCGGCTTGGGTCGCTATGGCCGCTTGGATATATGGCGTCCAGGCGTCGGTTTCGATTGAAACCGTGGCCAGCAAGGTCGGATGGCAGGTATTGCTACCGCTCACAATAGGCTTGGCGCTGCGCCGACTCGCGCCGAGGCTCGCGAGGCGCGCCGCGCCCTGGGTGTCCAAGCTGAGCCTGGGGTTGCTGTTCGTTGGCGAACTACCGGTCTTCGTAAGCAGCTGGCCCACAATGATGGAGTTGGTGGGCAACGGCACTGTGCTGGTGATGGTGGTGGTCTCGGCCATCGGCTTGCTCTCGGGCCATCTTCTTGGCGGTCCAAACATTGGGGAGCGGGGCGCACTGGCCTTGGCGAGCGCCACTCGCCATCCAGGAATCGCGGCGATGATAGCGACCACGAACGCTGCCGATGAGCAGGTCTCGGCGGTTATCTTGCTGTTCTTGCTGGCGGGAATGCTCACGGCTGAGCCCTACAAACATTGGCTCAATCGGCGGATTCAACGGGCGGCCGTGTCTGCTGGACCGCCAGCCTCATCCTAGTGGCGTGCCAGGGGTTTCCCCTAGAGCGCATGCGGGTGACGCCCGATTGGCGCGTTGTCCTTGCAAGCCTCTGATCAAACGCGAACCGCCAAGGTGGAGCCGCCGAGCGGCCGCTCAGGAGGAGCCCATGGAGGCGAAGCCTACAACGGAGGCGCCGGCAAGCGACCTGGTGTTCGGTGACCCGGGAACAGAGCTGGCCTCGAACCGCACGGCGCTGGCGTTCGAGCGTACGCGCATCGCTTCGGATCGCACCCTGATGGCCCTGATCCGAACCTCGCTTTCATTGATTAGCTTCGGCTTCACCATCTTCACGTTTGTCGGCAGACTGGCGGTAGACCTCGGCTCACCGGCAGTCACCCTTGCGTCCGCCCGCAACTTCGGTTTGGCCCTGGTGCTACTCGGGGTCGGCCTTCTGATCGCCGGCCTCTTCACCCACTACGAGTTCCTCACCAATCTACGGGGCCGTCGATCGCGGCTGCACGACCTCAAGCTACTGCGGACAGGCCCGCAATATCGTACGTCGCTCACCTCTGTCCTGGCGCTGCTGCTCCTGCTGGTCGGCCTATTGGCGGTCCTTGGCATGATCGCACGCACAGGTCCGTTTGGGTGACGCCAGCCATCACTTTTGCTCAAGGGGAGGCGACAGATGAGACCTTTCAGGGATGCTGCCGCGATCTTGACTCTCGTCCTGCTAGCTTCCCCTGCGGCCGCGCAGGAGTGGGAGTTCAGCGTGACCCCGTACCTCTGGGCCGCGGGACTGGAGGGCGACATCGCAGCGTTCCCAAACCTTCCGGCGGCCCAGGTCGATCTATCCTTCGGCGACGTCCTTGAGGACCTCAACGGCGCGATCATGATCAAGGCCGAGGCTCAGCATGGGCGACTGGGCCTTATCGCGGACTTTGGTTATGTGAAGACCGACAGCAGCACGGACGACGTCACGATCCGCGATCCCCGGTTTACTGGCGCTACGCTTGGGAACGAGCTACTGACCGCGACCGCCGCCGTTGCGTGGCGAGCGGTCGAAGAAGAACAGTACAGCATCGACTTCCTCGGCGGCGTGCGCTTCTCCAAGGTTTCGCCCGATCTCGCGTTAATCTTCCGCGACACCGTCGTCCGGCGGGCCAATCCCGACGAGAGCTGGTTCGATCCGATCATCGGCGCTCGCGCGAAAGTGCAGCTCAGCCCGCGCTGGTCGCTGACCGCATACGGCGATGTCGGCGGCTTTGGCGTGTCATCCGATCTGACCTACCAAGCCCTTGCGACGGCCAGCTACGACTTCAATGAGCGGTGGGCGTTGTCGGCGGGCTGGCGGCACTATGCGGTCGATTATGAAGATGGCGACTTCGTCTACGACGTCAGCCAGAGCGGCCCGATTTTGGGCGTCACGTTCCGTTGGTGAGTGGACGATCGCAAAGGCACGTTCGAATGCCGCTATGAGCGCCGAAGGCTGGAGCCGCACCGGCAGCGTCTCATTTCAGAAACTGCACAGGTTCGGGGCGTGTTGCAGAGCTCGAGCCCGTGTAGGGCAGGCATGCGCGTCCGTTGAGGCGACATCGGCTGTTGCACCCAAATTGACGGCCACCGTTGCAGCGCGGAATGGCAAGCGCCGCGGCCGAAAGCGAGCCCCGTGATGTCTGGTGTTGCACTTGTCGTAGGCAAGGATCCACCACCTTGATCCGCACTATGCCCAGGTTGAGTTGGCAGAGACGGCCGTTGCGCCCTGCTTCGCCAGGGGAGCGGCTGCATGCTTGAGTTGAAAATAGGACCGTCCGAACGAGGCATGGGCTGGTTGGAGTGGAGTTCCTCCATCGTCGGTTCTCTGGCCTGGCCTGTTGCTGCCGTGATCATCGCCTGCCTGTTTCGATCTCAAATCGCAGGCCTTCTAGCCAAACTCCGCAAGTTTTCATTCGGTGATGCTGAGATCCACTTCGCGGAGGTGCTCGACAATGTCGAGGCCAACTTTGGTCAGTCCCGAGAACCTGATCTGCGCGAGCCACTCAAGGACGACCGGTTTCAACAGCTCGTTGAGATTTCGCCGTCGGCCGCGATCCTCGATGCTTGGCAGCCAATCGAAGCACGCCTGCAGGAGCTGGGAACCAAGCTCGGTGTTATGAACCGGCTGAACAGTACGAATAGGCGAATGCCGCCCGCCTAAGACCTCATTCACTTCCTCGTCAAAGCCGGAGCGATTACGCCGCAGACGTCGGAAGCGCTTACTGGCCTGCGACAGTTGCGGAACGCAGCTGCTCACCAGGAAGCTAGCGTCACCGACGCCATTCGCTTTCAGACCCTCGCTGCCTCGGTCATCCGAGAACTCCAGGAACCGGCCGCAGAATAGCGGCGGCGGTTGCGCCGTCGGGCACCTTGCGATTATTGCTGACGTTCGCCCCTACCGTCGCGGCAAAACCGGGGAGATTGCGAACTGCCTAAGCGGTGAAATCCGATAGCGTGCCTATCCAAGGTCCGGAATGGGCTCTTGGATGACGTCCCGTAGGTCCACTTCGGGACTTGCCGCAGAGATGGAGGCGCGATGATCGGGTTGTTCTGAGGGGGCGCCAGAGGATGCGCGGCTCGGCTGAGCGACATGAGCCGAGCCGCCGGATGGGAGACGCTGCTCATCCTTCTGAGGCTACGCCTCGAAGATCGGTCGGCACTGGGACATTTGTTGCGTCCGGCTCGCGGTCAGATCCGCTTGGAAGTCGAGGGGGGCGCCGCCGGACCTCGTCGCCGGCAAGTAGAGACGCCAGGGACGCGTGGGCTGGTGAGGGCCAATGCTCCAATCCGACAGTTGCTGCACTGCTCAGGCGCGCCGTGTCGATGTCGTCAAGCTATTCGAACGTAATCGGCAGCCTGAGAAATACACGTCCGGACGCTGTGGGTTTCGGCAAGGCGCCGCCACGAATATTCACCTGGAGCGACGGTAGAATAAGGGTCGGCGGAGGCAGGGTGGCGTCCCGCGCCTGGCGCATCTCCACGAAGTCCGCCTCGCTGACGCCCTCATGGGCGTGGACGTTGCTGGCCTTCTCCTCAGCCACGGTGGTCTCCCACTGGAAGCGGTCGCGGCCGGCGGGGAGGTAGTCGTGACCGACAAAGACGCGGGTTTCCGGCGGCAGGGTCATGATCTTGCGAATTGAGCGGTAGAGCGTGGCCGCGTCTCCGCCCGGGAAGTCGGCGCGTGCCGTGCCGTAGTCAGGCATGAACAGGGTGTCGCCGACGAAGGCCGCATCGCCGATCAGATATGTGACGCAGGCGGGCGTGTGACCGGGCGTATGCACCACGCCGATGGTCAGGTCGCCCAGTGGCAGGCTGTCGCCCTCGGCCAGCAGGTGATCGAAGACCCGACCGTCGTCCTGAACATCGTCGGCCTCGAACAATGGAATGAACGTCTTCTGCACCTCGGTGATTTTGGAGCCGATGACGATCTTCGCGCCGGTCTCACGGCGGATGTAGTCCGCGGCCGAAAGGTGGTCGGCGTGCGCGTGAGTCTCTAGGACGTAGGCGAGGTGAAGGCCCTGGTCTCGCACGGCGGCCAGGATTGTGTCGGCCGACGCGGTCGAGAGCTTGGCGCCCTTGGGTTCGAAATCCAGCACCGGATCGACGACCGCGGCTGTGCGCGTGGCCGCGTCGCTGACGAGATAGGTGGCGGTGGAGGTGGCGTGGTCGAAAAAGGTCTGTACTTCAGGGGTCATGGCGGAGCCTCCTTTGGCGTCCGTCATATATAAGAACTTGCTAAATTAGAAACAACTCATATATATCGGCCATGTTCGATCTCGCGAAATTCGACATCACCCGGTTCGAGGCCAGCGCCGGCGAAGCCGCCAAGCTTCTCCGCGCGCTCGGCAACGAGCGGCGATTGATGATCTTGTGCCAGCTGACGGACGGCGAGCGATCTGTGGGCGAGCTTCTGCCCCTGGTCGGCCTGTCGCAGTCAGCCCTGTCTCAACACCTGGCGGTGCTGCGGGAGGAGGCCGTCGTGGCGACACGCCGCGAAGGCCAGACCATCTGGTACCGGATCGCTGATCCCGCCGCGATGAAGGTGGTGGCGACGCTCGCCGAGATCTTCTGTCCTCCAGACATGAAGAAGGCCGATGACAACTCAACTGACCACGCTGAAGCCCAAGGACGTCGCTGACCTGCTGGCTCAGGGCCAAGCGGTGCTGCTCGACATCCGTGATCCTGACGAATTCGCACGGCGCCATGTGAAGGGCGCGCAACTGCGGCCATTGGCGACCCTTGAAGCCGACCCACTGCGGATCGCGAAGGGCCAGAAGGTGGTCTTCACCTGCCGATCAGGTATGCGGACCGCCGCCAACTGCGAGCGCCTGGCCGCTGTGGTGGAAGGTGAGGCCTTTGTCCTCGAAGGCGGCGTCGACGGCTGGGCCGCGGCGGGGCTACCGCTTGCCCTGAACCGCAAGGCGCCGCTCGAACTGATGCGTCAGGTGCAGATCGCAGCCGGCTTGCTGGTGCTGCTCGGTGTGCTGCTAGGCTATCTCGTCCATCCAGGTTTCTTCGGGCTGTCGGCCTTTGTCGGCGCCGGCCTGACCTTCGCCGGGGTCACCGGCTTCTGCGGTATGGCGCGTTTGCTGGCGACCATGCCTTGGAACCGTCAGGCGCGGGCCTGACGCTGTGGACCCGCTGTTCGTCAGCCTCGGTCTCGCCACGGTGGGCGGGGCGCTTATCGGCCTGCTGCTGGCCGTCTTCGGCGGCGGCGGGTCGGTGCTGGCCACGCCTTTGCTGCTCTACGTGGTCGGGGTGCGTGATCCCCACGTGGCGATTGGCACCTCCGCCGCCGCGGTGGCGGTGAACGCTCTCGTCGGCCTGGGCGCCCAGGCACGCGCGGGCCAGGTGAAATGGCCTTGCGCCTTGGTGTTCGGCGGCGCGGGCCTGGCTGGCGCGTTTATTGGAGCGCACCTGGCCAAGATGGTCGACGGCGAGCAACTGATTTTGTGGTTCGCTGGGGCCATGGCGCTGGTGGGCTTGTCGATGCTCATGCCTAAGAAAGACGAGGGAGATGCAGGCGTTCATCTGACGCCAGCCCTGACCAGGCGGTTGGCCCCACTTGGCCTCGGTGTCGGCCTGGCGGCGGGGTTCTTCGGGATAGGCGGCGGGTTTCTTATCGTCCCTGGTTTGATGGCGGCGACCGGCATGACGCTCGCGAACGCCGCCGCATCGTCCCTGGTTTCGGTGGTGTTGTTCGGTGCGGCGACCAGCGCCAGCTACGCCCTGTCGGGTCTAGTCGACTGGCCGGTGTTCGCCGCTCTTGTGGCGGGCGGCGCCTTTGGAGCCCTCGCCGGTGGACCGGTCTCAAGAATGTTGGCGAGCCGCGCAGCGATCACACGCCGCGCCTTCGCCCTCATGGTGCTGGTCACGGCCGCCTATGTCGCGTCGAGGGCGTTAGCCTAAGGGGAGCGTGGGACGCGCATCGACCAACCCGATTGACGCTGAAGCCTGTGCCATAGGATGAAAGGTCGCCCGAGGCGTCTGGAGCGTCATTGATCGAGATCAAACGCCGCCTGATCAGCGTCTGAATTGACTGAGCGGCCGGGAGGTACGTTCGCCTGATGGGCACTGCAACCGGTTGGCCCAATCGAGTCTCAGCAAGCGGACGCCGGTGGAGCCTGGCTGGCCGCCGCAGTCACGCGTTCGGCCACCTGATCCGAGGCGGCCTCCACCTCGACGATCACCCACTCGGGCCCCAGGTCGACAGGTTCGATCTGACCTATGGCGGTGGCCGCCGTGACGTCGGAAGCATCGTCTCGTCGCGCTGCGATCCGGGCCAATCGGGTCGCCTGGGAGGCGTGGAGCCATACGCCGGTGAACCTTTCGGCGAACGTGGCGGAAAACTGCTCTCGGGCTAGACTGTCGGCGAAGGTCGCGTCGGCGATGGCCGAGGTTCCCGAAACAAGCGTTTCTTCGGCGGCTGTTGCGAGCCTCCGATAGACGGCCCGGCGCGCGTCGATCGAGTAGTCGGTGGTTTGATCGCGACGGGCGTCTGCACCGGCGAGCTTGCGGATCAGGTCGGTCCGAAGCACCCGAGCGCCGCATGGTCCAGGCAGGTTCGGCGCGACAAGCCGGGCGATGGTGGACTTGCCACAGCCCGAAAGACCGCCGATCGCCAGGAGACGCTGACGGGGCGGATCGAGCAACTTCAGGCCGAGGCGATGATAGAGCGCCGCTTCCTTGCGATCGCCGGCTTCCTCGGCGACCGTCATCCGTACCAGCGCCCGGAGCGCCATAAAGGGAGCGAGCAAGGCCAGGGCCCACTCGGGTTGCTGTGTTTCGTCGAAGTAGCGGTTCATCGCCAGGTTGGCGTAGGGTGCAAGGCCGCGCGCCTGAAGGTCCATCAGCAGGAAGGCGAGGTCGTAGAGTACGTCTCCGGTGGCCAGAGTCTCGTCGAAAGCCAGGGCGTCGAACAGCGTCACCTGGCCCTCGAAGATGCAGATATTCCTTAAGTGAAGGTCGCCGTGGCCACGCCGCGTCCAACCCCCTTGGCGCCTCCGTTCCAGGAGCGAAGCTAGGGCGTGAAGTCGCCTCGCCAAAGCCTCGAACAACGCCGTGGCGTTTTCGATTTCGCGACCCAGAGCTTGAGCTGCGGCGTGTGATTTGCGCAGGCCGCCTAGGATGACTTCATAGTCCCGCACGCCGCCATCCTGCATCAAGGGGGGCGCCGCGCGGTGCGCGCGCACGACAGCATCAACGGCGCTGACGACATGATCGGGTGCGAGGCGTTGATCGCGCGCCAGCTCGCTGAAGAGCGCCCCAGGCGCGAAACGGCGCATGATAATGACCCAATCGACAAGCCGTCCGCCGCCCCCGATATGGACCTTGCCGCTCGGACCCATACGCACCGGTTTCACACACTCGTAGAGCGATGGCGCCAAGCCTCGGTTCAGCGCGAATTCGGCAAGGCAGGCCGCTCGCCGCGCCGCCAGGCTGGAGAAATCGCCAAAGCCGTGGGCGCGCGCACGAGCCAGCTTGTAGGCGCGCTCGCGACCTAGAAAGACATGCGACATGTGCGTGACGACATGGTCAAGCGGCGCCTCCCCGGTCGCCATGCCTTGAGCGAAGGCCCGCACGACCTCGGCCTGAGCGGGTGCATCCCCCGCCAGCGGGGCGAGCGTATCGGTCGAAACCACAAGCGTTCCGTTGTCCTGCGACGTCATCCTGATCGCTCCCTTGAAGGCTTCTCAGACAAACGGGGTCAACGGCGGAGGGACTTGATCAATGTCATGACCGAGCAGCTTCTCGCGCTTCACTCTGCTTGACGAGACGAAGGCCCGGCCGCTTGGGCGAGCCCTGTTCGATGGAGATCTACGTCATGACGTCGACACGCCAGGCCTCGCAGGCGCCCCGCCCGAGTGAGGCTCGAACAATCCTGCTTCAGCTCAGCGGTCAGGTCCGGCAAACCCGTGAGGCGTTTGTCGCCTCCGCGTCTCCGGAGAATGTCCACGCATTGCGCGGGGCGTTGCGACGCGCCGCCGACGGTGTCTGGCTTTTACAGGCCGTTCTCCCCGCGCCGGATGTCGCTTGGCTTCGTCATGAACTGCGCTGGCAAGCGCGACGCCTTGGGAAGGCACGTGATCTAGACGTTCTCTCTGAGCGCCTCGTGGCCAAGCACCCCTATACGGGTGAGTTCCGGCCGGCCGACCTTCTGATCGTGAGCGCTCGGGCCCGACGCGACGCCGTGGTTGAAAGGGCGAAGGCTGAGCTCTTGTCGGCTCGAGCCGCGACGCTCGCCGACAGCCTCGAGCATGTGCTGTTGCGGGCGCTCGAGGCAGGGGAGGGGCGCTTACAATTCGACAATGTGATTGCGAGTTGGTTGAGCCAAGCCGACACCGCAATACGGGTCGGTGAGAAGCATATCATGGCGCTTGGCCGTCGAGGGCGTCACAAGCTGCGCGGCCATGTCAGGACGCTGCGCTATAACTGCGAGGTCTGCAGCAACGGTTCGCCTGCTGAAACCGGATACGTCGCCGCGGTGATCGCCCTCCAAACCGCTCTGGGCGAGATGAACGACGACGCGGTCTGCACCGGGCTCCGTAAGAGCCTCACCCATTGTGGGGATTTGGACGAGGTTCCCGGCCTGGAGCCAAGCCTGCATCGGACCCATCGCCGCGAACTGAGGAGGGCTTGGCGCACCCTTGATGCGCTAGCTCTTCCCGATTTCGCGCAATCGCAACGTTCTGAAGCGTCCGGTAGTTCGCCGGGCTTGGTATCGGCGGCCCAGCCCGCGGCGTTCTGAACTCGGCATAGCTGGATCAAGCAGGACGCTCTGCAATTTGCTCGCGGCGGCAGGGCGCGGGCCCTGGGTTCGTACTGAGGATATTGATCTGCATCAAGATCGTCAGGTTCACCAACGCGCAGTCTCCTTGGCAGCATGGGAGCACATTGATGAGCACCGGCCTCGCTGTTTTTGATACGACCGTCCAGGAGACCAACGCCTGGCTGAAACTCATCGAGCAGCGCTTGCCGCCCTGCGATCGAGGTGACGCCTATTCGGCGCTTCGGGCCGTGCTGCACGTGCTTCGCGATCACCTGCCGCAAGAGGCCGTTCTTGGCCTGTCGGCCCAGCTTCCAATGTTGATGCGGGGGTTCTTCTTGGAAGGCTGGCGGCCTGTAAACGGCGCGTCCCGCATTCGAGACCCCGAGGGGTTTCTTCAGGCGGTTGAGCAGAAGCTACCCGATAGGTTCCCCCGCGAACCAAAGGGCGCGGTCGAGGCGGTTCTCCAAGTGCTCGCCGAGCAGGTGGACCGTGACGAGGCCGATAAGATCGCTGGCCACCTGCCGGCGCCGCTTCGAACCTTATGGCCAGCTCCCGGCGCCCGACGCTGAAGTGCGCCAGGGATGCTCGCCCTTGAGCCGGCGTAGTTGGATAGCCGATCATGAGAGGCTTCTCTGAACTTGGCGCCACCGACACGAAGGAGCGAAGCGGCGGGAAGCCTACTATGCGCCCGTAGCGCCGCGGCGGTATGGGGGGGCTGCGATCAGTTCGTCCAGAAACAGGCTCGCCAGGGCCGAGCGCGAATTCACGCCGGCCTTCTGGTAGATCCGCGTCAGTTGCGCCCGCACCGTCCCCGCCGCCGCGTTCCGCAGCCGTGCAATCTCGGCTACGTCACATCCCTTGAGCGCGAAGATCATCACGTCCGTCTCTGCAGGTGTGAGGCCCCATTCTCGGGCGCGTGTTTCGATGACCTGGCTTAGGGCGCCCGCCGCAACCGCCAGCGCCGCGCTCTTGCGCCGTCCTGCAGCGAGCAGGCTGCGAAGCTGCAGCAGGCCAATCGCAACGCCGGCCAAAAGGCCCAGCGCCGCGACCATCTCGACCATTACGTGAGGGCTCAGGCCCCCAGCGGCCACGTCGGCGGCCGCATCGACGATGAAGAAGGCCACGGCCAGCGATTGGAGCGCCACCACGCCCGCCACGGCGCTGGCGCGCGGCTCCAGCCTAGATTGCGGGTGGTGGCTCATTCCTTACACCGTGGCTCGCGCCTGCCCGGCAGCATCGCGGTTAGAATTCCGTGGCCGCTGCGGCGCGTCTCGAACGCCACGCCCAGAAGGTGCAGCCCGGCTAGAATGAATAGCAGGTTCGCCGCCACCTCGTGGATCTCCCCGATAACCTCGTCGCCTTCGCCCTCGCCCTCGCCGTCTTCGCGCGCCTCGCGCACTTCATCGTCATCGCTAGCGGCAGGCGTCTGGAACTGCGCATTTGACGGCGCCTCTGTAGGCGGTGTTGAGGCGCCGGGCAGGATTGTCATCGCGACTCCCGAGCCGATGACTACGGCGAGCGTCGCCCACAGTGCGTAGACCATTAGAGCGCCGAGTGGGTTGTGGGATCGGTGCGTTGTCTTTTCCCGGCGGCCGATCGCACGCAAGTGCGCGGCTGCTCGACGAAGGCTGGGTCTGAAGGCCGAGAACCTCGCCTCTGGCGAGCCGATCAGCCCCCAAATCCAGCGCAGTGCGAGCAGCGCGGCGACGCCATACCCCACCCATTGGTGGGGGGCGGAACCTTCCTCGGTCAATATGCCGTTCGCCAGCACGCCCGCCGCGACGCCCCAGTGGGTCAGCCGAACCAGTGGGTCCCACCGTTGTTCCTGCGCAATCTGCATGGTCGTCTCCGTTTGATTGGATCGACCACCAAATCGCCTCGCCGCCGCATATCGACCATTGCAGCGGCGCTTACGGCGCGCCGCGTAAGCTTCCGCTTATGGGCGCAGTTCCAGCGCGCGATGCCCTACTCGATGCGCCAGGCGCCCGCACGTGTTTCACGATCATTAGGCCAAGCCCCGCGGGTGAAGCCCGCTCGCTCAGATGTCAGCCACGACCGCAGCCAGCTTGTCGGCGACAATCGCGGCCTGCTTCTTCAGCATTGGATTGGGGATCGCGCTCATTGAGGCGACTGGATCAATGGCGGCGACTTCGGTGCGACCGTCACCCGCATCCCGCACGACCACATTGCAGGGAAGCATGGTTCCGACCTTGTCCTCGAGTTGCAACGCTTCATAGGCAAGCGAGGGATTACAGGCGCCGAGAATGAGGTAGGGGGCGATTTCGGCGCCGATTTTGGCCCTCAGAGTGGCGGCGACATCGATCTCTGTAAGCACGCCGAAGCCCTGTCGCGCGAGCGCCTCTCTGGTGCGCGCGACCACCTCATCGAAGGACCCAAGCAAGGTCTTGGCGAAATAGTAGGTCATGGCGAACTCCCGTGAGATGGCTTGGTCGAGTATTAGACAGATAGCCAACGTCCTTTGGTCTGGGCCCATTTCGGCGCCAGGGTCTTGGACCTTCAAGGCTGCGGAATTGAGAATAGCGTGCGGTTGTCGAACCAAGTTGCGCTGCATCAAGTGGTCGCGCGGCGTACGGGGCTAGGCCAACATCAGGTGCATAGCGCCCAAGTCTGTTAGGGTCAGGAGCTCGTCTCGAGCGACGACCATCTGGAGGGGCTTCAGATCTTCAGCGAGTCGATCCTGAGCTTGGCCGTCGCCCTTGGCGTGGGGCTTCTGATCGGCGCTGAGCGTGAGCGTCGCAAGCAGGAGCGACCCTCGCCGTCAGCGGCGGGAATTCGCACCTTCGCCGTCGCGACCTTGGCGGGGGCGATCAGTTTTATGGTTGGTGGCGTAGCGCTTCTGGCCATCACGACAGCTTCGGTCGCGGCGCTGGCTGCGTTGAGCTATTGGCGTGCTGAAGGCGAGGGCGATCCAGGGGTGACAACCGAGATCGCGCTGATCTTGGCGGTGCTGGTGGGGGCGCTTGCGGTTCCCCAGCCGATGGTCGCCGCCGCGGTGGGCGCCATCGTCGCTATCCTGCTGGCCGCGCGGACGCCCCTGCATCATTTTGTCAGCAAGACCCTCACCGCCGATGAGGTCCGCGATGCACTCATCCTGGCCGGCGCGAGTCTAGTCGTTCTGCCCCTGCTGCCGGATCGCGCCATGGGGCCCTACGATGCGTTGAACCCGCGCTCGATATGGCTGATCGTCATTCTTCTGCTGGGGATCAGCGCCGCCGGTCATGTGGCGATCCGAACCTTGGGGGTTCGCTTTGGTCTTCCTGTCGCGGGGCTGGCGGCCGGCTTCGTCTCCAGCAGCGCGGCCATAGGCGCGATGTCGGCGCGTGCCGCCAAGACCCCGGCCATCTTGGCGGGAGCGGTCGCCGGCGCGGTGCTGTCGACAATCGCCACCATCGTGCAGTTGGTCGTGGTGATCGCGGCGATCAGCATACCCACCCTCCATACGATGGCGATTCCCTTGCTCTGCGCCGGTTTGGCGGCTTGCGCCTATGGGGCGGTGTTCACGATCAAGGCGCTTCGTTTTCCGCCAGCGGAGGAGCACACCGATCCAGGTCAGGCCTTCAGCATCTCGAGCGCACTGACGTTCGCGCTAATCTTGTCGGTTATCCTCGTCCTCTCGGCAGCGCTAGGCGCCCGGTTCGGAGGTGCTGGAGCGATGGTGGGAGCGGCCTCGGCTGGCCTGGTCGATGCTCATGCGGCGGCGATCTCAATCGCCTCCCTCTCCGTCGCGGGCCACATCGAGCCGCGCGACGCCGTCCTGCCGATCCTGGCCGGTCTAACGACCAATACAGTGACCAAGATCGTCCTCGCGCTGTCGGGTGGACAGCGCGAGTTTGCCTGGCGGGTCATTCCGGGGCTCGTGCTCGTCGCCGCCGCCGCTTGGCTTGGTGCGTTTCTCCAAGCCGCGATAGGAAGGTAGGGCGGCGCCATCAGACGTGTCCTACCCGGAGCCAAGGCGATGCAGGGCTTCTTCAAGGACGGGCCGTAGGCTCTTGTGAATCCGTTGCAGGGCGAGCGGGGACGCGCAGTACGCAAAGGCGTCGACTTCCGGGAAGACCGTGCTTCGCCAACCTCAATACGCCTTTTGGGGAACGACTATGCGTGCTCGTCCTTGCCGCGCCAGTACGGGCCGCCGGGATGGACAAGCAGGAATTCGGGGCCAGCAGCGCCGCGGCGAAAGACCAGCAAGCCGGCGCTGTCGGACGACGCACTCATGATCGAGCCTCCCGCCGATTGATTGAGCGCAAGGTAAGGCCTCATTCGCAGGCCCAAGCTTCCTGCGGCGGATCGTATCATGCCGCCGGTGGCATGGGACCGGCGGTCGGATGGGAAAAGGAGCCGATCAATGAGCTATCGCGACATTCTGGTGGTCATGGACCACGCCGAGAGCGGGTCTAGGCGCGCCGGCCTTGCCGCCGACCTTGCGACCCGCTGGAGCGCTCACCTGAGCGGCGTTTTTCTCACAAGCGATTTCATGCGGCAGTTCGGGGCGGCTGAGGCTCTGACTGGGCTCTCGCCCGCTGATATTGATCGGATCTTGCGGGATCACGCCAAGGCGGTCGGCGTCGCGAGCGAAATCGCGCGCACGAGATTCGAGACGGCGGCCAGGGAGGCTGGGGTTGCGTCGGATTGGATGACCGTCAATGGCGACCGTGTCGATGGCATCGTCGCCTGCGCCCGTCGAGCTGACCTGACGATCACACCCAATCGGATGTTGGTTCATATGGGCCAAAGGCACGTGGAGGCGGCGGACGTCGGCCTCGCGTGTGGAGGGCCGGTGTTGATCACGCCTCACGATGACTATGCGCCGCCGATCGGCAAGCGCGTGCTGATCGCTTGGAATGGTTCGCGGGAAGCTTCGCGCGCGCTCCGTGACGGCTGGCCGTTCATCGAGGCCGCCGAGGAAGTCCATGTGCTTGTTGTATCGCCGAACGGCGAGGGCGGTCCGGACGGCATGTTGCAGCGCCTGTTGGAGCGCCACCGGATCAAGGCCAATCTCATCGTTGATCCGAGCGACGATGAGTCCGCCGCCGATGTCATCGAGCGGCAGATGGCCGAGTTCGACGTGGATTTGCTGATCATGGGCCTCTATGGGCGCTCGCGTCTGCAGGAACTGGTGCTGGGCGGCGTCAGCCGTCAACTGCTCAATGAGATGCCGGCGCCGATCCTCATGTCTCACTGAATCATGGACCGCCGGGCGCGTGCGTGGCTGGAGTCAGCGGGCGGTGTAGCCGCCGTCGATCACCAGCTCCGAACCGGTGACGAACCTCGCTTCGTCCGACGCTAGGTATACGGCGCCCCAGGCGATGTCGTCAGGCTCGCCCATCCTGCCGAGCGGATGCAGGGCCGCAGTCGCCGCCTTGGCCGCTGCCAGGTCCCCCTGGGTCGCGAGGTGATGCTCGACCATCGGGGTCCAAATGAAGCCGGGATGAATCGAGTTCACGCGGATCTGGTCCGGGGCGTAGATGAGCGCATCCGTCTTGGTCATCAGCCGAACTGCGCCCTTCGATGCGTGATACGGCGGCACATCCGGCGCGCCGACCAGTCCATAGATCGACGAGAGGTTGATGATGGATCCGCCGCCCACCCGGCGGAGGTGCGCAATGGCGTGCTTCGTAACGAAAAAGACGCCTTTCACGTTGATCGCCTGCACCCAGTCCCATTCAGCCTCGGTAATCTCATGGGTGGGTTTATTGGCGCCGGCGACGCCGGCGTTGTTCACGACAATATCGACCCGGCCGAACATTGCGGCGACCTCGGCCATGACCTTCTCGACCTCCCGCTCGACGGAGACGTCGCATCGCCAGTACGCCGCCCGTTGCTCGCCGCCCGCCAGTTCGCTGGCGAGCGCGGCGCCGTCTTCATCAAGGACATCGAGCAGCGCGACCTTCGCGCCCTCTTCGGCCATTCGTCGGCAGATCGCCTGTCCGATCCCCAGCGCTGCCCCCGTTATGACGGCCACCTTCTCAGCAAGTCGCGCCATGATGTTCTCCCGTCAAGTTGACGCAGCAGCGCCGCGCGTCGTCGGCGGCGCCCAGAAGCGAGAGTTAGAGGCCGACTGCGATGTGATCGTCGACCTTGGCCACGCCGGGGGCGGCCCAAGCCGCGCGTTCGATGACATCGCGCTCGAACCAGGCGCGGACCTTTCCGTCGAGTCTCACTGTGTCTCCCGCCACGGTGACGACGATCTGGTTGGCTTCGACGTCGGCTCGACGTTTTAACGCCGCCTCAATCCGTCGCTTGATGTCGGAGGCCCGGGCATGGGGCTTCACCTGGATTTCGTTGAGCACGCCGCGCACGCCCTGTTGCGGGCGTACCGCCTGTTCCGCGGCAGCCCTCTGAAACTGCCAGTCAACCTTGCCAACAAGGGTGACGAACCCGTCCTCGACCTTCACTTTGACCTGGCCGGCGGGTAGCTCGACTGTCCAGTCGAGGATGGCGGCCAATCGTCTGGCGACAGCGTCGTCGCTATGGGGGGACGGAACAGGACGCACCTGCAGGTGCTCCACGAAACCCCGCACGCCCTTCACGCGCTTAACCGCGGCCTCGGCGGCAATTTTCTGAGCGTAGTTTGGAACGTGGCCGTTGAGTTCCACGATCCCGTCCTCAGCGGTAATTCCGATATCCGCGGCGTCGATGCTCGGCTCCCACTCGAGTTCGGCCTCGACCTGCACCTTCAGTGCTTTGTCATCCATGATCTTGCTCCGAAAAGGCGCGACGAGCGCGCCGATGGGACCATTTCAGATTTGGCGGAGGTAGGTTTTGACCCGGGTCAACTTGGGCGCTGGGTTGGGGACGCCTCATTGCTGAGGCTCAGGTCGTCGACATAGGCAGGGAGCGCGGCCCTGCTCGCCTCTTGAGATAGGTCAAGGCGGAGGTGGAGGCCGAGCCTAGGCTGGGTCATCGCTCATGGCCGCAATGGCGGGGCGCCAACGAGAGGATTTCCGCCGTGGTGTTCACCGACATGCTGGTCTGCCTGGACAGCTACCCAGACGCCTCCTCAACGACCGCGGTCGACCAGTGCGCCCGCTTGGCTGCGGCGCTTGGCGAGGGGGTTTGCGCCGTAGCGGCGCACGTCCGCATCCCGCTGAAGAGCAATTTGATCGCAAATCTGCTGCTGGATTTGAGCGACGTCGCACGAACGGAGGAGGCACGGAGCCTGCAGAACGCTCAGAATGTGCTGGAGCGTTTCGTCACGTCGGCGTCTGTCGCCGGGCTGGCGGCCCCGACGACGATGATCATCCGCGCGGATCTTCAGGATCCCAGCGAACGGATTGTCCAGATCGCGCGTACCCGGAGCCTATGCCTGATCCCCCAAGAGCGTATCGATGACGGACAGGCGAGTTTGGCCGAGGCGGTGATCTTCGGCTCTGGTCGTCCCGCCGTCGTATTCGCAGCGGGCGATCAGGCTGTCGTCAAGGGCGGTCTGGACACCGTTGTGGTCGCTTGGGACGGCGGCAGGGCCGCGGCGCGGACGGTGGCCGACGCTATGCCCGTCCTTAGCAGGGCAGGGGAAGTGCGCATCGTCTCGGTACTGAACGACAAGCCCTCGGTCTCCGCTGGATCAGCAACCGATCTTGTGCGTCATCTCGCTGTGTCTGGAGTTTCGGCTGCACTCGACGAGATCGACGGCCGGGGCCAGGAGATCGGCCGATGCCTGACACGCCACGCCCAGGATTGCGGCGCCGACCTGCTGGTCATGGGCGCATTTGGGCATTCCAGGGCGCGCGAGTTCATCCTGGGCGGGGCCACTCAAAGCCTGCTGCGCGAGCCGATCGTGCCAGTCTTCCTGTCGCACTGACGCGAGCCGCCGCGGGCGGAGGTCGACCCCGATAACGCAGGGGCGCGCGGATTGTTTGATCGCGATCAAAGGGTGGCCGCGAGGATCGAGCACACTGTCGATGGATCGAAGGAGAGGCGCATGAGCTTTCGCGACATCATCCTGCAGGTCGATGAGACTGACGCGGCGTCTGGACGCTGCGCCCTGGCCGTTGATCTCGCGACGCAATGGGGGGCCACTCTGACCGGAGTCTTCCTGCGTTCGCACTTTACCTATGATCTTTTCGCCGCCGAGGGGCTGGCGTATCTGCCTCGGCATGAAATCGAGGCCGCCCTGACCGAAAGCGCCGCGGCGGTGAAGTTGGCGGCCGATGTCGCCGAGCAAACGCTGCGGATTGCTGCTGAGAGGGCCGGCGCCTCATTCGAATGGCGGATTATCGACGGTAACAGCGACGCAGCCCTCATCGCTGCGGCGCGCCGCGCTGATCTTTCAATCCTCCCGCCGCGCATCGAGACCAGTCGGGGCGGGCGCTGCGTTTCGGCGACGACGCTCGCCTTGGCCAGCGGGGGGCCGACGCTGATCGTGCCCGAGGAGGGCGAATGGCGCGGTATGCCCAAAAGGGTGTTGATCGCTTGGAAGAATACGCGCGAGTCGGCCCGCGCCCTTCATGACGCCTGGCCATTCTTGGATGCGGCGGAAGAGGTGACTGTGATCGTCGTTTCGCCATCGGGCATGGGTGGCACGGACGGCTTCCTGGAACGGCACATGGAGCGTCACGGCCGCAAGACCCAGCTCATTGTCGATCCCAGCGATGATGTGTCGGTTGGAAAGGTGTTGCGTCGGCAGATCAAGGCGCTGAACGCTGATCTTCTCGTCATGGGCCTCTATGGACGATCCAGGCTTCGCGAGATGATCCTGGGCGGGGTGAGCCGCGAGTTGCTGGGAGACCCGCCCGTTCCCCTGCTTGCATCCCACTAGCGCCATGGCTGTTCGAGATATCTTGGTATTGGTTGGAGGCGAGCCGGCCTCAATGCGGCGTGTCCACCCGGTGATCGACCTGGCGGGCCGCCTGGGCGCTAGCGTCACGGGCGCTTTCCTGCGGCCGATGTTCCCGCTCACCGACTACGCGGCCGGCGGGGCCTGGATGTCGCAGGGGCAGCTGCAGGAAGCGGTTGAAGCTCATGCGATGGTGGTGGATCGCGCCGAGGTGCAAGCACGACAGGCGTTCCTGGCCGCGGCCCAGCTACACCTCGCCGCTGATTGGATCGTTTTGGACACCGTTCAACAGCTGATCGAGCGGGCACGCCTCAGTGACCTGACTATCGTCCCGCCCGGACCCTTGCCGGAGGGTGGGGAGGTGACGATCTCGGCCGGTCAACTTGGCCTAGCCTGCGGCGGGCCGCTCCTTGTAGTACCCGACCACCTGGGCGAGACGAGCATTGGTCGCCGAGTCCTGGTCTGTTGGAACGGCAGCCGTGAGAGCGCGCGGGCCTGGCGCGACGCCTGGCCGTTCGTCATGGCGGCCGCCCATGTCGCGGTGGCCGCGGTCCGATCGCGCCCCGACTTTGATGATGACGCCGCGCTGCGATTTCGGTTGTCGCGATGGGATCGCGAGGTCGACGTGCTCTCTGAGCCCGCGGCCGACGAGCTGGCCCCCGACGTGCTGCGGCGCAAGGTGCGTGATTGGGGGAGTGATCTGTTGGTGATGGGGCTCTATGGCCGCCCGCGGATATCCGAACAGGTTTTGGGCGGCGTCAGCCAGGAATTCCTGACCAATCCGCCCTGCCCACTCTTGATCTCGCACTAAGGCTCACAGCAGGCTCGAGATCAGAGCCAGTTCGAGCGTTTGAAACGCGTGTAGAGAAAGATGCATACGACCACGATCACACCGACCACGAGGTAGTAGCCGTATTTCCAACGCAGCTCGGGCATGACGTCGAAGTTCATCCCATAAATGCCGGCTATCGCGGTCGGGACGGCTAGGATCGCGGCCCAGGCCGCGAGCCGGCGCGTGATCGCGCCTTGGCGTTGCTGTTCGAGCAGGGTGCTGGCCTCGAACACCGACGACAGCACTTCTCGCAACCCTTCGACCATTGAGGCGACCCGCCGCACGTGGTCGCGGACATCGCGGAAATATGGCCGAACGTCCGGGTCCACGCAGGGCATGTCGTGGTGCTCCAGGCGGCTGGCCACCTCCTCCATCGGGCCGAGCACCCGCCGGAAGCGCATCAGTTCGCGCCGCAGGTTGAAGATGCGGGTGACCTCGCCTCGGCTGAGGAAGGCGTCCAGGGCGTACCGCTCCATCGCCAGCACCTCTTCCTCGATCGCATCCACGATCGGGAAGTAACCATCGACGATGAAGTCGAGGACGGCGTGGAGGATGTAATCGGCTCCGTGCTTGAGGTGCGTGGGGGCGGCCTCGAGTTGGTGGCGCAGTTCCAGGTGCGCGCGCGCTGACCCGTGGCGGACCGTGATGATGTGGTCGCGGCCGACGAAAATGTCGGTCTCGCCGTAACCGATCTCTTGGTCATCTAAATGCGCAGTGCGGGCGACCACGAAGAGCTGGTCGCCATAAACATCGACCTTGGGCATCTGCTGGGCGTTCAGCGCATCCTCAACCGCCAGCGGGTGAAGCCCGAAGCGCTCCTGCAAGATGGCGAGTTCATCGGCGCTCGGCTCGAGCAGCCCTATCCAAGCGAACTCGCCAGCCTTCAGCTCCAGGCTCGCGGGCGCGCTAATATCAATCTCTCGAAGCCGCTTTCCATCGCCATAGACATAGGCTGCAACGACACTCATCTGATGTCCGATACAAACTCTAGGAAAGGAAGGGTTAGCTTGGTTCTCGCGAACGGTCGAACCGTCGGCTTGGCGCGCCCCCAGGCCTGCTGCGCTCGCGGGCCGGTCCGGAACACCACGCGTGTCATCTGGAAGAACCAGAAGGCTGTAGCCAGGACTTACGCGGCGTCGATCAAAGACCGAACCGTGGCAAAAAGGGCGTTGGACAGCAGGGGCTTCTCCACAACAGGGACCGACAAGGCCGCAGCTTGCGCTTGCAAGGCTGACGGTAGGTTCGTGGTGATCAGCACGGCTGGGGTCATGATGTCCCGCTTGCGCAGCCGAGCGATCAGTTCCAGGCCGGTCTCATCCGGCAGGCGTTGATCGACGATTAGACAAGCTGCGCCCGAACCCCCTGCCGCATGCGCTAGGGCGCGGGCGGTGCTGAAAACTCGGACGTCGTAGCCTTCGATCTCGAGCGCAAACCGCAGCGCGTTGAGAACGTCTCCGTCATCCTCGACGACGAGGATGGGACCAGTGATCGGCCTTGCAGACATGAACATCCTCAAACGCCCAGAGGATGTCTATCTTTCGTGCGAAGCCGGACTGGCGCCTTGATTTGCCGCAAAGATCAGAGGCCGGCCGCCAAGGCGATCCGCATCAGTTCGGAGAAGTTTCGCGCGCCGGTCTTCGACATGAGATTGGCCCGATAGATTTCCACGGTGCGCGGACTGATTTCCAGCTCGTAGGCGATGACCTTGTTCACCTTGCCCGCCACCACGCCGGCCAGGACGTCTCGTTCGCGAGGCGACAGGTTTTCCAGGCGTCGTTCAGCGTCCAGATGGGCGTCTCGTGGCTGACCGCTGCTCTGCAAGGCTTCGCCGATAGCGGCGATCAGGATCTCGTTGGCGAAGGGCTTCTCGATGAAGTCGATGACGCCGGCCTTCATCGCCTCGACGGCCAGGGCGATATCGCCATGCCCCGTCATGACGATCACCGGCGAGGTCACGCCATCGGCCTTGAGCTTGCGAACCAAATCGAGGCCGGTCATGTCCGGCATCCGCACATCCGTGACGATACAGTCTACGGCGTGATCGCCGATCGACGCGAGGAAGGCGCCTGCAGACTCATGGAGGCACGGCTCGAACCCCTGAACATCGAGCAGGAAGGCAAGGGAGTCTCTCATGGCCGCATCGTCATCGATGACATGAATGATCGGTCTAGCGACCATCGGTCATCTCCAGGTCGGCGAGGGGAAGGGTGAAATGAAACGTAGCGCCGCCCTCGCGATTACGCTCTCCCCAGATCCGCCCGCCATGCGCCTCTATAATGGTTCGACAGATCGATAGCCCCACGCCCATGCCCTTCAGCTTGGTGCTGACGAACGGCTGAAACAGCCGATCCAGGATCTCTGGCGCGACGCCGGTCCCGGTGTCGGCGACCGACACCAATACAAATCCCTTCTCACTCTCATCTGCGGCGACGGAGATCGCCAGTTCACGACGTGGCTGTCCCTCCATTGCGTCGATCGCGTTGCGGATCAGGTTGAGCGCCACTTGCTGCACCTGGATCTTGTCCACAATGACGGACCCTACGTCGCGAGAGAACCGAAGCGCCACCCGGACACCTTGTTCCCGGGCGCCGACCAGGGCCAGGGCGCTGGCTTCCTCCATCAGGCGAGCCGGGCTTTCCAGCGCATGCTGGGTCTCGCCCTTGGCGGCGAACTCACGCAACCGCTTGATAATGTCGCCGGCGCGCAGAGCTTGTTCGTACGCGCGTTCGAGCGCGTCCTTCAAACGCACCGCGTCCACGTGGCCTGAGTCCAGCAGCGTGACTGAGCCCTTCATGTAGTTGGCGATGGCCGAGAGCGGTTGATTGAGCTCATGGGCGAGCGAGGAGGCCATTTCTCCCATGGCTGTCAGCCGCGAGACGTGGACGAGCTCTGATTGCAGTTCTTGCATGCGGCGCTCTTGAGCGCGGCGCTCGGTCAGGTCGCGGACAAAGCCCGTAAAGAAGCGCTCCTGGCCCACTCGCGCCTCGCCTACCGTCAGTTCCATCGGAAAGGTGGATCCATCCTTGCGTTCGCCCACGACGATACGTCCGATGCCGATGATCCGGCGCTCGCCAGTCGTCTCATAGCGATGAAGATAACCGTCGTGCTCCTCCCGGAATGGGGGCGGCATGAGCATGTTCACATTACGCCCTACCGCTTCGGACGGCTCCCAACCGAACAATCGCACCGCCGCGGCGCTGAATGATCGCATGAGGCCGCGATCATTGATGACGACCATGGCCTCGGGGACCGTATCGAGAATTGACTGCAGGTGGACTTCGCGCGTTCGCGCGTCCTGGCCCTGCCGACGCAAGCGATCACCGACGAGGCCGATAATCGGTCCAAACACCATGAAGATAGCCAGGTCGATGGCGTTGTCCGGACGCCACACGTCCTGGCGCAGGAACGCGGCGCTGATCCCAAGACTAAGCACGGTCGCCAGGATCGCCGGGCCGGCCCCGCCAACCAGCGCCGCCGCCAGGACCGCCGGCACATAGATGATCACCAGGGCGCGATGGTCCAAATAAGGGTCCAGGAGCAGCCTGACGATCAGCCCGACCATCGCTCCGCCCAAGGCGGCCAGATATCCAAGCTTGACCGAACCGTCGCCGGTTTGTGGACGCCATCGCGAGATCTGACGTCCAATTGGCACAGCAAAGCCTCTCTGTCGTCACAGTCGACGTGGGACCAGGCCACGGATCGATAGTGACGCAGCTGGAATGCAAAGAGAACCGTCAAATATCGCCTTAGAGTTTACCCCGTTGTCTCCTTCGCGGATTCTTCGGATCGTGAGCTCACGATGCGATGGGAATTCTCCCTATGGCGCGAAGGAGGCCTCGATTGACGTCGATCAAGGCCTGCGGCGACGGGCGATCATAGGTTGGCCGCGCCGTGGGCGTGGACGTCTTCGGCGGAGGAGATCGACATGCTGGCTATGGCGCTCGCGCCCGAAGGTGGCCGGCTGCTGTGTTCTGAGCGGCCAAATCCTCAACTCGGGCCCGGAGAACTGCTTCTGCGTGTCCGGGCGTGCGGCGTCTGCCGGACCGACCTGCACGTGGTCGACGGTGAACTGGCCCCGGTCAGGGCCTCGATCATTCCAGGTCATGAGGTCGTGGGGGTGGTCGAGGCCCTGGCCGCGGACGTCACGGACTTCTCGATAGGTGAACGCCTAGGCGCGGCGTGGCTGGCGTCAACGTGCGGGCGCTGCCGCTACTGCCTTGAGGACACCGAGAACCTCTGCGATCGCGCCGAGTTCAATGGATGGACTCGGGATGGCGGCTACGCTGAGCTGATGGCGGTCGACGCCCGCTTCTGTTTTCGCCTAGCTCCGGCCTGGACGGACGAGGAAGCCGCGCCACTGCTATGCGCGGGCCTCATCGGGTATCGGGCTTGGCGCAAGGCCTGCGAACCACGTCCTGTGCGAAGGCTCGGCCTCTACGGATTTGGCGCCGCCGCGCACCTGCTCGCGCAATTGGCGATCGCCGAGGGGCAGGAGGTGTTCGCCTTCACGCGCCCAGGTGATCGACCAGCTCAAGACTTAGCGCTGGCCCTGGGATGCGCATGGGCCGGTAATTCCAGCGAACCTCCACCAGTTCCTCTGGACGCCGCCATCCTCTTCGCCGCGGCGGGCGAGCTTGTGCCGCTGGCCTTGCAGGCTGTGCGCAAGGGCGGAACGGTAGTCTGCGGCGGAATTCATATGAGCGATATTCCGAGCTTTCCGTATCATTTGCTCTGGGAAGAGCGGCGGCTCGTCACCGTGGCCAATCTTACCAGGGCTGATGCGGTCGATTACCTGGCCCGGGCCGCCAGGGCGGGCGTGCGGGCGCATGTCACCACTTACGCCCTTCGTGACGCCAATCGCGCCCTGTCCGATCTGCGCTCTGGCGCCTTCTCAGGCGCAGCGGTCCTCAGGGTGGGAGAGGGGTGAGGGGCCATCTTTCGGCCCAGCGCGCCGGGGGAGCTGATCTTCGTGCCAGACTCCCTGCGCGGCCTATCAGTGGCTGAGGAGGGTGAAGTAGCGCTCCTGCTCAAGAAGACTGCGCGTCACCCCGCCGAACGCCCACTCACCGAGCCGAGTGTGGCCATAGCCCCCGGCCACGATGAGGTCGGCCCCGAGTTGTCCCGCTCGTGTCATAATCGCCTCTTCGGCGCGGCTGGACTGCTCCAGAACCTCCCCGCGGGCTCGTACGCGATGACGGGCGAGGGCGGCGGCCACCTCCTCGACGCGGGCGGCTGCGGCGGTTGTGTCGGCGTCAGGCGAGGCTTCTACGATGAGAACATCTTCTGAGCGCTGCAGCAGGGGGAGGGCGTCGGCGATCGCGCGCCGGGATTCGCGACTGTCCTTCCAAGCCACCAGGACGGGCCCCTTGCCGAGATAGTCGCGGCCGGGAGGGCATATCAGCACTGGGCGTCCGGCGCTGACGACGAGTTGGCCGACATCGACATCGCTATAGGGGATGGGGCGACCAGGGCCGCCGTGCCGCACGATGATCAGGTCCGCGCTACGTGCCGCCTGGGCCAAGGCCGGTGTGGGCTCCAGCCATTGGGTGCGCCATTCGTGGGTCCGCGCGCCTATCGCCTCCTCGAAGACTTTTTGGGAGCCGGCGAGGTTCAACCTGATCTGGTCTCCCATCAAGGCTAGCCATTCTCCGTCAAGACCGGGATAGGCCCCGCCAGCACTGACGGCGAGAGGTGGGATCGCCGCGGCGCCCAGGCCAATGATCATCGCCATCAGATCATCGGAAAGGCTCGCGGCGCACCGGATGTGTTCGGCGTGATCGGCATCGGGCTGCACGTGGCAGAGCAGGCTCTTGTAGGTCATGATTGACCTCCGTTATCGGACAGGCTTGTCTCTAGGCTGTGACCAAACGAGCCAGGCCCGAGGGCTGGATCACGCGGAAAGATCGGCAGCCGACGAACTCCACGATGCCGCCGGATTGAAGTTGGCTCAGCATGCGAGAGACCGTTTCGATGGTCAGGCCGAGGTAGTCGGCCATGTCTTGGCGGCTCATGACCAGCGTGGTGAGGTCGCCCCGGACCCGTTCAGCGGCGAGCATCAGGAAGCAGGCCACCTTTTCGCAGGCGCTCTTACGCCCGAGCATGAAGAGGTGCTCTTGAGTTCGTGCGAGTTCGTGCGTTGTCGCCGCCCAGATAAGCTTCTCAAGTCGCTCGCGGTCGCCGCCGCAGTGACGGACGGCCGAGCGCTTGGCCACGAGGATCGTGCAGTCGCTGAGCGCCTCGGCCGAGAAGCGATGTTCGTCGCCGGCTTCCATCCCGAAAAGCTCGTCAGGGTAATAAAAGTCGCCGATCTGACGGCGACCGTCGCTCAGTAGGCGGCTGGTCCGCACCCAGCCTTCGATCACCTGATAGATGAGGTCGGCTTCTTCTTCCTGAGCGTAAATCTCTTCCCCGGCGGCGAACTGCATACGCACGCCGATCGGACCGAACGCATCCAACGCGGCTATCCGGGAGGGAATGGTCTCACTGAGGGCTTGAACAGTCATCGTCGGTCTCCTGTCGATGACCGAAGCGTTAACGGGCGCTGGCGAACGCCGATATTCGTGATCGGTGCTTAAGGACGCTCACTTAAGTAGGTTTACGGAGGCCGGCCCGCGTGTCGGCGAAAGCATGTGCGAGCGTCGCCTCGACCTCGCCCAACATGTCGGCGCCGGCTTCCTCAGTCAGGTTGGAGAGGATCGATCCAAAATGTCGGTGGTCCTGGACGGAGAGGCCGCAGACCCCAGCCAGATGGAGATCGAAGACCGCCATCAACGCCTGCAGGGCGCCGGTCGAGTTGACCCAATGTTCCGGCGCGCCCGAAGTTGAGAAGCTGGTCAAGCGTTTGCCCACGAGGAGGGGCTTGGTTCCACCAAAGTCGGGTCCGTATCCGAAACCCATGCAGAAGACGCGGTCGACATAGCCTTTCAGGATGGCTGGCGGGGCGTTGAACCAAAATGGGTAGACGAAGATGAAGCTGTCGATCTCGGCCAGAAGCGCGCGTTCGGCGGCAACATCCGGCTCCGGCGCGAATCCAGGTTCCGTCGGCAGCTCGCCGGCCTTCAGACAGGGATCGAAGCCCATCTGATAGAGATCTCGCAAGATGACTTGATCACCCAGAGCGGTGAGATTTGCGACGCAGGTCTTGGCTACGGAAGCGCAGAAACTCGCCGGCTTGGGATGAGCCAGAATGACAGCGTGTCTCATGATGATCACCTTCAGTTTGCCGAGGTTCGGCGCTCACAAGGCTAGGCGCGGGCTCGGCCCACCGCTTTGACGTGGATCATCGCCGCCGGCGTGTGAGAATTGATCGGGGTCAAGATGGCCGCTTCACGATCGTGGTCTTTGGATCGCGAATTCACGGAGCGGCCAAATGCGTAAAGCCATCACCCAACAAATCTCCCACGACGCCGAAGACATCTATGAGGACGTCGCGCGTGGCCTGAAGAGAATGGCCGAGCATCTTTCGCAAGGCCCAGGCGACGCTTTGTCCGCAAGTGCGATCGCCCTTGCCCACTCAGCGACCGATCTGGCTGACCAGGCGAGGACGCGGTCGCGGCGGCTTGCGTCGAAGGCTGGCGAGGAAATCAGGGAGCACCCTGCCGCCGTCGCGGCGATCATCGCAGCCGCAGTTGCGCTCGTTGGTTTTGGGCTCGCCCGGCGCACTGGCCAATCCTAGGTCGCCGATGATCAATCTGCAGGGAGGCCATTATGAAAATGCGTGCGGGGCGCGTGGCGCTAGGCGCGGTTGGTGTTGCGGTTCTTGCAGCCATCCTCCTGTCGGGAGCTAGCGGATGTCAGGCTCCAGGCTGGCTGAAGCCGCCCTTCCATGAGCCCTCCATGGCGCCGCCCTAGCTTTGATCGAAGTCAGGACACAGCGTCCCAGAACGAGGCAAAATTCCTCTTAAGTCAGGAGGTTAAGGCCATGAATGAAGTCATTTGGATCGTCGCGGCCGATGGTCCCCCCGACCGATGTCTACGAAGAACGGCGGCGGGGCGGACCCATGCAGCGTCTGGCCGCCGCCCGGACGGCGATCCTTAAACGCGCGCGCGCAGGGATGGAGGAGATCGAGGCGACACGCCATCCCGCCCGTCGGCTACGTCAATCCGACTTGCGATGAGTGCGGTCAGCAGGCGGCGGACTTGAGCCTGATCAAGGTGAGGATCGAGCCTAGCGTCATGCTTCAAGCATCAGCCTGTTCTCGGCCGGCCGCTCTCTGGAGGTTTTGAAGATGGCCCGGGTTCGCAAACTTCTATTTTTGATTGCATGCGACGGGCGTGCGCGCCTCGTACGATATCAACCCGTTGAAAATCGCTTCGTGACAGTATGGGGGGATGGGGAGCGGGCCCTGGCCGAAAAAGATCTCCTCCATGAGATCGTCCGCCAAGCGGAACAGGTGATGGCCGACAGTCATCTCGAAGGCCTCTTCATCGTGGCGCCAGCGAGCGAGATCGAAGACCTTCGAGAGCAGATGGAACGGGGCCTGATCGTGGTCGGCGGTGTTGTCGATGACCGGGTTAGTCCGTCCGACGCCGATCTTGCAGATGTTCTAACCCAAGCGCTCCGAGCGCCCTCGCCAGAACGCTGACCCCACGGAGACTTCGTGAAACGCGCCCGAGCGCGCGATCTGTCAAGTTTGAGGTGATAGGCACATGAAGGTCAATTCAAAGGGCAGCCAACGTCGTCAACCGCCCCAAGGGACTTCGGCGGCCCGGCTCCTTCTTGGTGCGACGATGGTGATCGCTGGATCTGCGGCGCTCTGCGGCCTGGTATGGATTGGAAACAGCCATGATCGGCTGGCCCAACGCTTGATGTTCGATCTGGGGCTGGCGGTGACCGGGCTGATCTCCGCGGGCGCACAGGTGCTCATTCTAGTAGGGGCTTGGTTGATGTGGAGGTCTTGGCGCCAGCGGTGACCATGAAGTCCATTGGTCGTTCGAACCGCCGCGTGACGAGTAAGCCTAGTGGGAGGTTTCGGGCGGGAGGCGTTCGATCCGCCAGTCCTCCACGGCCCGCACGAGTTCGCGCTGACCTGGGGGGGCAGTGTAGTCGATCACAGAGATGAGCGATGGTCGCGCTTCCATCACAGCGATCAACACCGAGCTTGGGTGGGGCCGAAAGCCTGCCGTTTTCGAGATGCGGAAAATCTCCTGATTGATCTCCTGGATGTGGGCAGGATCACTGACCTCAATGGCCCGGGCCGCCATCGACAGCCCGCGCACAGCACCATTCGCTAACAAGCCTCCGCCAAGCGCAATGGAGACACGCGAGTCTCGGGTGATGTTTTCAAATTTCTGGCTATCGCGAGCGACTACGAAATAGAGCGCCCGGCCAAGGCGAAGGTAGTTGACCAGTGTGGCGTGGGGCCAACCGTCGCTTCGGACGGTCGCGACGCACATGACATGGTTCTCATCGAGTATCTCAAGAATGAGGTCGCGTAGGCCCGTCTCGTCGAGCGGGGCGGCGCTGGCGGGATGCTCTTGCCTCGTCGTGGGCATTCTCTTCTCCATCAATCTGACGGTTGAATTGGTCGGTCATAGACCCCGCGGACTTGGCGTACTTATGAACGGCTGGCGGTCGCCGACGGTTCGTCGGCGTCGCCGATTCGACCGATGCGCTACTTCTTCTCACACTGCTTTTTGATATTGTCTTCGAGCGCGGCGAGGGCCCGCTTTGCCGCAGTAGCCGCGTCATGTGCCGCGGTTTGAGCAGCTTGCAGAGCCTTGTGGGTGGCGGCACGGTCGTTTGCCGCGGCGGCGTTGGCGGCGTCGGCGGCGTCTCGCGAGGCCACTCGGGCGGCCTCGGCCGAACGTTCAAACAGCGCGCGATTTTCAGACGACGCTTCGTGGAAGGCGATCTGAACATCCTTTGCCGCGGCCTTGGCGGCTTCGGAGGCTTGTTGGGCCGCTTCACGAGACGTCTCGGCGGTCTTGCGTGAGCTGTCGCGCAACGCCGCCTCGGCCTTCGCAACGGCCGCCTCGGCGGCGCGCACAGAGGCGCGAGCACTATCGAGTGCGCGTTCCCCCTGCGCTCGGGCTTGGGCGTCGAGATCGCGCGGCTTGGCTGTGGTGTGATCGGCAGGCTTGGCCGGCTGAATCTCGGCCGCGGCTGCGCCCGCCATCGCAAAAGCTAGGGCTGAGGCTGTCAGGAGGTGGCGAATGATCATTAGTCTTCTCCGCTGAGGTGGAGCCGACATCTTCGAAGGTGTAGCGCCGCCTGCCTTGCGCGCGATCAAATCTCTGAGTGCTGTCGGGACGCCAGGCGCCGTTATAGCGATCTACCAGCTCGGGCCCTTCGGTACAGCGGCGAGGAAGCTCAAGGGGTGGGACCTGACGCGCTGAAGGGGCTTTTCCAAGGGCGGGTCCGGCGGCGCTGAGTCAGCCTTAAGTCGGCCGACGGGTAGTCCGCGCAATTTCAGCGGGTTAGCGGAGCGCGCGAGGTGGGGGCGACACGCAGATCGCCTTGATACTGATCAAGATCGATCGCTTCAGACCCACATAGCATGCGCCATCCGGCTAGGCCGCGCCGTCGGTTCCGTCGGTGGGAGCATGTCCATGTCCAAAATCGTTCAGGCCGAAGGTCACTCGGGAACGTTCCAAGGTCCATCGCCGTTCCCCGGTGCGGAGCGGTGCGACGGTTGCCGCCTGATCCAGGAAGCCGATCACCGGATCGCGAACCACTTGGCGATGCTGGCGGCGTTCGTAAGGCTGAAGGAACTCGAACTGGCGCGTGATCCCGCGGTCCCGTCATCTGAGGCGGTCCAGATACTTCTGGAGACCATTCGAACTCAGACCGACGCGGTGGCGCGTCTACATCGGTCGCTGGCGTTAAACGGCCGTCACGTCCTTTCGGATCTCGCTGAGCACCTTCATGCAACCTGTGCACCGCTCGCGTCCCTCCTTGCGGGCAGAGTCGAGGTGATCGAAGACTTTTCTCCGGGCTGCCAGGTGGCGCCCGATCAGGTCCTGCCGCTTACCCAAATCGTCTCGGAGGCTGTCACCAATGCGTTCAAGCACGCCTGTCCCATAGGGAGGTGCGGTAAGATCACAGTTCGGAGCCGTCGGGATGAATTGGGCGGCTTCACGGTCGAAATCGCCGATGATGGGCCCGGCCTGCCGCCGGGGCTTGATCTTGAGGTGGAGGGGGGATTGGGACTGCGATTGATGCGAGCGCTAAGCAAGCAACTCGGGGGACGCCTTGAGTTCCAATCCAGAAATACCGGTGCGCTCGTTCGGCTCACGCTTTCAGCTGGCGGGCCCAAGCCTTAGGGAGTGGTCGCCTGTCCCGAGATTCGGGCTTTTCTCGGCGGTCCACGGTCATCAGCGCCGTGCCAAATCTGGGCGCGAATGGCTCCTGGGGTGGGGCCGTAGATCCAGATCTGGTCCGACAGGTCGGGAGCGCCAAGCAGCGGCGCTCCTTCGCCGGCTATCCCATGACAACTGGCGCATTGCTGTGAAAAGAGAGGAATGGCTCGTAGGACCGCAGCCTCGTCGGTTTCACGCCTTGAGAGCGCCAGGACATACTGGGTGAGGTCTTCAATCTCCATCGGGCTGAGAACCTGCTCATCCCCAAAGCTTGGCATTCGCGTTGGCCAAGACCATGAACTGCGCCACCCTATGAGGGCAGCCGAGGCGCCGTAGGCGAAGACGCCCGCCAGGAGCCCGATCATCAGGCCAATGAAAATATGTCTCAGGGTCGGCGCCTCCAGGCCAGCCTGCAGATTGGCATGAAATGCATCAACTGCGTTGATCGACATCAAGGCGATCACCCAAGTTCGAGCGCTGGTCCAGCTTAGCGTCCCGGCGTTCCGTTGGCGGGGCCCTCATCCAAGATCGATAGTGCCGTGTGTCCAAATTAAAATATTGAAATATCTAAGAAAACTCTTGAGCTTCAAAAGCTGTGTAAGAAAGTGTTTAACTTGTTCCCATAATGTTCACGCGATTTTGGCCAGCTTTGCAGAGCGGGAACGGAAGCCGTCCAAAGGTGACTGGAACGCCCCTACGGCTGGCCTAGGGGGAGTTAAGCTCGCGTCGGTGGCGGCGCCTCCTGCGGCCGTCGGAGCAAGCCGCACGCATCTACTTAATGACTGGAATGGGCTCATTGCGGTCTATGGAGACGTCCGCTTTCGGGCGCGCAACCTAGGGACAACACGCTCGGAGAAACGTCCACGATCTCAGGGCTCTAGCGGCCAGGCCGCTTGACCAGCAGGGCGACGACGACGCTGGCCGACGCAGCAGCCAGTGGTCGAACTGGATAAGATGGATCCCGTACATGAATTGATAGGCGCGGGTCGTCTTGGTGATCGGCGTGGACAACAACAGCTCGCCGCTGCCGGCGTCGAACCACTGCCGCGAGCCGCTACGGTAGGAGATGGTGCGGTTGCTGGGCCGGTGCAGTTCGACGTCTCGGAGCCAAGTGACCGGAAGAAACTATGCCGTGAAGCTGTACAACGCAGCTTCGTCCAACACGCTGCGTGGTGTGGAGCTACGCGCGTTGGACGAACTGCGCCCACACGAATTGCAATGGAATAAGCTCGTGCTTTCCGCGCTGTAGCTCGGACTGTAGCGCCAAACTGCAACACTCTCGAACTAGGTCATCCTTCTGATAATATTCCTTAGGCGAAGATCGGGTTGGGCACCTTTCGCGATTTCGAGACAGAATCCTCACCTCGCCGGGACGTCAATTTTGACGCGTTAGCTTCGGACGATCGTCCGACGCGGGTGGCGGCGCGATTTCGCCACGAACGCCCTCAAAGACCTGAAGCAAGGATAGCGCTCCAGCGCCGATTGCGGGTGCCTCCCGCGATTCGCTGAGGCGTATGAGTGTTCCGTCTTGGAGCGAGAGCACCGCGAAGTCGTCAGGCCTGTTGTCTACGGCCGCGTAGTGCTCGGGCAGCCAGGATAGAGCTCCGAGCACGCCCCTCCGCACAAGAGGCGGTCGCTTGGTGTTCCAGATGTGGATAGCTGTCGCTCTTCCGTCGATTACGAGACCGAAATCCGGCTCGAAACGAATGTTGAATAGCTTCCCTGGGCTTGGAAAGCTCCCAGCTGAAAATGCGAGTAAAGGACCCGAATGCAACGAGCGCCAGGCATCGAGTTTCTGAAGCGCGGCCTTCAGCGAGCTTCGTTCGCTCAAATTCTTGATCCCGTCTGCCTCCTCGATGAGGTCGGCCAATGGGACACGCTCGATCAGCAATCTCCGCGCGAAGCGTCGGAGACTTCGGTGAAAGTCGTAGCCGTCTCCTGACGGTAGGAAGCGCTTTTTGATTTCGGTTCGCCGAGGCTTCTCATTCATAGAGAGCAGCTTCAGAACATACGAAGATCCCAAAGTGGGCATCGCCGATCCAATTCAGTTATATGCATTTGGAAAACGCTACACTGAGGACGCAAGCAACTAATTGTTTTTATATTGTTCTTGGTCGCAAAAAAATCAACCCAATGTAACTGCGGCGAAACGTCCCCCGCGCTGCCCTAGCTCACAACAACCAAGGCTGACTTTCGTCCATCCTAGAATAGGTCAGGTCTGGTCGCCCGCGGGCCGGCAACGCCCTCATGCAGCTGGCACAGTTCCGCCGCTGATGAGGCATTCCGCACCAGTGATGGATGCGGCCGGGTCGGAGGCCATGAAAACGATCAGGTTCGCAACCTCCTCCGGCTTGGTCGGGCCGGGCGCCACGCGCACGCCCCGGAGCGCCTCATCTTTCGAGAGGCTGCTGTAGACCGGTAGCGCCGCCTTGGCCGGGGCGAAGGCGTTCATCGGTCTGACGCGCGAGCTGAGCGGCCGCCCAACGGGAGTTGCACCGATCCTGCCGGCGCCCTCCCCCCAATGTGAATAAGCGATCCTCAACTGACCGCCGCGACGTCGGCTTCGCGGGCGTTGGGCGGCCGAAACCAGCCGGGCTCGACCCGGCCGGAGCTTTTCAAACTCTGATGGGCGCGGTGCCCAGCGCCTGCGAGATCCACGCTCACGCTGCAGCGACGCACCCATCGACCTGCGAGAATATCGCCGACATCGCGTCCTGAGGCTGGCCCGCGTCTGGGCGAATCCGCCCCTCCGCATAGAACAGCGCCAATTGATCTCGAGCACGGCTCACGCGGCTTTTGATGGTGCCGATGGCGCAGCCCGTGATCGCCGAGGCTTCCTCATACGACAGGCCAGCGGCGCCAATCAGCAAGAGCGCCTCTCGGTGATCGGGTGAAAGCATGCCCATGGCGCGCCGCAGCTCGTCGAGTTCAAGGCGATCGGTGTCTCCGGTGACCGCAATGAGTGTGCGCGCAGCGACGTCGGGATCGAGCGAGCTTGAGCGCCAGCTGCGGCGTTGCTCCGAGAAGAAGGCATTGCGGAGGATCATGAAGGTCCAGGCTGTCATATTGGTCCCCATCGCAAACCGATCACGCGACGCCCAGGCTTTCGCCAAGGTTTCTTGGGCCAGATCTTCCCCGCGTTGGACGTCGCCGCTCAGATGGCGGCCAAAGGCGCGCAGATTGGGGATCAGGCTGATCAGTTCGGCCTCAAAGGCCTTCGCCTCATTCAATTCGGACATGATGGTTCCTTGGCGCCTTAGCGCCGGGCCAGCCCCCTCGGACGAAAATGTCCTGGCCTACCTTGATTGGAAGCCTCGCCCGGATGTGAACCGCGCCAGACCTTTGGGGACTGCGCCAGCAGTGACTGACCATTCATTCGAACATTGATACCCGAGAAGGTCTGTCGGATAGGCGACAGTGCAGGCCCCGCTTGGCTCACTACATTTTCCTCTACGGGAGAAACCTTGGCTTTAGGTCGGGGTTAATCACCGGCGGGTCGGCCGGTTTGGCTCGGCCCTCAGGTCGAAAGATCTGCTGTAGGAGCGTATATGCCTATCGATTTCCCGCCCCCAACGAGTGACCCGCGGGTCGCCACAGGCGTCCCTGGTTTGGACGAAATTCTGGGAGGGGGCCTTACACGCGACCGCATCTATCTCGTCGAGGGCACGCCCGGCTCGGGCAAGACAACCTTGGCCCTGCAATTCCTGCTGAAGGGACGAGAGCTGGGCGAGAGCGGACTCTACATCACGCTCTCCGAGACCGAGGTCGAGCTTCGCGCCGCCGCCGCGAGCCATGGATGGTCGCTGGACGGCATCTCGATATTTGAGCTCGTCAGCGAGGAGGGATTGGATCCCGACAGCGAGCAGTCTGTCCTCCACCCCTCGGAAGTCGAACTGGGCGAAACGACGCGGGGGGTCATGCGCCGGGTGGAGGAAACCAAGCCAATGCGGGTTGTGTTCGACAGCCTGTCGGAGATGCGTCTGCTGGCCCAAAACCCAATGCGTCATCGGCGGCAGATCCTGGCGCTCAAGCACTTCTTCGTCACCCGCAACTGCACGGTGTTGATGCTTGACGATCAAACCGCCGAGGATGGCGACCTGCAGCTTCACAGCTTGGCGCATGGGGTGATCAGCCTGCAGCGGACGCCTCAGGAATATGGCTCTCAGCGCCGACGTCTGGAAGTCGTGAAGATGCGCGGCGTCAAGTATCGCGGCGGCTATCACGACTTCGAACTCGATACTGGCGGCGTCACCGTTTTTGAGCGCCTCGTGGCCGCCCGCCATCACACCGACTTTCCCCAGGAAATGGTGTCGACAGGAACGCCACGGCTCGACGCGCTCATCGGCGGAGGCCTGTCGCGAGGCACAAACACCCTCATCAGCGGCCCTTCCGGGGTGGGCAAAACAACCACGGCCGTGCGCTGCGCGCTTAGTGGCTTAGAGCGTGGCGAGAAGGTCGCTTACTATCTGTTCGACGAAGGACTGCCGACACTGCTTGCGCGGTCGAAAGCGCTGGGAATGGATCTGCAGCCGTTTCTCGATAACGGGCAGCTGATGATCCGGGCGATCGATCCTGCAGAACTGTCGCCAGGCGAATTCGCCTTCCACGTTCGCAACGCGGTTGAGAGCATGGACGCGCGCATGGTCGTGATCGACAGTCTCAACGCCTATCTGCAAGCGATGCCGGGGCAAAAGTTCCTGCTTTTACAAATGCATGAATTGCTCACCTACTTAAATCAACAGGGCGTCGTAACCCTGCTGATCCTCGGACAGCACGGCTTTATCGGCGAGGTGCGCAGCGACGTAGACCTCAGCTATCTCAGCGACAGCATCCTATTGTTCCGGTTCTTCGAGGCGGCCGGATCGGTGAGAACCGCCATATCCGTGGTCAAGAGCCGCACGACCGAGCATGAAAAGACCATCCGGGAAATACGTCTCACCCCCAACGGGATCCAGATCGGCGAGGCCCTTAGCGACTTCCAGGGCGTGATGTCGGGCCTGCCGTCCTATGAGGGCAAGATCCCCATGCTGGGCGCCGAGAGATCTCGCGTCGATGGATGAGCGCATTCTGATCCTGGCGCCTCGCGGCCGTGACTCGCACGTGATCGCCGAGAGTTTGGCTAGTCTCGGACATCGCTCCTTGATCTGCTCGGACCTGGGAGCCTTGACCGACGCCTTGCAGGAGAACGCTGGCGCCGCAGTCCTCACGGAGGAAGCTCTCGCGCAGGACGGCACCCAAACCCTGAGCGCCTGGCTGGCGGCGCAGCCGCCTTGGTCTGACTTCCCGTTTATCGTGCTGGTCACCAAGCAGCCAGGCAAGCGCGCCAAGGCGGACGCCGCGCGTTTGCAGGCGATCGGCAACATTGTGCTGCTAGAGCGGCCGATCAACGCCGAGACTCTCGTGAGCGCCGCGGCCTCGGCTGTTCGCGCCCGTCGCCGGCAATACCTGGCGCGCGATCAACTGAGCGACCAGGTGAAGGCTGAGGAACAACTGCGGTTCGTTCTCGAAGCAGGCCATCTCGGCGCCTGGGACCTGGATCTTGAAAGCCAGCGGCTTACCGCGTCCAAGCTGGCCAAGGCGCATTTCGGGCGCCAGGCCGACGAGCCTCTGACTCTTGCCGACGTCCAGGAGGCCGTGCACCCGGATGACGCCGGCAGGCGTCTGGCGAACCTCGACGTGTCGATCACAAAGGGCGGCGACTACGAAGTTGAGTATCGCGTCGTTTGGCCAGACGGCTCGGTCCACTGGTTGCAGGTGCGAGGCCGTCCTAACCGTGATGCGCCCGGCCAGCCGAAACGGATGTCCGGCGTGACGCTCGACGTCACTGAGCGAAAGGCCGCTGAAGCGGCCTTGATAGAGTTGAACGCCACGCTTGAGCTTCGCGTCGCCGAAAGCGTCCACGAACTTCAGCTCACAAATCAGCGCCTCAGAGACGAAATCGGCGAGCGAGAACAGGCTCAGGCCGCGCTTATCCAGGCTCAGAAGATGGACGCCATAGGCCAGCTGACTGGTGGTATCGCTCATGATTTCAACAACCTGCTGACGGCGATTGTCGGCAATGTCGACATGATCGAAAAGCGCACCGACGATCCGCGCGTCCAGCGCATGGCCGCCAATGCGCTGGAGGGCGTCGAGCGCGCGACGAAGCTGACCGCGCAGCTGCTCGCCTTCTCTCGCAGCCAGCAACTCGACCTGCGCCCCGTGGCGGTCGACGCCCTGATCTCCGGGATGGACGACCTTCTGACGCGAACCCTTGGTCACACCGTTGAGATCCGAACCGAGCTGTTCGCAGGGGCCACCTGCGCCAACGCCGATCCCAATCAGTTGGAACTGGCGATCCTCAACCTGGCGATCAACGCCCGCGACGCCATGGGCGAAGGGGGAATAGTCACGGTGCGTAGCCGCCTGGCCGACGACTGGCACGAGGGCGTTCGGCCGGGCCAGCACGTCGTGATCTCGGTGAGCGACACCGGGCACGGCATCCCAGCCGACCTGCTGCAAAAGGTGTTCGACCCGTTCTTCACCACCAAAAGCGTGGGCAAGGGCACCGGTCTTGGCCTGAGCCAGGTTTATGGGATCGCGACCCAGTCTGGCGGCACGGTGCGTATCGAAAGCGCGGTCGGCGTGGGGACCACCATCGAAATCTGGCTGCCAGTCAGCCACGCTGAAGAGCGTCTGAGGTCAAGTGAACTTCCGCCAAACGAAACGCCGCTGAGCCAGGGCGAACGAATACTCGTCGTCGATGACGACCCGGGCGTGCGGCAGTTCATCGTCCAGTGTCTCAAGTCTCTCGGCTACAAAGTCACTGACGCCGCCAGCGGACAGGCTGGGCTCTATCGCCTCGCCAATGACCGGCCACACCTGATGATCGTGGATTTCGCGATGCCGGGCATGAACGGCGCGCAGGTGGCGGCGCAGGCCAGGCAGGCGTCTCCGGATTTGGCTGTGCTTCTGGTGACCGGGTACGCCGACGCGCGAGCCATCAAGGATCTTGTCTTGTCAGAAGCGGTGCTGCGCAAACCATTCAAGGTCAGCGACCTGGCCGTCGCAGTCCGGCGCGCTCTGGAAGAAGCAAGATGGATCGATGCCTGAGCAAGGGCCTGGCCCCTCAGCTCTGATCACTCCCCTGCTCCACTACAGTCCGCCGTGAGCGATCAGGCCTTCTTTGCAGGCGACCGACGCCGAGATTTGGGGATCGGCTTTGCCGCAAGTTCGATCCAGGTCGGCGCGTGATCGCTGGTCTTCTCCCAAGCCCGTACGAAGCTGTCGACCTGAGCCGAATGCAGCCGTGGCGCGACAGCGGGACTAAGCAGCAGGTGATCAATCCGCAGGCCGGCGTCACGGGCGAACGCGTTCCGGAAATAGTCCCAGAAGGTGTAGATGCGCTCGCCGGGATGAAGGCTGCGCAAGGCGTCGGTCCAGCCATGGGCCGTCAAATCATGAAAGGCCGCGCGCACCTCGGGCCGGAAAAGGGCGTCGTCGCGCCAGCGTTCAGGTTTGTAGACGTCGAGTTCGGTGGGCATGACATTGTAGTCGCCCGCGAGAACAACCGGGATGTCGTGGGCTATCAGGCCCGCAGCGTAGGCGCTCAAGCGCTCGAACCACTGAAGTTTGAAATCGAACTTGGGTCCTGGCGCGGGATTGCCGTTCGGCAGATAGAGACATCCGATCAGGATTCCGTCGATCGCCGCTTCGATATAGCGGCTTTGATCATCGCCGGCGCCCCCCGGAAGGCCGCGGCGCGTCTCTATCGGCAAAGCGCCACGCTGCAGGATGGCCACGCCGTTCCAGCTCTTCTGGCCTAGCCAAATAGAGCCGTAGCCGGCCCTTTCGATCTCCCCCGCCGGGAACTTCTCCTGCGGAGTTTTCAGTTCCTGCAGGCAGACAACGTCCGGCTGGGCCGCTTCCAGCCACCGCAACAAGACCGGCAGCCGCCCGTTGACGCCGTTGACGTTGTAAGTCGCAATTTTCATTGCTCACGCGTAAGCATCTGATCGACCGTCCAAGCAAAACCCCAGGCCATCCTTTGGGAACGGCCTGGGGCGCTGGAACTAGAAGTCGCGCGGCGCGCCGAGCGGCCCGCCGAAGCGACCGGCCTCCGGGGATGTACCTGGATCGTGCCGTTCCGTCGGTTCCTGCGCGGTGAAAGAGCGCTCCTCTACGCGGTAGAGTTCACGTTCGCGGTTGATATCGTCGGAGCTGTAGGGCGCAGCCTTATCGTCAAACTGCGACCAGCCCGTCTCGCGATAAGCCGCCCCACGCGACAGGGCGTCGACGCCTCGGGCCCCATCCAGAATGCCTTCAATGCGAACGGCTTCGTCATCGCTGGCCTTCACGCTGACCAAGGTGCCGCCGCGGCGGACGCCCTCGGCATAGACATTGGCCTCTTCGTCAGAATGGCCCGCTTCCTTAAGCGCTCCCAGAATGCCGCCGGCCGCGCCGCCCGCTGCAGCGCCGACCACTGCTCCGACCGCTGTCGAGACCAGCCAACCTGCGGCCACGACCGGGCCAAGTCCGGGGATGGCGAGCATGCCAAGGCCTGCCAGCAAGCCAGCGCCGCCGCCGACGAGGCCGCCCGTCGTCGCGCCCTTGCCCGCGCCGTCAGCTACGTCGTTCTCTCCATCGCCGTTGCGGTCACCCAGCGGACCGCCGGCGCCTGGAGCGCCGCCGGAATGTTTGTGGCCGGCGTGCCAGTTGTCGGCGTTGTTGGAGACAAGGCTGATCTTGTGGTGATCGACACCGGCCGCTTCAAGCGCCTCAACCGCGGCCAGCGCTTCGTTGTGGCTGTCGAACAGCCGCGTAATGGTCTTGCTCATCGCATCTTCCAATTCTGCTGTTGTGTGTGGGTTGGGTGTCAGGAGGCGGTGACCGCACCCTTGTAATCGACCGCCACGGCTGTCTGCTTGCCGGCCTTGGTGGCGCTGCCCTTCCAAATGCCGTTGGCATCCTGGGTCAGGGCGCCGACATTTGTGTAGCCAGCCTCCTCGATCGCACTTTTAGCCTGGGCCTCAGTGAACGAGTTCGCGCCGGCCGTGGGACCTAGCTCGGCGGTGGCCGGTGTGGTGTTGACAGCGTCGTTTCGGGGCGTCTCGGACGCCGCCACGATCGGACCCTTTGTGTTGTCCGCCTGGTCCGTTTTCTGACCGCAAGCCGTCACTAGCGTCGCTGCCAGGGCGACGCTCAAAATAGGTCTCATCATTGTTTCAAATCTCCCAGAGTGTGGAGAATAAGCCTGATCGTCGTGTATGGTTCCGTGGGCGTTCAATTCAAATTGTGATGCAAGTCGTTGAAATAAAACGGAACTTTATCGCAGCAACCAGCGTCCGCTCCGCGCCGTCTGGAACGGCGAGACGTCAGCAGCGATTGCAATGTGGCGCCGGGCTACAACCGCGGCGTCCTGCCCTCGCCGCGCGGCGGCTAGGGCTTGCGACGCCTATTCGGCGGCGATCTGGAATGGCTTCGTCGACCAGAGCTGGGATCGGTACATCTCGAAGCACATGGCCCCGCACTTCAAGCGTATCAGAGCGCCTTCCGCGAGGTACCGCGCCCGAGACGGGTCTTGGCTGACCAGTGGGCGCAGGACATTGGCGATCCAGTCCTCGGCGTGTTTCACATCCAGAACGGCGTGGAGTTCGAAATACTTTCGAACCACGGGCGGCGCCTGCAGGCGCTTCAAACCTTCCGCCACGCGGGACACCCGTGTCGGCGCGGTCAGTTCGACAACTCCAAGGGCGCCGATAGCGTGCCAGGCATAGCGTCGTGTGGTGGCAAATGTCGTGAGGGTGTTGGCCAGCGCCAGGGAAGGCCAAACCGTGCCTTCAATGGTGGGCTTGAGCTGCAACGCCTCGACCGCCCTATCCAGCATCGGACCATGCATCCCTCCCTCGTTTCCCCTGCCCATCTCGTCCCAATAATTGCGGGCCAGTTCGAGCTTCGCCGTCGTCGGCGCCTTGATCTGAGCCAAGGCGACCAGGTCGTCGAAGCCGGCTTCGCCAGCCGCCTCCTGGGTGAGAAACCACTTCATGTCGTCAAGCGTCGCTGTGGTCGCCAACCAATCGAACAACGGGTCGCCCTGCCCCGGGCCATCACGTTTCAGAGTTTCGAACCAGGCGACAAACCCGTCGACATCTGCGGGAGCGGCGGCTGCTTGCTCGGCCACTTCTTCGCGCAGGTTCTCGATCCACACCCCTTCGAGCCACCGCATTCGAGCTTCTTCTTTGAGGTCGGCCTCCCAGGCGGGGCTCGGCGCGGCAGGCGCCAGTCGACGATGGTTCCAGCGCGCCAGGTTCTGATGCAGCCCCATCGGGTCGCAGATCGCCGGCGCGACATAGGTAGTTTTGGCGGTGTCGGTATATTGGGTGGTCATCTCTGAGCCTCCATTGCCGACGCCCAACGCTTCACCATCTGGGCGGTTTCAATGTCGAGCGTCCGACACGGCGTCTCTGAAGGCAGGAACCCATGGGCTTCGCCCGATGCGCCACGACCTAGCCATCGCCAGGAATGACGACTAGATCGTTGGCGGTGAGCACCGCCTCAAACATCCCTTCGCCGCCTACTCGCCCCCATGAGGACGAGTGCTGCCGACGCGGCTGTGACCCTTGCATCCTCGACTACTATGAACGCGCTCTGGACCGCTGGTGTGATCGGGTTCGCAAGCTGGGAGCCGATCCCGACGCTATTCTCCTCCAGCTCGCGCCGCCCTCCGAGCAATAGGCCAGCGCTCCTGACGACCCGTGACGAAATTTTTCCAGTCGGCGTTGCTTCCCCTCAAGCCGCGAACCTGACAACGCTGCCCTGAAATGACCGAGCCTCACCTGCCTGTATGTGTCGCCGCCCTTTACCGGTTCTCGCCGTTCAGCGACTGCGAGGCTTTGCGCGACGGGCTGACAGTCGTCTGTGCCGACCACGGGATCAAAGGCACTCTGCTGCTGGCGCGGGAGGGCATCAATGGCACCATCGCCGGAACGCCAGATGGGATCGATGCGGCGCTGGCCTATATCCGCACGCTGCCCGGCTGCGAGGATCTATCGGTAAAGATCTCTCGCGCCGAGGTCATGCCGTTCTACAGAATGAAGGTCCGCATCAAACGCGAGATCGTCACCATGGGGCAGCCGCATATCGATCCCCTGGAGGCCGGGCACTATCTGTCGGCCGACGACTGGAACGCCCTGATCAGCGAGCCGGACACGCTCGTCATCGATACTCGGAATGACTACGAGGTCAGGATCGGCACCTTCGTGGGCGCCGTGAACCCAGGGACGCGTAGTTTTCGGGAATTTCCCGACTGGTTCCGCGCCAACCGTGAGGCCCTCCTGGATGGGCGGGCTTCGCCGAAGATCGCTATGTTCTGCACCGGTGGAATCCGCTGCGAGAAGGCGACCGCCTTCCTGAAGTCTGAAGGTTTGGACGACGTCTATCATCTCGACGGCGGGATCTTGAAATACCTGGAGACGGCAAGCGAGCCGACCAGCCTTTGGCAGGGCGAATGCTTTGTCTTTGACCAACGCGTGGCGCTCGGCCCCGGTCTGTCGCCGGGAAGCCATGTGCTGTGTCGCGCCTGCCGCATGCCTGTCACGCCGGAGGAACGCTCCTCGCCGCTCTTCGAAGAAGGCGTCAGCTGCCCGGCCTGCCATGGTGAGCGGGACGCGCAACAGCGGACAGGCTACGCGGAGCGTCAGCGCCAGGTCGCCCTGGCCGCTTCCCGCGGGGTCGACCATTTCGCGAGCGGACCAACGGTTAAGCCAGACCGCTAACTTCCGCCAAGCACGAGGTGGCCTCGCCCGCTTCGAAGCTTTCTGACGAGTGCTCTAGGCCCCTGCCCGATAACGTTCGGCCGCATGAGCCTGAGCAAATCCGGGCAGCATGGCCTGCCGCGCGGCTTGATAGGCATCCCACTGGGCGGCGTCGGGAAGCGGCGGCACCGTCACCGGCTCGCGGCGATCAAACCCGACCAGGGCGGCGTCCACGAGTTCGCCGACCTCCATGACCGCGCTCAGCGCGTTTACATCAGCGCCGGAACGCTCCCAAATTTCCGTGCGGGTCGCAGAGGGAAGCACCGCCTGGACGTAAACACCCTTGGGACCTAATTCGAGGCTCAGGCCTTGGGACAGAAACAGCACAAACGCCTTGGTCGCCCCGTAGACACTCAGGCCAAACTCCGGCGCCAAGCCCACGACGGACCCGATGTTGATGATCGCGCCCTCGCCACTCTTCGCCAGACGCGGGGCGGCGGCGCTGGCCAGCCGCAGAACTGCTGTGATGTTGAGAGCGGCCAACTGTGCGACGTCTTCCGTGGATTGATCCAAAAAACGCCCGCCCAGGCTGGCCCCGGCGTTGTTGACCAGGATCTCGATCCCATCGTCATGGCGCAGGCGCTCCTCCACGACGGCAAGCTGGGCGGGATTGGTGAGGTCGGCGGGAATAATGTCGATCGCCACGCCAGTTTCCTTGCGCAGATTGGCGGCGATAGCCTCCATCCGCGCGGCGTCGCGCGCCACCAGCACGAGATCATGTCCACGGCGGGCGAAGCGATCGGCATAGGTCGCGCCAATGCCGCTGGAAGCGCCAGTGATAAGGACGGAAGGCTTCTTGGCCATGGTGGTGCTTTCTTCTCTAGTGGATTCAATGCTCATGATGAGCGACCTGATCGGGACGCCATCACCACTTTTCGACCCAGGGCCGAAGGACCACTTCGAAGGCCCAGGTGGAGCGATGTTGGCGATGGAGCTGGAGATAGACTTTAGCGATGTGGGCGGGGTCGGCCATGTTGTCGTCCACCGTCGTCCCGGCCAGTCGGTGCGCCCGCGTCCCGTCCTCCAGGGTGAAGCCGATCGCGGCGTCGATCGGCACGTTGGCGACGTGAATACCTTCGGGCATCAACTCTCGCGCCATGCTCTGCGCGAGCCCGGTCTTTGCATGGCAGGTCATGGCGAAGGCGGCGCTCATCGCAAAGCCCTTGAGGGCCGCGCTGGCGTTCGTAAATATGATCGTGCCCCGGGCGCCATTGGCGTCTAGCGGGTTGTCGCGCATCAAGCGCGCCGCGCTCTGCCCCACCAGGAATGCGCTGAACGCGGCGTTCTGAAATGTATCAAACGCCATTGCCGGATCGGCGTCCGCGATGCCCATGCGGAAGATGCCGGGTACGCGCCCATCGATATTGTGCACCACCAGCCGCGGCGTCCCGAGATCGTTCGCCACGTTGCGGAACAGCAGATCGACCTCCTCGGGCCGGCTGGCGTCGCAGGCATATCGGCGTACCCCGTGGCTGTCTTCCAGGGCCTGAAGGACAGGCTTGTCCGGGGACCGTGCGGCAACGGCGACGTCCATGCCGCTCTCGGAGAATAGTCGGGCGCAGCTCGCGCTGATGCCCGGGCCGCCGCCCACGATCAGGGCGACTTCCTTCGTGGATGATTGGCTACCGGATGAGGACATTGCGTTGGGCTTTCTGTCTTGGGGGCTTCTAGGCCGCCGCCGTGGCTTGCAGGCGTCTCAGCCCGACCGGCGCGAAGACGGCTGCGGCCAACAGCGACGCGCCCAGCATGATCGCGGCGAGCGAGAGAGTCGGCGGCATGGGAAGAGCGCTCGCCCCAGTCGAGCCGATGGCGGCGCACCCCATCTGCAGAAAGCCCAATAGCGCTGACGCCGTCCCGGCCTCGCGTCCGAAGGGCTGAAGCGCGATGGCGGTGCCTAGCGGATTGATCAGCCCCATGCCGAAGAGAAACAGCGTCAGCCCCATCGTGATGCTGACCAGGTTCGGAGCCCCGGCGAAGGCGAGAATAAGGGCACTCCCCGCGACCGCGAATCCCAGGCCCAGGCCGCCAGCCGCCGCGGGGCTCCAGCGTCGCGCCAGTCTCGGCGCCAGAAAGCCCGCAGCGAAGACGATCACGACGGTCCCCGCGAAATAGAGCGCCAACTGCAGGCCGGTCAGGCCCAGGACGCTGATCAGAACGGCGGGAGCCGCGGCGAAAAACGTGTAGAGCGCGCCGATGACAAGGCTGACCGCCAGGGCCGGCAGGATGAACCGCGGGTTGGTCGCCAGCCGAGCGTAGGCCAGCCTGACTGCTGACAGGCTCAGGCTCTCTCGACTTTCGACAGGGTGCGTCTCGCCGAGCATCTTCCAATAGCACCCGGCCAGGACGGCCGCGAATGCTGCGACGCCTAGAAAGATGGTCTGCCAGCCGAACAGGCCGCCCAGCGCGCTGCCGATCAGCGGTGAGAAGCCCGGCGACGCCGCCATCGCGATCATGGTCAGGGCGAGTGCGCGGGCCAGCGCCTCTCCATCGAAGAGGTCGCGCGCAATGGCCCGCGACAAGACTGATGCGGCGCAAGCTCCAAGCGCCTGGATGATGCGGCCGAGGATGAGGACGGAAATATCGCCGGCTAGGGCGCAGACCAGGCAGCCGAGCACGAAGGTCGCAAGCCCGCCCAGGACAAGCAACTTGCGACCAAATCGGTCCGACAAGGGCCCAACCAGAATCTGCCCGAACGCGAAGGCGACGAAGAAGCTGCTCAGGGTCAGCGCCAGATCCCGCGGCGAGACGTTCAGCTCCGCGCCGATCTGCGGAAACGCCGGCAGGATGATGTTCGTCGCCAACGAGCCCAGGGCGGCGAGACCCGCGAGCAGGAAGAGCGTCCCTGGAGTCAGGCGGGTGCGCGCCTGACTAACGTCGGTGTCCGAAAACGCTGCCAACACGATGTCCTCGTCTCGATCAGAGCCCAGTCACGATGGGGCTTCGATCAGCGGTTGCCTGGGCGGCCTGGGATCGTTACTCCTATTATGAGAGCCACAAGGACGCCGTCAAATGAAAGCGAAATCTTTTGCGGGCATGCGCTGCTCGGTCGCCGGCGCGCTGGAAATGATCGGCGACCGCTGGACCTTGCTGCTGCTGCGCGACCTGGGGCTTGGCCTGTCGAGATACGACGAGTTCCAGGCAAGCACGCAGATCCCCAACACCACGCTGTCGACGCGCTTGAAGGACCTCGAGCGCAACGGGATCGTCGAGCGGACGCGCTATCGGGAGCGTCCGCCGCGCGACGAGTATCGTCTGACCGCGAAAGGTCGGGACCTCTGGAAGGTGATCGCGGCCCTGCGGGAATGGGGAGACCGCTGGGACGCCTCTGGTTACGGCGCGCCGACCATCGAAGTCGTCGATAGGGACACCGACCGGGAGCTGCGCTTGGCACTGGTCGATCCCCAAACCGGTCAGGCCGTGGCGCGCGAACGCGTCAAATACCGCCCCGGACCCGGCGCGGACAGCGCCGTGCACGCCCTTCTCGAGCGCTCCACCAACTAGGTGGCGTCTGCTCTCCAACCCTTGAGAGAACCGAACATGTCGGGAAGCAATTTCGCGAGCCTGTTGTCGTCCATGGAGGCCGATGCCGGATCGTACTCGATGGTCCTGCCCGACGACTGGCTCCAGGGCCGCACGGCTTTCGGCGGACTGTCAGCGGCCCTTTGCTGGGAAGCGGCGCAACGGGCGGATGATGCGCTGCCGCCCTTGCGCTCGGCTCAGTTCGCCTTCGTCGGCCCGGCCGGTGGACGCCTGCGGATCGAACCCACGCTGCTGCGTCGAGGCAAATCCTCCGCGTTTTACAGTGTGGACCTACATGGCGACGACACCCTCGCCGTGCGCGGCCTGCTGTGTTTCGGAGCCAGCCGCCCATCGTCGCTCGATCAGGTCGACCTGCCGGCTCCCGTTGTTCCTAGCTGGGATGACTGCCCAACCTACTTCGAAACCAGTGATCAACGGCGTTTCCTGCAACACTTCGACAGCCGTTTTGCGGCTGGCGCCCGTCCCTTCACGGCCGGCGCCAAGCCCGAAATGGTGGTCTGGCTGAGACACCGAGATACCGCCACGCCTTCAACCATAGCCCCCTTGATCGCCTTGGCGGACGCGTTGCCGCCCGCCGCGATCGTCAACTTTCAACCGGGCGGCGGCCCGATCAGCACAATGACCTGGTCGATCGACGTGTTGTCGGATGCGCCTCGCAGCGCGTCGGGATGGTGGCTCGTACGATCGACCGCGCAAACGGCGGTCAACGGCTATTCAGCGCAGGACATGGTGGTCTGGGATGATCAGGGCGCGCCTGTTCTGGCGATGCGCCAGACCGTCGCGATATTCGCCTGAATCGGGCGTCAGCAGCGGCAGGCTAGCCCACGGCGACCCGGTCGGGATGAACGACAAAGCTGTCCAGGTCGACGAGCGTCCGCCGCCAGGCGCCGGCCATGGCCGGCGTCCATTCGGGACCGCAGGCCTCTTCGACCACCTCGGCGACCAGCCCGAAGAAGGTGGCGAACACGTCCGGCGGCACGTCGTAGCCGGCGTGGTTCACAACCTCGGTCTTGATCAGGTGGTCGGCGAATTGTCGATCGCGAATAAAGTCGAGAATGGCCTCGAACGTCCGCATCAGCATCTCGCCGCGAATGGCGTTGGTGGTGTCGCGCCAGAACAGCAGCTTCATCGCCGGTTGGCGTTCGAAAAGCCGCTCATAGACCAGCGGGGTCAAGTCCCCGCCCCGCTCGGCGGCGATCTCCAGGCTTGTCTCGATCGCCTGGGCGTCTTTCGGATCGGTGCGCATGATCGCCTCGCTGAGCATAGTTAGGGTCATACGGCCGGCGGCGGGCGCCCGCCGGCCGCAGTAGCGTCAGTTCTTGTAGGGAATGATCACCGGCAGGGTCTCGAACCCGTGCACAAAGGCCGACCAATTCAGGGTCGGCTCACCGACCACCTTGATCTCTGGGAAACGCTTGAGGATTTCTTCCCAGATGATGGTCAGCTGCATCTCGGCGACGCGATTACCGACGCAGCGGTGGACGCCAAAGCCGAACGACATGTGCTGGCGCGGCCGTTCGCGGTCGATGATGAACTCGTTCGGACGATCGACCACCTCTTCATCGCGGTTGCCGGAAATGTACCACATGGCGACCCGGTCGCCCTTCTTGATGGTCTTGCCGCCCATCTCGACGTCCCGCGTGGCGACACGAGCCATATGCGCCAGGGGCGTCTGCCAGCGGATCGTCTCCGACACCATCGGCAGCACCAGGTCGTGGTTGGCGCGCAGCTTGGCGTATTGATCCGGGTTCTTGTTCAGAGAGTAGACGCTGCTGGAGATGGTGTTGCGGGTGGTGTCGTTGCCGCCGACGATCAGCAGGATAACATTGCCCTGATAGGTCGCCAGTTCCATATCGCGAGTGGCGGGATTGTGCGCCAGCATGGAGATCAGGTCCCCGGCCGGCTCGGCGTTGACGCGCTGATCCCACAGCTCCTGGAATGCACCAAAGCACTCCATCATCGCTTGGCCCTTGTGCTCCCAGCTCTTCACCGGCCCGTGCCCGGGCTGATTGGTGACCATATCGGACCAGTAGGTCAGCTTGCGCCGGTCCTCGAACGGGAAGTCGAACAACGTGGCCAGGGTCATGGCCGTCAGTTCCTTCGACACAAGGTCGACCCAGTCGAACTCCTTACCGATCGGCAGGGAGTCGAGGATCTGGCCGGCCCGCTCGCGCACCAACGGGGCCATGTTGTGCAGGTTGGAGGGCGCCACCGTCGGGCTGACCGCTTTACGCGCCGGGCCGTGTTCGGGTTCGTCCATGGTGATGAAGCCGGCGCCGCCGCGGCGGCGAACGCCCATGACCTTTTCCTGTTCGGCCATGGCTACCTGATTGATCAGGGTGATCCCCTCAGCCGAGGAGAACGCCTCATGATCGGTATCGACCGCCATGATGTCGTTCCACTTGGTGATCGACCAATACGGCCCGTACTCGCTGTCGGGCGTAAAATGGATGGGATCCTCGCGGCGCAGGCGCTCGAATACCGGCCAGATGGTGTCGTCATAGAAGCGCGACACCTTGGCGGGGTTGAGCTGCTCCAGCGGCATGGCGGCGATTTCGGCTGCGGCGTCGGCAGCTTGGATTTTCGCTGAGATGTTCATGGCTTCCTTCCCAGGTCGTGATCCAACGGCGTCTGAACGCACCGTTTTGGACTTCAGAGCGTAGGTTGAGCGCGCCCAGCCCCTATGTCAACGGCGATTGACTTAGCGGGTCTGGCGGGCGCCTGTGGAAGGATCACATCCAGGCGGCTCCTGCGGGCCAGTCTGCCCATTGACCCGCGTTCGTGTAGAGTTGTGCATATGACCGACCCGGCACTACTCGCTCGCTCAAGGCCTCGCAGGCGCGACGCCGAAGCTACTCGCGCGGCGATCCTCGAGGCGGCGAAAAAGCAATTCGCGCTGGCGGGTTACGACTGCACCTTACGCGACATAGCCGGCGAGGCAGGCGCCGACGTCGCGCTGGTGAAGCGCTACTTCGGCGGCAAGGAGGCCTTGTTCGTCGAGGCGCTGAAGGCCTCGTTTGGATCAGATGACCTGAGCGAGTGGGACCGCCAAACGTCCGCTCGTGAGATCGCGACGATGCTGGCCGACAGCCCGCATGCCGATGAGGCGCGGACCCACCGGTTCCAGTTCCTGCTCCGCGCGGCGACGTCACCGACGACTGCACCGCTGCTCAACGTCCTTGTCCAAGAACGTTTCCTGGGGCCGATCCGCGAGTGGCTGGGCGGCGTCGACGCCCAGGCTCGCGCCCGCGTTTTCGCGGCGAGCTACATCGGGTTTCTGGTGGAACGCCTGATCCGCGGCGAAGCGCTGCAGGGGCGTGAGCGCGAGGTCTTCATTGATCGGGTAAGCGCGATATTCACGGTGCTGATCGCCGAAACCGGCCCAGCCTGAGGACCCCCGAACGAATCCGTCGAGGATTTAGCGCTTAGCGGCCAACCGGGTCCGAGGCAGACTGCCGACGACAACTGCATAGGTGTCGGAGATCACCATGTTCATCGCCATGAATCGCTTCCAGGTGTTGCGCGGACAGGAAGCGGCGTTCGAGGCCGTCTGGCTCTCACGGGAAACTCACTTGGAGACCGTTCAGGGCTTCCTGGAGTTCAGCCTGCTGCGCGGACCCGAACGCGAAGATCACACGCTCTACGCCTCGCACTCGACATGGGCTTCGCGGGCGGCGTTTGAGGCCTGGACCAAATCAGAGGCTTTCAGGCTGGCGCACCGCGGGGCGGGCGACAACAAGCCGCTCTATATGGGCCACCCACAGTTCGAGGGCTTTGAGACACTGCAGAAAGTTGCGGCGGCGACCGCGCGCTAGGACGCTGGTCGCCGCCTCTCTTAGGGCGGACTTCTGCTACAAGCTGGTCCAGATCGCGGCGGCCATTCCGAGCCCACGTTCGTCGCCGATCGTCGTGACGCCCATCCGGTTCATGGCGAAGGCGTAGGTGGCCCGCGCGGCCATGTCGATGATGATCAGCGAGCCGCCATAGCCGCCCCAGAAGATGCATTCTGGACCAGGCAGCGGGATCATCGGCGCCAGCCCAAACCCCAAGCCGAAGCGGGCCGGCATGCCGAGCACGAGATCGACGCCCTCGATCTGCGGTTCCAGGGCTTTGCGGCAACCGGCCTCTGACAGAAGGCGCTTGCCATTGGCCACCCCGCCATTGGCCAGCAGCATGTGGATCTGCGCGATGGACCGCGCATTCCCCTGCCCGTTCACCGCCGGCATTTCCGCCGCCCGCCAAGCCCGGGTTCGGGTTTCCAGCGGATTGGTCGCCGGATTGGTCATGACGTTGATAAGCAGCGGACTTGGCTCTCCCAGGTCACCCGGAAGTCCAGCGGTCGGCGGGATCAGGTCGGCGACCCGCGCGTCGTGCTCGGGACCCATGCCGATGTGGAAGTCGGCCCCGAGCGGCTCTGCGATCTCCTCGCGGAAGACAGTCCCAAGCGAACGCCCTGTGATCCGCCGGACCACCTCCCCCACAAGATAGCCCTGGGTCGTGGCGTGGTAGCCGGGCGCGCTCCCCGGCTCCCAGAACGGCGCTTGAGCCGCCAGCAACCCCGTCGCCTTGTCCCAGTCATATAGGTCCGCTTGCGTCACAGGTTCGCGCCAGCCGGACAGCCCGGAGGAATGGGCCATCAACTGCCCCACTGTGACCCCCGCTTTTCCGTTGGCCGCGAACTCGGGCCAGTAGCGAGCGACCGGCGCCCCGAAATCGAGTTCGCCGCGGTCCGCCAGCAGCAGAGCGGTCAAGGCGGTCATCGTCTTGGTGGTCGAATAGACATTGACCAAGGTGTCCGCTTCCCAGGGACGCGTTCGGGCCTCATCGGCCCAACCGCCCCAGATATCGACGACGGTTTCCCCTTCGATCGTGGCCGCGAAGCTCGCCCCGACGTCAGCTCCACTGGCCAGATTGGCTTCGAACAGGCCGATGACGGCGTCGAAGCGCGGATCACACGATCCAGATACGGCGGTCATGAGCGATCGGCTCCTCGACTGAAAACAGGTCTCTTGGGATCTGACATCACCAGTCAACTCCCACAGTCACGCCGAAGGTGCGCGGCGCGCTGTAGATCTTCGTTCCAAAGCCCAGCCCCGTAAGATCGATCACCTGGGTGAGGTAACGCTCGTCGGTCAGGTTCTTGCCCCACACCGACAATGTCCAAGGCGAGCCCTCGGACGACAGCCGGATGTTGCCATCGTAGCTCCAGTAGCCAGGCGTCTTGGCGATCTGGGTATTCTCCGAATCCCGGAAGGCGCTGGTGGCGTGGCTTGGCTGGAACGTGATCTGAGCGACGTAGTCGTTGGGCAGATGGACGTCATACGACGCCGATCCCTTGAAGCTGAACTTGGGAGCATTCGGCATCTGGTTGCCGTTTTGAACCACGCCCGCCGCGTTGACGAATTCGCCGAGCTCGGAGTCCAGGATCCCAATCGCGGCCTGAAGGGTGAGGTCCTGCGTCGGCCGCCACGCGACATCGGCGTCGATGCCCATGATGGTCGCCTCATCCACGTTGCCCAGGATCTGGATTGGAATGAAGCCGACCGTGGACCGCTTGAAGGTCTGGATGTCTCGGTAGTCGTAGTAGAACCCGCTCATGTTGACCTGAAGCGAGCGCTGCAAGAGCGCCAACTTCACCCCGAGTTCGTAGGAGGTGAGCTTTTCGGGTTCATAGGGCAGCAGCTGCCGCGGATCGGTGGCGAGACCCGAGAAGAACCCGCCGCTTTTCTGGCCCTGAGAGATCGAAGCGTAGATGAGGCTATCGTCGTTGGGCGTGTAGTTCAGCCCCACCGTGCCGGTGATGTTGTTGTCACTGATGGTCTGGTCGATCGCCGCCAGGGTGAAGGGCTGGCTGCAGCCGCCACACAGCGCGCTGGCGCCAAACGTATTCAGGTCGAAGGAGCCGCCAGCGTAGTGGCGTTCCTCCCAGGTGTAGCGCAGGCCCAGAACGCCAGTCAGTTTCGGGGTGATGGCGTAGAGCCCATGGGCGAAGGCGGCGGCCGACTTCGTCGTCTGGTCCGCGGTGATCAGGGTGTTGGTGTTGAACAGCGCCTGGTTCTGTCCGACGGACGAGTATGTGTAGTGGTCCCACGAATAGAAGCCGCCCACGATCCAATCGAGCGCACCGGACTTCCCGCCCAGCCTGACCTCTTGGGAGAACTGGTCGATGGCGTACTTGTTCAGATAGTCGAGGATGGGCGCCGGCGTCGTATCGATATTGGCGTCTGTGCGCTGGATGAAGCTGCGGTAGCCGGTGACGCTGGTCAGGGTCAGATCGCCGATGTCCAGGTCGTTGCGCCAGGTCACGTCCCAGCCGTCGCTGTTGAGGATCGGCTTGCGATCCCAGTCTCCCTTGTAGGGATCCCCGTCGCGGTCGGTGTAGCCCAGGAAGTTCGTGCAGTTCGTATCGTCAGTGCGGCCGGCGAGAACCGAGGCGCAGGTCGTGAAGGTGGTGGGATCAATGGCGCCAAAGAAGGCGGTTTGGCCCTGCTGTCCTCGTTGCCGCAGTCCCTCGACCTTGAAGAGGCTGCGGAAGTCCTCGGTTGGGGTCCAGAGCAGCATCGCCCGAGCGGTCTGGATGCTCTGCTTGCCAATGGTCCCCGGCAGGAGCCGGCTCTCCCAATAGCCGTCCTGCTGCTCGATCAACTTACCCGACACCCGCAAGGCCAGGGTGTCCGAGATTGGCATGTTGAGCATGCCGTCCAAGGTGAAGGTGTTGTAGTTTCCGTAGCCTAGCTGCGCGCGGCCGCCCGCATCGTGGGTCGGCGCCGCGGAAATGAAATTGATAGCTCCAGCGGTGGAGTTGCGCCCGTAGAGCGTCCCTTGGGGCCCTTTCAGAACCTCGACCCGGTCCAGGTCGAACAGTTGGCCGTTCATCATCACCACGGTCGAGAGGAAGACCTCATCGACATAGATCCCCGCCGGTGGACTGGTGTTGCCGCCAAAGTCGTTGAGCCCCACCCCGCGGATCGTCACGACCGGCAGGACGCCGGGCGCGTTCTGCTTGATGTCGACGTTGGGAACGATGTTGATCGCCTCCGACATGTTTTGGAGGTGTCGCTGGGCGATAGCGTCGCCGGAAACCGCAGTGATGGTGGCCGGCACGTCCTGAACATTGACGGCGCGCCGGTCGGCGGTGACCACGATTTCCTCGATTGGCGGGGGCGTTGCGCTTTGCGCCATCGCCGTCTCCGCCGCACACAGCCCGGCCAACGATACGGTGCAGAGAAGCGCACAGCGGCGCTTGGCCGCGAGGGCGGCGTTGGTGGTTCCTGAGTGCATTCCATTCCCCGTTCCGAACTGCGTCGGCTTTTAGTTACGATTAGGTGCGTACATTCCGCAAATCGTTACGCTGTCGTCAAGGGGCTTTCGAACGGGTACAGTTCCGCCCCTATTCGAAACTTCCCTGGAGCCAGCTTGGACGAGCAGAAGACAAGGTTGCGCCCCGAGAACCGGGAGCAGCAAATTCTGGATGTCGCCTCTCGGCACCTGAACACCATGGGTGTTTCGGTGGAGTGGTTCGGAGAGATCGCGGCCGAGCTGGGACTGACCCGGCCGGCGATCTACAAGTACTTCGCCGATCGGGAAGACCTGCTGTTCCGCTGCTATGCGGACGCATGCGACATGATGAGTGCACGTCTGGACGCCGCCATTCGGTCGACCTCCAGTTCCGCCGAGGCATTGTCAGCGTTCCTGAGCAGCGCCGACGACTTGGCGCACGAGCCGGCGGTGCTCAGCGAGATGATGGCCCTGCCGCTGGACAAGCGCGAGGTGATCTGGGGCCGCCAGCAGGCGATTGTTCAACGGATCGCCGGACTGATTGAGGCCGGAGTGGCGGCGAAGGCATTTCGACGGGTCGATGCGAGCATCGTGAGCCACGCAATCCTAGGACTGGTCAGTTGGGCGCCGATCCGCCGCCGATGGGCGCCCACCGCGAATCTCGAACTCGGCGCGATCGGATCGAGCGAAATTCTGTTTCACGGTCTCGCCGCCAATAAGACCGCCCGGATGCGGAAACTTGATCCCCTGGCGCCGCTCGCCCCGCCCCACGCCGATATCTTCAATAGGCATTCCGTCGACGCCGCCAAACGCGAAGGCATTCTCATCGCCGCCTCGTTGCTGTTCAACCAACGGGGGATCGGAGCGACCCGGATGGAGGATGTCAGTGCGGCGGTCGGCCTGAGCAAACGGGCGATCTATCATCACATCGGGCAAAAGCAGGATCTCATCGACGCCTGCGTCGAGCGTGCCTACGCCCACTTCCTCGGTGTGATGGCGGCGGGCGAGCGATCAGACGCCTCGCGACTGGAAGTAGTCTACGCCGCGGTGCGCGACATCGTTTGGGCGGCAAGCGAACCTTCTGTCTGCGTCCTGGCGCCTCATGTCGGGTTTGGCTTGCTAAGCTTGGGCGAACGTCAGGCGGCTGTCGCTTATGCTCAGCAGTTGACGGACGGGTACCGCAAAATGTTCGCGCACGGCGTCGCGGAGGCCAGTCTGCGCCCCATGCCCATCGACGCGATCATCGCGAGTCTGCCCGGGGTCTTTTCATGGGCCGCCAATGGTCCTGAGCAAACCCCCGCGGCGCGCGCCAACATCGCCGATGAGGTCGCCACGCTGGTCACGCACGGGCTGTACCGGGATGGCCCCTAAAGGCGCATCCCAGCCTTCGCCGAAGCCGTCCGGCTGACAGGCGGAGTCCGCCGACTACTGCCGGGACATTTCGGCGCGCGCCTGGGCGCGGACCTCACCGCCGGTAGGTAGCCCGCCGACCTCGAAGACGACCGTGTCGATCTTGCCAGCATAGATGAACGGCGCGACGTATCCTTCGCAGACCGGCGCCAGGCTGCGGCCCAGATCCATCCCGATGCTGGAGAGCATGGCCAACATGCGCGGCAGCTTTCCTGCCGCGACTTGCTCGCCATCAACGCTCAGCGCGAGATCCGCCCCGCCGGCTTCGTCACGCTCCACGATCAGCTCGACGCTATGACGGCCGGGAGACAGCGACTTGCTGGCGGTCAGGTGAGTATGTTCGTGGAATGCATTGTAATCGAAATGCAATTTGCCATCGGAGATATAGATCACATAGCCGCTGTTGATGGTGCCGCGAGAGACCAGGGCTCCATCGCCGTTTTCCGGCGGATGCTCTAGCTCGATAATCGTGCGCCAGCTCCGCGCCACGGGTGGACAGGCGTCGGCCACGACACGGGTGATCGGCGGCCTATAGACGAACCGCCGCCGCGAGCTGGGCAAACCAGGGCGCATGGATGAGCGGAACAGCGCCAGGGCGCCGCGATCGTCCAGCGGAAGGACGCCGTGTTCCTCGGCCTCCCGCCACCACTGATCTATCATGGCCTTCAACCGCTCGGGTTCCTGCGCCGCCAGATCATTCGTTTCCGAGAAGTCCTCGGCGAGATTGTAGAGCTCCCAGGTATCGTCATCGAACGAGACCCCGGAGGTGTGCCGGGTGACGGCCTTCCAGCCGTGCATGTAGAGGCCGCGGTGGCCTCCCATCTCGAAATACTGCGGCCCTCGCTCGACCTTGGCGCCGGACGACTGGAACGTCGGCGCGAAACTGGTCCCGTGCAGCGGCGTCTGCGGCACGCCGCCGACGACATCTGGCGCGGCGAGGCCCAGGGCATCGAGAATGGTCGGGGTGACGTCGATGGCGTGGCAGAACTGGGTGCGGGTCTCCCCGGCCCCCTCGATCTTCCCCGGCCAGTGAATAACGAGGGGATCGCGCACCCCGCCCCCGTGGGTGTTCTGCTTGTACCAACGCAGCGGAGTGTTGCCGACCTGAGCCCAGCCCCACGGGATATTGGAGTGGCTGTTCGGGCCGCCGATATCGTCGAGGCGTTCAACCGCATGGTCGATATTCTCCGGAATACCGTTGAACCACTTCATCTCGTCCAGCACGCCGGCCGCGCCGCCTTCCTGGCTGGCTCCGTTGTCGGAGAGCACAACGAACAGCGTGTTCTCCCACTTGCCGAGGCTCTTCAACTGCTCGATCAGCCGGCCGATCTGGTGGTCGGTGTGGTCAAGCATAGCGGCGAAGGCTTCCTGCAGCCGCGCCGCGAACTTCTGCTCGTTGGTGGAGAGATCGTCCCAGGCCTTCACGCCCGGGTTTCGAGGCGACAATTCGGTGTCGGCCGGAATGACGCCTAGAGCTTTTTGCTTGTCGAACCAGCGGGCGCGCTCGACATCCCAACCGGCGTCAAAGCGGCCCTTGTACTTGTCGAGATAGGCCTGGGGCGCCTGGTGCGGAGCGTGCGTCGCCCCGAAGGCGAGGTAGAGGAAGAATGGCCGTTCGGGCACCAGCGAGGTGAGGTCCCGGATGAAGCCACCGGCCTGGTCGGTGATGTCCTCGGAGACGTGATAGCCCTCCTCGGGGGTATAGGGCGGATCGATGTGATGGTTGTCGTAGGTCAGCTCCGGGTGGAACTGATCTGTCTCGCCCTGCAGGAACCCGTAGTAGCGGTCAAAGCCGCGCTGAAGCGGCCAGTTGGCAAATGGCCCAGCAGCTGTGCATTCGGCCATCGGCGCGAGGTGCCACTTGCCGGCGGCGAATGTGGCGTAGCCGTTCTCGCGCAGGATTTCCGGCAGGGTCGCGGCGGTCTTGGGAATGGCCCCGCGCATGTTCGGGTAGCCAGTGTCGAAATTAGAGACCGAGCGCATGCCCACGGCGTGGTGGTTGCGGCCGGTGAGCAGGCAAGCGCGGGTCGGCGAGCAGAGCGAGGTTGTGTGGAAGCCGGTGAACTTCAGACCCCCGGCGGCCAGGGCATCGACGTTCGGGGTGTCAATCGTAGAGCCATAGCAACCGAAGTGCGAAAAGCCGGTGTCATCCAGAACCACAACAACCACGTTGGGCGCGCCTGGCTTCATGGGCGACGGCGGCCACCAGGGCTGGGATTCCTGTACGGTGCGCCCGATGACACCCTGAAACGCGTCGCGATCGGAAACCTTGTCGGTCATCTCGCCGTCCCTTGAAATGGTTGTGTTTCGGCGTCTGCTAGCCGCGCGCCCGGATCAGTCCGTCGATCACGGCGACGATCTCGGTTGGGCAATCTTCCTGCAGGAAGTGACCGCCTTTGAGGGTGACATGGGGCTGGCCCTTGGCGCCTGGGATCCGGGATTGGAAGGTCGCCTCCCCGCCGCGCGTGATCGCGTCGCCATCGCTGAAGGCGGTGATCACCGGCTTGTCGAACGCCTCCAGCACCTTCCAGGCGGCGAGATTTTCCGCCACCGAGCCATGCTCCGGCGTCACAGGGACCAGCATCGGAAACTGCCGGGCGCCTTCCTTGTACGTCTCGTCTGGGAACGGCGCGTCGTAGGCGGCGATTTCAGCGGGCGAGAGGTCCCGGCCAGAGCCGCCGCTGACAAAGGCGCCGATGGGCATCTGCGGTACGTTCTGGCTGATGTCCAACCAGGCCTTGAACCCAGGCGTCATCCCTGAACCGGTCGGCAGGCCGGTATTGGCGATCACCAGTCCCGCGAAGCGTTCCGGGTAGGCGGCCACCAGGCGCAAGCCGATGAGGCCGCCCCAATCTTGGCAGAAGAGCGTGATGTCCGTCAGGTCGAGCGCGTTGAGCCACTGGCTCATCCAGTGGACGTGGCGTTCGTAGGTGTAGTCGGTGCGTAAGGCCGGCTTGTCCGAGCGCCCAAAGCCGATCAGGTCCGGCGCGACGACCCGGAAACCTTTGGCGGTCAGCCCGGCTATGATCTGGCGATAGAGATAGGACCACGACGGCTCGCCATGCATCAGCAGCACGGTCGCGGCCTCGCGAGGCCCCTCGTCGACATAGGCGATGCGCAGGGTCGTGCCGTCGGCGTCGATCACATCGCGGTAGTGCGGGGCATAGGGCCAGTCCGGCAGATCGGCGAATCGGTCGTCTGCTGTTCTCAGCACCTGCATGGCGTCCACCCTGTCGCGCCGCTCAACGGGCGGCTGCATATATTGGCACAATGGGTGCCATTATGTCGGCTTCAGGTCAAGCCAAGCGAGACCAGATCGGAGATTCAGGGAACAGAGATTTGCGGGTGAGCGATCTTTGGCGCAGCATGGCGGTCGGACTAGAGGAACCGTATGATGCGACGCGTGGCCGAAGCGGCGTTTGTCTACTTCTGCGTCCTCTTCACCGGACTAGGCCTTGCGAAGGTCGTCCGCGATGTCTTCGAGCTTTTGGGAATTGAGCCGCTGTTGGGGCAGCTTGTCGGCGCCTTGCTGGTCGCTTTCTTGCTGTTGCCTGCGGCGGGCTTCGCGGTCCGCACCTTCGACATAGCTCCGACCGCTGCGCAGCGATTGGGTGTCGGTGTCGCAGCAGTGCTGTTGATGTTCGCCGTCGGCGTTGTCGAGTTGGTCTTTTTTCGGCGTTTCTTCGAAGCCGATATCGCGCGGCCGACCGACAATGCCTCTACGCTCATTACGCTGGGGCTATTGGTGTTTGCTGCCGTCCTGCCGCTGCTTCGCGAGCGTCATGGTCCGCGCTGACTCAACGCTAAAGGGTGGGCTTCAGGATTATTTGCAAGCTCCCGGCGGAGGGCCACGCCAAACCGCGCGCGCCCAGTTTGAGCAAGGCCAGCTCGTCCACCGCGCTGGCGTCGTTGAGCTCGGTGCAGATGCGTCCCGCGCGTAGCTCGGCCTGGAGAATATTGTCCCGCCCGCCCAGGGCTGCGGCCCAACGATCAAGGTCGATCGGATGGGATAGAGACTTGGACGCCAGCCGTTGAGTGGCGCTCTGACCGACAAGCGCATCGCGCATTTCGCCAGCGACCTGATCGGCGATCGGGCCCAGCACGACCTGGAGGGCCTTGTCGGAAGGCCGAACCATGCCCCGCGAGCCCAGCTCTTTGAGCGCCTGTTCGTTGACGGCCTTCTGGTCGACCAGGATCAGACGCAGCCTCGTGGTGCAGGCATCAACGCTGACCAGATTGCCGGCGCCGCCCAGGGCGGTCACGAAATCCTCGCCGCGGCGGCCGCTGCGGGCTTGGGGTGTGGGAGGGACGACGTCCCCTTCCCGGCCCGGTGTCTTCAGGTCGAACCGGGCGATCGCCCATCGGAACAGGCCATAGTAGAGCGCGAAATAGGCGGCCCCGACCGGCAGCAGCAGCCACGGGCGCGTGGCCTTGTTGAAGTTCAGCAGATAGTCGAACAGCCCTGCCGAGAAGCCGAAGCCCAGCCTTACGTCCAGCACGCTCATGACGATGAACGACAGGCCGGTGAGCAGCGCGTGGATGGCGTACAGCACCGGAGCCAGGAACATGAAGCTGAACTCGATAGGCTCCGTGACGCCCGTCAGGAAGGTCGTCAGGGCCATGGATCCAAGCATGCCGCCGACCGCCTTGCGGCGATGGGGGGGCGCGGCGTGATACATGGCCAGGCATGCGGCCGGCAGGCCGAACATCATGACCGGGAAGAAGCCGGCCATGAAGGCGCCGGCGCTGGGATCGCCTGCGAAGAACCGGTTGAGATCGCCGGTCGCGCCATTGAAATCACCGACGATGAACCAGGCGATGTTGTTCAGGATGTGATGCAGGCCGGTGATGATCAACGCCCGGTTCAGCACGCCGTAGATGAAGAGGCCCAACGCGCCTGAGCCGACAATGGCGCGGCTCGCTCCGTCCATCGCCATGTCGAGCGTCTCGTAGGTGAAGCCCACCAGAGCGGCCAGGATCAGCCCGGCCAGGCCAGCGATAATCGGCACGAAGCGACGGCCGCCGAAGAACGCCAGGTACTCCGGCAGCTTGATATTTGAGAACCGGTTGTAGAACTGCCCGCCGATCACGCCTGATAAAATGCCGATGGGGACGGAGACCTTGGCGATGGCCTTCTGTTTGAAGGCCGCTGTGGCCAGCCCAGCGGCGTCTCCGGCCATCCCCTTCAGGGCTTCGGGCGGCATGTGCAGCAGGGTCTCGGCCCCCTTCGTGGCGATCAGGAAACAGACCACGCCGGCTAGACCCGCCGCGCCATTGTTGTCCTTGGCCAGGCCCACCGCGACGCCGGCCGCGAACAGCAGGCCGAGATTGGCGAAGATCGCCTCCCCCGCTGCCGCGATGAACGGGATGTCGAGAAGGTCAGGTTGCCCGAGCCGCAGCAACAGGCCCGCGGCCGGCAAGACGGCGATGGGCAGCATCAGCGCGCGGCCGAGCGACTGCAGGGCTTCGAGGGGCGAGGCCATTTCAGGCGCCTCCGGTGAGGAAGGTGTTGGAGAGCGCGCGTACGGCTTCAGCCGTCGGCTCGGTAAGCGCCTTGGCCGCCAGTACCCGGCAAGCTTCGGGCGACAGAGTTCGGATCATGGCCTTGGCCTCGGGAATGGCGGCCGACGGCATCGAGAGTTCGCTGACCCCGAGGCCGAGCAAGATGGGCGTCGCCGTAAGATCGCCAGCCAGTCCGCCGCACACGCCGGTCCAGAGCGCGTGCTTGGCCGCCCCGGCTGTCGTCTGGGCGATCAGTCGCAGGACGCCAGGATGCAAGGCGTCGATGTCGCCGGCGAGGTCCGGATTGCCCCGATCCATGGCCAGGGTGTACTGGGTCAGATCGTTGGTCCCGATCGACAGGAAGTCGGCCTCGGCCGCGAGCAGGTCGGCGATCATCGCGGCGGCGGGCGTCTCGATCATGACGCCCAGGTCGGTGCGTCCGACCCGTCCGAGCTCACGACGCGCCTCGTCCAGCACCAGCCGCACGGCCCGCAGTTCGGCGACGCCGCTCACCATAGGAACCATGATCTTGGCGTGAGGCGCCCCCCGCAGGATCGCGCGCAACTGGGCCCGCAAGACATGGGGGCGGCGCAGTAGCACGCGGACGCCGCGCAGTCCCAGGGCCGGGTTCTCTTCAGCGGCGATTGGAAGATAGGGCGCGGTCTTGTCGCCGCCGACATCGAGCAGCCTGATGATCAAGGGCTTGCCGCCCAGGTCGCGGGCGATGGCGGCGTATTTGTCGGTCTGCTCGTCCTCGGTGGGGGCGCTCTCGCGCTCGAGGAAAAGGAACTCGGTGCGCAGCAGGCCGCAACCTTCCGCGCCGGCATTGGCCGCAGCTTGCGCGTCGGCCTGCGAGCCCAGATTGGCGAACACCTTGATGCGGGTTCCGTCGGCCATCCGACAGTCTTCGCGCGCCGACGCCTGGGCGGCGACGCGGCGTTCTGTGCGAGCCGCCAAGGCGGTCTGCGCCGTTTCCAGCGCCTTGGCGTCCGGGGCGATGCGCAGGAGCCCGGCGTCGGCGTCGAGGATAAGGCTCGTGCCTTCCTTGATATCGGCCACCCCCGGGCCAGCGGCGACGACGGCCGGCACGCCCATCGAGGCTGCGAGAATCGCAACATGCGAGGTGGGGCCGCCCCCGCCCGTGCAGATGCCGGCCAGGCGGTTGGGATCAAGCCCCATCAACTGTGACGGCAATAGCTCGTCGGCCAGCAGGATCGTCGCCGGCGGCAAGTCCAGGCCGCGATCGACCTCCCCGCTCACCACCAGGAGGACGCGGCGCTCGAGGTCCAGGAGATCGTCAACCCGCTCCGCGATCCGCCGGTCGCCCAGCCCGCGCAGGGCCTCGACATAGGCGCCGATGGCGGCCCGCCACGCATAGCCGGCGCTCTTGCCCTCCTCGATGAGCCGCTGCGCCTGGTCGGATAGTTCGGGATCTTCGAGAAATGCAGCGTGAGCGCCCAGGATCGCCTTGCGGGCCTGGCTGCCGCTGGCCTCGGCCTCCTGGGCGATGTGCGCGCGGACCATCTCCAGCGCCCCGCTTAGGGACGCCTGCTCGTGCGCGACGCTTTGGCCGAATTCAGGGACAATGATCTCATCGCGGAACAACCGCACCGCCTTGCCGACCGCGAGGCCGGGCGAGGCCATGACGCCTCTCAACACACCGGTGCTCGGCCGCGTGGCGGGTTGAGCGACTGGCGCCTCCGGGACGGGCTGGATCGCGACCCGAGCGCCCTCCCCCATGCCCCCTTCAAGCAGTAGGGCGACCGCCTCGAGAGCGGCAGCGGCGTCAGGGCCGCTGGCCACCAACGTGGCGGCGTCGCCGTGGCGCAGGCCCAGCGACATCAGGCCAACCGGGCTCTTGGCGTTGGCCCGGCGGTTTAGCGCCAACACGGACATTTCGGCTTGGAAGCCTTTCGCCATGTCCGCGAGCCGCGCCGCCGGTCTGGCGTGCAATCCGTGGAGCAGCGGAATGACGACAGGACGAGTGATCTCCGGGCCGAAGTCGCTCGTCTCGACATCGATCTTACCTGCGCACGACAGGGTGATGAGCGGCTCGCCCACCCTGACGATACGGCCCGTCAACTGCGCCGCGATCACGCGGCCACCGGCCCCCGTTATGACGATCGGCGTCATCAGGCTCTTGGCGTGACGGGCCAGCAGATCCAGATCGAAGGAGATCAGCGGGTCTCCCGCCTTCACCGCCTGGCCGTCGGCGACGTGGACCTCGAAACCCTCCCCCTTCATGGCGACGGTATCCAGCCCGATATGTATCAGGATCTCGACGCCCCCTGCCGCCCGCATGCTGACGGCGTGTTTTGAAGCGTGGACCGAAACGATCATCCCGTCGCAGGGCGCGTGCAGCGTCGAACCGGTGGGATCGATGGCCACGCCCTCACCCAGCATCGCCTCGGCGAAGACCGGGTCTGGAACCTCGGAAAGCGGCGCTGACCAGCCGTCCAGCGGCGAGAGCAGGATCAGATCACCCGCCATGATCAGCTCCGGCGATCAGGGTGACGCGGTCGACGGCCCACATCGGGTCGACGGTCTTCTGTGTGAAGGTGAAGCACAGGTCCCGTGGCCCTCCTGCGCTCCCGTCGATTTGTCCTCTCAGCACCGTGACGCCCTGGGACTTCGTGGCCAGCGCGAGCGGCAGAGTCGCGACCACTGCCCCCTCGCAGGATCCCTGGCGGACTTCTAGTTCTCCGTCTGGCGTCGTGGGCGGCCGGAATTTGATCTTCTCGACGTCGTTCCCGATCTGAAAGTTGAACGGCAGTTGTCCAACCGCGACCTCGATCTGGCTGACACCTGAAAGATCCGCGCCCTCGTAGATCCAGCAAGGGTTCATGATGTCGATCAGGAAGCGAGCGCGTTCGCCGCGCACCGGCGCGTCGTCCTCCAGGTTCAGAACCAGGTCCTCCCGGCAGGTCTTCAGGTCCTGGCTAGCCCTCGTCCGGATCGAGCGTGCATCGACCTTGATAGTCGAGCCGCCAGCCAGCGCCTGACCGTTCCGGAACGCTTCGGCGCGGATCGTCGCGCCGAGCGGGGTGCTGATGGGATCGCGATAGAGCGGCGACATCGCGGTCGGGGCCGAGCCGTCGCGGGTGTAGCGGATCTCGCCGACATCCTCCGCGCCCAGTAGGATCACGGTCGCGCCCTGCCCCACCGGGCGGCCAAGAGCCCGCACCTGAAGCGCGGTCTCATCCACAGGCTGGCCCAGCGAGCGCGACCGCTCGAGTTCCGCCGGCAAGCGGTCGGCGAAGTCTTTCCAGTCTTTGCGCCCAACCTGGGACCAGGCCGTCTCGGCGACCGCCGCGGCGCGCGGATAGGCCATCAGGGCCACCCGATCCTCCGTGCGCATATGCTCGGTCCAAAGGTTGGCCTGGACGCCCAGCACATGGTGGCGCTCGTCGGGGTTCAACGCCGTCGGCATGGGTTCGTAGTCGTAGACTTCCCTCAATCCGACCACCTGGCCGCGACCCGGCAGGCCGTCGGGCGCCGTCGTCTGCCGATGGTTCAAGTAGAGTGTCGGCGCGGGGCTGAGGATGGTGTCGTGACCGAGCTTGGCGGCGATGATCGCCCCGTCGATTCCGCGCCAGGACATCACTGTGGCGCTTTGTGCGACGCCGCCTTCGAGGATTTCATCCCAACCGATCAACCGGCGGCCACGGGCGTTGAGGGTCTGTTCGACGCGCGAGATGAACCACCCCTGCAACGCCGTCTCGCTGGCGATGTGCAGTTCCTTCATCCGCGCCTGGACGGTGGGATTGGACTTCCACTGCTCCTTCACCGCTTCGTCGCCGCCAACATGGATGTACCGACTGGGGAACAGGTCGATGACCTCGCCCAGGACATCGTCCAGGAAGGCGAAGGTCTTCTCATCGACGTTGTAGAGATACGGAAAGACACCCCAATCTCCCGACGTCGCCGGCGGCGGCGTGCTGGAGCCCAGCTCGGGATAGGCGACGATAGGCGCGTGGGCATGCCCCGGCATCTCGATCTCGGGCACGATCGTGATGTGCCGCGCGGCGGCGTAAGCGACGATCTCGCGCACTTGGCCTTGCGTGTAGTAGCCACCAATGACGCGCGGCTTGCCGGTCGCCGGATCGATGTCTGCGGCCGCGGCGGGACCGGCCGGGACCCGCCAGGCGCCTACTTCCGTCAGACGGGGATACTTCTTGATCTCCAGCCGCCAGCCCTGGTCGTCCACCAGATGCCAGTGCAGCGTGTTCAGCTTGGACATCGCCATCCGATCGATGAAGCCCTTCACGAACTCCACGCTCTGGAAGTGCCGCGCACTGTCCAGCATCAGGCCACGCCATGCGAAACGCGGGGCGTCCTCAATGTGGCGTCCAGCGATGCTGACCGGACCCTTTCCAGGGCTCTCAGTCGCCAATTGCCAGAGCGACGTCGCACCATAGAAGAGGCCGGCCGCGCCGCTGGAGTTGACGACGGCGCCGCTTGCCCCGACGTCCAGTTCGTATGCCTCGCCCGTGGGTTCGCCACGCTTGAAGAGGATGGCGCCGGCCTGCGGTCGGCCCGGCCGAACCGACAATTTCAAACCCCGGGAGCGGTCCAGCAGCTCGGCTAGACGTTGCGCGGCCGCTTGCGCGTCCTTGTCGCCAGGCGGGTAGATGATCGGCGTCCGCGAGGTCACCTGATAGCCGCCCTCAAGCGGGGTATCGACGACCGGCGCGGGGATGATCCGGGCCGGCGCGGCCTGGGCTCCAGCGGCGAGGCCCGCCAAACTCGAGGCCAGGGCGATCAGCAGTGGCAGACGCATCGTCGGACCTGTCATCCACGAAAAAGGGAAAGCGAAACGGCGCACCGCTCCGCTTTCGAGTCGCAGGGGATTAGACTGAAGAACGGCGTTCCCCGCGAGGGGGAGTGCACGGCCGGCAAGCCGACCGCGCATGGAGGTCTCAGAAGGTCAGGTTCACGGTCGCCATGTACCGACGCCCCGTCCGGTACACGCCGCGCGGCAGGGCGGGCGTGTTGGCGTAGGCGTAGTATTCGGAGTCCGTGAGGTTCATCCCGGCCAATGTCACCGCCACGTTCTTGGTGATGTTGTAGGTGCCGCTCAGATCCAGCGAATTGGCGGCGCGGACGAACATCTCGTCACCGCGGTCCACACCGGTGAAGTACTTCGAGCGCCAGGTGTAGGTGGCCCGCACCTGGATCGGCCCCTGCTCATAGAACGGGCTGATGTTGACCTGATGCTTGGAGTTGTAGGGCAGCGGAGCGCCATCCTGGCCTTGGCCGTCGGCATAGGTGTAGTTGGCCAGCAGGCCTAGGCCGTAGGCGTAGTTCTGTTGATAGGCGAAGGACACACCCTTGATGTCGGCAGAGCCAGCGTTGTGCGGGCGGCTGATCTGATAGGTCGTCACCCGGCCCTGCGACTGGTTGAAGAACTGCTCGGGACCGGTCTGCTGCAGGATGTAGTTGCTGATGTCCTTGTAGAAGAACTCGGCCGCCAGGATCGCCTCGGGCTGGAAGTACCATTCGGCCGAGAAGTTGAAATTAGCCGACTTGTAGGGATCCAGGTCCGGGTTGCCGCCGGAGCCGATCAGGATCCCATCCGACAGTTGGAAGAAGTTGGTCATGTCGGCGTAGTTCGGCCGCGCGATCACCTGGGCCGCGGCGAAGCGCAGGACAACGTCTTCGCGGACGGTGTAGGCTAGGTTCACGCTCGGCAGGAAGTTGTCGTACGACTTGGAGGCCGTCTGCCACGTCCAGTCGGAAGGCGCAGCGCAGGGCGAGCCAGCGTTGCAGACATAGCCGGCGCTATCGACGCCGGTGTGCACGTAGCGGACACCGAAGTTGCCTCGCAATTCCCCAGCCTCGATATTGGCCTGGGCGTAGGCGGCGTTGATGTCTTCCTGGATTTCCCAGTTTCCGGCGGTGAATTCAGGCGCCGCGAAAATCGACGGCGTCGGCATGGCCTGGCCCGGCGCCAGCCATTTGCCGCTCTCGACATACTGGACCATCGAGTCGCCATTGAGCCGGAAGCGGTTCTGCATCTGCGCGTTCGAGTCGAACCCGCGAAGATAGTTCCCCGGCACGGTCGAAGGGCTGAACAGCCCGGCCGATGCCGCGACGCCGGTGATGGCGATGCCGGCATATTGTTGGGTCGTTTCGTGCCGGCGGAACTTGTAACCGACCTGGACCCGCTTGATCACGCCGTCGAGGTCCATCCCAAAGTCAGCCTGGGCGTACTTCTCTTCGTCGGTCGTGGGCTTGCTGACGAGGTTGCCGCTCCAACCTGGGTCGGTCGCGAAGGCCGCCGGATTGCCCTGGACATCCGTCGTGTAGGTCAGCTGGCCAGGATTGTGCGGCGCAGGCGAAATGTCGACCGTGTAGTCGGCCCAGTTCAGGAACTCCAGGAACACCTGGCGCTTGGTGCCGCCGTCGGCCTTGGACAGGCCCACATTGCCCGACAGGTCCCACCCATCGCCCTTCCACTTGCCGCGGAAGTCGTAGGTGTCGGAGTTCATCTCGGCCTCGCGGGCCTGCACGTCCAGAACGCTAAGTGCGTTCTTGAAGCTGGCCCGGGTGACGATGCCGTCTGTGACGCTCAGGTCGGTCAGCGCGCCCAGGCTGTTCCAGGTGTTGCCCTGGAAAGCGTACATGGACTGGTTGAGGTTGTCGTAGTTGGCCTCGATCTTCAGCCAGTTGAACTCGAGTTCGAGCTGGTCGGTCGGGCGGAACTGCAGCGAGGCCGTATAGGTCAGGCGCTCGCGTTCCTGTTCGAAGTACGATGTGCCGTAGGCGTTGGGGCTGCGGGCGCCCAGGTTCGCCGTCAGGGTCGTTGCGCAGACACCGAGACAGCCGTTGTTGCGGGAATCAACCGGGTTGTCGGCATTGCCGCCGGCCCACTGGTTCGCCGCCATCGTTCCGTAGGTTTCGACCCCGTCTCGGCGAAGTTGGTCGGTGGCCTTCTGAACCGAAACCGCGACGCCGATGGTCTCGGCCTCGTTCTTCCAGCTCGCAATCGCAGCGCCCTGGAAGTCGCCTTCCTTGGAACGGTCATTGTAGAGGTAACCGATCGAGCCGGCGATGGTCGGTGACTCTAGCTCGAAGGGGCGACGCGTATGGACGATCACCGTCCCGCCGATGCTGCCCTCGTCGATCCGCGCTTCGGGGGTCTTGTAGATGTCCACCCGCCCGACGATCTGGGGCGCGAGCAGGGCGTAGTTGAAGGTCCGGCCCGGGCTGTCGAGGATGAACCAGTCGGCCGAAGCGACCGTCTGGCCGTTGAGCAGCGTACGGTTCAGCGCCGGGTCCGTGCCCAGGATGCTGACCTTCTCGCCCTGGCCGAACTGACGGTCGACGGTGACGCCTGGCACCATCGTCAGGGCTTCAGCGACATTGCTGTTCGGGAACTTGCCCACGTCCTCGGCGGTCACCGAGTCTACGATAGCGTCTGCGGCGCGTTTGGTTTCCAGCGACTGCTGGAGGGATGCCCGAATGCCGGTCACCACCAGCTCGTCAACCTGAGCCTCTTGCGCAGACGCACCACATGCCCAGCCAAGCCCCAGCAGGCTGACGGACGCGATCAAAATTGACTTTTGACGTGTTTTCACTCGGCTTCTCCCCAAAATCCGGGCCTCCACCCGGAGCCGATGAGCCCAATGTGATACCAATTCTTCGCAAATCACTGCGACAAATCAGAGTTCACCGACCCTTCGGAGCCGAACTGTGCGCGGTTTCACAAAATTGACAAGCCCAAAAAGAGACCAATTGTGCTACTGGTTCATATTGGTATCTAAATGGTCCCAAGACGTATCGACGCTCGAAACACGGGCGCTCGACCTGGAGAGACGCCCTTGACCTTTTCCGACCGTATCGGCCGGCTCGACGCACAGGACCACGCGCCTCTCTATCGCCAGCTTCAAAAGGTGCTGCGGGACGCTATCGCCAATCAGGTGCTCGGCCCCGACGACGCTTTGCCCGCCGAGCGCGATTTCGCCGACGACCTCGGAGTCTCGCGCATCACCGTGCGCAAGGCCTTGGACGGCCTGGTGAGCGAGGGCCTGCTGATTCGCCGTCAGGGCGCCGGCACCTTCGTGGCGGCACGCGTCGAGAAGAGCTTCTCCAAACTCTCCTCCTTCACCGAAGACATGATCTCGCGTGGCCGGGTTCCGCATTCCACCTGGCTGTCGCGCAGCGAGGGCCAAGTCACTCCAGAGGAGTCGCTGACCCTGGGGCTTTCACCGGGCGCGCCGGTCTATCGTTTCAGCCGGATTCGCTATGCCGACGGCGCGCCGATGGCGTTGGAATACTCAACCTTGGCCGCCTTCTGCATGCCCAGTTCGGACTTCGTCGAAACCTCGCTCTACGAGGCGCTGGAGAAGACGGGGCATCGGCCAGTACGCGCACTGCAACGACTGCGCGCGGTGCTCTTCACGTCCGAACAGGCCGAGCTTCTGAAGGTGGCGCCCCGCGATCCGGGCCTCCTCATCGAACGCCGCGGGTTCCTGAAGGATGGACGAGCGGTCGAGGTCACCCAGTCCTATTATCGCGGCGACGCCTACGACTTCGTCGCCGAGCTGAACGCCATCTGACGTGAACACCCTGCGGCCTGGAGAACGCGCTTGCACCTGACGCCCCCTGCCCCGGAGACCACGCGGATGTTTCGCGAGGCCGCTGAAGCGCCCGCCGTGGTCGCCAGGCTCCTCGTCGCCAATAGCCCGCTGGTCCAAGCGCTGGGCGCGGCGTTGCGCGCCAATCCCCCGCGCGCCGTGGTCACCTGCGCCAGAGGGTCGTCTGACCACGCAGCCACCTACGCCAAGTATCTGATCGAAACCGCGACGGGGGTGCTAACCTCCTCGGCGGCCCTATCGGTCAGCTCGGTCTACGCCGCTGAGCCCAAACTCAAGGGCGTGCTCTATCTGGCGATATCTCAGTCGGGCAAAAGCCCGGACCTACTGGCGGCCGTCGAGGCGGCCAAGCAGGCTGGGGCGCTGGTCGTCGCCCTGGTCAACGACGAAACTTCGCCGCTGGCGGGCCTGGCCGACCACGTCTTGCCGCTGCACGCCGGACCTGAAATCAGCGTCGCGGCGACCAAGTCCTACATCGCCGCCCTGACCGGGATCGCCCAGCTGGTCGCTGCGTGGAGCCAGGACACGGCGCTGGAAAAGGCGCTTGAGGAACTGCCAGCGATCTTAAGCCATGCCTGGACCCTAGACTGGGCGCCAGCCTCCGACCGCCTCAGGAGCGCCACCAACCTCTATGTGCTGGGACGCGGCGTGGGCTTTGGGATCGCCCAGGAGGCCGCGCTCAAATTCAAGGAGACCTGCGGCCTGCATGCAGAGGCCTTCAGCGCGGCTGAAGTCCTGCACGGCCCTATGGCCCTAGTGCAACGCGGCTTCCCGGTGCTGGTCTTCGCCCAGGAGGATCAGAGCCAGGTCAGCGTCCTGGAACTCTCTCAGGATCTGCAGGCGCGTGGCGTCGATGTCATGCTGGCGGGCGGCGGGAGCGGTCCTGGCGTTCTGCCCACGGTGAAAACGCACCCAAATCTTGAACCGATTGCGCGCATTCAGAGCTTCTATCGGATGGCCAACGCACTCTCGATTCTGCGCGGCCACGACCCGGACAAGCCGCCCCACCTGAACAAGGTGACCGAGACGATCTGATGGCTGTAGCTCTCGTCAATGGCCAGGTGCTAACCGGCGCCCAGTTCGAACCCGTCACCGTGGTTATCGAAGGTGATCGCATTGTCGCGGTCGGCCGCGACATCGATCTCGCGACGACGACGGCGCAGGTCGACCTGGCTGGCGGCCTCTTGCTTCCCGGCTTCCTGGACACCCAGGTCAATGGCGGCGGCGGCCTCCTCTTCAATGATGCGCCGACTGTGGAGACGATCGCCACAATCGGCGCGGCTCATCGGCGATATGGGGTCACCGGCTTCCTGCCAACGCTGATCAGTGACGATCTGGCGAAGGTCGCCTGCGCGATTGAGGCGGTCGACCAGGCCATCGAAACCGGCGTCCCAGGCGTGCTGGGCATCCACATCGAGGGGCCATTTCTGAGCGAGCGCCGAAAGGGCGTTCATGACGCCTCGAAGTTCCGCACGCTCGATGAGGCGGCGCTTACGCTTCTGACGTCGTTGCGGCGCGGCCGGACCTTGGTCACCCTGGCGCCCGAGACCACCACGCCGGAAATGATCGGCCGGTTGGCGGGCGCCGGCGTCACAGTCGCGGCAGGGCATACCAATGCAACCTATGAGCGGCTGATCGAAGCGCTGGGCGCCGGCGTCACAGGTTTCACCCACCTGTTCAACGCCATGTCGCCCTTGGCCAATCGCGAGCCTGGCGCGGTCGGCGCGGCGCTGGACCATCAGGACAGTTGGTGCGGCGTGATCATCGATGGCCGCCACATCCACCCAGCCGCCCTGCGCATCGCCTTCCGCGCCAAACGCCACGACCGCTTCATGCTGGTCACTGACGCCATGCCGAGCGTCGGGATGGTCGACAAGAACTTCACGATCCAGGGCCGTCCCATCCGGGTGGTGAACGGGGTCTGTGTCGATGAAAACGGGACCTTGGCGGGTTCGGATCTCGACATGGCGAGCGCGGTTCGAAACGCCGTCCAACTGACAGGCCTCGACCTGGCCGACGCTGCGGCCATGGCCTCGACCAATCCGGCGGCGTTCCTGGGGCTGGACAAGGAGCTGGGAAGGATTGCGCCGGGGTACCGAGCCAACCTCACCCTGCTCGACGGCGGCCTGACGGCGACACGCACTTGGATCGACGGAAACGCGGCCTGATCGGAAAGGGCTCCACAATCGGCGGCGGCTGTCCTAAAGCAGCTCCGTGATCCGGGCATTCGATCAGCGCAGAGGAACGTCGGGCGGCATCTTCATGGTGCTCGCCGCCTTGGCTCTTGCGATCAAGGTGATGATTCCTGCCGGGTTCATGACCGCCCCGCCGGCCTCCGACGAGCTTCCCTTCGCGCTGGTCCTCTGCACGTCGCAAGGCGCGGTTACGGTCCAGCCCGGCGATCTGGCGGCGCCGTCGCATGACGACAAAGGCTCCACGCCGGATTCGGCTCATGACAGCCCGTGCGCCTTCGCCGGGCATGGCGCCGGCGCGCCGCCGCCCAATCTGCTTGATGCGCGCAGCGTCGAGTTCGTCGCCTATCGCGCGCCGGCCGCTGCCCAGATTGTCCATCTGGCGCCGGGCCGTGGCCTTTCCGCGCCGCCGCTACCTGCACGCGGTCCTCCAGCTCAGCTGATCTGACGCGGCGGCCTGTCGGCCGAGCGCGCTTTCGCACGTCCGCCGCTGTCCCGCGGCCCAAGTCGTGCGCTTCCTATTCCTCCCATTTACCGCTGCTCGCGGAGCTGCGGTCGCCTCCAGCCCGGAGTCTCTCCATGAAAGCTCTTCTCGCCCTCATTCCGCTCGCCCTTGTCGCGGCCTGCGATCGCACGCCACAAACCGCGCCAACCGTGACCGTCGCCGACGCCTGGTGCCGGGCCGCGCCTGCAGGCGCCCCGACCGGCGGTTGCTATGTCACCTTGACCGCCAGCGCCGACGACAAGTTGGTCGCCGTCGAGACCACGGCCGCCGAGCGCGCTGAAATCCACAGTATGGACATGACCGACGGCGTCATGCGGATGCGCAAGCTTGATGACCTCGCCTTGCCGGCTGGAAAGGCCGTCATGCTGTCGCCGGGCGCCGAACACCTGATGATCATCGCTCCCAAGGCGACTTTGGCGGAAGGCGGCGTGGTTCCGCTGACGTTCAAATTCGCCAAGGGCCCAGTCCAAAGCGTCGAGGCGCCGATCCGCGCCGCCGCCGAGATGGATCACGGCATGGATCACAACATGGCGCACGGCCAATGAGGGCACGTCTTCCCATCTTGATCGGCTTTGCGGCCTTGGCCGTAGTCCTAGTCGCGTTTGTGCAGTTGCGGGCCCCGCCCAGCGCCACCGTTTCGGCGGTCGATATCGGGGGGCCTTTTGAGCTCGTCGACACCGCGGGCCGGCCAGTTACGGAAAAGACCCTGCTGGGCAAACCATCGGCCGTCTTCTTTGGCTTCACCTATTGCCCTGAGGTGTGCCCGACCACGCTGACCGAGATCACTGCTGCGCTAAACGCGCTGGGCCGCGAAGCGGACAAGCTGAATGTCGTCCTCGTCTCAGTGGATCCTGAACGCGATACCCCGGAACAATTGAAGCTCTACCTGTCGAACTTCGACTCCCGCATCCAGGGCTTCACAGGGACGCCCGAAGCCGTCGCCAAGGCGGCGAAGGCCTATCGCGTCTTCTACAAGAAGGTCCCGGTTGATGGCGGCGAGTACACGGTTGACCACTCCTCGGCCGTCTACCTGTTCGACAGAAAAGGCCGCTTCGTCGAACCGATCGGCTACGGAACCCCGCATGATCGGGTGGTCGCGCAACTGAAGAAGCTCGTGACCCAGAGCTAAATCAGTGGCGAAGGGGGCGAGCTTCATGACTTGGGCGAGATCACATCGCAGCGTCGTTCTGGCGCTGACGCTGATGGCGCTCGCCTTGAAGATCGCCATTCCGCCAGGTTTCATGACGAGCGCCGCGACGAACTCGCTGCCCTTCGCCATTGTCATCTGCACCGGCCAGGGCGCCGTCGTCGTCGATCCTGGCCAGTCCCACGAAGACAACGGGGCCTCCCAACAGGATGCGCCTTGCGTGTTCGCCGGGCACGGGTTTGGCGCTGAGCCGCCAACTCCAGGCGGCCACCTTCCAGGGCCATCGATCGCCTACTATCCGTCGCCACCGCCGGCGCCCTGCGCGGCGACGCCAGGCCGAGGCCTTTGCGCGCCTCCGCCCCCTGCCCGTGGGCCACCTCTGTCGATCTGATCGTCGCCCCGCGCGACAGCCTTTCGCACGATCATCGACATCGCGGCCCGACCTGTCCGGGCCGTCGCAGGACCCCACGTCTTATGAAATCGCTTCTTCTGACTGCGACCGCGCTAACCGCGCTGTCGCCCGCCCTCGCCTATGCCGACGACGCCACGAACCTTGACGAGTTCATCGTGACCGGGCGCCCAAGCGCCTTGGTGCTGGATGCTCCAGCGCCCGCCGCCAGCCGGCTTGGCCTCACTAATCGCGAAGTCCCCGCGACCTTGGACGTCGTCACCCAGCAGCGCATGCAGGCCGAGGGTCTAAGGACCTCGGTCGAGGCCTTCAACGCCGCGCCTGGCGTCAACAGCGGCACTCTGCCCGGTTCGGTCGGCGTGACCTCGATGCGTGGCTTCACCAGCACGGCGATCGCCTACCTGTTCGACGGCGTCAGGGTGACCGGCTCCAACAGCGCCATCCGCAACACCGATACCTTCAATCTTGAGCGCATCGAGGTTCTGAAAGGCCCTGCCTCAGTGCTCTATGGCGAGGGCGCCTTGGCCGGCGCGATCAACCTCGTTCCCAAGCGTGCGCGCCTTGGAGAAAACAGCGGCGAAGGCCTGGTCAGTCTTGGCAGCTTCGACACCCTGCGGGCGGGTCTGGGCGGCAATCTGGCCCTGAGCGACACCGCCGCGCTGCGCGCCGATGCGAGCTTCAGCCGTTCCTCGGGATGGGTCGACGACACCGACTCGCTCACCGGTGCGCTCACTGCCTCGCTTGTGCTCAAGCCGACAGACCGACTGACCCTCACGCTCTCCGGCGACTATAGCCACGACGACTATTCGACCGCCTACTTCGGCTCGACCCTGGTTCCTCTGGCCGCCGCGCGTGATCCCTCTGGCCTGGTCAGGAACAGCCAGGGCCTGGTGCTCGACAAGGATACGATCCGCACAAACTACAATGTCGAGGACGGCGAGATGAACTCGACCGCCTGGCAACTGCGGGTTCGCGCTGACTACCAGCTTTCCGATCGCTGGACCCTGTCCAACGAACTGGCCGGATACACCGCCGACCGGCTCTGGAAGAACTCCGAGGACGTGAGCTTCAACACCGTCAGCGGCCTTCTCGACCGCAGCACCACACTGATCGCTCACGATCACGACTACTGGGTGAACCGGGCCTACGCCGCCTTTGATGGACCGCTCGCCGGCCGTCGCAACCGCTTCACGCTCGGCGCCGAGTACAGCGACACCCACTTCGTCACCCGCCGCCGATTTGGGGTTACCACGCCGGTCGATCGGTTCGATCCGGTTCGAGGCCGGTTCCCAGAGGTCACGGCGCAGAATTTCCCGGGCGCCGGCAATCGTGTCGACTGGGTCAGCGATGCGACCGTGGCGGCGATCTTCGCCGAGAACGCCTTCAACCTCACGGGCAAATGGCTGCTGGTGGGCGGCGTTCGCTACGACCATGTCGAGCTCGAGCGTCAGACGCTGGACCTGAACACCGGCGCAGCCGCGGCCTTTGGGCAGGACTACGACCCGATCTCCTGGCGGATCGGCACAGTTTACGACCTCGCGCCCAAGACCCAGCTCTACGCACAGTTCAGCCATGCGGTGACGCCGGTCAGCACCTTCCTGTTCATCAACGCCGCTAACGCCAAGTTCGATCTCAGCGCCGGCGAGGCGGTGGAGGCTGGCGTCAAGACCAGCTTCTGGAACGATCGCATCGATCTCACCGCCGCGGCCTATCACATCGTTCAGGACGACATCCTCACCCGCGATCCCGCCAACCCCGCGCTCACCATCCAGGGCGGCAAGCAATCGTCGCGAGGCGTGGAGATTTCCCTCTCGGCGGCCCTCACTGAACAGTTGCGGATCGACGCCGGAGCCGCGGTGCTGGAAAGCCGCTTCGACACCCTGATCGAGGCCGGAGGTGTGGATCGTTCAGGGAACCGGCCGCCCAACGTGCCCGAGCAGATGTTCGATGTCAGCGCCTACTACAGCCTGCGAGCCATCCCGATAACCTTGGGCGCGACCGTTCGCTATGATGGCGACTTCTACACCAACAACGCCAACACCTATCGTGTCGCGGCCCGCACGGTCGTCGACGCCCAGGTGAGTTGGCGCGCGCCGTTCGGCCAGCTGACTCTGCGCGGGCGAAACCTCTTTGACGAGTTGTATGCCGACTGGTCGGGCTACGGCGCGACGCAGGTCTATCTCGGAGCGCCGCGCAGCGTCGACCTCACCTTGACTCGGAGCTTCTGATCATGCGGCCCCGGCTCCACCAAACCATCTGGCGGTGGCACTTCTACGCTGGCCTGCTGGTCTCGCCGTTCATGCTGATCCTGGCCGTGACTGGCGCGATCTACCTGTTCAACGACGAGATCAACGACGCCCTACACCCACAGCAAAGGTTCGTAGCCGTCGGGGCCGAACAACAGCCGGTAAGCCGGCTCGTCGCGGCCGCGCTAGCGGACTATCCGGGCGGTTCAGCCACCCGAGTCGACATGCCTGTGCTGGGGCGCAGCGCCCAAGTCTTTGTCACCCCCAGCGCCGGCGATCCTGTCCGTGTCTATGTCGATCCGGGCACGGCAAAGGTGCTGGGCAGCTATGTCTACACCCACACGATCGTCGGCTTCGCTGACGTGGCCCACGGCTCGCTGATGCTTGGCAAGTTCGGCGACGGTGTCGTTGAACTGGTCGCCTGCTGGGGCCTGATCCTGGTCATCACCGGAATCTATCTCTGGTGGCCGCGCAGGGGTTCGCGGGCGAGCGGCGTGTTGATCCCGCGGCTGAAGGAAAAGGGCCGCACCTTGTGGCGCGACCTGCACGCGGTGACAGGCTTTTGGACGGCGCTGCTAATCGCCTTCCTGATCGTCACCGGCCTGCCCTGGGCGAATGTCTGGGGCGGGCTGTTGAAGCGCGGGACCGACGCGGTCGGCATCGGCTATCCGACGAGCCACCGGCTCCACGGCACGACGCCGAAGGCCACCGTCAAACAGGCCCTCGGCCAGGCGCCCTGGACCCTGGAGGACGCGCCGATCCCAGGCTCCGATCCGCATGCGGAGCATCACGGCGCACATGCGAGCATGATGATGGAGGCTAGCGTCCCAATCAGCGTCGATGCGGCTACAGGGATCTTCAGTCAGAACGGCGTGACTGGCCCCTATCGCCTGTTCTTGCCTGCGGACGCCAAAGGCGTTTTCACGGCCTACACCTATCCCGACCGGCCTCAGGGGCAGCGCACCATCCATCTCGACCAGTACTCTGGCCGTGTTCTGGAGGACGTCGGGTTCGCCGACTATGGCTGGGCGGCGAAGGGTGTCGAGCTTGGCGTCCAACTGCACATGGGCAACTATTTCGGTCGGGCGAACCAGATCGTGATGCTGATCGCCTGCCTGGGCGTGGTCATGCTCTCGGTCACGGGGCCGATCATGTGGTGGCGGCTTCGGCCGAAAGGTGGGCTGGGCGCGCCGCGTGAACTCAGCTCGCCCCGCCTTCGGACCCTCGCCCTGATCACCTTGGCGCTGGCCGTGGTCTTCCCGCTGGTCGGCGCTTCGCTGGTCCTGGTTCTCGGGATTGACGAGGGCCTCCGCCGTTTCGGCGGACCCCGGACCTTGTCGCAGGACAACGCCTAGTCGGTTTGACCGCATCCCACGGCCTGATAGGCTTTTCTGAACAACGATAAGTCTGGGAGGCCCCGGTGGCAGAGACGCGTCTACCCAAGGCCTGCATCATTGGGGCGGGATGCTCCGGCTTCACGACCGCCAAGCGGTTGAAGGATTTCGGGATCCCCTACGACTGCTTCGAGATCTCAGACGAAGTGGGAGGCAACTGGTACTACAAGAATCCGAACGGGATGTCGGCTTGCTACGAGAGCCTGCACATCGACACCTCGAAATGGCGCCTCGCCTTCGAGGACTACCCCGTTCCGGCCGATTGGCCCGACTTCCCGCACCACGCCCAGTTGCATCAGTACTTCAAGGACTATGTCGACCACTTCGGCCTGCGGGAAACGATCACGTTCCGCACGGCTGTCGAGAAGGCGCGGCGCAACGCCGATGGGTTGTGGGAAGTCACGCTCTCGACCGGCGAGACGCGGCTCTATGACGTTCTGTTCGTCTGCAATGGGCACCACTGGAGCCCGCGCATCCCGAACTACACCGGCGAGTTCGACGGCGCGGCCTTCCATAGTCACGCCTATTCCGACCCGTTCGACCCGGTGGACATGCGCGGCAAGAATGTCGTGGTGGTCGGCATGGGCAACTCGGCGATGGATATCGCCTCCGAGCTTTCCCAACGGCCGATCGCCAGGAACCTGTGGGTCTCTGCGCGGCGTGGGGTCTGGGTCCTACCGAAGTACATGAACGGCAAGCCAGCCGACAAATCGGCCATGCCGTCCTGGATGCCCAAGAAGCTAGGCCTGGCCATGGCGCGGAAGGTCATCAAAAAGGCCATCGGCGCCATGGAGGACTACGGCTTGCCCAAGCCGGACCACGAGCCTCTGGAGGCGCACCCCTCCGTCAGCGGCGAATTCCTGACCCGCGCGGGCTGCGGCGACATCAAGTTCAAGCCCGCGATCGAGGCGCTGGACGGCGATCAGATCCGGTTCGCCGATGGCACGGTCGAGGATGTCGACGTGATCATCTTCGCCACCGGCTACGACATGCGCTTCCCGTTCTTCGATGATCCGGCCCTCGCCCCCGATGGCGACCATCGGTTGCCGCTGTTCAAGCGGATGATGAAGCCTGGCGTGCCGAACCTCTTCTACATGGCGCTGGCCCAGCCGTTGCCCACCCTGGTGAACTTCGCCGAGCAGCAGGCCAAGCTGGCCGCCGCCTATCTCGCCGGGCTCTATCTGCCGCCCTCGCCGTCGGAGATGGAGCAGGTCATCGTCAAGGACGAGGCGATCCACCTTGGCCAATATTACCGGTCCAAGCGGCACACCATCCAGGTCGATTTCAACGCCTATGTGTCGGACCTGCACAAGGAAATCGCCAAGGGGGCCAAGCGCGCCAACGCGGCGGGCAACCGGCTACCTGTGCCAGGCCGGGTCGTCGATGTGGCGGCTCAACGCCCGGTACGCGCCAGCTAGGCCGGCAGCGCCAAGTCGCCTTCCGCGATCTGGCGTAGGGTCTCAACGAAGAACGCCGGCTCCAGGGCGGTCACCCGCGCTTCCAGACTCTCGGCGGTTTCCCCTGGCTGCAGCGGAACAGATCGCCGCGCGATCACCGGGCCATGATCGTAAATCTCATCGACAGCATGGATGGTGACGCCGCTCTCGGCGACGCCGGCGGCGATCACCGCCTCATGGACCCGGCGCCCATACATGCCCTCGCCCCCAAACGCCGGCAGAGCGCCCGGATGTATGTTGAGGACACGGTTGCGGTAGCGGCCAAGCGTTTTGGGGCCCAGCCGTCGCAGATAGCCCGAGGCGATGATCAGATCGACTCCAGCGGCCTCCATGGCCTCGCACAGCCGTGCGTCGGCGGCGTCTGGATCGCCCTGGGTGGGGAAGACCAAGGTCGGCACGCCGCATGCGGTCGCAAACTCCAGCGCGCCGGCTGTCTTGTTGTTGCTAACCACCAGCCTGGGCTCGGCTAGCAGTTCTCCAGCTTTGATCGCTTCAAGCATCGCCCGCATGCTGGATCCGTTTCTGGACGCCAAAAAGCCAAGCTTAAGCAGCGGGGAGCTCATCAGAAATTGCCGTTCAGTTGATGTTCGAACCGCAAGCCGTCGAAAGCCGGCTCGACCCCGGCGGGCAGCTTGCCGGCAAGGTCGTCGAAGTCGAGGTCGATGTGCATGTTGGTCAGGATCGCGCGGCGCGGCTTGACGCGTTCGATCCACTCAAGGGCCATGTCGACATGGGCGTGGGTCGGATGCGGCCTCCAACGCAAGGCGTCGACGATCCACACATCCAGGTCCGCCAGCGCGTCGAACGCCGCCTCATCAAGCCCGACGACATCACTGGAATAGGCTACATTTCCAAAGCGATAACCGAGAGACCTAACGCCGCCGTGGTCCTGGTCGAAGGTCTTGACCGGGATGACGCCAGACGGCCCCTCGATCGTCCAAGCCTCGCCGTGCGGCGGCACGATCTTGATATCGCCAATCGCCGGATAGCCGCCCTCGCCCACGAAGATGTAGCCAAAACGCCGACGCATGGATTCGGCGGTCGCTTCATCCATGTGGCAACCGATCCGGGCGCGTTGGCGGATGAAGAATGCGCGGATGTCGTCGATCCCGTGGGTCTGGTCGGCGTGGTCGTGGGTCAGCAGAACCCCGTCCATCCGCTTGGCGCCGGCGTCCGATGTCTGGGACACGAGATCGGGCGAAGTATCGACAATCAAAGTCGTTTCCGACTCAGGGCTCACACCCTTCCGGCGAACCAGCAGCGAACAGCGGCGCCGGCGGTTTTTCGGATTGGCAGGATCGCAGTCGCCCCAATCACCATCTGCCCGCGGCACCCCGCCCGACGAGCCGCACCCAAGGATCGTGAATTCCAGCACGCCGCTCATGGCCGAGGTATCCTGTCGAACAGCGCAAAGAACGCGTCCTCGGTCTTCTGCTCGGCGTCCTGCGCCGACCAGCCGCGAATTTCGGCGAGCTTGGCGAGCACCGCTGGCAGATAGGCCGGTTCGTTGCGCCGTCCGCGATGCGGGATCGGGGCCAGATAGGGACAGTCGGTCTCTACGATGATCCGGTCGGCGGGCATGTCGCGCACCACGGCGCGAACGTCCTCGGCCGCGTTGAACGTGGCGATGCCAGACACCGAGAACCAAGCGCCCAGCGCCGCGGCCCGCGCCGCCAGTTCGGCGCCGGACGTGTAGCAGTGCATCAGCATCTTGAAGGCGCCGCGGGCGTGTTCCTCCTCGAGGATGTCGCCCATCAGTTGGTCGGCCTCGCGCGTGTGGACCACCAACGGCAGGCCGGTTTCGCGCGCTGCGGCGACATGGGCCCGGAAGACCTTGGCCTGGATGTCGCGTGGGCTGAGATCGTAGTGGAAATCCAGCCCGGTCTCGCCAATCCCGACCACACGCGGATCGGCGGCCAGCGCCACCAGTTCGGCGGCCGACAGCCCGGGGTTCTCCTTGGCCTCATGCGGGTGGGTGCCGACCGTGCACCAGATGTCCGGGTGATCGGCCAAGGCGCGCACGGCTTTGAAGTGGGAGACCTTGTCGCTGATATTGACCATCAGGGCGATCCCAGCCGCGCGGGCTCGGGCGATCACCTCATCCCGATCTTCATCGAACTGGGGAGCGTGCAGGTTGACGTGGCTGTCGATCAGCATGGCGCGAAGAAACTCAAGCGCGCGCGGCGGCGCGCAATTCGGAAAGTGCGGTGAAGAAGGCGTCCGTCCGGTCGAGGTTGACGGCTTCCACCTCGCGCGGAAGGCGCTGCAGCGTCTCCCATGCCGAGGCCCAGCGATCAAGGTCGCCATATCCCTCGCCGGCCAGGCGCGTCGCATGGCTATGGACGCGCTCGGCCAGGCGTTCGAACAGCAGGTTGAACTGGGCTTGGCCCTCCCCGCCCCGGAAGCGATCAGCCAGCGCCAAGGCCGCGGCCTCGTTGATTTGCGGCAGGCCGATCAGGATTTCCTTCGCAGCGTCGTCCACGGCCACCGCGCCCGCCAGGGCCAGGGCCAGGGCGCGGCCGGGCGCCCCGTTGGACATGCGAGCCAGCCGGATCGAGTCCTCGGGGTTCGCCGAGGTCCGCGATTGGACGAAGCTCGTCACATCGCTTTCGGCAAGGCCGCCAAACGCTAGCCTGCGGCAACGCGAGCGGATCGTCGGCAAGAGCCGGCCCGGTGAATGAGAAATCAGGAGGATGATGCCGCGCTCGGGTGGCTCCTCGAGGGTTTTCAGCACCGCATTGGCCGAGTTGACGTTCAGGTCGTCGGCGGCGTCGATAATCGCCACGCGGTGCGGAGAACTGGCGGGCGACTTGGAGAAGAAGTCTGAAAGCTTGCGCGCCTCGTCGACCGGAATGGCCTTGCGGACCTTGCCGTCCTCGCCGATCCGCTCCAGCACCATGATGTCGGGGTGCGAACGCGCGATGATTTGGCGGCTGACAGGATGACCGGGCGAGGCGCCCAGCACCCCATAGGAACGTTCCGGCGGCGCGCCCAGCAACCGGCGTGCGGCGCGATAGGCGAAAGTCGCCTTGCCGACGCCCTCAGGGCCGGTCAGCAGCCAGGCGTGATGCAGGCGCCCCCGACTGCGCGCTTCCTCGAATGCGATCTCGGCGGCCTCATGACCTTTCAGGTCGAAGACTTCCCGAGGATGCGTCGGCTGCTCAGCCATGGACCGCCAACCGATCGCTGACCGTAGCCCAGACTTGGGCCTCGACCTGCTCGATGGAGGCGGAGGCGTCGATCAGGGCGCAGCGGTTTGGCTCGGCCTTGGCGATGGCGAGAAACGCGCCGCGCAGCCGTTCATGGAAGACCACGCCCTTTGACTCAAACCGGGTCTCGGCGTGACCGGCGGCGTTCGCAAAGCTCTCGGCGCGCGCCAGCCCGACATCGACGGGCAGGTCGAACACAAGGGTCAGGTCCGGCCGCACCTCTGCCAGGACATGGGCTTCGAGCGCCGAGATCAAGGCCGTCGCCACACCGCCCGCCCCGCCCTGATAGGCGCGCGTAGAATCGGCGAACCGGTCGCAGATCACCCAGGCGCCGCGCGCCAGGGCCGGCTGGATGGTCCGCTCGATATGATCGCGTCGCGCGCCGTACATCAGCAGCGTCTCGGTGACCGGGCTCCAGCGGTCGGCCTCGCCCTTCAGGACAAGATTGCGGATCGCCTCGGCGCCGGGAGAGCCCCCCGGCTCGCGGGTCTGGACGACATCCAGGCCCTCGCCCTGCAGGCGCGCGACTAGGAGGCGAACCTGGGTGGATTTCCCAGCGCCTTCTCCGCCTTCAAAGGTGATGAACCGCCCGCGCGTCACGCCGGCCAAAATGGCCCGTTCGCCCGGTTTGTCCAGTCGCTATGCGCGCTCAGAGGCCAGGACGTACGACCCGAGCTTCGGCGAAGCCAGACGCCGCCACCCGATCGCGCAGGGCCCAGGCCTCGGCCTCATCCGGCGTGCCTTGGACCATCACGCGGTACAATGTCACGCCGTCGGCCCGCTGGTAGGGCTCGACCGTCGCGGTCACCCCGCCGCCGAGCTGGTTGACGACGCGCTGAGCGTTCGCCGGATCGGCAAAGGCCCCTGCCTGAACCCGATAGGCCAGGCCGGTCCCGCTGCTCGGCGCCACAACCGGTGTCGTCGCATTAAGCGGCGGCAAGGCGCTCGAACCAACCGCAGGCGGCAATGGGGCGGTGCCTGGCGAAGGGTTCAAGCCGACATAGGGCGTCGGGCCGCTCGGCATCTGGTCGGTCGGCGTGCTGGGCGTATAGCCGGCATAGCGCAGACCGGCGTCCGGAGCGCCGAGGGGCGCAGGTCCGACGTAGCGCACGCGGACATTCGTGCGTCCTTGTTGCTCGAAGCCAAGCTGTTGGGCCGCGGCCTGGGAGAGATCGATGAGGCCGCCGTCGTGGAACGGTCCGCGGTCATTCACCCGCACCTGGACCGACTTGCCGTTCTCAAGGTTGGTCACCTCGACGATGGACGGTAATGGCAAGGTCGTGTGCGCCCCTGACAGCGCATATTTATCGAAAATCTCGCCGTTCGCCGTTGGCTTCAGGTGATGTTCGGCGCCGTACCACGTCGCCAAGCCTTGCTGATCATACCCCGGCTCTTCCTTGGGCGAGTACCAGACGCCAGCGACCTGATAGGGCGAGCCGACCTTGTACTTGCCGCCCGCTCCGGTCGGCATCTGGCCCGGGGTTGGCCCGGTCACCGGATGCTTGGCGGCGAATTTCGGTTGTGGCGTGGCGCAGGCGGCCAACGCCGCGCTGCCGATAAGCACCAAGGCCAGGCTTTGGGCGCGCGCACGCGAACGGTTACGGATCATGACCGCAGGTCCTCTAGTCTACGCTCCCCAGCGCCAAAACGTCGGGAACGATGGTGACCGTAGAACTTTGCGTCAGGGTTAACGGCGGAGCCTTTTTCGTTAAGGCTGTTTGGTGGGTTGGAGCCGCCGCCCGGCTCCTGCTATAGGCCCCAAATCCGGATGGGTGGCCGAGTGGTTTAAGGCAGCGGTCTTGAAAACCGCCGTAGGTGAGAGCCTACCGTGGGTTCGAATCCCACCCCATCCGCCAAGCACCTTCTTATCGAGACGACCGCCCCCGAATATTCGCGATATGCCGCGCTTACGCGGCGGCCGCCGGTTGAGCGCGCCAACGCGCCGGATTGGCCAACAGTTCACGTAGCGCGGCCACTATGGCTGCGATCGGCTCCTCCCACATGCTGGGCGATGGGGCGTCGTTGTGCAGCACGTTCATGCAGGCATTGGCCTCGAACACCAGCAAGCCGCCGTCCGGGCGAAGCGAGCAATCGATGCCGAAGTAGTCCAGGCTCAGGGCTTCGGCCACAGCTTTCACCGACGAGCGGATAGCCGGTTCAGTTTGCTGGGCGAACGCGGCCAGCGCGGCCCGTTCCTCTGCCTCGGTGTTTTGCGTACGCCGCGAGGCGTGCAGCAACCAGCTTTCGCCTATGATCACGTGCCGCAGGAATATTTGATCGCCAACCACCACGACCCGGTGCTTGCGATAGAGCCCATCGGCATCGGCGAAGTCGACGAACTCGGTGACATAGACCGGGCTATTCCCGAACCGGATCTCCGCTGTCCTTAGCTCCTCAGGGCGATCGACCTTGATCATGTTGTCGCCGCCGTGCGCGCCCACGGGCCGGATCAGGAGTGGGAAGTTGAGGCCCTCGAGCGCTATCGCCCTGCCCAGCCCCTCCGGATCGGGCGCTGGCGTCCGGATTGTCCGCGGCATGCGGACCCCCTCCACACTAGAGAGACTCTTCGCAACTTCATCGCGTCCGGTGCGCAGGACCGCAGCCGGGGCGTTGAACGCCGGCTTGCCGAGCTGCCGGACGATGAGGTCGGCCTTGCGCAAGGCGGGCTCATATATGTCCGCGTCCGCCAGATAGTTGATGACCGGCAGCCGCCGCATCGGTAGCGGCCTCAGCCCGCGCCGCGGGCCAAGCCATAGCTGCCGGGCGCGCGACAGCAACTCTGGAACGTACGGGAGAAAACTCGCGGTGCCGCTCAGAACGAAGCGGGGCGGATCGAAGCCATCCTGCACGTCGATCCGGCAGTGACGGTTGAAGGGCGCGCCGCGGATTAAAATCACCTCGTCCGGCGCGTTAAGCTGGGAATCGGAACTCATCGGGGTCTTTCGCACACGGCTCCACTTTCTGGCGCGCGAAACCCAACCACACCGAGAAAAACTTCCGGCGCGCGTGGTGGAGCGACAAGCTTGCCGCCGCGTCACACTTTTCGAACATTCGGGATGGAGCCATAGTGGCCTCTGCCGGATACGCAGGTGCGGACTGAATGACGCCTGCGACGGCTCCAAGCGAGGGCGGAAGCATGCACGATCTGGTCATCCGTAATGGGCGCGTGGTGGACGGCGCCGAGACCCCGGTCTTCACGGCCGACATCGCCGTGGATGGCGGCAAGATCACGGCGGTCGGCAGGATCGACCAGCCCGGCCGGCGCGAGATCGATGCGGCGGGCCTGATTGTCACGCCGGGCTGGGTGGATATCCATACCCATTACGATGGCCAGGTGACTTGGGATCCCTATCTAGCTCCGTCCAGTTGGCACGGCGTGACGACCGTGGTGATGGGCAATTGCGGCGTCGGTTTTGCACCGGTCCGCCCCGATCGCCACGAGTGGCTGATCGAATTGATGGAGGGTGTTGAGGATATCCCCGGCGCTGCGCTCTCCGAGGGCATCAAGTGGACCTGGGAGAGTTTCCCCGAATACCTCGACAGCCTGGACGGCCAGCCGCGTGTCCTGGACGTCGCGACCCAAGTCCCGCATGGCGCGGTGCGCGCCTATGTGATGGGCGAACGCGGGGCGCGCAACGAGCCGGCCACCGCCGAGGACATCGCCGAGATGTCGCGCATTGTCGGCGAGGGCGTGACCGCCGGCGCGCTCGGCTTTTCCACCTCCCGGACCATGTTGCACCTCGCCAAGGACGGCGAGCCGGTGCCGGGGACCTTCGCAGCCGAGGATGAGTTGCTGGGTATCGGGCGGGCCATCGGTGCGGCGGGCCATGGCGTTTTCGAAATGGCCTCAGACATGGCGCCGGCTGAAGACGAGTTCCAATGGATGAAAGCCATGTCGGCGGAGACCGGCGTGCCGGTCACCTACGGCCTGCTGCAGTCGCCGACCAAGGCCGACAACTGGAAGCGAATGCTGGCCCTGACGGAGGAGGCGCGCGCTGAAGGCGCCCAGATCACCGCCCAGATCGCCTGCCGGCCCACCGGCATGGTGCTTGGCTGGCAGAGCACCGTGCATCCGTTCATCGGCCGCGACAGCTATCGCAAGCTGGCCGCCCTGCCCTTCGCCGAACGCATCGTGCATCTGCGCGATCCAGAGGTGCGCGCGCGTATCCTGAGCGAGCCGTCGAAGCCGATGGGCGCTATCGGCATGATCCTGACCCAGGGCTTTGACCGGATGTTCCGGCTCGAGCACGACGGCGGGCTCGATTACGAGCCGCGCGCCGAGGATTCGATCGCCGCCTTGGCCGCCGCCACCGGCCGGCAGCCCGACGCCATCGTCTACGACATGCTCATGGAAAAGGATGGCGCCGGCTACATCTACCTGCCGCTGTTGAACTATGCGGAGTTCAACTTCGACCACATCCACGAGATGATGAACCACCTGAATACGGTGCTCAGTCTCTCGGACGGCGGCGCCCACTGCGGGGTCATCTGTGACGCCAGCTTCCCGACCTACATGCTCACCCACTGGAGCCGCGACCGCGCGCGTGGACCACGCCTGTCGCTGGAAAAGGTGGTGTCGATGCAGACCCGCGACACCGCCCGCCTCTATGGGCTGCATGATCGCGGCGTCATCGCTCCTGGCATGAAGGCGGACTTCAACCTGATCGACTACGACAAGTTGGCGATCATGGCGCCGGAAATGGCCTTCGACCTGCCGGCCCAAGGGCGGCGTCTGATCCAGCGTGCGCAGGGCTACGCCGCCACGATCGTGAGCGGCGTGGTGACCTTCGAGGCGGGGGAAGCCACCGGGGAGATGCCCGGCAAACTGATCCGCGGACCCCAGCAGGCCAATCTGGCGATCGCCGCCGAATAGCGTCCCGTCACGACAAGGGCGCCGTCGCGTCAAAGCGACGGTTGACCCCGCGGCTTAATGTTTCTAATTTTCAGGAATTCCTGAAAGTTCACGAAAATGAATTTACCGCCTCTCACCCAATCCTTTGTCCTCCACTTCGGGGAGATGGGCAGCCGATGGGGAATCAGCCGGACCGTGGGGCAGATCTACGCGCTGCTGTTCCTGGCCGAGGAGCCGCTGAATGCCGACGACATCACCGAGAAGCTCGGCTTCTCGCGCTCGAACGTCAGCATGGGGCTGAAGGAGCTTTCCTCCTGGCGACTGGTGAAGCTTCAGCACAAGCCCGGCGACCGCCGCGAGTACTTTTCCACACCGGAGGACATCTGGGAGATCGTCCGCATCCTGGCCGAGGAGCGCCGGAAGCGGGAAATCGACCCCACGCTATCGATGCTGCGACAGGCGTTGGTCGAGACGCCGGCCACCCCGGGCGAACGACATGCCCAGGATCGTATGGCCGAGATGCACGGCCTTATCGAGCTGATCACCCGCTGGTCCGTCGACATCCAGAAGCTTGAAACCGAAACCCTGATTCAACTGTTGGAGGTAGGCTCCAAGGTCCAGAAGGTGTTCGAAATGAAAGATCGCCTGAAGGTCGTCGCCGGGGGCAAGTCACGCCGACGGACCAGAACCGAGGGGCAGTGAGATGTTCGATGACATCAGCGCCCTGACACTCGCGCGCGCCCAGTTCGCCTTCACCGTCTCATTCCACTTCATTTTCCCGGCCTTCTCCATTGGCCTGGCCAGCTACCTCGCCGTTCTGGAAGCCCTGTGGCTGCGGACGAAGAACGAGGTCTATCTCAACCTCTTCAAATACTGGCTGAAGATCTTCGCTCTAGCGTTCGCCATGGGCGTCGTCTCGGGCATCACCATGTCCTACCAGTTCGGCACCAACTGGTCGGTGTTCTCCGACAAGGCCGGACCGATCATCGGCCCGCTGATGGCCTACGAGGTCATGACCGCCTTCTTCCTGGAGGCTGGGTTCCTGGGCGTCATGCTGTTCGGCATGAACCGCGTTGGCCCTAAACTGCACTTCATGGCGACATTGGCGGTCGCGGTCGGAACCTTCATCTCGGCGTTCTGGATCCTGTCCGCCAACAGTTGGATGCAGACGCCGCGGGGCTTCACCATGAACGACGCGGGCCAATTTGTGCCCGCTGACTGGCTGGCGATCATCTTCAACCCGTCGTTCCCCTACCGCTTGGTCCATACGGTGCTCGGCGCGTATCTGACGACCGCGCTGGTCGTCGGCGCGGTCGGGGCCTGGCACCTGCTAAAGGACAAGACTAACGCCGGCGCGCGGGTGATGTTCAACATGGCCATGGGCCTGGTCGCGGTCGCTGCGCCGATCCAGATCTTCGCCGGCGACATGCACGGCCTCAATACGCTGGAGCACCAACCTGCCAAGGTCATGGCGATGGAAGGCCACTTTGAGAGCCACCCGGACGGCGCGCCGCTGATCCTGTTCGGCATTCCCGATCAGAAAGCCGGCGAGGTCCGCGCGCAGATCGCCATCCCCAAGGCCTCTTCCCTCATCCTCAAGCACGACCTCGACGCGCCGTTGGCGGGTCTCGACACCGTGCCGCGGGAGGACTGGCCGCCGGTGCCGATCGTTTTCTGGTCATTCCGCATCATGGTCGGCCTCGGCATGCTGATGCTCGGCCTGGGAGCCTTCAGCGTTCTGGCGCGGGTTCGGCGCAGTCTCTACGACTGGCCGCTGCTACATCGCTTCGCCCTGGTGATGGGCCCTGCCGGCTTCGTCGCCGTCCTGGCCGGCTGGGTGACGACCGAGGTCGGGCGCCAGCCTTTCACGGTCTATGGTCTGCTCCGAACGGCCCATTCGGCCGCGCCCCTGGACGCTCCTGCGGTCGCCGCCTCCCTGCTCGCTTTCGTCATCGTCTACTTCGTCGTTTTCTCGGCGGGCACCGGCTACATCCTCAAGCTGATGAGCCACGCGCCCCACCCCGGTGAGCCGGGGCTGGAGGAATCGCCCGGTCAGCCGGTCCGGACCGCCGGCATCACGCCAGCCCCTGGCATCCACCACGCCGCCGAGGGAGACGCGTCATGAGCCCTGCCCTGGATCTCCCGACTGTCTGGGCGTTCATCATCGCCTTTGCGGTGTTCGCCTATGTGGTGATGGACGGGTTCGACCTCGGGATCGGCATTCTGTTCCCGACCTTCAAGCCCGGCCGCGAACGTGACTCGGCCATGAACTCCGTCGCGCCCGTCTGGGACGGCAACGAGACCTGGCTGGTGCTGGGCGGCGGCGGCTTGATGGCGGCGTTTCCGCTCGCCTACGCCATCATCCTGCCGGCGCTCTACGCCCCGATCATCGTCATGCTGCTGGCCCTGATTTTCCGAGGCGTAGCCTTCGAGTTCCGTTGGCGCGACCCGGCGCATCGCGCGTTCTGGGACGTTGCGTTCACTGGCGGATCGATCATCGGCACCCTGGCTCAGGGCGTGACCTTGGGCGCCTTGCTCCAGGGCATCACTGTCGAGGGACGCCAGTATGCCGGCGGGTGGTGGGACTGGCTGACGCCCTTCAGCCTGCTCACCGGCGTCAGCTTGGTGGTCGGCTACGCCTTCCTGGGCGCGACCTGGTTGGTCATGAAGACAGAGGGTGACGTTCAGGCCCACGTCCGGCGCATGGCTGGGTGGCTCGGCGCGGGGACCATCGGCCTGATCGGCGTGGTCAGCGCCGTGACGCCCTTCCTAAAGGGCGCCTATTACGAGAACTGGTTCGCGTGGCCCAACGTCCTGCTGACCGCGCAGGTCCCCTTGCTGGTGCTGGTCGGTACGGTGCTGTTCTTCCGGAGCCTGATGCGGGGCCATGAGTACTGGCCGTTCCTGCTGGCGCTGGGCCTATTCGGCCTCAGCTTTGTCGGCCTGGGGATCAGCATGTTCCCCTATGTGGTGCCCGGCGCCGTCACCATCTGGCAGGCGGCCGCCCCGGACTCGAGCTTGATCTTCATGCTGGTGGGGGCGGTCGTGCTGGTGCCGATCATCCTGACCTATACCGGCTACGCCTACTGGGTGTTTCGCGGCAAGGTCGGCCACGAGGGCTATCACTGATGACGGCCCGTCCTCCGCAACTGTGGCGCCGATTATTGTGGTTCGCCGGGCTGTGGCTCGGCGGCGTCCTGACGGTCGGCGCGATCAGCATGATGATCCGAACCTGGCTGCTCTGACGCCGCCAATACCGATCACGCCTCGATGGAGATGACCTTCACAGCGCGCAATCGGCCATCGACGTCCGTCCAACGGAAGATCGCGCCCTCCATCAAGCCGATCAAAGCCGCGCCTAGCGGCGACAACAACGAGACGTCGCCGGCCGCTTGGTCTGCGTCCGCCGGGTGCGAAAGACGAACTCGGCTTTCCTGTTTGGTCCGCAGGTCCAGATAGGTCAGCGACGATCCGGGACGCACGAAGGGATCCTTCCCGCCATGGGATAGAACGCAGAGGCGATCGAACTCCTCGGCGAACAGGGTCGCACCGGGGGCGTTGGTCCCTGCGGTTCGGGCAAGGACCTTCAGCTTGGGGACGTCATCGGCGAGCGCGTAGACGGGTGGGCGTGTGAACATGACTATCCTCCTATAGCCGTCAGAACTCGACGGGCGGTTTGAAGCTCGACAGCAGAGCGGCCAACTCAGGTTCTTGAACCAACCGGGCGGCCTGCTTGGGCGCGCACCAACGCAAGACCCGCTGGCCCTTCTCCGGCCAGGTCTTGGCTAGTCCCGAGACGCGCAGGGCGAACACCCCGACCCGGCAGGTCGCGGCGACACCATCCTTGCCCGTCTGTTCGTAGCGATAGGCGCCAATCTCCTTGAGACCGACGACGTCGCCCTGAACGCCTGCTTCCTCGAAGGCCTCGCGCCGGGCGGTTTCGCCGTTCGTCGCATCGGCCCTATCAGGCCAGCCTTTCGGCAAGACCCAGCGGCCGGTTCCCCGCGACGTGATCAGCAGAACGCGAGCGTCACCGTCTACGCCGATCGTGAACGGCAAGGCGGCGAACTGGCGCGAGCGTGTGGGCTCGGCGCCGCTCACTTGCCGATATCCAGGACATGGACGCTGCGCATCCCGCCGTTGGTCCACCAACTGAACACGTCGTCGACGCCCAGGCCCAGCAGAGCCGCGCCGACCGGCGAGGTGACGGGGATGCTGCTCTCATGAATGCTGCCCTCGCCGGGCATCACCAGGCGCGCCGTTCGCACGCGCCGGCGCTGCACGTCGCAATAGGTCACCCGCGAGCCGATCCGGACGAAGGGCGCTCCGGCTTTCGGGTCCTCGACGACCGACAGGCGGCCGATCTCGGCGGCCAGTAGCATGGGCCCCGGCGCGGTCGCCCCTTCGAGCATTTGTCCCAGGCTCGAGAGGGCGCGGAAATCATCGTTCGAAACGAAAACGGGCGGAGGCGTGGTGGTGGTCATGGGAAAACTCCTTGGGGATAGGGGTGCTGGCGACGTCAGACGCGGCCGCGGGGATCGCCGCGATCCAGCCAGAGGGCGAAGATCGCCCCGACCGGCTCATCGAAGCATCCCTTGCGAACTGCGAGGCGGAAGGTCACCCACCGCGCAACGCCGGCGAGAGCGGCGAGGGCCGCCGTCAGCAAGCTAATCGTGACGGGACCGATCACGACCGACCTCGCGAGGCGGCCCCCTGCCCCCGTCGCAGATCGACGGGATAGGCGCGCGGCGAGAAGACCCGCGTCAGGAACTGAAAGGAGTTCAGGCTCGCGCCTGATGGGGCCACGACTGCTTCGCCCGCGCTGGAAGGCGCAGGTTCTTTCATCTTGTGAGACACGATTCATTCTTGGGGGGCGAACGCCCGACCCAAGCTTTCATGTAATTTATGACAAGGACAATAAAGTCTTCCCCGAACCGCGCGGCGCTAGCCGCAAGCAGTTCGGGGTTAAGACTGTTCGATGGCGCCGCGTTGTTGCTTTCGGCGCGGGCTGCTTGATGTCCGCAAATTCATGATCCGGCCAGGATGGGCCAGGCCATGCCGCATGTCAAATCTCGGTTTCTTAACTGGATTTCGAGAATCCGGAGCCGCCGCCGATTGACTTTCCTGGCCGGCTGGCCATGTTCAGAGGGTCATGTGGTCCCTTCCTCCTCCCGATGGCCGCCGCTGCCATGCAGGCCGGCGCGTCGAAGGCGAGCTACCCCGAGCTTAGGCGTCCCCCCGCCGAGCTCGGGGCCGGCTGGCCTGAGCGTCAGCCTTTGACGGGACAGAACTCACACCCAAATCGTCCCTGCGCCCGCGCTTCCGCGCGCCAGTGTGGCGCGCCCTACGGGAGACACCTCATGTCTTTGAGCCTTCACGACCAACAGCTGCGGATCGCCGATCTGGAGACCGCCCTGGGCGCTCTCGTCCAGACCTTCGCTAGAACTCATCCGGCCAACGCCTTCGCGGTCAGTGAGGCCGCGCGGACCTTGCGGGCTCAGGGCTCGAAGGGCGCCGCCGGCCTGCTTGAAGGCGCGGCCGCGAACGCAGCCTATCGCCGCTGAAGAGGCCCAGGCCATGACATCCGCGCCCCCGACGACCGGGATCGCCGATTCCATCGTCGCCTCGGCGGCCGCCACGGCGATCATCGAGGTTCACCAGGAAATTCATGACCTCGCGACCCGCGCAGGCCGCGCCGGGGTTGTGGCGCGCCTTCGCGAGCGCTCCGCCGAACTGGCCCATTCCGGGGCCGCCCGAGAGCAACTGAAGAGCCGCGCCTTGGAAGCCGCCGCCGACGACTTGGCCTGGGGGCGCGCGGCGCTGTCCAACTGGCCGACATTCTTCGCGGAAGAGTGGCGCCCCAGCCCGGAAAGCCGGGCGGAGCTGAGGCGGCTGGTCACGCCCTGCCAACCGGCCGACACAGTGGCTTCCTCAGTGGCCGCCGCCATCGAGGCGCGCCTGATGCAGGATGGCGAAGACTCTTTCGCCGCGGCCCGTCAACTAGCCGAGCGCCTGGCCGACGAACTCACCTTGCAGTCGGCCCTGTGGGACGATCCGCGCCTCGCTGCGGACCTGGACGCGCGCCGGCTCATGCGGGCCGGTGAGGTCGGCCTTAGCCTGCGCCTTGAGGCGATCGAGCGACGAAAAATCGAGCACGCGAGGCAGCCGAAGAAGGGCGGCGTCTGGAAATGGTTGAAGACTCCGTTCGGGCCACGGACGTCGCGGGCCTAAGCGTCTGGATCACACGAACTTTGCCGGGCGCTGCATCGACAGCCGCCCGCGTACGAGGGTTGGGCTGGACGCCTCTCATGCGCCCGCTGCTTGAGGTCAGGACGCGCAACGAACCTCTCTGTCTGGACGGCGTCGGAGCCTTGGCTTTCACAAGCCCGAACGGCGTCGCCGCTTTCGCGCGCCTGGACGGCGAGCGCGGCCTGCCGGTGTTTGCGGTTGGGGACGGCACGGCAGATGCGGCCCTCGCCCTCGGGTTCGCCAATGTCGCCTCGGCGGCTGGAGACGTTCACGACCTAGTCGCCTTGATCACCGCGCTACGGCAGGACTTCTCCGGTCGCCTGCTTCGCCCTGGAGCGCTGGAACCGGCCGGCGATCTCGACGCCGCCCTGGCCGCCCGTGGGATCGAAGCGACGAGCTGCGTGGTCTACGAAACAGTCGCCACCGCGCTCCACCCCGATAGTCCCGAAGTGCGCAAACTAGTGTCGGGCGAACTCGCGGCCGTGATGATCCACTCGCCGCGAGCCGGACGCCTTTTGGCTGGCATGTTGGACGGCATGACCCCCGTCCCGGCGCGCATCGTGTGCATCTCGGTGGCGGCGGCCCGCCCTCTGGCGGCGGCGGGCTGCACGCCTGTCATCGCAGCGCATCCCAGCGAAGCGGCCATGCTGGCCGCGCTGGGCGCGCGGTAAGAGGCGCCCCGGCAGGCCCAGCCCGCCGGGACCGCGTCACTAGGTTTGAGCCAGGGCCTGTTCGAGATCACCGATGATGTCGTCGATGTGCTCCAGACCAACCGACAGCCGCACCACGTCTGGGCCGGCGCCAGCCGCACGCTGCGCGGCTTCTTCCAGTTGCCGGTGCGTGGTCGAGGCCGGGTGGATGATCAGGCTGCGGGTGTCGCCCAGATTGGCTAGGTGCGAGAACAGTTTCACGCCGCCGACCAGCTTGACCCCCGCGTCGAAGCCGTCCTTCAGCCCGAAGGTGAAGACCGAGCCCGCCCCGAGAGGCGTGTATTTCTGCGCCTTGGCGTAATAGGGATCACTCGGCAGCCCGGCATAGGAAACCCACGCCACCTTCGGGTGCTTCTGCAGCCATTGCGCGACGGCCATGGCGTTCTGGCAGTGCCGTTCCATCCGCAGCGGCAGGGTCTCGATCCCGGTCAGGATCATGAAAGCGTTGAACGGCGACAAGGCCGGCCCTAGATCGCGCAGGCCGAGCGCCCGGCACGCCACGATGAAGGCGACCGGACCAAAGGCCTCGGTGAACACCTTGCCATGGTAGCTGGCGTTCGGCTCGGACAGGTAGGGGTACTTGCCGCCCGCCTTCCAGTCGAAACGCCCGCTGTCGACGATAACCCCACCCAGCGAATTGCCGTGACCGCCCAGGAACTTGGTCAGCGAGTGGACCACGATGTCGGCGCCATGCTCGAACGGCCGGCAGAGGTACGGGCTGGCCATGGTGTTATCGACGACCAGCGGCACACCGGCTGCGTGGGCGACTTCGGCTATGGCCGCCAGGTCGGTGATCACGCCGCCCGGATTGGCGATGGATTCCACGAAGACCGCGCGGGTCTTGTCGTCGATGGCCGCCGCGAAATCGGCCGCGTCGTCACTGTCGATGAAGGTGACGCCCCAGCCCATCCGCCTGAAGCTCTGGCCAAGCTGGTTGATCGAGCCGCCATAGAGCTTGCGCGAGGCGACGATGTTGCAGCCCGGCTCCATCAGGGTGTGAAAGACGATGAACTGCGCGGCGTGACCGCTGGCGACGGCCAAGGCGGCCATGCCGCCCTCCAAGGCCGCGACCCGCTCTTCCAGCACGCTGGTCGTCGGGTTCATCAGACGCGTGTAGATATTGCCGCCCTGCTCAAGGTTGAATAGCGCCGCGGCATGGTCGGCGTCGTCAAAAACGTAGGAAGCCGTCTGATAGATCGGCGTGATCCGCGCCTTCGTGGTCGGATCCGGAGCAGCTCCGGCGTGGATGGCCAGGGTTGCCATCTTCGGCGAGGTCATAGGCTTCCTTCCTGCGCCGTGAGGCGCTCCGTCTAAGTTGTTGGATACTGGCTCTCACACTCACAGCCGGGCGCCAACCGCTGGCTGCGACGCCTATCGCTTTTGCAGCGATGTTCCGCCTATCGTTACCCCTCCCAGCGACCTTCAACGAGTTCTGGAAGTCTTCATGACGATCGAACCTGACCTCCAGCCGCCGGAAACTCGTGAGCGCCGAGGCTTCATCCGCCGCTACTGGTTCGACGTGGTCCTGTGGAAACGGATCCTGGCGGCCCTGGTGCTCGGTACATTTGTTGGCTTGGCGCTCGGTGAGGCGGCGACCCAGATCAAGTGGATGGGCGATGTCTTCATCCGTCTGATCCGCATGGTCGTCGCGCCGCTGGTGTTCTTTTCCATCGTCTCCGGGATCGCCGGTATGAGCGATGCGCGCCGCTTGGGCTCCATCGGCGTAAAGACCCTTGCGCTCTATCTGACGCTTACCGTCATCGCCGTCACGATCGGCCTGAGCGTGGGAACGCTGTTCCAGCCGGGGGTCGGGATGGACGTCACGGGAGCCACGCCGGAGGTCATAGCCAAGGCGCCGCCCGGCCTTGGCGAACACCTGATCAGCATCATTCCCACAAACCCGATCGCCTCGTTGGCCGCCGGCGAGATTCAGTCAGTAATCTTCTTCGGAATTCTTGTTGGCCTCGGAATTCTCACCATCGCGCCGAAGGCCGATATCGCGGCGCGCCTGTTTCAGGCCGGCGCCGACGTCATGCTGCAGATCGTCCGCTTCATCATGGAGGTCGCCCCCTTCGGCGTCTTCGCCTTAGTGGCCTGGGTGATGGGCACCTCAGGCCCAGGCGCCTTCGTCCACGTACTGAAGCTCGCCGCCGGACTCATCGTCGGCTGCGCGATTCAGACCCTGGTGATCCACGGGGGGATGATCCGCCTGGTCGCGAGGTTGCCGGTGCTTCCATTCTTCCGGGACATCACCGATGCAGTGACCATCGCATTCTCGACGTCGTCCAGCGCCGCGACCCTGCCGGTCGCCATGCGGGTGGCGGAAAAGAACCTCGGCGTCAGCCATACAGTGGCCTCAACCGCCCTGCCGCTCGGCGTGACCCTGAGTATGGACGGCACCGCCCTATATGTCGCCTTGCTGGCCATGCTGTCGGCCCAGGCATTCGGCGTTGAGCTCACCTTCGCCCAATACGTGATGCTGGCCCTCACCACGACGGTCGTGGCGCTTGGCACCGCTCCGGTGCCGTCGGCCTCGCTGTTCATGCTGGCGGCGGTGCTGCAGGTGATCGGGCTCAGCGCGGAACAGACCGCGTTGGTTGTTGGGTTCGTCCTGCCCTTCGACCGGTTGCTCGACATGACCCGAACGATCACCAACGCCACTAGCGATCTCTCGGTCGCCGTGACCGTCGCCAAATGGGAGGGCGAACTGGACGAAGAATCCTATCGGATGAAACCAGTCGAGTAGATCAATCGCGCGAGGGGTATAGGGACTTCTCCCTACATCAATCGCCCCCTCAAGGTCGCATGGTCAAGCCTTCGACTTGAGGACTGCTCATGCGACACGTCACCGGTTTTGTCATTGCCCTCGCGGCCGGGCTTTTCTGGACCGCGTCAGCCCAGGCGCAGGACGATTGGCGGGTCGACGTCACGCCCTACCTCTGGCTCGCCATGCCCAAGGGCGACATCGCCGCAATCTTCGAAAACGCAGATCCCTCGGTCGGGGCTCACTTCGACGACGTCGGCCTATCAGGCGTCTTCACGGGAGCGGCGGACGTTCGCTATGGCCGCTTTGGCGTGCTCGGCGACCTGACCTACTACAGCATCAAGGCGGACAAGGACATTACGCTAGGCCCCCTCCCCGCCATATCAGGCGAGGTGGAAGTCTCTGGGACCAAGGCCCTGCTGGTTGGCTACTACCGAGCCTATGAAAGTGAAAAGTCGTCCGTCGATGTTATGGCGGGGCTTCACTATGTCCGCACGGAACTCGACATCGACGTCACCGGCCCCAATCGGCAGATATCGCGCGGCGTCAATGATGACCTGTGGGACCCGATGGTCGGGGTTCGCGCCAAGACACGGATCACCGAGCACATCGGGTTGTCCGGCCTCGCCACCTATGGCGGCTTCGGCGTGTCGTCGGATTCGCTCTACGAACTCCACGGCTACGTGACCTACAGCTTCACGCCGACGATCACCGCTGAGCTCGGCTATCGCTACTATTCGGCCGACTGGTCGACCGATCGCATCAACTACGACGCCGCCCTTGGCGGTCCCGTTCTCGGGATCACCTTCGGATTCTAGCTACCAGAAGCGGCGGGTGGCCGGCTGCTGATCGCCGCCCTGTTCCGGGGCCTCTGGCTGCGAAGGGGTCGGAACCGGCCCGATAGGAGCGTCGGTATTGCCCGACGTCATGCCGGTCGCGACGACCGACACCCGCAGCTTGCCCTCAAGCGATGCGTCGAACGCCGCGCCGAAGATGATGTTCGCGTCCGGATCGGCTTGGTCGGCGATGACGTTGGCGGCCTCATCGACCTCCAACAGGGTCATGTCCGAGCCACCGGTGACATTGACCAGCACGGCCTTGGCGCCGGCCAGCGAGGTCTCGTCCAGCAGCGGGTTCTGAATGGCGTTGTGCGCCGCAACGCTCGCGCGGCCTTCGCCGGTCGCCTCGCCGGTGCCCATCATGGCGTTGCCCATGCCGCCCATGACGCTGAGCACGTCGGCGAAGTCGAGGTTGATGAGGCCCGGCAGCACCATCAGGTCGGTGATGGAGCGCACGCCCGCATGCAGGACCTGGTCAGCCATGTTGAAGGCTTCGGCGAAGGTCGTCTGTTCGGTGGCGATGCGGAACAGGTTCTGGTTCGGCACGATGATCGAGGTGTCGACGAACTGCTGCAGCTCGCGCAGGCCGGCCTCGGCCAGACGCATCCGGTGACGGCCCTCGAAGCGGAAAGGCTTGGACACGACGGCGACCGTCAAGATGCCGCGTTCGCGGGCGCATCGCGCCACGAAGGGCGCTGCGCCGGTGCCGGTGCCGCCGCCCATGCCCGCGGTGATGAAGACCATGTCGGCGCCGTCCAGATAATGGACGATATCGCTCATCGACTCTTCGGCGGCGCTCAGCCCAGCGTTCGGATTTGCGCCGGCGCCGAGGCCCTGTGTGACATGCATGCCTAGTTGGATGCGCTGACTAGCGAGGGCCAGCGAGAGCTGCTGAGCGTCAGTGTTGGCCACGACGAAATCGACGCCTTCCAGGCCCGATTCGATCATGTTGTTGACGGCGTTAACCCCGGCGCCGCCGACGCCGAACACGACGATACGGGGTTTCAATTGGGTGACCGCCGGCCGCGAACCATTGTGGGGTGACACTGCCATGCTCCGAAAATCCCTCATACGTCCCTGTCGTGATCAGCAGCGATTCCGCAACCGAACGCGGACCAGTCCACAGGATTGTGGTGCGAACCGGGCGGCTCGCGACCTATCCCCAGCTCTTAGAAAGTGTTCGCAACCTGCGTGATCCACATGACCAGCGCGCACAGGGCGGCGCCGGTCACCACACCACGCATAAATGCGCCGTGCCGATCCCACCAGATCCGGCGCGCCCGAAAGCGCTGCGCCCGATCTACTCTCCTGCGTCCAATAGCCATGGCGGTCACTTCGCCTATCAGGCGACAAACGGCAAGCCGAAGGTGGTTGATTGGGCGCTAGGCCGCAGACGCCAAGCCTCGGCGAGAGGTGGCGATGACCCCGCGCGTGCTGCTCCGCAGGAATGCCGCCAGGCGCCTCACTCGCTCGTCCGTATCGACTGCCTCGACCGCTGCGATCCGTTCAGCCAGTGGGCCTTGGCCGAGAAACAGCTCACGATAGGCCCGCTTCAGCGCCGCGATCTCCAAGGCTGAAAGTCCCGCTCGCTTCAGGCCGACAAGGTTCAGCGAGACCAGGCGCGCGCGGTCGCCTTGGACCAGGCAAAATGGGGCGACATCCTGGGTGACGATGGAGCCTCCGGCGACGAAAGCCTGGGTTCCGATTCGCACATGCTGATGAATGGCTCACAGTCCGCTGAGCTGGGCCATGGCCGCGCAGGCCAACTCGACGTGTCCAATTGCGACGGGCTTGGCGTGGTGTTCAATGATCGTCGCGGCGCTGCGCCGCCTGATCGCCTACACATAGCCCTTGAGATTCGCCGCTTCGGACCTGCCCATTGCCTGCCGCTGTCTATGGAACACCGCCCGCCGACGTCCTCGAGACGCCAAAGGGCGCACGCCAACTTTCGCCGCTCATTCCCGGCTCCGACGATGTGGCGCAAATCGCCGACGCGTCGCTGGATGAAGTCGCGCTGCTGGTCCCACCTGGGGCTGTTGAGGCGCGCTACGTGGTCGCTCAGGCGCTGCGCGTGTTGGCTCCAGGGGGCGCATTGGTCGCCGCCGCCCCGAAGGATCGCGGCGGCCTGCGCTTGAAGCGAACCCTCGAGGGCTTCGGCTGCGAGGTCGCTGAGACGGCCCGGCGCCATCACCGCATCTGCGCCGTTGAGCGGCCTGCGACGCTTACCGGGATTGAAGAGGCTATCGCCGAGGGCGCGCCGCGCCTGATGCCTTCGGGCCTATGGTCGCAACCAGGCGTGTTCAGCTGGGAACGTCTCGATTCCGGTAGCGAACTGCTGCTTAAGCATCTTCCCAAGCTGAAGGGCCAGGGCGCCGACCTTGGGGGCGGCATTGGCTGGCTGTCGCGCGCGGTGCTGACGTCGCCGGACGTGACCAAGCTGCGGATCATCGAAATCGATCGACGCGCCTACGACTGCGCTCGCCGCAATATCGAGGACGAGCGGGCGACCATCGAGTGGGCCGATGTGCGCAACGTGGCGCCGCCGCTCGCCGACCTTGACTTCGTGGTGATGAACCCGCCCTTCCATGATGGCGGTGCGGAGGATCGGGCGCTTGGCCAGGCCTTTATCCGGGTCGCTTCCAGCGCCCTTCGCAAGGGCGGTACGCTCTGGCTGACCGCAAACCGGCACCTCCCCTACGAGACCGTGCTCAACGAGGTGTTCAAGGTGGTCAAGCCGGTGGCCGACGCCAGCGGCTTCAAGATCTACGAGGCCCGCCGATGAGCAAGACCCCGACCATGCGGATCGACCGTCTGCTGTCCAATTTGGGCTATGGCAGCCGCAAGGAAATGCACGGTCTGGTCAACGCCGGAGAGGTGACCCTCGATGGGGCCGAACTCACCGACGCCAATGCGCGGATCGCCATCGGCGCAGACCTGCCGTCGCGTATGCTGATCATGGGCAATCCGGTCGATCCGCCGCCGCCCGTCGTCATCATGCTGCACAAGCCGGTGGGCGTGGTCTGCTCGCACAAGGAGGCAGGGCGCCGGATCTACGACCTGCTGCCGCCGCGTTGGCGGGTTCGCGACCCGGCGCTCTCAAGCGTGGGCCGGCTCGACAAGGACACGTCGGGCTTGTTGCTGATCACCGATGACGGCGATTTCCTGCATCGGGTGATCTCGCCCAAGCGGCATGTGCCCAAGAGCTACATCGCCACGCTTGATCGGCCCCTCAGCGGTGAAGAAGGTGCGGTGTTCGCCTCAGGAACCCTGATGCTGGAGGGCGAGGAAAAGCCTCTGCTGCCGGCGATCCTGGAACCGCTATCGGACACCAAAGCGCGCCTGATCATCGAGGAGGGCCGATATCACCAAGTGCGCCGCATGTTCGCGGCGGTCGGCAATCACGTTGTCGAACTGCATCGAGACCGGATCGGCGGCCTGACCTTGCCGGACGATCTCGAACCCGGCGCCTTCCGCGTTCTGCCCGCTGCGACCGCCGAACAGGTCTTCGGCGCCTAGCGGTTCACCACATGGTCTTGGCGGCGCGCTCGGGCCATTCTTCGTCATAGGCTCTGCCGCCGACCCGGGCCTGGCTCATGGCGGCCAGGATGTCGCCTGGGGTCGGCAGGCTCACCGGATCGACGTGCCGCTCCGGATTCCAGAGCTCCGAGCGGACGATCGCCCGCGCGCACTGGAAGTAGACGCGCTCGAGGGCGATCACGATCACCGACCGCGGCGCCTGCCCCTTCACCGCGAACGAAGCCAGCAGATCCGGATCGGCCGAAAGATGAGCGGTTCCGTTGAGGCGGAGTGTCGTCCCCGAACCGGGGATCAGGAAAAGCAGGGCCACCCGCTCGTCGCGGACGATGTTGCGGAGCGAGTCGCAGCGGTTGTTCCCACGCCGGTCCGGCATCATCACCGTCCGGTCATCGACGATCCGCACAGCCTGACCGGCGTCGCCGCGTGGAGAACAGTCCAGCCCCTCGGGGCCTGCTGTCGCCAGCGCCACGAACGGAGAGGCCTCCATCAAGGTCCGATATTGCGGGGTGAGCCAATCGGCTTCCTTGACGGTCGAGGTCTCGCCCGGCTGTCCGTAGAGGGCCTCTAGCTGCTCGATCGTGGTGATGATGGTCATGATGCATCCCGCACGTGCTGTACGCAGGTTCTAGCTGAGCACCGCCTCGGCCGCCACGGAGGTGTCGTTCGTCGCTATCGCCCGCACGATCGCCTCGATCAAGGCCTCGGCTCTGATCGGCTTTGAGAGGTGCAGGTCTGCGCCCGCCTCGTGGCTCGCTGCTATGTGCTCGTCCAGCGCATTGGCCGTCAGCATGATCACTGGCGTGGCCGCCAAGCCGTTCGCACGCTCGAAGGTTCTTAGCTGGACCGTCGCGGAAAGGCCGTCGAGTTCCGGCATCTGCATATCCATCAGCACAATGTCGAACCGTTCGGACATTAGCACATCAAGCGCCAGAACCCCGTTTTCCACGATCACCGGCTCGATCCCGATCGACTGCAGGATTAGATGGACTACCTTCTGATTGGTCGGGTGATCCTCGGCCACGAGCACGCGAAGGCCGCCCATCTCGACACGCTCGGAAACCGGCTTCGGCGCCTCGTCTGGGACGTCCTGGGCGCGCTCAAGCGGAATGACGAAGCTGAAGATTGATCCGCGGCCAGACTCCGAATCCACATCGATCTGGCCACCCATCATCTCGACCAACGAGCGACTGATCGCCAGGCCGAGTCCGGTTCCGCCAAATCGCCGGCGGATCGAGTCGTCGGCTTGCTCGAAGCGCCGGAACAGGCGCTGTTTCACTTCGTCATCAAAACCGATGCCGGTGTCGGTGACCTTGAACCTGATAGCCCCGCCCTGCCCGCCGACATCGAGCTTCACCGAGCCGACGTCGGTGAACTTCACGGCGTTGGACAAAAGGTTCGAAAGCACCTGGCTCAAACGCACCTGATCGCCCAGGAAACGGCCTGCCGCAGTCGCGTCCACGCTCCAAGTCAGTTCTAGACCCTTGGCCTCGGCCGCCGCCCTGTGCAGTTCGGCGATACCGTGGACGACGCTCAACATCGCGAAAGGCTCGCTCGACAATCCGATCTGACCGGCCTCGATCTTTGAGAAGTCGAGAATATCGGTGAGCACCTGCTCCAGCAGCCGCCCCGACGAGACGATCAGCTCGGCAAGCTCGCGGCTTTGCGGCGTGGTCTGGCGCTCCGACAGGGTTTCGGAGATCGCGATCACGCCGTTCAACGGGGTCCGCAGTTCGTGACTCATGTTCGCCAGGAACCGCGACTTCTCGGCGTTCGCCCGTTCCAGCTCAGCGGTCCGCTCATGCACCCGGTCCTCAAGCGAGGCCAGGACTTGCTGGACCTTCTCCCGCTCGCCGGCCAACGCCTTGGCCAGCACGCCGATCTCGTCGGTCCGCGCCTCGATATCGGCGACGTCGGGGCGTTCGCGCTCGCCGAAGGCCTCGGGTTCGCAGGACGCGGCCAGCCGCCTTAGCGGATGGACAATGGTCTTCCGAGCTATCGCGACAACAAGGACCACTTGAGCCATAGCCGCCAAGGAGCCGAGCAGCAGCACCCAGGAAGCCGATTTCGCCGCCGACCAGGTGACCGCCGATTTGGGATAGGTAAGCAGCAGATACCAATCTGGCCCAGACAGCTTGCCGAAAGCCACGATGTCCCGTCCCGACGTGCTGACCACAACCCCATGCGATCGGCCATCGGCCTTGATCGCCTGAACCACGGCCTTCACGCCCAGATTCCGCTCGTAGTTGTGGATGGTCGCCTCCGAGGCCGTGCCAGGCGTCTCGAACCCCGGATAGGCGATCAGCTCACCCTTGGCCGTGACCACGAGGTTGGAGGCGCCAGGCAGCGTGTGGCGAATGGCGTCGAGGAAAAATCCGGTGAGCTCGATGGAGGAGCCGAAGGCCCCCACATATTCGTCGTTGATATAGACAGGGGTCATGCAGGCGGTCGCCAGACGCTCCCCGTGATTGTCCTGGATAAGACGCTGGAGGTTCGTGCAGCGCGTCGCCCGCTCAGGATCGTTCGCAGGCGTGGTCAGGGTCGACATTTCCTCCTTGCCGATGTCGAGATCGGCAGGCGCTTCCTCGCGATAGAACATCAGCCGGTCAGGGCGATCGGGCCCAAACATGACCAGCCGTGTCGCCGGCGTGAAGAAATAGAAATTGTCGTACTCGCCATGTGCGGCCTGGCCAAAATCCGAAACGATTTCGAAGGCGCTGGCCAGCGCCGCCCTCTCCATCCCCTGCATTTCGTTGGGCCGCGAGAGAAAGGCTCCCATTCCATAGACCACCTTGCCAGTCGTGGTCTGATGGCCGTCGAAATCCTCGGGACGGCTGCGCCGCGTCCCATCGGCCCGAAGCGGGTAGAAAGTGTTGAGCAGCCCCTCGACCTCGGCCGTGGAGAGTTGGTTGACCCGCCGCGCCATCTCGTCAGCCGCTGAGCGGTGCAGGCTCTCCAGGTTGGAGAACCGCCTGTCCACATTGAGGCTCCGCTCCTGCACATAGTCCGCGAGGAACGTGATCTGCCGGTTCGACAACTCGCGTTGGAAAACCAGGAATACGCCCAACGTCGCCAGGACGGTGATGACCAGCGACATCACCCCCAGGCTGACCTGAAACCTGCGCGATAGAGATTGCATGCCGCCCCGAGCTCAATCTGATCGTCAGGTTACAGCTGAGTTGTTGCGCGCAGGTTTACGCGTCTTTCCAAGCGGTTGCGGCACGGTGACCCACCCCTGACGGGCATATGAAGCGGGTTGCGATTGCCCCAGGCACGACGCACGCCATACTGCAGGCCAATGACGGCGGAGAGCGCGATGACTGCGACGAGCGAAGCGTTCGCACAGTTGATGCAGATCGCGGGCAAGACGCCCGCGGCTCGCGTCAACATCCTGAATGAAGCTCCCGGAATGCCAACCCGTTTCCACGCTGAATCCGCCGCCGCTGCAGCCTTGGCGGCGACCGGCGCGATGGCGGCCGATCTCTGGGTTCAGCGTGGCGGCCCTGTGCAGGACGTGACGGTTTCCAGCCGTGAGGCCGGCGCGGCCCTGGTCAGCTTCGCGTTCCAGAAATTCGCCGATGCGTCACGCGCCCCGCCCGCACGCCCCGAGGACGCCGGCGGCGGCGGCCGGGGCACGCCTGCCATGGGGTTCTTCTCCACCAAGGACGGCCGCTCGGTGTTCTTGCATCCGAGTTTTCCGGCCAGCGCCGCCAAACTTCACGAATTGCTGGGATCGCCTGTCGACACCGCTGCCGTTGCGGCCACGGTCAGCACTTGGAATGCCCTCGACCTGGAGAACGCCATCGCCGAGGCCGGGGTTTGCGGGGCGATGGTGCGCACTCCGGAAGAATGGGACGGCTCCGAGCAGGGCCGGGTTCTGGCCGCGCGCCCAGTCGTCGAGGTCGTAAAGATCGCGGAGGGCCCGCCCATGCCCCTCCCGACCGGCGGCGATCAACCGCTGGCAGGTATTCGAGCCTTGGACCTGACCAGGGTCCTGGCCGGCCCGACCTGCGCCCGCACCCTGGCGCAGTACGGCGCTGACGTTCTCTATGTGGCCTCGCCAAAATTGCCGGCGACCGAGTTCTTCATCAGCGACGTCAACCATGGGAAGCTCTCGACGTGGCTCGACCTGACGGACCCCGCCGGGTTGGCGCAGCTCAAGGCCCTGATCGTCGACTGCGACGTCTTCAGCCAAAGCTATCGGCAGGGCGCGTTGGAGCGGATGGGCCTTGGCCCCCTGGACCTCGCCCGGTTGCGGCCTGGGATCATCTACACCTCGATCAACGCCTACGGACATGAGGGTCCGTGGAGCCAGCGTCCCGGCTGGGAGCAATTGGCCCAGACCGTCACTGGGATGGCCCACATCCACGGCGGCGAAGCCGGCCCCAGGCTCCAGCCCGGCGCGGTCACCGACTATACGACGGGCTTCCTCGCGGCTTTCGGGACCATGGTGGCGCTGGACCGCCGCGCCCGGTTCGGCGGCAGCTACATGGTCCGCGTCTCACTTGCCCAGACCGGCATGTGGCTGCGCGGCCTGGGCGTCCAGCCGACCGAGGCCTTGGATAAAGTCCGGCCCCTGACGCCTGAAGAGATCGAGGGCTGGCGGATAGACTCCCACTCAGGGTTCGGTCCCGTTCGACACCTGCGCCCGCCCGTCTCTCTCTCGGAGACTCCTACGCTTTGGTCGCGGCCGACCATGCCGCTGGGCAGCCATCCTCCGGCTTGGCCGGCCTAGGGCGCGTCGTCGAGCACCTGGGAGAGCGGCGGGGCCACCTCCTCAAGGGGTTTGCGTTCGGCGGCGACGCCAAGGAACAACTCTACGACGGCCGCGACGATCATCAGGCCGCCGCCGAGCAAGTAGCCCCAGAGGATCTGGCTCCGCTCGCCGGTGTCGATCAGCGCGCCGAACAGCGCCGGGCCGCCGACCCCGCCCAACAAGGTCCCAAAGGCGTAGAAGAGCGAGATCGTCACCGCCCGGATCTCGAGCGGGAAGCTCTCCCCGACAGTGAGATAGGCCGCGCTGGCGCCCGCCGAGGCGAAGAAGAAGATCACCGTCCAGGCCGCGGTCTGCGTTGTCGCGGTCAACATGCCCTCTGAGAACATCCAACCCGTCAGGCACAGCAGCACGCCGGCCAAGCCGTAGGTCAGGGCGATCATCGGCTTGCGCCCGATCGAGTCGAAGAAGTGTCCGAGCAGCAGCGGCCCCATGAAGTTCCCCGCCGCGAACGGCAGGATAAACCAGCCGATCGCCGAACCCGGCACGTCATAGAACTTGGTCAGGATCAAAGCGTAGGTGAAGAAGATGGCGTTGTAACAAAACGCCTGGGTCGCCATCAGCACGAGCCCAAGGGTCGTGCGCTTGGGGTGCTGGACGACCAGCGACTTGGCGATATCGAACCAGGATGTTCGCATGGGCCGCAGGCGCAATGTCGGCAGTTCGCTGGCTGGCGACAATGGCTTGCCGGTGGACCGCTCTATGCTCGCCTCGATAGCCTCCATGATCGCCAAGGCCTCTTCGGGCTTTCCGTGGGTCATCAGCCAGCGCGGACTCTCGGGGATGTAGCGGCGGATGAAAATCACGATCAGAGCCAGCAGGCCGCCAATGATGAAGGCCAGACGCCAGCCCCAGGCCTGATCGACCACCTCGGGGTTCAGCACCACCAGTGAGCCGGCCGCTCCGAGCGCAGCCCCTACCCAGAAGCTGCCGTTGATGGCCAGGTCCGTATAACCGCGCCGACGCGCTGGGATCAGCTCCTGGATCGCCGAGTTCACGGCCCCGTACTCGCCGCCGATCCCCGCTCCGGTCAGGAACCTGAACAGCATGAATGACCAGAAGTCCCAGGCGAAACCCGTCGCGATTGTCGCCAGCAGATAGACGCCGACTGTGATGGTGAAGAGCCGGCGACGACCGAAGGTGTCGGTCAACCGTCCGAACACCAGCGCGCCCAACACCGCGCCCAGGATGTAGGCGCTGCCGGTCAGGCCGATCTGAGTGGTGGTGAGGCCAAGGCCTTGCGAAATCGCCGGCGACAGCGACCCGACCAGGGTGACTTCAAGCCCGTCGAGGATCCAGGTGACCCCCAGGGCGGCGACCACCAGCCAGTGAAAGCGGCTCCACGGTAGGCGGTCCAGCCGCGCAGGAATGTTGGTTGTGAAAGCTTGGCTCACGCACGCCCCCATTACTCGATGCAATGGGATGAAACGCGAAGGCCGAGCTTGGGTTCAAGGCTTTGAGCCTGTATGGCCCCCGGCATGCCATCTTCAGAGATCACCGTGGACGCTCGGGGACATCGCTGTCCTGTTCCGACGTTGCGCCTGCGTCGCGCGCTGGAAGACGCTCCGGCTGGGGCGAAGGTGCGGCTCTACGCCGACGACCCGCTCGCCCGGATCGACGTCCCACACTTTGCCGCCAACGCCGGTTTCACGGTCCTCGACGTCGCAGAAGACGGCGGCGTTCTCAGTTTTCTGATCGCGAAACCAGCCTAGGCTTCTCTCGCCCGTCGGTTAGCAGCGGCAGGGAGCGCCGCTGGTTGAGCACGATCTCGATCTCCGTGGCGAACGCGCCCCCAAAGAACACAGCGTTCACGCTCCAAGACAACCAGATCAGGAAGACGACCACCGCGGCCACCGAGCCGTAGGTGGCGCCGAGGTGGGCGATCTGTTCCACGTAGAAGGCGCTGGCCCAGGATACAAACAGGCAGAGGATCGCCGCTGAGGCGCCGCCGAGGATCGAGGCTCGCCAATCGACGGGCCGACTGGACATGGCGAACCGGTAGATAAGGCTCATCGCGAAGGTCAGGCCGATGCTGGCCCAGGTCCACTCGCTGTAGAGCCAGGGCACACCGGCCAGAGGCTTCAGCCCAAACGCCGCCGCCACGAACCGGAAATAGAAGAAGACCACGGAAAAGAACGCCATCATCGCGAAGGCGGCGAACAACACGCCAAGCGCCAGCAGGTTGAAGCCAAGAAACCCCCGAGGCGCCTCGTCGTCGTGAATGAACGATAGCCCCGCCAGCAACGCCTTGAAGCCGCGGTGCGCGGCATAGCCGCCGACCACCAGCGCCACGATGCTCTGGGTCGATACGGCCTGGAATGGAGTATGGGCCAGCCGCTCCAGCTCGCCTTGGAACAGGCTCTGGGCGCCCGCCGGCATCAACCGCGCCAGCATCTCAGCCTGATGGGCGGCGGTGCTCGGGTCAGCGAGCAGGCTGTAGACGCCGATACTGATCGCCAGCGCCGGGAAAACGGCCAGCATGACGAAGAACGACACCCCGCCCACATAGAGCATTACGTCCCGCCCCCAGAGCCGGCTCAAGGCTCGCGCGGTGATGATCAGGGCCAGCCGCGCCCAGTGCGAAGGGTCCCAATCGATCTCTCGCAAGTGTTGGATTCTCTGGCGGATCGACATGCGGCGGAAGGTGATCAAGGTCGCACCTGGGCGCAAGCCATCATCGCGTGCGCCGCACAGATGAAACGACGCGCCGGTCCCTTGCGGGAGCCGGCGCGTCGCCGATGGGCGTGTCGTTCCATCGGACGGGCCGCCGCGTCGAGGGACGGGAGATTGCGGCGACCAATCTGAGGAGACTTTCGGCCCCGGCGGCTGAACCCTGCCTGAACGACGTTCGCGGAACTCGTTCATGTCCGTGACAAGCTGTCATCCAACCTTCACGGAACCGTCAAAGAAGGATGTTAGCCGCACAATCTACATTGGTGCGGAGCCATCCCATGAAGACTTTCGCCTATCTCGCCGTCGTCGCTGTCGCCCTGAGCGCCTGCGGACAACAACCTGCCAAGGGCGGCGCCGAAAAGGCGGCTGGCCCCAGCGCCAGCGGCCGCGACCAGGTGTGGGCCGCTGGCTCGTCCACCGTGTTCCCGTTCGCCACACGCGTGGCTGAAAACGTCGCCAAGACCACGGGCGGCCGTCCTGCGAAGGTCGAAAGCCTTGGCACCGGCGGCGGCTTCAAGCTGTTCTGCAGCGGCAGCGGCGCGGCTTTCCCGGACGTCGCCAACGCCTCGCGCCCGATCAAGAAGTCCGAGTTCGACCAGTGCGCCACCAACGGTGTGACCGACATCGTCGAGATCAAGATCGGCTATGACGGCATCGTGATCGCCAACGCCAAGGCCGGTCCGACCTACAACTTCAAGCTCGACCAAGTGTATCGCGGCGTCGCGGCAGAGCTCCCCTCGCCCACCGGCTTCGCCAAGAACACCTACAAGAACTGGAAGGAGGTCGACGCCTCTCTCCCGGCCCAGGCGATCCTCGTCTATGGCCCGCCGCCGACCTCTGGCACTCGTGACGCCTTCGTCGAGCTGGGCCTCGAAAAGGGCGCTCGCATGATCCCTACGCTCGACACCCTGCACGGCAAGGACGAAGAGGCCTTCAAGGCCCGCGCCCACACCATTCGCGGCGACGGCGCCTGGGTCGACGCCGGCGAGAACGACAACGCCATCGTCCAAACCCTGACCAAGACCCCGAATGCGCTGGGCGTCTTTGGTTACTCGTTCCTCGAGAACAACATGGACACGGTGAAAGCCGCCACGATCGGCGGCGTGGCTCCGACCTTTGAAACGATTTCTAACGGCACCTACCCGGTGTCGCGCTCGCTCTACATCTACGTGAAGAAGGCCAATATCGGCGTCACGCCCGGCCTGCGCGAGTTCGTGAACGCCTTCGTGTCGGACGCCGCCACGGGCAAGGGCGGCTATCTGCAGCAACGCGGTCTGATCCCACTGGCGCCTGACGCTCATGCCGCTCAGAAGGAAGCTGCGACGGCCCTGACCTCGATGGCCGCGCCCGCGAAGTAAGTCTTACGGCATCTCCGGATCGGCCTCAGTGCCGATCCGGAGCATGACGCAATTAGCTGGCCAAGGCGCCCGAAGCCTTCAACGCTTCGATGGCGGCCGGCGAGAAGCCCCAGTCTCCCAGCGCCTCCTGATCGTGCGCCCCAATGGCCGGCGGCGGACCTTGGATCGCGCCCGGCGTGGCCGAGAACCGCGGCGCGGGCGCCGGCTGGATCACGCCCTCCACCTCCACAAAGGTCTTCCGCGCCACATTGTGCGCGTGCTTGGGGGCCTCATCGAGATCGAGCACCGGCGCGAAACAGACGTCCGTGGCGTCCATGATCTCGCACCACTCGGCCTGGGTCTTCTGGGCGATGACGTGCCCTAGCTTGTCGCGCAGCGAATCCCAGCTGCTGCGATCCATCTGCGCCGCGAACTCAGGATCGCTGATTCCCGTCTTCTCCAGCAGCAGCGCATAGAACTGAGGTTCGATCGAGCCGATCGAGATCCACTTGCCGTCAGCGCACTGATAGGTGTCGTAGAAATGGGCGCCGCCATCCAGCAGGTTGGCCCGGCGCTCGTCCTTCCACATGCCCCCGGCCTTGAAGCCGTAGAACATCGACATCAGCGAAGCTGCGCCGTCGCTCATGGCGCAGTCGATCACCTGACCGCGGCCCGTCGAGCGCGCATTCAAAACACCTGCGAGCAGCCCAAAGGCGAGGTAGAGCGCCCCGCCCCCAAAATCGCCGACGAGATTGAGCGGCGGGATCGGCTTGTCCTTCGTTCCGGTGGCGTGCAGCGCCCCGGTGATGGCGATGTAGTTCATGTCGTGGCCGGCGGCGTTCGCGTAGGGCCCGAACTGTCCCCAGCCGGTCATTCGGCCATAGACGAGCTTGGGATTGCGCTTCAGCGCGACGTCAGGCCCCAGGCCTAGGCGTTCCATCACGCCCGGCCGGAAGCCCTCGAAGACCGCATCGGCGCCTTCCATCAGCTTCAGGCAGGTCTCGATGGCGTCCGGGTTCTTGAGATCCAGCCCGATGGACCGACGGCCCCGGCTGGTGATGTCGGCGGGCGAGGCCCGCCCCTTGCCCTTGCGATCGATCCGCACGACGTCCGCGCCCAGATCTGACAGCAGCATGCCGCAGAATGGCCCAGGCCCGATGCCCGCGAACTCCACGACCTTCAGCCCCGAAAGCGGTCCCTGGCCCATACGTCGTCTCCCTTGATTGTGGTTCGCAGCCTAGAGGCTATGACGTGCCGTCAGCCAACCGTCAGCCGCCGCCCGGCAGTGACTGACCATCATCAATGGTGATGACCGTGCCGGTGATCGCCCGGCCCGCCGGACCGCTCAGCATCAGCAGGGCGGCGTCGAGATCTCCAGCCTCCATCAGCCGTCGCCGGGGAAAAGCCTTCATCTGCTTCTGGCCGCCCTCGGTCTTGAACCAGTCGGCATTGATGTCGGTCTCGATATAGCCGGGGCAGATCGCGTTCACCGCCACGCCACGCCGCGCCCACTCTCGGGCCAGCCCGCGTGTCAGCATCGCCACGGAGGCCTTCGAGGCGCAGTAGGCCGACAGACCCGGCAGTACGGTGTGCGAGGCGATGGAGGCGATGTTGATGATCCGGGCGTCGCCGCGCTCCGCCACGCCAGAGGCGATCATCCGCTTGGCCGCCTGCTGGGCGGCGAAGAAGACGCCGCGAACATTGACGTCGAACGTCCGGTCCCAGTCCTCGATCGAGAGGTCGAGGGCCAGCCCCTCCCCGCCGACACCGGCGTTGTTCACCAGGATCGAGATCGGCCCGAGCGCAGTCTCCACTTCGTCGAGAGCCGGACCAATGGAGGCGGCGTCAGCAACGTCCAACCGCAGGGCCATCGCGGTCCCGCCGGCGCCTGCAATCTCGCCGGCGTGGTTCTCCACAAGATCGAGTCGGCGGGCCGTCAACGCGACCGCCGCGCCCGCTTCGGCCAAAACTCTGGCGAAATGCGCGCCCAGGCCGCCCGATGCGCCCGTAATCACCGCCACTTGGCCCTTTAGGCTCTGTTCCATAGCCGTCCTCCCGGTCTTCCTGCGACGCGCGGTCGCTGTCGCCCACGCCCTGGGGCTGTATAGTCCTACCGTGCTTCGATTCCCGCCCTCCCTGGGTGAGGGCGAGATTAGGATTCCGAGGAATGACGGCTGGCGTCCAGGCGCGCGTCTTGATTGTTGCACGCGACGACGCCTTGGCGGGTCCTCTCGCGGAGGGTCTTGACCGGCTTGGCTGGCGCACCGTGACTGCGCGCGGTCCATATGCCGCGCTGGCGGCGCTGGGCGACCTCACCATTGAAGCAGCGATCATCGACTTGGCCAGCGGCGGGCACGAGGCCCTGACCATGGCGAGGCGCTTGAAAGCGGCCTACGGCGCACGCCGGCTACCAGTCATCGCCATCGGCGATCCCAGCCCGGAACTTGAAACCTACGACTTTGACCTGACGGTTGCGGCCCCCCTACATCCCGCCCAGGCGGCGACGCGATTGGAAACCCTGGTCCGGACCGCCGTCGCCGAGGAGGAGTTCGAGCTGCGACTGGCGACCTTCGCCGATCGCGGGCGGCAGCTCGACCGTCCTGAGGTCGACACCAGTCCCTTCCAGGTCCTGGCGATCGGGGAGCCCGCGCCGCAGTTCCTAGCCCTGGCCAACGCCCTGACCCGGTCCGGCGCCGAAGTGGTCGGCGCTTTCACCGCCTATACCGCCTTCGACTACCTGCATGAGCGGCCGTTCGATGCGGTCGTACTGTGGGCCGGCGACACCAGCCAGGAGGCGCTCTCGATCGCCGCCGGCATGCGCCGAAACACCCGCCTCTATCACACGCCCGCCCTGCTCTACATGCGCCAGGAGAGCTTCGTCACGGCCTCGGAAGCCTATCATCGCGGGGTGTCCGACGTCGCTTCGCCGGAGACGCCCGAGACCGAAACCGCGCGCCGCGTCCTCGAATTGGCCCGCAGCTACCGCCACCATATGTCGGTCCGCCGGGCCCTGGAAAAAGCCCGCACCTCGGGCTTGATGGACGCCGCCACCGGCCTCTTCACCCGCGACCTGTTCGCGCTGCACGCCGCGCGACTGGCCCATGCGGCCCGAGCGCGCGGACGCCCACTCTCGGTCTGCGTGCTCAAGCTCGCCGAGCGCACCGATGTCTCCCACGCCCGCGCGGGCGGCTGGCTCGATCGGGCCATACCGCAGATCGGCTCGATGATCGGCCGGCTGGTCCGTGTCGAAGACACCGCCGCGCGCCTCGGTCCAGAACTCTTCGCCCTGGCCCTTCCCGCCACCGGCAAGGCTTCGGCCCGCGCCGCCGGCGAACGGATCGCCGCAGTCATCGGCTGCACCGCCTTCGAGGCTGGCGACGGCAAGCCGCCCTTCGTCGTCGATTTTGATATCGGGGTGGCCGACGTCACCTCGGCCGAGACGGTCGGCAAGGCCCTTGAAGAAGCTGCGGCCCGCGCCCAGAAAAAGGCCGGCTGATGGGCCCTCCGGACACGGCGGGCCACTGGACCTACCTTGTCCCGATCATCGCCATTGTGGTGATCGTTCTGCGCGGGGTTCGAACCCGAAACCTGCGCATCGAACGCATGTGGATCATGCCGACGCTGATCCTCGGCGGCGTCCTGTTCAGTCTGTCCTCGCAAACCACGCCCAGATTCACGGTGTTGGTGGCCGAGGTCTTCGCCCTAGGAATGGGCCTGGGCGTCGGATGGTGGCGCGGACGCGCCACGATCATCGCCATCAACCCCGAGACACACGCCCTGACCAGCAAGGCCTCCCCGATCGCCATGGCGCTGATCGCCGGTGTGTTCCTGCTGCGCTTTGCGTTCCGCGACTACGCCATCGGCCACGCGGCCGACCTGCACATCACCCCAGTCGAGATCACCGACATCTTCCTGCTGTTCGCCGCTGGCGTGGTCTGCGCCCAGCGTCTGGAGATGTGGATCCGTGCCCGCCGCCTGCTGGCAGCGGCGCAGTCGAGCCGGTCATGAGCGGTCGCCCTCACCGCTAGCCCAAATCCTAGGCCGCCAACTTCGCGAGCTCGCTCAATACCCGCTCGGCAGCGGCCAGCCGCTGCTCGGGGGTCTCCCATTCGCCCTTCACGACCACCTTGTGGTCGGGACGGATTTTCCAGGCGACTTGGTTCTTCTGGACGAAGCCGACCAGTCCCATGGGATTCTTGAACTCGTCGCCGCGGAACGTGACGACCGCGCCCTTGGGTCCGACGTCGATCTTGGCGACATTGGCCTCGCGGCACAGGCCCTTGATGGCCACGACCTTCAGCAGCTGACCAGCCTCCGGCGGCAGCGGACCAAAGCGGTCGATCATCTCGGCGGCCAAGGCTTCGCGATCGCCAGACTTCTCGGCGTCGGACAGACGGCGATAGAGCGACAGGCGTACGTTCAGATCCGGCACATACTCTTCCGGGATCAGCACGGCCGCGCCGGTGTTGATTTGCGGCGACCAGCCACGATCGGCGGCGCCGTCGCCCTTGCCGGCCAGTTCCTTCAGCTCGTTGACCGCGTCTTCCAGCATCTGCTGGTAGAGCTCGACCCCGATCTCACGGATGTGGCCGGACTGCTCCTCGCCCAGCAGGTTCCCGCCCCCGCGCTGGTCCAGATCATGGCTGGCAAGCTGGAAGCCGGCGCCCAGGTTGTCGAGCGACTGCAGGACCTTGAGCCGTCGCTCGGCCGACAGGGTGATCTGCTTTTCGGCCGGCGTGGTCAGATAGGCGTAGGCCCGCGCCTTGGCCCGTCCGACCCGGCCGCGAAGTTGGTACATCTGGGCCAGGCCAAACATGTCGGCCCGGTGCAGGACAATGGTGTTGGCTGTTGGAATGTCGAGGCCGCTCTCCACGATGGTCGTGGACAGAAGCACGTCGTATTGCCCCTCGTAGAAGGCGCTCATGACCTCTTCGAGCTGTGTGGGCGCCATCTGGCCGTGACCGACCACGAAGCGGACTTCCGGGACCTGGGTGCGCAGGAAGCGCTCCAACTCCGGGAGATCGGAGATCCGGGGGGCCACGTAATAGGCCTGGCCGCCGCGGTACTTCTCGCGCAGCAGCGCCTCGCGGATGACGACCTGGTCGAAGGGCGTGATGTAGGTTCGCACCGCCAGCCTGTCGACGGGCGGGGTGGCGATGATCGACATCTCGCGGATGCCCGACAACGACATCTGCAGCGTGCGCGGGATCGGCGTCGCGGTCAGGGTCAGCATGTGCACGTCGGTGCGAAGCTCCTTGAGCTTCTCCTTGTGCTTCACGCCGAAGTGCTGCTCCTCGTCGACGATCACCAGGCCGAGGTTCTTGAACCCAACCTGCTTGGACAGCACCGCATGGGTGCCGACGATGATCTCGACCTCGCCGTTCTTCAGTTCTTCGCGGGTCTCGGCCGCCTCCTTGGAGGGGACCAGACGCGACAGACGCCGCACCTTGATCGGCCAGCCCTGGAACCGCTCGGAGAAGGTCTTGAAGTGCTGGCGGGCCAGCAGGGTCGTCGGGGCGACGATCGCCACCTGTTGCCCACTCATCGCCACCACGAACGCGGCGCGCAGGGCGACCTCGGTCTTGCCGAAGCCGACGTCACCGCAGATCAAGCGGTCCATCGGCCGCCCGGCGCCCAGGTCTTCCAAGACATCGCCGATGGCGTTGAGCTGGTCCTCGGTTTCCTCGTACGGGAAGCGAGCGCAGAACTCGTCGAACACGCCATGCGGCGGCACAATCGGGTCGGTGACCTTGGTCGCGCGCTCGGCGGCGATGCCGATCAGGCCCATGGCCATCTCGCGCAGGCGTTCCTTGGCCCGCGCCTTACGCGCCTGCCAGGCCGCCCCGCCCAGACGGTCCAGCTGGACGTTCTCGCCGTCCGAACCGTAGCGGGTCAGCAGATCGATATTCTCGACCGGCAGATAGAGCTTGGCCTCGCCGCCATATTGCAGTTCGAGGCAGTCGTGCGGCGCGCCTTGGACGTCGAGGGTCTTCAGGCCCTCATAGCGCCCGATCCCGTGGTCGATATGGACCACCAGATCGCCCGGCGTCAGCGACGAGGCTTCGGCCAGGAAGTTAGACGCCCGACGCTTGCGGCGTGGACGCGCCAGCCGGTCGCCCAGAATGTCGGTTTCGGAAATGACCGCCAGGTTCTCGGTTTCGAAACCGGATTCCAGCGGCAACACCACCCGCTGCGGCGTCTTCGGATCGGCGGCTTTGGCCGCGTCCCAATACGGCGCGAGCGATATGTTCTTCAGGCCGTGATCGGCCAGCATCGCGCCCAGACGGTCCGACGAACCGTCTGACCAGGACGCGAACAAAACGCGCTTGCCCTCAGCGGCCTGCTTGCGGGCGTGATCGGCGGTCGCTTCGAACAGATTGACCGAGTCCTGCTGGCGCTCGGCCACGAAGGTCCGGCCAAGGCGCGCGCCCATGTCGACGACCGTATCGCCTTCGACCTCCTGGAAGGCCGAGAACCGCCGCGTCGGACGGGCGGCCAGTCGCTCGCGCCACTCATCGGCGTCCATGTAGAGACGGTCGGGCGACAGCGGATGATAGTGGACCTTGCGGTCAGCCTGAGCCCGACTGTCGTAGGCGTCGGCGATCATCGACATCCGCTCTTCGCGGGCCGCGTCGGCCAGATGGTCCGTGGCGATCAGGGTGTTGTTGGGCAGGTAGTCCAGCAACGTCGCCATGTCCGGATAGAACAGCGGCAGCCAGTGCTCCATGCCCGCGCGCCGGCCACCTTCGCTGACGGTCTCATACAGCGGATCGCCGCCCGGGGCCCCGAACGTCTCGACATAGCCGCGCCGGAAGCGCGAGATCGCGTCCTTGTCCAGCAAGCACTCGCTGACCGGCAGCAGCGAGATATCCTTGAGCTGACGGGTCGAGCGTTGCGTTTCGGGGTCAAAGCCCCGGATCGATTCCAGCGTGTCGCCGAACAGGTCGAGCCGCACCGGCTCCTCGGCGCTCGGCGGGAAGACGTCGATCACCCCGCCTCGGATCGCGAATTCGCCGCGCTCCGAAACCGTCGAGGCCCGCTGATAGCCGTTGATCGCGAAATAGCGTTCGAGATCAGCGATTTCGACGACGTTCCCGACCTTGGCCGAATACGCTGCGCCCTCGACTGTCGACTTGGGCGGCACACGCTGCAGCAGCGCCGGCACGGTCGTCACCAGCAGGGCCGGCTTCTTGGCGTCCAAGCCCTTGGCCAACCGCGCCAGGGTGGTCATCCGCTCGGCGGCGACGCCCGGCGACGGGCCGATGCGGTCGTAAGGCAGGCAGTCCCACGACGGGAACCGCAGGATCTGCACCTGGGGCGAGAAGAAGGCGAAGGCGTCGATGAACGCCGACAGCCGCGATCCGTCACGCGCGACGAAGACCGACAGCCCGCCACGCGCCTTGACGATGTCAGCCATCACCAGGGCGTCAAAGCCCTCGGGCGCGCCGACGAGGTCGAGACGCCCCGGATCCTGAGCTATTCGCCGGTGGTCTGCCGCCGTCGGCGCCCGCGCGCCGTCAGCCGCCATGGTCCTCTCCGCGAGCCTCGAAGGCCTCGAACCGGAAGGTTTTGATCATCTGCATGATTTCACCGTCGAACTCGGGCGGGGTCGGCGTCCGCTCCACGATCCACTCGTAGAGGTCCTGGTCGGCCTCCTCCATCAACGCCTCGAGGGCGTCGAGCTGGCTGGCGCTCAGCGTCCCGGCATAGCGATCCGCGAACGGCCCCAAGATGAGGTCCGCTTCCCGAAAGCCCCGGTGCCAAGCCCGGAACTTCACTTTTTTCAGTCGTGTTTCGTGGGTGTTCATGAGGGAGGGCCGATATAGGCCCCCCCGCCCGTCCACGCCAGGGGCGATCAGCCCCAATCGCCTCCACGCCATGTGAAAGCCACGTCCTTGAATGGCGTATCTCCCACTTGCAGCGCGCCCGCCGCGACAGTCGCCCCGTCCTTGCCCTTGGTCGCCTTGGACTTTTTCAGCGCCGCCGGATCGATCTTCACATCCATTCGCACCTCGCCCAGCTTGGGATGCTTGCCCACCAGCCTGACCCGGTCGTCGGTCACGCCGTAGGCTTCGGGCAGCACTTTCAGCTTCACCGAATAGGTGACGTTGCCCAGGGCGTTCTTGCGGGCCGGACTGGTGATGTCCACGAACTCCAGCATGACCGGGCCATAGGTCTTGGTCCGGTCGCCCTTCTCCCAGTCGCCGAAGCCTTGCTGTCCGGCGATGTGGAGGTTGTCGAGCCGGTAGTCTCCGACCTTCACCTCGCCGACCGGCAGGTAATATCCAAACTGATCGTCGCCCTTGGGCTTCGTGAAGCCGGTGAAACTGGCGTCCACCGGGACCGCTGGCGGAGCCGCGGGCGCCGCCACCTCGGCGGTCTTGGCGGCGTCTGGAGATTGGCCGCAACCGGCCAGAAGAACGACGGCCGCCGTCGCGATAAGCGCGCTACGCATTTGGTTTCCCCCCAATGTTTGAAAGAAGATCATCACGGGCGCCGCACCCTGTCCATGGTCGCGCTATGTTCCCGTCATGCGGCCTGAGATTCTATTCCCGCTTTACGCCCCGATCACCTCGCTCAAGGGGGTTGGAGTGCGCGTGGCGCCCTTGCTCGAAAAGCTGGCGGGTCCGGTCGTGCGCGACGTTCTGTTCCTCGCGCCCCATTCAGTCGTCCAGCGCACGCGCGCCAGCGTGAACACCGCGCTCGAGGGCGCCACCCAGATCTTCGAAGTGCAGATCGACGCCTTCAAAAAGCCCCGCAGTCCCCAGCAACCCTGGCGCGTGGAAACCTATGACGGGACCGGCGTCCTCAGCCTGGTCTTCTTTGGAAGTTTCGGGGGTCAGCTGGAGCAGAAGCATCCCCTAGGCGCCAAGCGGGTCGTCAGCGGCAAGGTCGAGCGCTTCGGCCTAAACCTGCAGATCGCCCATCCCGACTACATTCTGCCGCCCGAACGGGTGGACGAGATCCCGCTGTTTGAAGCGATCTATCCCGCCACCGCGGGCGTCCCGGCTCGAACAGTCCGCAAGTTCGTGCTGGAGGCCCTGGAGCGGACACCCGAACTGCCCGAGTGGCAGGACGCCGCTTGGCTGGCCCGCGAGCAGCTTCCGAGCTGGCGCGAGGCCTTGGTCCGGCTCCATTCGCCTGCTGGCGAAATCGACCTTGCGCCCCAGACCCCGCATGTCCGCCGCTTGGCCTATGACGAGCTTCTGGCGCACCAACTGGCCATGGCCCAGCGCAAGGCCGATCGCCGCCGCGAACCTGCCGCGAAAATTACGCCTGCTGAGATCTCCACCAAGATTCGCGCCGACCTGCCTTTCGCGCTAACCGGCGCTCAGGAACGCGCCCTGGCCGACATTCGTCATGACTTCGCGGCGGGCGAACGGATGAGCCGGCTGATCCAGGGCGATGTCGGCTCCGGCAAGACCGTCGTCGCCATGCTCGCCATGGCGGACGTCGCGGGCGGCGGCGGGCAAAGCGCGCTGATGGCGCCGACTGAGATCCTCGCCCGCCAGCATTTCGAAACCTTGTCGGGGCCGTTGTCTGACCAAGGGATCAGCGCCGTCCTGCTCACCGGCCGCGACAAGGGCCTAGCCCGCGCCGAAAAGCTGCGCGCCCTAGCCTCAGGCGCGGTGCAAGTGGCCGTCGGCACCCATGCTCTCTTCCAGGACGACGTGAATTTCCAGCGCCTGCAATTGGCCGTCGTCGACGAACAGCATCGCTTCGGCGTAGCTGAACGCCAGCGGCTGCAGGCCAAGGGCGAGGCCGTCCACCTGATCGCCATGTCCGCGACGCCAATCCCACGAACCCTGGAACTGACAGTCTATGGCGACCTGGACGTTTCGCGGATCGACGAGAAGCCGCCGGGCCGGACCCCCGTCGCCACCCGCGCCGTCCCAATGAGCAGGGTCGAGGAGGTCGAGGCGCGCCTGCGCGACGTCATCGCCCAGGGCGCCCAGGCGTTCTGGATCTGCCCGCTGGTCTCGGAATCCGAACTGATTGATCTGAAGGCCGCCGAGAAGCGCGCGGCCGAACTGCGCCAGAAGATCGGCCCCGGCGTTGGCCTGGTCCACGGCAAGATGACCGGCCCGGAGAAGGACGCCGTCATGGCCGACTTCGCCGACGGCAAGATCAGCCTGTTGGTCGCCACCACTGTTGTTGAGGTCGGGGTCAATGTGCCGAACGCCACCATCATGGTGATCGAACAGGCCGAACGCTTCGGCCTGGCCCAGCTCCATCAGTTGCGAGGCCGGGTCGGTCGGGGCTCCCGCGAGAGCGCCTGCGTCTTGCTCTATGACCCACCGCTGTCGGAGACGGCTCAGAAGCGGCTCGACATCCTGCGACGCACCGACGACGGCTTCCAGATCGCGGAGGTGGACCTCGAACTGCGCGGCGGGGGCGACGCGCTCGGACTGCGCCAATCGGGCTTCCCGGCCTATGTCTTCGCCGATCCCATCGCGCACCGCGACCTCATCGCAACGGCCGGCGACGACGCCCGGATGATCGTCGATCGCGACCCGGAACTGACCTCAGAGCGCGGCAAGGCGTTGCAGGTCCTGCAGGAACTCTTCGACTGGCGCCCAGGCTCGCCGCTCAAGGATGCGGGCTAGCGCCCCAACCGCCGTCAGCTGACCTTCACCATGCGCTTGCCGCGGTTCTCGCCCGCCAACAGGCCGACCAGCGCCAAGGGCGCGTTCTCTAGCCCGTCGATTATATCCTCCAGCACTTTCAGCTTGCCCCCCTCGACCCAGCTTTTCAGGTCCGAGAGCGCCCCTTCCCGCTGCTCGTCGAAGTCCGAGACGATGAACCCACGCACGTTCAGGCGTTTTGTGACAATCAAGCCCGGCACCCCGCGCGGGCCGTGCGGCGGCGCCGCGCCGTCGTATTGCGAGACCGCGCCGCAGCAGGCGATCCGGCCGAAATTGTTCATGTTGAACAGCGCCGCTTCGAAGATCTCACCCCCGACATTGTCGAAATAGACGTCGATCCCGTTCGGACAGGCCGCCCGCAGCGCACGGCGAACATCGCCCGCCTTGTAGTCCACGGCCTCGTCAAACCCCAGGTCGCTCTTGAGCCAGGCGCACTTCTCGGCGCCGCCCGCTATGCCCACAACGCGGCAACCTCGGATCTTGGCGATCTGTCCGACCAGCGACCCGACCGAGCCTGCTGCGGCCGAAACGACAACCGTCTCACCGGCCTTCGGCTGCCCACATTCCAGCAGGCCGAAATAGGCGGTCAGGCCGGCGACGCCATAGACGCTGAGCAAATGGGTGATCGGCTTCAGGTCTGGCAGTTTCGAAAGCGACTTGCCCGCCAGCACCGCGTAGTCCTGCCAACCGGTGTCGGCGAACACCAGATCGCCCTTGGCCAGGCCAGGTGTCTTGCTCTCCACGACCTCCGCCAGCGAGCCCCCGGCCATAACGTCACCCGCCGCAAGCGCGGCCCGATAGGTGGCCCCCTGCATCCACGCCCGGTTGGCCGCGTCCAGCGAGATGTAGCGCGTCCTCACCAGGACCTCGCCCTCCCCTGGCGCCGGGATCGCCGTCTCGGTCAGACGAAAGTGGTCAGGCGACAGCTTTCCCTGTGGAAGCTGCTCAAGAACGATCTGGCGATTGGTCATGGGGTGTCTCCATCGGGGGCATGGGGACGGCACGATGGTCCTTGGCGAGGCCGCCGGTCAATCGACCTTATCCGATGATCAGCCGGACATGACGCTGACGAGTCAGCCAGCTCCAGGACCAATCGAGCGCGACGGCGACCCGGTTGCGCAGGCCGATCAGGAAGTAGATGTGCGCCAATCCCCAGAAGACCCAACCCAACCATCCGGTCAGCCGAAAGCCGTCGAACCGCACCACGGCGGCGCTGCGCCCTATAGTGGCCAGGTCGCCGGCATGCCGATAGCGGAAGGCCCCTGGCGCGGGCCGTCCACCTACGCGCGCCTCGATGACCAGGGCGGCGTGCCGACCGGCCTGTTTGGCGGCTGGCGCGATGCCTGGCACAGGGACGCCGGCCGGTCCCGTCATCGAGGCGGCGTCGCCCACCACGAAGACGTTGGGGTGTCCCTGCAGCGAGAGGTCCTCTTCCACGACCGAGCGGCCGGCCCGGTCATGGGGCCCAGCCAAGTCCGCTGCGAGCGGCGAGGCCGCCACGCCGGCGGCCCAGATGACCGTACTCGAAGCCAGTCGCTCCTCCCCCAGATCGACTCCCTGCGCGTCGCAGCCGGTGACGGCGGTCCGGGTCATCACGGTGACGCCCAGCCGCTCAAGCACCCTTGTCGCATAGGCTGCGAGGCTCTCGGGGAACGCCGCCAGGATCCGCTCGCCTGCTTCGACCAGGACGACCTTCGCGTCGCGCGGGTCGACATTTCGGAAATCGCGGGCCAGGGCGTCGCGGGCCAGCTCGGCCACCGCTCCGGCCATTTCCACACCCGTGGGACCTCCGCCCACAATCACGAAAGTCAGCAGGTCTTCGCGTTCTGGGGCCGTCGCGTTCTCGGCCCGTTCGAAGGCCCCGAGAACCCGCCGGCGAATAGCTGTGGCGTCCTCGATACTCTTCAGGCCAGGCGCCCAATCGGCCCATTCTGGATGCCCAAAGTACGAGTGAGCCGCCCCCGTGGCGACCACCAGATAGTCGTACGGCTGGTCGCCCGCCGTCGTCCGCACGCACCCGGCGTCGAGATCGACTCCGGTGGCCTCGGCCAACAACACGCGGGCGTTCGCCTGTCGCCGCAACAGGTGCCGGATCGGCCAGGCTATCTCCGATGGGGACAGGGCCGCAGTCGCCACCTGATAGAGCAGCGGCTGAAACAGGTGGTAGTTGCGGCGGTCAAGCACCGTCACATCCACCGGCGCGTTCGCCAGTTCTCGGGCGGCGGCAAGCCCGCCGAAGCCACCGCCGACGATGACGACCCGGGGGCGAGGGACTGGCGACGATTGGCTCACACGAAATCCCCGGCATTGCGCGCCTATCTCGGCGCGGCCGCGCGCTGGCTTTCCAGCGCCCCGACCCTGGCCTTCGCATCGGCCTCTATGTCCGCATAGAAGAGGTTATAAGCCGCCGCCTTCCGCTGGTCGGTCCAGGAGCCGGACGGCCTGAGCGAGGAGGACTTCGGCCGCGACACTCGCAGCACCCCCTTCTCGCACCTCGCTGCGACCTGCCGGGTCAGGAACGCCGGCCTGGCGCCCCACTCCAGCCCCGTGGCGTTTGCCGCGCCCAGGCTTAGCCGCGCTGGCGCCGGCGCATTGCTCGCCGCGCCCAACAACGGATTGAAGCACAGCGGCACGCGCCCTTGTAGATTGACTAGCTGCCCATCCTGATCCCAGACCAGCGAGCGATCGAGTATGGCCTGGGCGCGCTCCGGCTCGCTTTCAAACACCGAAATCCACGCTGCGAGGCAGCCTGGTTGATCCCGCGCGATACAGGCCGGAATCGGCGGCGAATTCGCAGGTACGACCGTCTGGATCAAATAGGCCGCCGCGATGCGGGCCTTCAGCTTGGGATTTGGGGCCACTTCTTCGGCCAACAGGCGCGCGGCCAGGCCGCCGCCCTGCTCCACCCCAACGACCACGAACGGCCGATCCTGATTGTAGTTGGCGACATAGTGCCTGAACGCGGCGGCGGCGTCGGAATAGGCGAAACGCCGCGCCTCCTTGGCGTCTTCGCGCAGGGTCATGAACGTATAGAGGCTGGCCTGACGGTAACGCGGCGCGAAGATCCTCCCGACCCTTACGAAGGGGCCGGCATAGTTCGGGGCCATCACCTGTCGGAACAGGCGGTCAGCCTTGGCGTCATCGATGGGCGCGTTCCAATGGCGACCGCCATCGAAGGTGGTCGGGCCAACGAAGAAGACGTCGGCGACGGGATCACTTGGCGACGGCGCGCCGGGGCTGGCGGGCAACAGGGCCCAGGCCGCCTTGGTCGCATAGTCCGGCGCGGGAGGCGGATCGTAGGTCTGGAACGGCTCCTTGGGATCAAGGCGCGTCCGCAGGATGTCGTCGCGCCAAGCGAACGCCGCACCGGCCACGAGCAGCAACGCCAGGATCACCCCGGCCGTGACCAGTCGCTTGAACCCTTTCGGACGATCGGCCATGCCCGCCCTTGCCCTACCGGTAGGGGTCGGGCTGCGAGAGGTAACGCCTCACATAGTCGCCGACGCCCTCTTCCAACCCGGTCATGGGCTGGTTGTAGCCGGCAGCCTGCAGGCGCTCCATATGGGCCTGGGTATAGTACTGGTACTTGTCCCGGATGGCCGGGGGCATGGGAGTGTACTCGATCTCCGGCGCACGATCGGCGGCGGCGAAGACCGCCTTCGCCATGTCCTCAAACGTCCGCGCCGTGCCTGAACCCAGGTTGTAGACCCCGTTGACCTGCTCGTTCTTGGACAGCCAGCCGACCACGTCGGCGACGTCGCGCACATAGACGAAGTCGCGCGTCTGTCCGCCGTCCGGCACCCCGTCGCGATAGGATTTGAACAGTTGCACGGCATGGCCGTCGCGGACCTTCGGCCAGATCTGCGAAGCGACCGACTTCATCGAGTGCTTATGCTCTTCGTTTGGTCCGTACACGTTGAAGAATTTCAATCCCACCCACTGCGGGGGCGCATAGTCGCGCGCGGCCTGGCGCGCTGCGAAAAGGTCGAACAGCGCCTTGGACCAGCCATAGGTGTTCAGCGGCCGCAGAGCGGCCAGCGACTCGATATCGTCACGATCCTCGAAGTCGGTGGCGTCGCCATAGGTCGCCGCCGATGAGGCGTAGATGAGCCGGCGTTGGCGATCGGCGCACCAACGGAACAGGTCACGGCTCAAGGTGAAATTGGCGTGGACGATCTTGTCGGCGTCCGGCTCGGTGGTCGAGGACACCGCGCCCATGTGAACCACCAACTCGATATCGCGCCAGCGCTTCTCCAGCCATTCGAACATCGCCTCCGGCGCCACGAAATCGCCGATCGGATGCTTGGCGATATTGCGCCACTTGCCGAGCTCGGCCTCGTGCAGCCAGTCGCAGACCACCACATCCAGCGACGGGTCCTCGGCCAACTTGGCGACGATGTTGGAGCCGATGAAACCGGCCCCGCCGGTGACGAAGATGATCCGACGGGTCATGCCTTCTCCTGCATCCGTGCAATGGCGGCCGTGGTGGAATAGCCGTCGACGATCTGCGCCAGCTTAACTTCCCCGCCGTAGGACTTCACGAAGTCCCCGCCGACCACCTCGCTCTCAGCGTAGTCTGCGCCCTTGATCAGCACATCGGGCCGCGCGGCCTCGATCAGGCTGATCGGCGTGTCCTCGTCGAACGGGGCGACCAGATCGACCGAGCCAAGGCCGGCGAGCACGACGGCGCGGCCTTCCAGATCGTTGACCGGCCGGCCCTCGCCCTTCAGCGCGCGCACTGAGCGGTCCGAATTCACCCCGACGATCAGCCGGTCGCACCAGGCCCGCGCCTGAGCCAGATAGGCGACATGGCCCTTGTGCAGGATGTCGAAGCAGCCATTGGTGAAGCCGACCTTCAGGCCCTTGGCGCGCCAGCGCGCGATCTCGTCGGCCATGCGCTGCGGCGTGACGATCTTGGCTTCGGCGGGAGCCATGTGAGCGCTGATCGAGGCCTCGATCATCTCCTCAGGGGTCACCACGGCGGTGCCGGCCTTACCGACGGCCACGCCCGAAGCCAGCATCGCGAAACTGATCGCGTCGGCGATATCGACCTTGGCGGCCAAGGCCACGCCCAGCGCCGCCAGCGTCGTGTCGCCCGCGCCCGAGGCGTCGAACACCTCGCGCGGGACGCCCGGGAAGTGCCGGACAGCCTCGCCGCGCACCGCCAGCGAAATTCCCTTGGCCGCCCGTGTGACCAGGATCGCCTTGGCCTCGCATAGCGTCAGAGCATGAGCCAGCGCCGCCTCGATCTCGCCGTCCGTTGCGGTCGGCATGTCGGTGGCGTGGGCCAGTTCGGCCGCGTTCGGCTTGACGATGTCGACCGCGCCATAGCGCGCAAAGCTGCGAGCCTTGGAATCGACGATCATCACCGCGCCTGAGGCCCTGCAGGCCTCAATGACGCCCGCCGTGACGACGCCCTTGCCATAGTCGGACAACAACACGACGCCCACATCGCGCGCCACGTCGCGCACCGTGCGGATCAACCGCTGTTCCACATCGTCGCTGGCTGGTCCGCTGGTCTCCATATCGACGCGCAGCAGTTGCTGACCGCCGGACACGAAGCGGGTCTTCAGGGTGGTCGGACGACTTGTGTCGGTGACGACAAAGCCCTCGACACCCTCCTCGGCCTTGATCAGGCGCAAGGCTTCCACGCCCTCGGCGTCGCCGCCGATCATGCCGACCAGGCAGACCTCTCCGCCCAGGGCCGCGGCGTTGCGGGCCACATTGCCGACGGCGCCTAGCATCACCAGCTCGTGCTTGCGGGCCAGCACCGGGATCGGCGCTTCGGGCGAGACGCGCGTGACGTCGCCATAGACGAAGCGATCGACCATCAGGTCGCCGACGCAGGCGATCCGCGCTCCGGCGAGCGAGGAAAGGATATGTTGAAGGGCCGAGAGGTCCATGGGCTCAGAGCCTACGCCGATTATTGCACGGCCGCATGGATGGCTTTCAGACCCGCCAACAGATCACGCGCGCCGTCCAGCGGCAGGCAGCTCGGTCCATCGCACAGCGCCTTGTCCGGCTCACGGTGGAACTCCAGGAAGACGCCATTGGCTCCGACCGCGACGGCGGCCTTGGCGATGACGGCCACGCCGTCCCGGCGGCCGCCCGTCGAGGCGCCGCCGGTGCGCGGATCGGCGCCCGGGAGTTGCACCGCATGGGTCGCATCGATCGTCACCGGCGCGCCCAGCTTCTTCATCTCGGGGATGCCCAGCATGTCGACGATGAGGTTGTTGTAGCCAAATGAATTGCCACGCTCGCAGAGGATCACCCCGACGTCAGACACTTCCTTGATCTTCATCAGGATGTTCTTGCAGTCCCAAGGCGCCAGGAACTGGCCCTTCTTGACGTGCATCAACCCGCCGGCCGCCTCGACCGCCTTGGCGGTGGCTACGACAAGGTCGGTCTGACGGCAGAGGAAAGCAGGGATCTGGACAAGATCGGCCACGGCGGCGACCGGCTCGGCTTGATCGATCTCATGCAGGTCCGTGGCGATCGGCACGTTCAACTGCGCCTTCACCTCGGCCAGGATCTTCAGGCCCTCCTTCAGGCCCGGTCCCCGGAAGCTTTTGACCGAGGAGCGGTTGGCCTTGTCGAAGCTGGCCTTGAACACGTACGGCAACCCGAGCTCGGCCGTCACCGCCTTGAGGTGGCGCGCAGCGTCAAGCGTCTGCTCCAGATCCTCGATGACGTTCAGCCCGGCGATCACGACCAGCGGTTGGCCGTCGCCGATGGAGAGATTCCAGCGATTGAGCGTGAGTACGGTCATGACATTCCCGAGCTTTTGGCCGTCGGCGTCGCAGCGCCGTAGCGGCCTAAGTGGCGCGCGTCCGCCCGCTTCACAAGCGCGAAAACGCCCCGGCCTGCATCCGCCTAGCTAGCGGAACCGTAGGTCGAGGGTTGGAGTTGATTCGTCGCAATCTCAAATGCAGTGTTAGCTTGTGGAAAATCGAGGGTTGCGGCCATGAGCTTGGCGCATGAACCATCGCTGGCGGCTCTGGCCGCCTCCCCCCGGGCCTTTCATAGGCTCCCGGAACTTGCGGGCGCCCCGGCGGCGTTCCGCTTCGCCGCGCGACTGCTCGCGCTGAACTGGCGGGCAGGCGAACTGATCTTCGTCACTCCCGCCGGGCGTGAGCTGCGGATCAAGGGCGCCGAGCCCGGGTTCGACGCCAAGATCATCATTCATGATTTCCGGTTTATGCGCCGCGTGCTGGCCTCCGGCGATATTGGGTTCGCCGAGGGCTACATGGCCGGCGAGTGGGAGACGCCCGATCTCTCCGCGGTGCTCTGCGCCATGAGCCTGAACTTCGATCGACTGGTTAGGCTGATGGTCGGCAACCCAGTCGCTCGCGCCGTCAATTTTGTGGGCCATCGGCTGAACGCCAATACGCGCAAGGGATCGCGCAAGAACATCCACGCCCACTACGACCTCGGCAACGCGTTCTACTCGCGTTGGCTTGATAAGACGATGACCTACTCCTCGGCCCGGTATGAACAGGCTGGGCAATCCCTCGATCAAGCCCAGACCAACAAGTACCGCGCCCTGGCCCAAGGCATGGGCTTGGCCTCCGGCCATAGCGTTCTGGAGATCGGTTGCGGCTGGGGCGGGTTCGCCGAATTCGCGGCCAAGGAGGTCGGCGCGACCGTCACCGGGATCACCATATCCAAGGAGCAGTTCGACTTCGCCCGCAAGCGCATGTTCGACCAAGGGCTCGCAGAACGGGCCGATATCCGGATGATCGACTATCGCGACGTCCAGGGCAGCTTCGACCGCGTGGCCTCCATCGAGATGTTCGAAGCTGTGGGCGAACGCTACTGGCCGACCTATTTCGACAAGATTCGGGATGTCCTGGCGCCTGGCGGGCGCGCCGGCCTTCAGATCATCACCATTCGCGACGAATTCTTCGAAGGCTACCGACGCCGGGCCGACTTCATCCAGAAGTACATCTTCCCCGGCGGCATGTTGCCCTCGGAGGAGCGCCTGAAGCCCATCACTGATCAGGCGGGCCTGCACTGGACCGGGATCAGCCGGTTTGGCGAGGATTACGCCGACACCCTGGCTGAGTGGGGCCGGCGCTTCGAGGGCGCCTGGGGCGAGATATCCCAGCTCGGCTTCGATGAGCGCTTCCGCAAACTCTGGCGGTTTTATCTCAGCTATTGCGAGGCCGGCTTCCGCACCGGTCGGACCAATGTGGTGCAGCTAAGCCTCGCCAAGGCTTGATCGCCTCTGTTCTTGAGCCGCTCCGCCACCTAAGTAGACGGCCATGACCGTTGCTATGAGCGTCCTGGACGCAATCGGAAACACGCGCCTGATCCGCCTTCGCCGTGCAAGCGAGGCCACAGGCTGTGAAATTCTCGGCAAGGCCGAGTTCATGAACCCGGGCCAGTCCGTCAAGGATCGCGCGGCGCTCTACATCATACGTGACGCCGAGAAGCGCGGATTGCTGCGGCCTGGCGGACGGATCGTCGAAGGCACCGCCGGCAACACCGGAATTGGCCTGGCCATGGTCGCTGCGGCCTCAGGCTATCGCACGACCATCGTCATCCCGCGCACTCAGAGCCAGGAGAAGAAGGACGCGATCCGCCTGCTCGGCGCCGAACTGGTCGAGGTCGATGCGGTCCCCTACTCCAACCCCGACAACTATGTCCGCTATTCCGGGCGTCTCGCCGAAGAGCTGAACGCCAAGGAGCCGGCCGGCGCCGTCTGGGCCAATCAGTTCGACAACGTCGCCAACCGCCAGGCCCACGTGGAAACAACAGGCCCCGAAATCTGGGAACAGACCAACGGCAAGGTGGACGGCTTCATCTCCGCGGTCGGATCCGGCGGCACCCTTGCCGGCGTCGCCGAGGCGCTCCGCGCCCGCAAGTCCGACATCAAGATCGGCCTGGCCGACCCCCACGGCGCCTCGCTCTATTCCTGGTACGCGGACGGTGAGTTGAAGTCCGAAGGAACCTCGATCAGCGAGGGCATCGGTCAAGGCCGGATCACCGCCAATCTCGAAGGGTTGAAGGTCGATCACGCCTATCGCATCGACGACGTCGAGATGCTGAACGTCATCTACGACATGGTCGAGCACGAGGGGCTGGTGATGGGCGGATCGACCGGCATCAATGTCGCCGGCGCTATCCGCATGGCCAAGGACCTTGGTCCGGGGCACACCATCGTGACCATCCTCTGCGACCAAGGCTCGCGCTATCAGAGCAAGATTTTCAATCCCGAGTTCCTGAAGGAACGCGGCTTCCCGGTTCCGAAGTGGCTTTAGACATGGATCCCGTCGTCTCGACCGCCTGGCTGGCCGACCGCCTGCGGGCGCCTGACATCCGGGTGGTCGATGGGACCTGGTTCATGCCGGCCGAGGGCCGCTCTGGGCATGAAGAGTATCTCCAAGTCCATATTCCGGGCGCGGTCTTCTTCGACATCGACGCCATCGCCGACCGATCAAGCGACCTGCCGCACATGCTCCCCACGCCCGAAGCCTTCGCGCACGCGGCAGGCGCGCTGGGCCTGCCGCGTGAGGCCGACATTGTGGTCTACGACACCCATGGGATCCGCTCGGCCGCTCGTGTCTGGTGGACCCTGCGGGTGATGGGATACCCGAAGGTCCACGTGCTCGACGGCGGGCTGAAGAAGTGGCTGGCCGAACGTCGGCCGGTCGAGCCTGGCGAGATCTTCCCGCGCGCGGTTGAGCTTCCGCCGATGTTCGACGCCGCCCTGGTTCGCGACGCCGACGAGGTCCGCGCTCTGCTGAGTTCGGGCGAAGCCCGCATTGTCGACGCCCGCGCGGCCAGCCGGTTCACCGGCGAAGCCCCCGAGCCGCGCGCCGGCTTGCGGTCGGGCCACATGCCCGGCGCCGCCAATGTTCCCTGGGAAGGCGTGATCGCCGAAGACGGCACGTTGAAGTCGGCGCGTGACCTCAAGGCGGTCTTCAAGAGCGCCGGCGTCAATCTCGCTAAGCCGATTGTCACCAGCTGCGGCTCGGGCGTCACCGCCTCGGTGCTGGCCCTAGCCTTGGCCCGGATCGGCCTCGACCGCGTCGCCGTCTATGACGGCTCTTGGACCGAATGGGGCGGCCTGCCAGACACCCCCGTCGTCACCGCCCCTAGCGGACCGGCGGCGCGTACAACAAGCCGGGCTCGATAGCGCTCCACAGCGCATTGTGACCTCGCGCCAATTTGAGCGCCGATCCGGATCCCAGATTGCGGTTGAAGACCTCGTCGTAGGCCCCGACCTGGGTGATGACCTGGTAGGCCCAGTCCGGCTTCAGCCCCAGCACGCCGCCCAGGTTGTCCTGCACGCCGAGCAGACGCCTCACCCGTGGGTCGGTGGTAGTCGTCACCAGCTGCGACGCCGACTTGGAGTCGACCCCGAGCTCCTCCGCCGCAATGAGCGAAACCACTGTCCAGCGCACGATGTCGGCCCAGGCAGGGTCGTCCTGGCGAACGACCGGCCCCAGCGGCTCCTTGGAAATCACCGTCGGCAGGATCACGTGAGCGTTCGGGCTGTTCAACAGCGACCGCGCCGAGGCCAAGGCGCCCATGTCGGCGGTAAAGACGTCGCACTCATCGGCCTGGTAGCGCGCCAGCGCCTCGCTGGTGTCCTTCACGACCACGGCCAGATGCTTCAACCCACGCGCCTGGAAATAATCGGCCAGATTGGTCTCGCTGGCTGTGCCTTTCTGCACGCAGATCCGCGCGCCGTTCAGTTCGTCGGCGCTGGCTAGTCCCAAGGCCTTGGGCGCAAGGAACCCTTGGCCGTCGTAATAGGTGATGGCTGGGAAATCGACGCCCTCTCCGGCGTCCCGCGACAGAGTCAGCGAGGTGTTGCGCGAGAGCATGTCGATTTTGCCGGCCCGCAGCGCCGTGAACCGGTCCGGCGCCGTCACCGGCGTGAACCGCACGGCGTTGGCGTCGCCCAGCGTCGCGGCGGCTACCGCCCGGCAGATATCCACGTCGAAGCCGCGCCACGCGCCCCGATCATCGGCATAAGCGAAGCCGGCGAGCCCCGGATTGACGCCGCAGGACAACCATCCGCGCGCCTTGATAGCCGCC
>JAVBXP010000033.1 GCA_030824495.1 bacterium
CTCGCTGGCCGCGGCCTTGCCGGTGATCGCGCGGGTGGGGGGCTGGATGCGTCCCTACACCCTGTCCCGGGAGGGCTTTGCCAAGAATTTCGCCAACACCGTCTCACCGGAGATGCAGGCGGCAGCCTATGACAAGCTGGTCGTGCCGACGCCGGGGATGATTTTCTATCAAGCGGCAGGCTCGATCGGGACTTGGGTCAATCCAAAGCGGCGAACCCAGCCGCTGCTGATCATGGCGGCCGAGCACGACCGCACGGTCACGCCCTATGTCTCTAAGGCCTCTTACAATGTGCAAAAGCACTCGGATGCGAAGACCGACTTCAAGTTCTTCCCGGGTCGCTCGCATTTCCTGATCGCCGAGCCAGGCTGGGAAGAGGTGGGCGACTACGCGCTCAATTGGGCGCAAGGGCTCTGACGGTCAGCGCAGCCGCCAGGTGTCGGCAAGGGCGAGAAACCCTTCAATGTCGATGGTTTCGGCCCGCGCTTCAGGCGGGACGCCGGCGGCCTCGCAGAGATCGCCGCCGCCCAGCGCCTTGAGGCTGGAGCGCAGCATCTTGCGGCGTTGGCCAAAGGCTGCGGCGGTGATGGTTTGCAGGGCGTCGAGGCGCACTGCCTCCGGACGCTCGGCCAGAGGCGTCAGTCGAACGACGGCCGAGGCGACCTTCGGCGGCGGGGTGAAGGCGCGGGCCGGAACGTCCATCACGACTTGGGCGTGGCTGGTCGCCTGGGCGATCACCGAGAGCCGGCCATAGGCGTCTGAACCAGGCTCAGCGGCCACACGGTCAGCCACTTCCTTCTGGAACATCAAGGTCATGGAGGCGGGAGTGAAAGCGCCTGTCAGCCATTTGATCAGCAGCGGCGTGCCGACATTGTAGGGCAGGTTGGAGACCATGTGGGCCGGCGCGCCGCCAGCGACCTCGGTCTCGTTCGTCGTCAGGGCGTCTTCCAGTCGCAGGGTCAGGGCGCCGCCTGATGCGGCCGACAGTTCCTCCAGCAGCGGGGCGAAACGGGGGTCGGCTTCGACCGCGGTGACCCGCGCGCCGGTCTCCAACAGCGCGCGCGTGAGGCCGCCCGGTCCAGGCCCGACCTCGATCACATGATCGCCGGGGCCGACCTGCGCGAGGCGAGCGATCTTGCGGGTGATGTTGAGGTCGAGGAGGAAGTGCTGGCCAAAGCTCTTCTTGGCCAGAAGGCCGTGCTCGGCGAGGGTGTCGCGCAGGGGCGGGAGCTGGTCGAGGGTCATTGATGTTGCGAATAGCAGGCTCGCGGCGTTCGCCATAGCTTAAGGCTCGCTTCACCGCCTGTGGATAGAATCGACGGGTCTTTCGCGGGATGAATTCGACGTGACGATCACGCCCATCACCGGGCCGATGATGCCCCAGGTGACGATCCCGGTGACGCCGGTGCGTCCGGTGATCCCCGTGGTGCCGGCCTCCACTCCGTCGATCGAGATCGGTGCGGGACAGATATCGGCCCAGGTCCTGGCCCAGACCGCCGAGGGCGCGGCGGTGCGGCAGGGTGGATTGGCGCCGCTCATGGCCGACCTCGCCCAGGCGGCGAGCAATCCGGCGCTGCCGACGCCCGTGCGATCGGCGGCCGCCCAGGTCCTGGCGCAGGCCAGTCCCGCCAGCGCAGGTGTCACGGCCGGGGACCTCGCCAGGGCGCTCAGCCGTTCCGGCCTTTTCCTGGAAGCCAACCTCGCGGCGACCCCCCAGACCTCGCCAATGGGGCAGGATATGAAGGCAGGCCTGCTCGTTCTGAACCAGGCGCTGGCCGCATGGCTGGCGGGCGCGCCACGGGCGCCAGCGCCTCGCAATTCCCCGAAAACCCCGCCGCCTCCCTATCGGGCGGGATCGACCCGGGCTCAACCTAGCGCAACACCCAGCTTGCCGGCTGATGCTGCGCCCAGCGCGGTCGGCCAGCGGCTGCTCGCCGAGACAAAGGCCGCCGTAGCACGCCAGGAGCTGCTGCAGATCGCCTCGCTGCCCGCCGCGCCCGGCGAGGCTCTGGACGCTCAGGTCACGCGCTGGATGTTCGAGATGCCGTTCACCACACCCCAGGGCGCGAGCGTGGCCCAGTTCGAGATCAGCCGCGACGGGCGTGGCGGCGTGGGCGGCGAGCCGGCCTGGCGGGTGGCGTTCTCTCTGGACATCGAACCCTTGGGGCCAATTCATGCCCGGGTCTCGCTGGTGGGCGATCAGGCTGTTGTCAGTCTATGGGCGGAGCGCGAGGTCGGTCTGGCGCGCCTGCGTGACGATCAGGCGATGTTGAGCGCAGCGCTGGAGCGGGCGAGCTTCCGCGCCGAGATCGCTGTCCATCCGGGCGCGCCGCGGAACGCTGAGCCCCATGCCGGCCAGCTGGTGGACCAGACCTCATGAGCACGTCCGGTAAGCGGCCGGTGGCTGTGGCCTTGACCTATGACGCCCCGAACGCTCCGCGCGTGGTGGCCAGCGGGCGCGGCCTGATCGGCCAGAGGATCATCGAGGCCGCGGAAGCTCACGGCGTGCCCATCGAGAAGAACGCCGTGCTGGCCGAGGCGCTGTCGACTATCGAACTCGAGACGGAGATCCCCGAACGGCTCTATGTCGCGGTGGCGGAGATCCTGGCCTTCGTCCTGCGGGCGGCCGGGGATAAGCGGCCGGGCTAGATGGAGCGCGAGACATGTACGGCATCCTGTGCGCCACGCCCGAAGAACTGGCGGCGCTGAAGGCCACGCTCCACCTTGACCCTGAGGCCCAGGCGCATGGACCGACCACGGTCTGGACCGGGCGCTATAAGGGCGAGCCGATTGTTGTAGCCCTGGCCGGGATCGGAAAGGTCAATGCGGCCGCCGCCGCGACGCTGCTGCTGGCGGTCTTTGGCGCCAGGGTCCTGATCTTTGCAGGCGTCGCCGGGGGGCTGAACCCAGCCTTTCCGGTGGGGTCGGTGCTGTTGGGCGAGCGGCTGGCGATCCATGACTATGGCGCGATTTCCGGCCGTGTCTTCACGCCGACCGCCTATGGGGTCATTCCGGTCGGCGCGCCGCGGCTGGATGAACTGACCCTGGCTTCCGCGCCGGTGCGCGCCGTGTTGATGCGGTTGGCCGATACGGTCGCCGGCCGGCTCGACGCCTCGCCCTATCTGGGCGGGGTGATCACCGCCGACTACTTCCTCAACTGCGCCGAGACTCGTGATGAGCTCCACGCCGCGTTCGGCGCGGACGCCATCGACATGGAATCTGGCGCGGTGGCGCAGGTGGCCGCCGCCTGGAGCGTCGATCTCTACGTCATCCGTACGTTGTCGGACCTGGCTGGCGCGGACAGTCATCTGACCTATGGCGAGATGGCGGCGATGGCGGCGCGGAACTCGGCGCTGTGCGTACCGGCCTTGCTGCAGATCCTGAGCCAGGATCGCTAGTCGATCTCGACGATCTCCACCTCGGCGCCGGCCACGGTGGCGACATCGCCGACGGTCTTGCCCATCAAGGCGCGCGCCAGGGGCGAGTTGTACGAGACCGAGCCCTGGGTCGGATCGGCCTCGTCTTCGCCGACGATGGCGAAGGTCTGGCGGCGGCCGTCCTCGCGCTCGAAGGTGACCTTACGGCCGAACTGGATGGTGTCGAGCGAGAGGTCGGGCTCGATAAGTTGGGCGCTGGCGCGGCGAGCGGAATAGTAGCGCAGGTCACGGGTGGCGCGGGCCATGGCGGTGCGGTCGGCGCCGGCGTCGCCACTGACCTGGGCGGCGCTGTAGGCCGCACGCGCCTTGGCGAGTTCGTCCTCGATCTGGGCCAGGCCACGGGCGGTGACAAGGTTCGGATGCGGTGAGATGGGGCGGTCGGGCAGGTCGGCGGCGGCCGACTCGCTGTCCTGCTCCTTGGTGAAGGCGACGCTCATGGTGGCATCCTCTCGGTCGAGGGTGTCATGAATACGTCGTAGCGCAAGGTCTTGCCGACAATCTGATGCGACGGCTTGCGCAGGCCAGGCATCGGCAAGCCCTTGCGCGGCCACTTCAGGACCACCCGCTTGCGCGCGCAGGCCAGGGCCGCTTGCATGAGCTCAAGTTGGTCCGGATCGGTTCCGACGAGCTCGCGAAGGATGCGCATGTCCTTCTTCACCAGGGCGGTGGAGGTGCGCTCGGGATGCATGGGGTCGACGATCACCACGTCGGCGGAGAGGCTCTTCAGCAACTCGCGGGCGTCTCCGTGCAGCAGGGTCATCCGGGCGACGGTGTCCACCGTTGCGAGGTCGCCCTCAGCGGCCGCAGCGGCCAGCCCGGCCTTTAGGCGAGCGTGGACCTGGGGCGAGCGTTCGATGAGCGTCACCTGGGCCCCGAGCGAGGCCAGCAGAAAGGCGTCGCGGCCGAGGCCGGCGGTGGCGTCCACGATGCTGGGCGTGACCCCGCCGGTGAACCCGGCGGCGCGCGGCAGGTCCTGGCCGCGCCCGCCGCCAAAGCGAAAGCGATGGCCTACCGCGCCGCCGACAAAGTCGATGGTCAGGTCTTGCGAAAGCTCGTCAGGCGAAGGGGGCGTTGAGGCGGGCAGGGCGGCGGGTCCGTGAAGCAAATGCGCCTATCTCGCCCATGGGCCTGCGCGCGGCAAGCGCTCAGCCGGTGAGCGCTTCGACCCAGCGCGCAGCTGACATCCAGGCCGGGGTGGCGCTGAGTGGGACGATGAGGATTTGCTGAGCAAGCAACAGCGGTACGCCGATCAGATAGACCGGGTGCGGACGGCCTCGCGTGCGCCAGTCGTAGATGATCGCCGCCACCAGCAGCAGATCGACGGTGAGGCCAGGTGGGACGGAGACGAAGACCGGCGGCGGGCCGATGACGCCGGGCGGGGTCATGGCGGTTGCGAACAGCCGGGCCATGGCCGCCTGCATCAACGGGATCATCGCCAGGATCATCAGCCGCTTGTGGACCTCAGGTCGCCGCACCTGAGCGATGGCGGTCCCGAAGAAGCCGGCGAACATCACCAGGGCGGTGAGCGAAACGATCGAGAAGCGGCGGGCCTGGTCGGCCATGCCGATGGCGTCGGCGACCTTCATCGAGTTGATCGCCGCCAGTACAACGGTGAACCCCATGGCGGTGGCCAGAGATATGCCAGCCATGCCCCAGGAACGGTGATCCAGCACCCGGCCCGTGGCCACCAGCGTCGTTTGCACCAGGAAGAACAGGGTCCAGGCGAAGAACAGCGTGCCGTGGATATGCAGGATCGGCGCGCCGGTGAATGTGCCGCTCGCCATCTTCGCCCAGTAGGTTGGGATGAAGCCGCCGAACGCGATCAGCACGAATGCCGATGACATGCCGACGTAGAACCAGCGCGTTTTCGCGCTGGCGGCGTCAAACGTCGCTGCGACCATGACCTGCCCCTCACCACCCAATTGGACAACGATGTTATCTTAATCGTAGGGGGCGGCCAACGCCATCGCGAGGCCAGATCGACCAAGTCGGCCGCCGGCGCGTCCAGCTATCCCCGGCGGGACGCCGCCCACTGGTCGATAACCTGCTCAAGGATCGTCAGCGGGACCGCCCCGCCCAGCAGGACGACGTCGTGGAAGCCCTTAAGGTCGAACTTGGGTCCCAGCATCGTCTTGGCGCGGCTGCGCAGGCGGTCGATCTCGGTGTGGCCAATCTTGTAGCCGCAGGCCTGGCCCGGCCAGACGACATAGCGGTCGATCTCGTTCTCGGCTGCTCCGCGCGGCATGCCGACAGTTTCCAGCATGTAGGCGACGGCCTGCTCGCGGCTCCAGCCCTTGCCGTGGATGCCGGTGTCGAGAACGATCCGGGCCGCTCGGTAGAGGAACGATTGCAGGTAGCCGATCTTGCCCGGTGGGTAGTCGTCGTACATGCCCAGTTCGTCGCCGAGCTGTTCCGCATAGAGACCCCAGCCCTCGTTATAGGCGGTGAAACCCAGGTTCTTGAACAGCATCGGCGACTCGCCGGCCTCCAGCAGCAGGGCGCCCTGGAACAGGTGGCCGGGAACGGCCTCGTGGTAGGTCAGGGTCGGCAGCGCCCACTTGGCCCAGTCGCCGGTGTCGCGCAGGTTGATGTAGAACGTCCCCGGGCGCGTGCCGTCCAGAGATCCACTCTCGGCGTAGCCGCGGGGGGCGCCAAGCTCGATGGCTGGCGGGACGCGGCGGATTTCCATGCCAGCCTGCGGCATGCGGTTGAAGACCCGCGGGGCCTGCGCCTTCACATCGGCCATCATGCGATTGAGGTCGGCGAGCAGCGCGGCGCGGCCGGCGTCGGTGTTGGGGAAAAGCTGGGCGGGGTCTTGGGCGAAAGCGGTCAGGCGCGCGCCAACGCTGCCCTTGGTCAGGCCCTGCGCCCTCAGGAGCGGTTCAAGCCGCGCGGTAAGGTCCGCAACCTGGGCTAGCCCGATGTCGTGGGCGGTCATGGCGTCCAGCTTCGTCGTGGTGTGGAAGCGCAGGGCGAACTCGTAATAGGCGGCCGTGATCATCTGGCGCGAGACGGTGGCGTCATGCGTCGCAGTGCGGCGTTGCTCGGTCAGCAGGGCGATCTGCTCGGCTAGCCCTTGCGCCACGGGGCCATCGACGATGGCGGCGGCGCGGGCGGCCCAGTCGGTCCCCAGCCCCTTGGCGGCTGCGCGGCGGCCGAGCGAGGAGGCCAGACCTGAGGTCTCGCCGCGCTGGGCGGCCAGCGAGCGCAATTGGGCCAGGGTCTTGTCGATGATGAAGTCCGGCGGGGCCATGCCCATGTCGCCTTGGGCGCGGGCACGGACCGATTCAGCGCGCAGTGCGGTGGCGAAGTCGGTCAGGCGGGCGAGATAGGCCTCGCAATCGGCATTGGTCTCGATGATGTGCTTGGTGTCCAGCGCATCGGGAACCTTCTGATAGGCGCCGGTGAGTTGGCTGATCACGTAGGGAACCGGGTAGTCGTAGGAATCCACGCCGACGAACTGGAACCGCTCGGCCTCGGCGCACTGATCGGCGTACCAGACCACGGTGTCGAGTTCGGTGGCTCCCCGTCTGGTCAGGCTGGCGCGGTCGATGGTCTTGAGCGCGCCGCGCGCATCGATCAGCGGCTGGAAGGGGCCCATCCGACCGGCGTGCGAGCGGTCGCCGACCCGCGACTTCAGGGCCGCGCGCGGGCCCTTGTCGAGGCCAAGGCCGCTGGCGTTGAGGGGATCGGCGACCAGCATCGCCTCGAAGATGCCGTCATAGATCTGGTGGGCTCGCGCCTGCGCCGGGGTGACCTGCTGGTCAGGCGCGGCGATTCCGCCAGGCGCGGCGGTGGCGCACCCGACGACGCCGAGGCTCGCGGCGCTGGCGGAGGCGGCGAGCATTTGACGACGATTGAGCATGCGGAACTTCCCCTCTTGAGACGAGCGCAAGAGGGCACGAGCCGCGGGAGTCGGCAAGGTGGTGGAGCTTTCAGGCCCGCCGCTTGACCAGAGCCCAGGCGATGACGCCGAGCAGGCCGCCCAGAAGCAGCCACGAGATGACATTGAAGATTCCGTCGCCGATCAGGGCGCTGATCAGGCCGATCAGGCTGGCGAACGCCAGGATGGCCGGAACCACGTAGGCGCGGCCTGTCGAGTTGGTCCGCCGGTTCATGGGATCTCCCGCGCCGCCATGGGCAGGCCGCCGCCTTGGATCTCGGCGACGCGGACGTCGGCCGACGCGCGGCTGCGAGCCAGCCAAAGATAGAGGCCAGACGCGAGCACGATGATGGTGACGAGATCGAGCAGCCCCCAGATGATCTTCAGCGGCAGGCCGCCATAGTCGCCAAAATGCAGGGGCTGCGACAGCAGCAGGGCCTTCAGATGCCAGGGAAGGTCGGGCGTCGCGGTCACCGCGCCTGTGGCCGCATCGACCAGGACCGGCCGATAGAGCCGCTCCCCTAGCGGCGTGGCCCCGTGAACAAAGACGCCGTAGTGATGCTCGCCGCTGTAGCCGGTGCCGGGATAGCTGACATAGGCCGGCGTCATGCCGGGCGCCGCGGCGCGGGCGTCCGCCACCGCCTTGTCGATCGAGGCGAAGGGGCGGGCGGGCGTCGGCTTGTCTTGGTAGGCGGCGGTAACCTCGGCGAGTTCGTTCTTTTGCCAAGCGGCCTGGAGCGGGGAGGCGAGGGTGTTGATGGCCCCGGTCAGGCCCACGACCAGCGCCCAGCCAAGGGTGACGACGCCAAGCAGGTTGTGCAGATCTAGCCACTTCAGGCGCGAACTGCGGCTGGTGCGCACCGTCCCGAACTCCAGCTTGCGCATGAAGGGGCCGTAGATGACGAAGCCGGAAACGATGGCGGCCGCGAACAGCAACGCCATGGCCCCGAGGAACAGCGTGCCCGGCAGGCCGACGAAGAGGTCGGTGTGCAGGCGAAGGATGAAGTACATCACGCCTTCATTGAACTGCGGGACGGGCAGCACTTCGCCCGTGTAGGCGTGCATGACGACGGTGTGCATTTGCGGCGGCGGCGTGTCTGGCCGCGCGCCGGTGTTCACATAGACGGTGGGGGCGTGGTCATCCCAGCCCAGGAACAGCGGCACGTCGCCCGGATACTGCGCCAAGGCCTGTGCGACCAGGACGTCCAGGTTGATCGGTTTGGCCCCTGGCTGCGGCGCGCTGACCTCGGGTTCGGCTCCGGCCAGATGATTGATCTCCTCGTAGAAGATCAGGGGTAGGCCTGTGAGGCAGAGCAGCAGCAGGAACAGCGTGCAGACGAGGCTGGTCCACTTGTGGACCAGGAACCAGGTTTTCATCGTTGCACGCTGCATGACCCGCGAACCCTAGAAGCGATAGCCGAGGGTGGCGATCACATTGCGGCCGTTGCCGGTGAAGCAGTCACCGAATGCGCGGCACGGGGAGTAGTAGGTCTTGTCGAACAGGTTTGTGGCGTTGACTGAGAGCGACCAAGCGTTCCAGTCCACCGCCACCAGGGCGTCGGCCAGGGTGTAGCTGGGGGTCTTCAAGGTTCCGGCGACACCCGTGGAGATCGTCGAGCCGACATACCGCACCCCAAGGCCGGTGCGAAGCGAGACCTCGTCGTTCAGCCGCCAGGTCTTCACGCCCCAAGCGGAGGCGAGGTCCTTTGGCGTATCGCTGAGCTGGACGCCGATCTCCTCGGCGAAGGTCGATTTGGTGACCTCGGCCTTCGTGTAGCTATAGCTGGCGGTCACATAGAAGCTGTCGGTCACGGCGGTGGAGGCCTCAAGCTCGAAGCCTTTGGATTCCACTTCGCCGGTCTGGACCGTGTTCAGCACATTGTCCGGGTCGTTGGTCGGACGGTTGGTCTCAGTGATCTTGTAGCCGGCGAGGGTCACCAGGGTCGTCAAGTTCGGCTGCCACTTCAGACCGCCCTCGTACTGGCTGCCTTTCTGGGGCTTGAAGCTGTCGCCGTAGAAGTCGAGCCCTCCGACCGGCAGGAAGCTTTCAGTGTAGCTGAAATAGGGCGAGAGGCCGTAGGCGAGGTCGAAGATCACGCCGGCGCGATAGGTCGTGGCGTGATCGACGAACTCCTCGTCGGATCCGACCTGGGATTCGGCCCGGTCGCGACGTGCGCCGAGGACGATCGAGACGCGGTCGGCGAAGCGGATCTGGTCCTGCAGATAGACGCCGACCTGACTCTGCTTCAGCGTGCCGAGCGGCGCCAGTTCTGGCGCAATGAAGTCGCCATAGACCGGGGCGAAGATGTCGATGTCGGCCACCGGCCCAAAGCCGCTGTTCTGCTTCTCACGATTGTCGAGATAGTCGACGCCGACCAGGACCTTGTGGGTGAAGGCGCCGGTGGCGACATCCCAGACCAGATGATTGTCGGTGGTGAAGGTGCGGGTGTCGGATTCGACCGCATAGGCGCTGCGCGCGACGCGGCGTTGGTCGGCGTCAACGAACGGATCGGTGGGGTTCGAATAGACGTCCGGATAGATCTCGTTGAAGACCGCGCTGGCCTCGACATAACGGATGCCGCTGGAGAACTTCAGGCTGCTCGAGAAGCTGTGATCCGTCAGCAGGGTGATAGCGGCCTGGTCGGTGTCGAGCTTGTCGTAGCCCGGCTCACCCAGGAATGTGCGGCTGTCCATGCGTCGGCCAGGAGGCGCCTTCAAGGTCGCGACCACCGGCAGGAACTGCTGGCTCGAGGCGGTCTTGTCCTGCTGGTAGAGGCCCAGGAGCGTGAAGCTGGTGGCGTCGCTTGCCCGCCAGGTCAGCGAGGGCGCCACGACGAAGCGGTCGTCGCGGATCTCGCGGGTTTGCATGTCGGAGTCGCGGCCGACGGCGACGATGCGGCCTGCCAGGCTGTCGGACGCCAGCGGGCCGGTTACGTCGATCTGGAACTGTTTGCGATTGAACGAGCCGTACTGGGCCGAGACCTCGCCGCCGGCCTCCCAGAGCGGGCGCTTGCTGGCGACGTTCACGACCCCGCCGGTGGATCCCGCGCCGTACAGCATCGAGGAGGGACCACGCAGCAGTTCGACGCGGTCCAGGGTGAAGACCTCGTTGCGCGGGATCAGGCTGTAGCCGAACAGGGTCCGCATCCCGTCCTTGTACTGGGTGGCGTAGAAGCCGCGCACGACAGGCTGGTCCTGCCGGGTGTCGAGGCCGAACGCCTCGGCGGTGACCCCGGCCGAATAGCGCAGCGTCTCCTGCAGGGTCAGGGCGCCCCGGTCGGCGATCTGGGCCGCGGTGACGACGCTGATCGATTGCGGCGTCTCGATCAGGGCGGTGTCAGTCTTGGTGGCGGTGGTGGCGCGGGTGGCTGTGACCAGCAACTCGCCGACCTGGACTTCTTGAGCGTGGGCGACGCCCGTCAGGCTGATCGACGATACGGCCGCGAGGAGGATGGCTTGGCGGCGGAAACGCAGGGGCGTCAGCATGAAAGGCTCCGATCTAGGGTGGCCTTCGTCTAGCGCTGAGTGTGCAGGGGCTGCAAGTCGTTCGCAATTTCAATCGCATAAGTCTGTGCGACTGTGGTTTTCGGCCCATGGTGACGGTGTGGAGCCGCCTGTCTCGGCCTTCTAGGCCGCGCGCCGTTCTGCGATGTTGTGGGCCATTCGGATCGCCGCGATCAGGCTGTCCGGCCGCGCTAGGCCACGGCCGGCGATGTCGAAGGCGGTGCCGTGGTCGGGCGAGGTGCGGACGATGGGCAAGCCGAGCGTCAAGTTCACGCCGCCCCAAAAGTCCAGCATCTTGACCGGGATGAGGGCCTGATCGTGATACATGCAGACCACGGCGTCGAACTTGGCGCGCGCCGCCTGGTGGAACAGGCTGTCGGCCGGTGTCGGGCCCTTGGCGTCGATGCCGCGCTCCCGAAGCGCCGCCACCGCCGGAGCGATAATCTCCACCTCTTCACGGCCAATCGAGCCGTCTTCGCCCGCGTGCGGATTGAAGCCGGCGACGGCGAGGCGCGGCGCCTCGATCCCGAAGTCGCTGCGCAGGGCCTGGGCCGTCACCATTCCGGCGTTGACGATCTTGTCCACGCTCAGCAGTCCGCCGACCTTCGACAGCGGCTCATGCACCGTGACCAGCGTGGTGCGCAGGCCCTCGACGGCCAACATCATGATCGGCCCGCGGGCGCCCTGGTAGTTGGCGCTGGCGGTGAGTTCGCCCAGAAATTCGGTATGGCCTGGAAACTGAAAGCCGGCCTCATAGAGCGGCGCCTTGGCGATCGGGGCGGTGACTAGGCCGCTGACCGCGCCGGACAGCGCCAGGCCGGCGCCGGTCTCGATCCATCGGATGATGGCCGGAGCGGCGGCCGATGACGGTTGGCCGGCGACGACCGGGCTGCGAAGCGGGATGTCGAGGACCGGCAGCGCTTGGCCAAAGACCTCAGCGCCTTGCTTGGGCGTGGTCACGCGCCGAACCATGTGCATGCCCGAGCCGGAGGCCGAAGCCAAAGCCTGGAAGTCGCCGACCACCACGAAGGCGGGGCCTGAAGCGCGCAGTTGGCTCCAGGCCTTGAAGACGATCTCAGGGCCGATCCCGGCGGGATCGCCCAGGGTCAGGGCGAGCGGGCTCACCGGGTCTCGATCGTCGCCGAGTTCCGCAAGTCGCGCATATAGCGCCGGGCGATCATGCTGAGTTGCTGGCCAAACAGCCGGCTCTCGATTTGCTCGGCGGTGACCTGTTCACCGCCGGCGCCGCGCTTGGAGCAGACCGCGAGGATATGGAGACCCGCATTGGTGCGGATCGGCTGAGAAAGCTGGCCCGGTCCCAGGGTCTCAACGGCTTGGCGGAAGGCGGGGGCCAGATCCTTGATCTCGGCCTCGCCAAGATCGCCGGCCACGACGCCGTTGACCGTGCTGGCCTTGGCTTCGAGGTCGCCGCACCCGGTGACCTGACCACGCAGGGTTTCAAGCGTCGCGGTCGCAGCGGCGATTTGGCCTTCGGTGGCGTTCTGCGGCAGAGCGACAGCAGCTTGCTTCAGGCTGACCAGGGTGGCCGAGCCACCGGCGCGCTTTTCACGCAGATAGATGATGTAGACCCCGTCCCGAACCTGAATAGGCTGGGACAGTTGGCCAGGGCGCATCTGTTCCAGCGCCGCGTCGATCTCCGGCGCCATTTCGCCGGCGGTGATCCAGCCGGCGTCGCCGCCGTTCGCCGCGGTCGCCGACGCCGAGAATTGCCGGGCGACGGCTGGGAAGGGCGCGCCCTGCTGCATCTGGTTCACCAGCTGCGCAGCGCCGGTCATGGCGGTCTCCATGCCGCCGACGCGGTTGGCGTCGAGGAACACTTCGCTGATTTGGTACTGCGGCTTGGAGGCGGCCGCTTCCATGCGTTGCTGCACGGCCTTCACCTGATCCTCGCCGACCCGCAGGCGCGAGCCGTAGCGGCCGCGGATCCAGCGCTGCCAGCTGACCTGGGCGCGGATCTGTTCTTTGAGGGTGACGATCCCGATGCCTTGGGACTGCAGGGAGGCGATGAATTGCTCTGCGCTGAGGTTGTTGCTCTTCGCCATGTCGGCGATTTCTTCGTTCAGCTCCTCGTCGCTGGCGATGATCGAGATCTTCTGATCCTTCTCCTGACGGCGCAGTTCCTGGATCTGCAGTCGTTCATCGACGAGGGAGATCAGAGCTTCGCGCTGAAACTGCGGAATGTTCTCCTGGGTCGGCTGGATCCCGGATGTCGCGATCAGCAGGCGCATTCGCTGGGCGAGGTCGTAGGTCGAAATGATCTGGTCGTTGACCACGGCGGCCACCGATTCACTGAGGCCGGCAGGCGGCGCAGCAGGCGGGACTGCCGGAGCCGCCGAAGCCGCAGGAGCTTGGGCCGCAGGAGCCTGGGCCAGGGCGTAGGGGGGCGCGGCTGCGGCCGCGAAGGCCGCCGCCAAGACGACGCCGCGCGCCGCGAGGCCCGTGACTTTGCGCGCGCGGTTCATGGGTGAGGTCTTCCTTAGCGTATAGCCGTAGCGGGCGGCCGGCGTGCGGTCGCGGTTGTCAGTTGCCATATAACGGTTCGCCCAATGTGGCGAGGGTTAGGCGGACGGTGATGGACTCAGACGGACCCAGGCGACCGCGTAGGGTGTCTTCCTTGCGATAGATGACGTCGATGCGGGTGCATTCGTCGGTGTAGAACACGCCGAGATCGCGGATAACCCAAGCATCTTCAACTAGGTCCCGGTTGCCGTAGGCCGTCACGCCCCAGTTCTTGGTGAGTTTGAGCTGGCCGCCCAGATCGAGGTTTTCGACCTTGTCATTGTTGGGGTTGGCGCGGTCGCGCAGGTAGCGGACGTAGCCGTTGCCCCACTTGTTCGAGACGTTCATGCCCATCTCGGCGCGGGCCACTTCAAGATCGTCGTCAAGGCGCGCCCGGGTGAAGAGCGACACGCCGCGCAAGGGTTCGGCGTTGACCGCGACAACCCAGTCCGAAGCTTTCGAACGCAGGCCGCTCTGTTCGGTGAAGATGTCGTTGGTTTCGGTGCGCAACGAGCGACCGATCAACAGGCTGGCGCGTCGCCCGTCGTCCCACAGGATCGAGGCGCGGCCGCCGACGTTGGCGCGAATTCCATCCTCGTAGAGGTCGTAGCCGGGGAACTTGTTCGCGCGGAACAGGTTCGTGTCGTCGAACTCGAAGGCGATCGAGTCTTCGTTGAGATAGATCGGGTCGCCGTTGGCGTCGCGGCCCAGTTCGACCTGCTTCACATCGGGCGATAGGGCCACTTGAACCATCGGTTCAATAACTGCCGTGAAGTCTTTGAAACGACGGAAGAATGGATAGCTGACATCAGCGCCGACTACGCCAACGGCGCGCGCCATGCTGTCAGACGTAGAGCCTGACGCGACGCCAGCGATATTGTCATCCACGCCATAGGCGTCGATGCGAGCCTGAGCGTACGGCGAGACCCGGAGTCCGCCGGCGCTGGTGTATGTCGCGCGCCAATCGAGCTCGCCGGTGGCGCGGCGGCTGTCGAGGCCAGGCAGGTGCTCCGGCGGCGCGTTGAAGGGCGATTGATCCCGCGTGAGCGCGACGGCGCTGGCTCGCATCCGCAAGCGGCCGCCTGCGATCTGCGGCGTGGCTTCGAACCGCGACTCGATCAGCGGCGCGGCGATCGGGAAGGTGCGATCGTTGTCTTCTGGGCGCAGACCCTGGATCGTGAAGGCGGCGATCGACAGGTATGAAGTCTGGTTCTGACGAACCGCATAGAGCTGGCTGATCAGGCGGCGGTCGTCGGCGACATAGAGCCCGCGATTCTCGTAGACGCCGCCGATGTCGTACTTGTCGAACAGCAGATCGTCGGAGGTGCGCTCTGCGGTGAAGCCCCAGAGCCAATCTTCATTGAGCGCGAAGGCGCCGGCGCTGAGAATGTAGCTGCGCGAGGTCCGGTCGTTGACGGTCTGACCGGCCGCTGCGGCGATGTCCTTGTCGTAGGTGTAGCCGAAGCGGGCGTTGAGCGCGCCGGAGTAGAACCGCTTGCGGAATTCGCCATTAAGGAATGGCGCAACTTTCGTGTTAACTTGGGGGCTTAGCGTCAAATCCGAAGATGGCGAAAGCACAAATAGATAGGGCTGCTCGTAAGACAGACCGCGGCGCTCGGACACCGAGACTTCCGGCGGAAGCAGGCCCGACTTGCGCTCAGCCTGCGGATCGGGATGCCAGAACACCGGCAGATAGATCAACGGCACGCCCATGATCTGGATCACGGCGTTGCGATAGTAGACGAGCTGGCGGTCCCGATCCTGCACGACGTGATCGGCCTTGATCGACCAGGTGGGCGCCTTCGGAGCGCCATCAGGCGCGCAGATGTCGCAAGGCGTGTAGATGGCGCGGTTGAGTTCGTTGACCCGGTCGTTGCGGTGGATCGCGCTGGCGGCCGCCATCTTGATGTTCTGGGGCAGACGCGAGGAGAAGCCGGTCGCCACGCCGGCCTTCATCTGATCGTCGAGCACGAGTTCGTCGGCGAATTGAACCGAGCCGTCAGCGTTGATGATCGTCGTGTCGCCCTTGGCGCGCATGACGCCCTTGGCTTCGTCGTAGATCAGCTCGTTGGCGCGCAGGGTGCGGCCCTGGTAGCGGACCTCCACATTGCCGCGCGCCGTGGTGACCTTGTTCTTGTCATCTCGGATGACAAGGTCGGCCTCCATGTACAGTTCGCCTTCGGCGAGACCGTCAGGGGAGGGCGCAGCGACGCGCGCCGCTTCCTGGGCTTGAGCGTCATACGCCCCGCCGGCGAGGACCACGAGAGCGACGCCTGCGAGCAGGGCGCGCTTGGCCGAGGCTGAACGCCTGCCGAAACTCATGAAGCTCAGGATCCCCTCAACGCGGTTCGAAGCCGATGCATAGCCGGGTCAGCCGGCGATTCAACCGTCTTCGGTGTAGCAGAGCAGTGCAAGCCCCGACAGCAGGGCGACGATAGGTGGCGCCCAGGCCGCAGCGAATAGCGGAATGATGTCGGCGTTGGCCAAGGCGCCGGAGAACTCGTTGAAGAAGAAGACGACGAAACCAAGGCCTACGCCAGCCCCAGCCAGGCCAGCCAATCCGCCCAGGCGGGCCAGTCGCAATGAGAACGCCGCGGCGAGAATCAGCATCGCGGCGAAGAGGATGGGCGTGGCCAGCAATTGCTGAAAACGCAGCCGGTAACCGTTGGCCGAAAAACCTGCTTGCTCGGTCAGGCGTATGGCGTCGGGCAGACGCCAGAACGACACCGATTCCGGCGCGGCGAACCGCTCCATCGCCGACTCAGCGTCCAGGGTCGAGCGAATGGAGAGTGATTCTGAGCGAACCGAGCTTTCCCCAGCGGCGGCCTCGCGCACGTCGGTCAGCTTCCAGTAGCCGGGATAGAGCTGGGCCTCGGCCGCTTCTAGGCGGCGCTTGAACTCCGGAATGCCCTGCTTGTTCTTCTGGTAGACGAACAGCGAGACGCCCGTCAGCCGCACACGGCCCTGGGCGGTGTCGCGCTGCTTGGCGTGGATGACCATCTGGGTGCGATCATCGCCCTGGCGCAGCCAGACCTCTTTGGGCGCGTCGGTGAGATAGTTCTCCATCAGGTTCGCGCGGTCGGATTCGTACCGGGCGCTGAAGGCCGCGGCGAGCGGGTTGAGCAGGGTGACCGTCAGGACGCCGATCGCGAACGCTGCGGCGGCGGACGGCAGAATGAACCGCCACGCCGATATGCCGGCCGCTCGCATCGCCACCAGCTCCGAGCGCCGATTGAGGCCGACATAGGCTCCCATCCCCCCGAACAGGAACACAAACGGCAACAGCAGCACGACGATCGAGGGGGTCTGCAGCAAGGTCAGGATGAAGAGCTGGGCGACGCCCACATCGGCCCGCACCGCGACCTCGCGGGAGAGGTTCACGAACGACACCAGAGTGATCACCGCAGCGATCACGGCCAAGGCGGCGCCGACGCTGGCCAGGGTCCGGCCCATGACATATCGCTCAAGTTTGCCGGCCCCGATCATGCGGGCGCTCCGGAAGCGCGGCTGATGCGGTGCGGTTTGAGGCGCATGTCGATGAAGCGCGCCACCTTCTGGCGGAAGATGCTGCGGAGGGCCAGGTAGGTCGCCAGGAGCGGGACGGCGTATTGAAGCAGGTTCAGCCAGGCGGCCTCCTCGGCGGCGGCCTGGACCACGAAGCCGAGGATGCGGACGCCAACGGCGATGGCGCTCATGATGGCGATCCGCCGACCATAGCCGGTGCGGCTGAAGCCGCCGCCGATGATGGCGGTCAGCGCCATGGCCATGAGAGCGATGTTGTAGAGCGGACTGGCGATCCGGCTGTGCCCCTCGGCCAGCAATTTCAGGTAGTTACGCTTCTCCCAATCCTGAGTGAGATCAGGGAACAGCAGCTCGTGCAAATAGCGGTCCGAGGGCTTGTAGTGGATCATCTGCTCGGACGTCATGAACGGCGAGAGATCGTACGGATAGTCGTCGAAGGTGAGGAAGTTCAGCACGTCGGCTTCGCTGAACTCCTGCATCGAACCCTTGTGCATGACCAGCACCGCCCGATCGCCGCGCTTTTCCAGCCGACCCTCGTCGGCGGTGTAGGTCGTGGCCGAACTGCCGCTCTTTTCGTGATGGATGAACAGGTTGTGGATCAGGCCGGTGGCGTCCACCGACTGTGCGTAGACCGTCAAGCCGGGGGCCGGGTTGGTGAACTCGCCCTCGCGGATCAGCGTCGAGGCGAGGTCTGTTCGAACGCTGAACAGCGTCTGGCGCATCTCGCGCGCCGCCATCGGCTGAATCCATAGGTTCACGGCCAGGGCGATGATGGTGACGTAGCCAGCAAGCCTAAGGGCCGGCGAAATCACTCGCCATCGGCTCATGCCGCCCGCGAAGCAAACGACGATCTCCTGCTCGGTGTGGAGGCGGTTCATAGCGACAAGTGCGGCCACGAACACCGCGATCGGCAGCACCATGTTGAGCAACTGCGGCATGGCCAGCAGCGTCACCTTTGCGAAGACCAGCGCGCTCTGCCGCTGGCTGACAATGATGTCGAGCGCCGAAAGGCTCTGGCTAAGCAGTGCGACAGCCGTCAGCGCCGCCGTGGCCAGCACGGTCGGTCCCAAGAGCTGGCGAAACAGATAGCGGTCGATCAGGTGCATGCGGATTTTTTAGGATTCACCCAGGGATTTTTCGCGCCCCCAACGTGAACCTGCTCTAAATCATGCGTCGCTGCGTCACACAACCGCCGCTCGCGCGGCTGGACAAATCGGAACTGGGCCGAATTCGCGGGCAGGTTCGATCCTTGTTGGAGCGCGGCCCCTGTTTTGTCTGGAGTTCGAGAGACCATGGAGATCGAATTCGTTGCGGCTGGCGCCGCGCTTGGCGAGAAAGCCGTTCTGGCCTTGGTTGTCTTCGAGGGCGACCTGCTGTCAGGCGCCGCAGGCCAACTTGATGCGCAGACCGGCGGCGCGCTGGCGCGCGCCATCGCCGCCGCCCGCTTCAACGGCGGCAAGGGGCAGGTTCTGGACGTGCTGGGCGCCGGCGGTGAAGCCGCACGGGTCCTCCTGGTGGGAGCGGGCAAGGCTGAGGGCTTCGACGATGTCGGCGCTGAGCACGCCGCGGCCTCGGCCTATGGCGCGGTGAAGTCCTCGGGACTGACGACATTACGAGTGGTGTTGCCGTCCGCCGAACATGGCCTGGCTGCTCGCGCCGCACTTGGCGTGCGACTGGCCTCGTATCGTTTCGACCGCTATCGCACCAAGGAGCCGGCGGAGAAGAAGCCCTCGATCGTCAAGACCCAGGTGGCGACCGGCGACGACGGCGCGGCGCGGACCGCCTTCGCGCCGCTCGCTGCCCTCGCCGATGCGATCGCCTTTTCGCGTGATCTGGTCTCCGAGCCGCCGAACGTCCTCTATCCTGAAGAGTTCGCCCGTCGCGTGAAGGCGCTGGAGAAGCTGGGCCTCGAAGTCGAGATTCTCGGCGAGGCCGAGATGGCGAAGCTTGGCATGGGCTCGCTTCTGGGCGTCGGCCAGGGCAGCGTCCGCGAGAGCCAACTGGCGATCATGAAGTGGAATGGCGCGGCTGATCCTAAGGCTCAGCCCATCGCCTTCGTCGGAAAAGGCGTCTGCTTCGACACCGGCGGCATCTCGATCAAGCCGGCCGACGGCATGGAAGACATGAAGTGGGACATGGGCGGCGCAGGCGCTGTCGCCGGTCTCATGCACGTGCTGGCCGGCCGCAAGGCTAAGGTCAACGCCATCGGCATCCTCGGCCTGGTCGAGAACATGCCCGACGGCAACGCCCAGCGCCCAGGCGACGTGGTCACCTCGATGTCGGGCCAGACCATCGAGATCATCAATACCGACGCCGAGGGTCGCCTCGTGCTGGCCGACGCCATCTGGTACTGCCAGGACCGCTTCAAGCCGAAGTTCATGGTCGATCTGGCGACCTTGACGGGCGCGATCATCATCAGCCTCGGCAACGACTATGCCGGCCTGTTCTCGAACAATGACGAGTTGTCGGGCAACCTGCTGGCGGCTTCGGGCGTCGAGGGCGAGCCCCTGTGGCGCATGCCGCTGCCGGCGCAATACGACAAGAACATCGACTCGATGATCGCCGACATGAAGAACACTGGCGGTCGTCCGGGCGGTTCGATCACCGCGGCCCTGTTCATTCAGCGGTTCGTGAACAAGGTGCCGTGGGCGCACTTGGACATTGCTTCGACCGCTTGGAAGAAGCCGTCCTCGGTTCCAACCATCCCTGACGGGGCCACCGGCTTTGGCGTGCGTCTGCTGAACCGCATGGTTCAGGACAAATACGAAGGCTAGGCGAACTTGCCCCTCCCCCAGGCGGGAGGGGCGGATTGCGCGATTCAACGCCTGTTCCTCCTGACGTGGGGGAGGGATAAGGGGCTATGCGCTTCGTACTGCTTCACAGCCCGCTGACGGGTCCGTCGGTCTGGACCCCGGTCGCCATCGAATTGGCCCGCCGCGGGATAGATGCGACCCGGCCCGTGATCCCGCCGCTGGGCGAGATCGACGCCCCGCTCTACGCCAATGTCGGTCACGCGGTCGCGGCCCAGTTCCTGGGGCAGGGCGGCCCGTTCGTGCTGGCTGTTCACTCCGGGGCCGGCGGCCTGGCGCCGGCCGTGGTGGCCGCGTCTGCTGGGCAGATCAAGGCGGTGCTCTATGTCGACGCCATTCCACCCCATCCTGGCCGGAGCTGGTTTGAAACCGCCTCCGACGCGCTTGGCGCGAGCCTGAGGGCCAAGGTCGTGGACGGTATGGTCCCAGCGTGGGATCAGTGGTTCCCGCCTGAGGCTCTGGCGAGCCTGACGCCGGAAGGCGCCCTGCGTGAAGCCATCCTCACCGAACTGGCCCCCACGCCGCTGGCGTGGCTTGAGGAGGCCGCTCCCGAGATCGACTTGCCGTCCGACGTGGGCTGGGGTTTCCTGCGCTTGAGCAAAGCCTATGAGCGTGAGGCCGGGGAAGCCAGAAGGCTGGGTTGGCCGACCTTGCGGCGCGACCTGCATCATCTGGCCATGACCACCCATCCGGAGGAAGTGACGGCGGGCATGTTGGCGCTGACGCGATTGTTGGGGTTGAAGGCCACATGAGCGAGGCGCCTTGCGAGGTCTGGTTCTATCACCTGGAACGCTCGGATCTGGACGATGTTCTGCCGGAGCTCTTGGAGCGCACCCTTTCGCGCGGCTGGAAAGCCGTCGTGCGGGCGCGTCAGGACCAACGTATTGAGCACCTTGATGGCCGGCTCTGGACCTATCGAGAAGAGAGCTTCCTGCCGCATGCGCCCGACAGCGAGCCGAGCGCAGCGCGCCAGCCAATCCTGCTGACCACGGGGTTCGACAACCCAAACAACGCCGACGCCTTATTCCTGGTTGACGGCGCCGATCCGGGAGAGCTTGCCGGATACACCCGATGCGTGGTGCTCTTCGATGGTCGCGACGAGGCTCAGCTCGCCGTCGCGCGCAGCCAATGGAGCGCCGTCAAGGCCAAGGGGCATCCGGCCTCCTACTGGAGGCAGCAGGCCCGAGGATGGGAGAAACAGGCATGAAGAAGATCCTGATGTTGGGAGCGGCGCTGATCGCGCTGTCGGGTTGCGTCAGCGAGCCGCCGGCCCCGCCGCCCGCGCCGCCTCCGCCACGTCCTGCACCGCCGCCGCCGCCGCCCGCCGATGCGAACGACAAGTGCGGCGTCGCCGCGGCGCAGCGCTTTGTCGGACGCCCGCGGAGCGAGATCCCCGTGCCTGTGCGGCCCGATAAGCAGCGCGTGCTCTGCACGACCTGCATGGCGACCATGGACTTCCGTGAAGACCGGTTGAACTTCTTCTACGACGCCGACACCGGCATCGTGAAAAGGGTCACCTGCGGTTAGAGGCCGTGAGACCGGAGGCGCGGCGAACCGCGCCTCCGGTCGTCGGCGTCAGGCGACGCCAGCGAAGCGAAGCATGTCGATCATCGTGAAGTCGTCGCCTTGTCTCGACGGGTCAATGGTCGGAAGGCTGGGTTGCCATTCCGGCTCTTGCGCAAGGTAAGAGCTGCGATCGCCCTCGATGAGGCCAAGGAAGACCTCGGTGACGAGGCGGCCGCCGACCGGTCCAAGCCGCTCGCCGTCTTCAGCAACCGCCGCTTCGCGAAGGATGTAGAACCAGAGCGGCGTACGGTCGTCGAAGCCGAAGGGCTTGAGCTGAGCAAGATCGGTCTTTGAGAGGGGCGTCAGCCCCATCGCCTTGGCCACCTTCTGCCCGGAGGGAAGGGAGAAGGTTAGGTGGCGCAGCAGGTTGCGTTGAGCCAGTGAGGATGGGTTCGCTTTCGGATCCGGGTTGGGAACAACAGAGCCCGGAAGCTTGAACAGAGCTGTTGAGAGTGTGGTGTCGATCGCCTTGTTGGGGCGAACGGCGCCGTCGCCAAAATCGAAGAACGTCGGCCAGTCCACGAACCGGCGCGGCGCGCGGCAACCGCCGGACAGGTCGTCCGGATCGGTGGGATCCGATGGCGTCGGCGTGAAGATCATCCCGAAGAATGGCTGCCCGCCGGGCTCCCCGGTGAAGTTGGCGCGATAGGACGGCCGCACCTGGCTGTGACCAAAGCGATAGGCCGCCACAGAGAACTCCACCGGAATGTAGGGCTCGTTGCGCCACTTGTAGTGCTTGCGGCCGTTGGCCAGCACGTCGTCGACGATCGTTGAGCCGCAGGTCTTCTTGAGGAACTCGTGGACGATGATCCACTGATAGTGCCAGCGCACCATGCGTTGCGCCTCGGCGAAGACGGCGTCGGGTCGGGAAAGGCCGAGCTTCGTCTTCACATGGTCGACGCAGGCGTTGTGGAATTTCAGGAAGGCGACCTGCAACTGCGAGAGGATCAGGTTCTCGTCGTTGCGTGGGTCCCCGATGAGGGCGACGTTCTGGCTGTTTCGCGGGACGTCGAACTTGCCGACCGTGCCGGTTTCCTCGAGCAGGAACTTGATCCCCTGGCCACCGACTTGATCGTAGAGGTGCGGACTGCCGCCCGGACCGGCGCCGTACACATTATCCAGCGCGAGGCTTGGCGTACGAAAGTTCGAGATGTGCTCTGGATCAGCCTGACGTTCCAAGCTGGACGTCGGATCAAAGGTCATATCGTGGTCTAGAAACTGACCGAGAAAGGTGAAGCCTGCGGTCAGGGTCGGATTGTTCGGGTTTTTCGCAGATAGCGGGGCGTCGGTGATCAATTTCACCGGGCCTTCTGAAAGTTTGTCCTTGGCGTCCATTAAACCCCCGGCTTTGCCGATCTCCAGCAGCGAAGCACGAGTCTCGGGGGTGTCAGATGAGAAGGCCGGGAGTTCTCCAAACATGCGGCCAAATCGGCCGGAGTCGTAATACTTAGACTTGGGTGGAACTATGTCGTGTGGATAGACACCATGGTGGGCCAATTACGTTCTCCCGTTGTTATTATTTTTTGTGTCGTCGATGTCATATGGTTAACATCGCTCGATTTCTGATCGAGGTAACAACGGTATAACTGGGATCTCGGGGCCACAAGGAGAGTATAGGCCATGATATATTCTGTGTAATGGTGAAGCTTGTTTAGGTGAATTATTCAGCGCCACAATTGTAGGTGGTCGCTCGGCCCTCCGTGAGCCGAATGGCTATTTCCGTTTGCGGAAGATGTGGAGCAGGGCGGCGATCGCCGCTGGCGCGAGCAGCACCAGAACTAGCAGCAAATAGACGAGGCGGGCTTCTTCGGGCATGGCGTCAGTGCTCGTCGTCGTTGGGGATGTTCAGCAGTTCCCCGCAGGCCTTGCAGTGGACGGCGTCGACGTCGTGCCTTTGCAGCCCACAGGTCGGGCAAGGGAAGCGCACCTTGTAAGGTCGGAACAGCGCCTGAGCCAGGCGGACGAAGAGCGTGATCCCGGTCAGCATGGTGACGATCGAGATGATCCGCCCCCATGTCCCCGGCAGGGTGATGTCGCCAAACCCGGTCGTCGTCAGGGTGGCGATGGTGAAGTAGAGCGCGTCGATATAGCTGTGGATGCCTTCGGTCCGTATGAAGCTCGTATAGACGAAGCCGGTCATTACGAAGATGAACGTGATCAAGGTGGCGGCCGCGCGGGTCACGTCCTCCCACCGGGTGTCGTCATAGCGCCGCCCGACGGTCTCCCAGAAGAATTCCGAGTGAACGAGGGTCCAGAGCCGGATCACCCGCAGGAAGGCCAGGTTGAACAGCCAGAACGGGAACAGCAGGGTCGCCAATACAAACAGGTCGAGCCAGCTCACCGGTCGTCTCAACCAGTTCATGACCTTGTCGGTCGCGAAGGCGCGCGCCGTGAGGTCGAGCGCCAACACCAGCGCCAAGCAGTAGTCGATGATCAGGAACGCGCGCGTTTCACGCAACAGCGGGGCGGCGATGAAAAAGGCGATCATCACCAGGTCAACGGCGATGACGGTAAGGCGAAAGCGCACCGCCCTCTCAGAATGGCCGTGATAAAGCTCTCGCAGCCGGGCGCGGATGCGCGGCGCGCGGCGCCGTCTGCTGGGGTCGGGAAGCGACTCTGCGTCGAGGGTCATGACGCCACTGTAGTTACCCCTCCCCACGAAGGGGAGGGAGAAGGTTAGGCGTCGACCTTTACGGCCTCGTAGGCCTCCACCGCGTCGAGCCATTCCTGCTCGGCCTTGTCGAGGGCGACCTGGGCCTGCTCACGCTTGCGGCCAAGGTCGGCTGCCTTGGCGGGGTTCTCGCTGAACACCTTGGGATCGGTCAGGGCTTTGTCGAGCTCGGCGACGGCGGCCGTCGCGCGGGCGAGCGCAGCCTCGGCCGACTCGGCGCGGCGGCGCGCGGTTCCGGTCGGGACCTTGGTCTTGGGCGGGGGCGGCGGCTTGGGGACCTCCGCCGGCTCGGCGGCCCGGACTTGGGTCGGGGCCTTGCCGGCCTGTTTGGCGCGGTCGATGACGAACTTGGCGTAGTCGTCCATGTCGCCGTCGAAGGGCGCGATCGTTCCGTCGCTGGCCAGCCAGAGGCGATCGGCGACCAGTTCCATCAAGGAGCGGTCGTGGGTGATCAGGATGACGGCGCCCTCATACTCGTTCAACGCGTCCAGCAGGGCGCGGCGAGAGTCGATGTCGAGGTGGTTGGTCGGTTCGTCGAGGATCAGCAGATGCGGCGCCTCGAGCGCCACCAGGTTCAGCAGCAGGCGGGCGCGTTCGCCGCCGGACAGGCTGTCGACCGTGGTCTCGACCTTCTGGTGTCCCAGGCCGTACTGGGCCAGGCGCGCGCGGCGGCTGGCCTCGGAGGCCTCCGGCATCACCGTGCGGATGATGTCGAGCGGGGTGTCCTTGGGATTCAGGGCTTCGATCTGGTGCTGGTGGAACCAGCCGACCTTCAGCCGGGCCGACCGGGTGAATTCGCCTGATTGCGGCTTCAGCGCGCCGGCGACCAACTTAGCGAAGGTCGACTTGCCGGCCCCGTTGACGCCGAGCAGACCGATCCGGTCGTCAAGGTCGAGGCGCAGGTTCAGGTGCTTGAGGATCGGCGTCTCGTCGTAGCCGGCCGACACGCCTTCCAGGCGCAGCAGAGGCGGGGCCAAGGGCCGTTCCGGCGAGGGCAGGATGAAGGGCGCGACATGCTCGGCGACCACCGATGACACTGGCGGCAGCTTCTGCAGCATCTTCAAGCGCGACTGGGCTTGGGTGGCCTTGGACGCCTTGGCGCGGAAGCGATCTACGAAGGACTGGAGGTGGGCGCGCTGGGCGTCGACCTTGGCCTTGTTGGCTTCCTGCAAACGCGCCTTTTCCTCACGCTGGCGCTCGAAGCTGTCGTAGCCGCCGGTGTAGATGGTCAGCTTGCCGTCGGCGAGATGCAGGATGTGGTCGCAGCTATTGTTCAGGATTTCGCGGTCGTGGCTGATGATGACCGCCGTGTGCGGATACTTCTTCAGCCGGCTTTCCAGCCAGAGCGCGCCTTCGAGGTCGAGATAGTTGGTCGGTTCGTCGAGCAGCAGCAGGTCGGGCTCGGCGAACAGGGCGGCGGCCAGGGCGACCCGCATCCGCCAACCGCCCGAGAACTCGGCCATCGGGCGTGACAGGTCGGCGTTGGAGAAGCCTAGCCCCGAGAGGATTTCCGAGGCGCGTGACGGCGCGCGGTCGGCGCCGATCTCATAGAGCCGGGCGTAGATTTCGCCCATGTGCTCGGGGTCTGCAGTCTCGAGCTCGTTGGTCAGGCGCTCGCGCTCTTCGTCAGCGGCCAGGACAGTGTCGAGCAGGGAAATCGGCGTCGCCGGATGCTCCTGATCGACCGAGGCGATACGCGCGTTCTTGGGATAACCGATCTCGCCGTCGCCGGCGTGAAGCTGGTCAAGGATCAGTTTGAACAGCGTGGACTTGCCCACACCGTTGCGGCCGACCAGGCCCACGTGGGCGCCCACAGGAATGCTCACGGTCGCGTGGTCAAAAAACCGGCGGCCCCAGGCGTCGAAGGTCAGATCATTGATTTGCAGCATGGCGAGCGCGGGGGCTTATCAGAGGCGGGCCCTTGAGGGAATGCGTCCATTATTCCGCCCTGCTTGGCGATGTCACATCGGACCGCTATAAGCCCGCCACCCGCGCGGGGCTCCGCGCCTCCCCAACAATACAAAGACAAGTCAAAGACAATGACCGAACGCACCTTCTCGATCATCAAGCCGGACGCCACGAAGCGTAACCTCACGGGCAAGATCAACGCGGTGATCGAAGACGCCGGCCTGCGCATCGTGGCCCAGCGCCGCATCCAGATGACCGAAGCCCAGGCCAAGAAGTTCTACGAAGTCCACGCCGAGCGCCCGTTCTACGGCGAGCTGGTCGAAACCATGACCTCGGCGCCCGTCGTCGTGCAGGTTCTGGAAGGCGAAGGCGCCGTGGCGAAGTACCGTGAAGTCATGGGCGCCACGAACCCGGAACAGGCCGCCGAAGGCACCATCCGCAAGCTGTTCGCGCTGAACGTCGGCGAAAACTCGGTCCACGGTTCGGACAGCCAAGACAACGCCAAGCTGGAAATCGCCCAGTTCTTCACCGACGATCAAATCGTCGGCTAAGACGGCGGGGAACGGTGGAGCTCGTTCTGCGTTGATCTAACGCGGCACGAGCCCAGGTGGTCCCTCCAGAGACCGGCCGCACCAGTCAGGCCCCGTTCGGCAAAGAGCCGGGCGGGGCCTGCTTGTTTTTCAAGGAGCGGCACCATCCGTAAGGCACCCCCTATCGTCACCGCCGGCGCTGGCGACCTAAAATTCACCGGGCACGAGTTGCAGGTGGAGTATGAGATTACAGGCCAGATGCGTACCTTGGCCTCGGCCCACGTTCCGCTGCGGGGCCTTCTTCGGACCGCGCCCGATGTGGCCGAAGCGCTCTTTCGCGCCGGTGAAGCGGCCTTGACCCTGGATGATGGTCGCGGTTGCCGCATCCGGATGCTCGGCTACACTACCGGCAGCGATACCGCCTACTTCGAAATCAGAATTTAGCGGGGCCGTGTGATCTGCGTCGGACGCAGATGCGGCGAATAGAGGCGGTCGTAAGCGCCGGCGTCCTTCAGGTGCAGGGCCGCGTCCAGCAGGCGAGCGCCGCGCAGTCCGTTCGGCGGCGGCTCGGCCGATAAGGCCGCCCACAGGCTCTCGGCTTCCCGGTGAAGACGCTCGTTGCGTTCCATGTTCTTGCCATCCATGCCGGTCGAACCATTCAGACGGCCTGAAGTTCCGTCCAAGTAAGGTTGATAAGAGGTAAGAAATTGTAACCTCGCCGTGCGGTTGTGGTCATTGCAGTCGCGCGAGTAGTCTCGATGCTTGTGTGTTGAGTTCACGAATAGCCGGCGAACACATCGTTTGATCGCTGTCGACGCGCGCCGCATCCTCTCCGGGATTAGAGCAGTCGGGGCTTCAGTTCATGAGCGAGATCATCACCCTAGCCGGCGCGGTCCAGGGCGCTTTGGTGCTCCCCGAAAGGGTGTCTGGCCTAGGGGTGTTGGTCCTGACCGGTTCCAGCGGCCGGGTTGACTTGGACCGAGCGCGTCTCTTCGCCGATCGTGGCGCCGTCGCCCTTGCGCAGCGCTGGTGGGGCGGGGAGGGACAGGCGCCCGGGATCAACCTCATCCCGCTGGAGGTCTTCCTCAAGGGTGTCGATCGGCTGAGGGCGGAAGGCTGCAACAGGATCGCGATCCTCGGCACATCGAGGGGAGCCGAAGCGGCGCTGCTGACCGCCGTGCGCGATCCTCGCATCGACATCGCGATCGCCATCAGTCCATCGCATGTCGTCTGGCAGGACTTCGGCCCTGGGCTTGACGGCGTCTACTGGCCGCCGCGCTCAGCCTTCACTTGGGAGGGGCGGGTCCTGCCATGCGTTGTCTACGACCCGAGAGTCTGGCCGGCGGTCGGCGCCCCGCAGATCTATCGGCCGACCTTCGAGAAGAGCCTGCAGACCTTCGCCGAGGACGTCCCGACCGCCAGCATTCCGGTCGAGGAGGCGCGGGCGGAGATCATTCTCGTCGCCGGTGCGGGCGATTTGCTGTGGCCCTCGGATACCTCCGCCCACGAGCTCGCCGAGCGGCTGAAGCGGCATGGAAAGTTAGCTACGGTCATTGAGCATCCGCACGCCGGCCACAGCCCGGTGTTTCCAGGCGAACCCCAACCGCCAGAGCTGGCGGCGCGAGCCTGGGGTGGGACGCCCGAGGCCGATCGTCATTTGGGCGCCGCGGCCTGGGCGGAGATCACCTCGCGGCTCGGACTGGCCGCGTGACGCGACGACATGGGTTTCACCGCCGGGGCCATATGCGCTAGCTGAGTGGCGGCGCGGGGCCGCGGCGGAGGATCGTGGTGGACGTCAGTGAGAGCTTTCCGGAGATCCGTGACGCTGTGCGAAAGCTCTGCGCCCAGTTCCCGGGCGAATATTGGCGGGCGCTGGATCGCGACCGCATCTATCCGACGGAGTTTGTACAGGCGCTGACCCAGGCGGGGTTCCTGTCGGTGCTGATCCCCGAGGCTTATGGCGGGTCAGGGCTTGGCCTGGCCGCGGCGACGGCGGTCCTTGAGGAGATCCACCGCTCCGGCTGCAACGGCGGCGCCTGTCACGCCCAGATGTACACGATGGGCACGATCCTGCGGCACGGCAGCGAGGCGCAGAAGGAAGCCTATCTGCCGAAGATCGCCACCGGCGAGCTGCGCCTGCAGGCCTTCGGCGTCACCGAGCCCACCGCTGGGACCGACACCACCCGGATCTCGACCTTCGCCCGGCGCGAGGGCGACCACTATGTCGTCAGCGGCCAGAAACTGTGGATCAGCCGGGCTGAACATTCCGACCTGATGGTGCTGCTCTGCCGGACCACGCCCCGTGAGGACGCCGCCAAGCCGTCCGATGGCATGAGCGTGCTGATCGTCGATCTGCGCGAGGCGGTCGGAAACGGGCTGACCATTCGCCCGGTGCGGACCATGCTGAACCACGCCACCACCGAACTGTTCTTCGATGAGCTGAAGGTCCCGGTCGCCAATCTGGTCGGCCAGGAGGGGAAGGGTTTCCGCTACATCCTCGACGGCATGAACGCTGAGCGGATCCTGATCGCTTCGGAGTGTATCGGCGACGGCAAGTTCTTCATCGACCGGGCCAGCGCCTACGCCAAGGAGCGCGAAGTGTTCGGCCGGCCGATCGGCCAGAACCAGGGCGTTCAGTTCCCGATCGCCCGGGCCTATGTGCAACTGACCGCCGCCTCGCTGATGGTCGATAGGGCCGCGGCGATGTTCGACGCCGACATTCCCTGCGGCACCGAAGCCAACATGGCCAAGATGCTGGCCTCCGAGGCCTCGTGGTTCGCAGCCGACATGGCCGTGCAGACCCATGGCGGGTTCGGCTTCGCCGAGGACTACGACATCGAGCGCAAGTTCCGGGAGACGCGGCTCTATCAGGTGGCGCCGATCTCCACGAACCTGATCCTCAGCCACGTGGCGACCCACGTGCTGGGTATGCCCAAGAGCTTCTAGGGGGACGAATGTACGACCTTCTCAAAGGCCTGCGCGTTGTCGAGGGTTCGGCCTTCGTGGCCGGTCCGACCTGCGGCCTGTATCTCGCCCAGCTTGGGGCCGAGGTGATCCGGTTTGACAATATCGGCGGCGGGCCGGACTTCGGGCGCTGGCCGCTGACGCGGGGCGGCGACAGCCTCTATTGGGAGGGGCTCAACAAGTCCAAGAAGTCGGTGGCGCTGGACCTTGGCCGGCCCGAGGGGCGCGAACTGGCCGCCCGCCTGGCGGCGGCGCCGGGCGACGAGGGCGGGGTGTTCGTCACTAATTTCCCGGTCGAAGGCTTCCTTTCCTACGAAAAGCTGAGCGCGTTGCGGCCGGATCTGATTTGCGCGCGGGTGATGGGCTGGGCCGATGGCGGGCCGGCCGTGGACTACACCGTCAACAGCGCAATCGGCGTGCCGATGATGAACGGCCATCCGGACGACCCACGCCCGGTGAATAACGTGGTGCCGACCTGGGACCTGCTCACCGGCGCCTACGCCGCCTTCGCCCTGGTTTCGGCGCTGCACGCCCGCGGCCGGGACGGCAAGGGGCGCGAGATCCGCATCCCGCTGTCGGACATCGCCGGATCGACTATGGCCAATCTCGGCTACTTGGCGGAGAGCCTGGCCGGGCCGGATCGGCCGCGGATGGGTAACGACCTCTATGGCGCGTTCGGGCGCGACTTCACGCTGAAGGGCGGCCAACAGATCATGCTGGTGGCGATCACGCCGCGCCAGTGGAAGGGCCTGCTGGCGGTGCTGGAGATCGAAGCTCCAGTCGCGGCGTTGGAGGCGGAGCTCGGTTTGAGCTTCGCGAGCGACGAGGGACTACGGTTCGATCATCGCGGGCGGCTGTTTCCGATCTTCGAGGCCGCGTTTGCGCGCAAGACGCTCGGTGAGCTGAAGCCCGCCTTCGAGGCGACCGGCGTGTGCTGGGGACCGTACCAGCCGATGAGCGCGGCGGCGGAAGATCCCCGGCTGATCAAGGGCAACCCGGTGTTCAGCGATGTGATCCACCCCAGCGGGCGGACCTATCCCGCGGCCGGCTTCGCCGGGACCATCCCGCAAGACGTTCGAGCGCCCGCGAGGGCGGCTTCGAAGCTGGGGCAGCATACCGACGAGGTTCTGGCGCAGGTGCTGGGGCTGTCCTCGGGTGAAATCGCGCGATTGCATGACGCCGGCGTCGTCGCCGGACCGGAGGGACGATGACCACTACGATCGAACTGACCGAGCCCTCGCCAGGCGTCCGCGTGGTGACCCTGTCGCGCCCGGAAGCGGCCAACGCGCTTAACACCGCCATGGGCGAGGAACTGTTGGCGCTGTGGACGGCGCTGGCCGCCGATCCGACGATCCGGGTGGCGGTGCTGACCGGCGCGGGCCGGTTCTTCTGCGCCGGTGCGGACCTGAAGGAACGCGACGGCATGAGCGATCAGGCCTGGTCGGACCAGCATGTGATGTTCGAGGCGATGATCCGCGCGCAGCTAGCCTGCCCGTTCCCGATCATCGCGGCGGTGAATGGCGCGGCCATGGGCGGCGGGGCCGAAATGGCCTTGGCCTGCGACTTTGCGTGGGTCGCCGACACCGCCAAGATGGGTCTGCCCGAGGTGGGCCTTGGGATCATTCCGGGCTTGGGCGGCACCCAGTTCGTCACGCGGGCGGCTGGCGAGCGGCGCGCCGCCGAACTGCTGATGTCGGGCCTGCCACTCGACGCCGCCCAGGCGTTGGAGTTTGGCCTGGTGAATCGGGTGGTTCCGGCGGCGGATCTGATGGCTCAAGTGATTGAGCGCGCCCAGGTGATCGCCAGCAAGGCGCCGCTATCGGTGAAGGCGCTGAAGGCCGTCGTGCGTGGCGGGGCGGCGCTGCCGCTGGACCAGGCGATGGAGCTGGAGCTCTCGGAGTACAACCGCCTATTCCGCACGGCCGATCGCCGCGAAGGCGTGGCGGCGTTCAATCAGAAGCGGGCCGCGGTGTTTGAGGGCGAGTAGGGGGCCGATGCGCCGCTGCGCGTCGCCCCCTCACCTGACCTCTCCCGAGGGAGAGAAAGTTCAGGCCTCTTCTCCTCTCCCCGCCGGGGAGAGGTTGGGTGAGGGGCCTTAGGCCGAGGCCGCGACCAGCTCGCCGCAGACGAACGCGTCTTCGCCGGCGTGGAGCAAGCCGTCGAGGACATCCGGCAGGTTCTCAGGGCTGACGATGAGCATCATGCCGACGCCGCAGTTGAAGGTGCGGCGCAGTTCGTGCTCCGAGATGCCGCCGACCTCGGCCATCCATTGGAACACCGGGGGCAGGGCCCAGGCGTCCCAATCGAACTTGGCTTCCAGGCCCTCGGCGATGGCGCGGGGCGGGTTCTCGATCAGGCCGCCGCCGGTGATGTGAGCCGCGCCCTTGATGCGGCCGGCCTTGATCTGGGGCAGCACGCTCTTGATGTAGATCCGGGTCGGGGCCATCAGGGCCTGGGCCAGGGTCTTGCCTTCCGCGAAAGGTGCCGGTGCATCCCAGGCGAGGCCCGAACGCTCGACCACGCGGCGAACCAGCGAATAGCCGTTCGAGTGCGGGCCCGAGGAGCCGAGCCCGATCAGCAGGTCGCCGGGCTTTTGGGTGTCGAGGGTCGGCAGCACTGCGCCGCGTTCAACCGCGCCGACCGAGAAACCGGCCAGGTCATAGTCGCCTTCGGAATACATGCCCGGCATCTCGGCGGTCTCGCCGCCGACCAAGGCCGCGCCGGCCTGCTTGCAGCCCTCGGCGATACCGGCCACCACGCGGGTCGCTTCTTCGACGTTCAGCTTGCCGGTGGCGAAGTAGTCGAGGAACAGCAGCGGCTCGGCGCCCTGGGCCAGCAGGTCGTTGACGCACATGGCGACCAGGTCGATGCCGACCGTGTCGTGCTGGTCGGTCTCAATGGCGATCTTGAGCTTGGTGCCGACGCCGTCGGTCGTCGAAACCAGCAGCGGATCGGCGTAGCCGGCCGCTTTCAGGTCGAACAAGGCGCCGAAGCCGCCCAGGGCGGCGTCCGCTCCAGGACGGCGAGTCGCCTTGGCCAGAGGCTTGATACGCTCGATCAGGTCGTTCCCGGCGTCGATGTCGACGCCCGCCTGGGCGTAGGTGAGGCCATTGGGCCGATCGGTCATGTGACGCCTTTTGGGCTCAGGGGAGGCAGAAATTAACGCCTGCGCGCATCCGGCGCTTGCAGACTCGGGGCTGCGCGAGCGTATAGCTACTTGATGACGCCGATTACAACCACCGCCGAACTCCAGGCGTTCTGCGACAAGATCAAAGGCCAAGCCTTCGTCGCCGTAGACACCGAGTTCATGCGCGAGACCACCTACTGGCCCAAGCTCTGCCTGATCCAGGCCGCAGCCCCCAACGCCGAGGCGGTCATCGACCCTCTCGCCGACGGGCTGGACCTTGAGCCGTTCCTTGAAATCCTGCGCGATCCGAGCATCGAAAAGGTGTTCCACGCCGCTCGCCAGGACGTCGAAATCTTCAATAATCTGAAGGCGATGCCGGTTCCGCTGTTCGACACCCAGGTGGCAGGCATGGCGGCCGGCTTCGGTGAGCAGATCGCCTATGACGCGCTGGTCCGCCAGATGCTGAAGATCGAGATCGACAAGTCCTCGCGCTTCACCGACTGGGCCAGACGACCCCTGACCGATGCTCAGCTCGTCTACGCCCTGGGCGATGTGACGCACCTGGCCAAGCTCTATCCGATGCTGCGTTCGCGGCTGGAAAAGGAAGGGCGACTGGCCTGGGTCGTCGATGAGATGCGCAGCCTTGCTGATCCCGCGCTCTACGACGTGACGCCTGAGAACGCCTGGAAGCGGCTCAAGCCGCGCCGCCACACGGCCAAGTATCTGGCGGTCTTCAAGGCTGTCGCCGCCTGGCGAGAGCGGACCGCCCAGATCCGCGATCAGCCGCGCGGCCGCATCCTGAAGGACGACGCGATCGACGAGGTCGCGACCCAGGCGCCGACAGACGCCGAGGCCCTGGATCGCCTGCGCTCTGTGCCCAAGGGCTTCTCGGGTTCGCGGTTTGGACCTGACCTGCTGGCCGCCGTGCGCGAGGCGCTCAAGGATCCGGAGGCCTACGCTCCGGTGATCGAACGCGCCAAGCATCAGCCGTCACCGGCGGCGGGCGCCGTGGTCGAACTCCTGAAGGTGCTGCTGAAGGCGCGGTCGGAAGACGCCGGCGTGGCCTCCAAGCTGATCGCGACGATGTCTGACCTTGAACAGATCGCCAATGACGACAACGCCAAGAGCCAGGCGCTCACCGGCTGGCGTCGCGAGGCGTTCGGCGAGGACGCCCTGCGGCTCAAGCGCGGCGAACTGGCCCTGGTGCTGGACGGAACCCGCGTGCGTGTCGTGGAAGTCCGCCGCGCTCCCAAGGCGAGCGCTGCGGCGGAGTAGCGCCAGCCTCCTTAGACAGGAAGGCTGCGATCGAAGCTGACAACGGCTCCCTCTGATGAGGGAGCCGTTTTCGTATCAGCAGGCCAGGGCAGGCCGCGTGGCCAGGCGCTGACTGTAGAGCGCCGCAGCAATCGCGGCGGCGGGCATGAAGGCGCCGATCCAAGTGACGGCGTGCAGGCCAGGCCCGTGGTCGATGACCGTCCCGCCGAGCCATGCGCCTAGCGCATTGCCGAGGTTGAAGGCGGCGATGTTGAGGCTTGAGGCCAAGGTCTGGCCCGCGCCGCCCGCCGCCTCCATCACGCGAAGCTGCAAGGGGGCGACGGTGGCGAAGGCCGCCGCGCCGAGTAGGCCGGTGAAGATCACCGCCGCGATCTTGTTTTCCAGGAAGAAGGTCATGGCCACCATCACGATGGTCAGGACGGCCAGGGTGCCGAAGAGAGCGGGTGTCAGGGCGCGGTCCGCGAACTTGCCGCCTAGGAAGTTGCCGGCGACCAGACCACCCCCGAACACCAGCAGGATCGGCGAGACGGCCGCGAGTGGGAAGCCGGTGATTTGGGTCAGGATCGGCTGGATGTAGGTGAAGACAGCAAAGACCCCGCCAAAACCCAACACAGTCATCAGTAGGCCGAGCAACACCTGCGGGCGCTTCAGCACCGCGAGCTCTTCCGAGAGGGGGCCAACATCCGGAGCCTGCTTGGCGCGGGGCACGAAGGCGATCAGCACCAGGGCGGCGAAGACGCCGATACCGGTGACGGCCCAGAAGGTCGAGCGCCAGCCGAACGCCTCACCTAGCCAGGCGCCGAACGGGACCCCGACCAGGGTGGCGGCGGTGAGCCCGGTGAACATCAGCGCGATGGCCGAGGCCCGCCGTTCAGGCGGAACCAGCCCGGCGGCGACCACCGAGCCGACGCCAAAGAAGGTGCCGTGGGCCAGGGCGGTGACGATCCGCGCGATCATCAGTGTCTCGTAGGTCGGCGCCAGGGCGCAGGCGAGGTTGCCGAGCGTGAAGATGACCATCAACGAAACCAGGGTGGTCTTCTGGGGGAGGCGGCGCGTGGCGATCGTCAGCAGCGGCGCGCCAGCGAAGACGCCGAGCGCATAGCCGGTGATGAGCAGGCCGGCGGCGGAGATCGAGACGCCAAGATCGCCGGAGACCTGCATCAGCAGGCCCATGATGACGAACTCGGTCACTCCGATCCCGAAGGCTCCGGCGGTGAGGGCATAGAGGGCGAGGGGCAAGGGAGGCTCCGGGGTGGCGGCGTGGTCCCGGCTAGATGGCGCCCTTTCATTCAATGAATTAGAGTGTCATCTGGAACATCATATGTGAGTTCAAGTCCAATATGGCGCGCTCCGAAGTCAATCGATCCACGGAGATGGAGGTCTTTGTCCGGGTCGTGGAGACAGGCGGGCTGTCGGCCGCCGCACGCGCTCTGCGGATTACGCCTTCGGCGGTGAGCAAGCTGATCGCGCGATTGGAGACGAGGTTAGGGGCGCGGTTGCTCAACCGCTCGACGCGCAAGTTGCAGCTGACGCCCGAAGGAACCTCTTTCTACACACGCTCAGTCCAGGTCCTGGCGGACATCGACGAGGCCGAACGGGAAGTCACCGCCGGCGCCGCGCCGCGCGGGCGGGTGAGGGTGAACAGTAATGTGGGCCTTGGCCGGCAACTGCTGCTGCCTCTGGTCCCTGATTTCCTGGCCAAGCACCCAGAGGTCACCCTGGACATCGTCCTCACCGATCAGGTCGTGGACTTGCTGGACGAGCGCGCCGACGTGGCGTTGCGGGTGGGCGACTTGCAGTCCTCAAGTCTGATGGCGCGAAAGCTGGGCGAGAGCCGCGCGGTCGTGGTTGCTTCGCCAGACTATCTCGCGCGGCGGGGCGTACCCATGACGCTGCAGGACCTGAGCCAGCATGATCAGCTCGACTTCAATTTCACGCGCAGCGTTCGCAATTGGCCCTTTCTGGGCACGGACGGGCAGGTGGCCTATCTGCCCGGCGTTGCGGCCGTGCAGGTTGGGGATGGCGAGAGCCTGAGGGAACTGGCGCTGGCCGGCGCAGGTCTGGCCCGAATGAGCGTCTTCTCGGCGGCGCGAGACATAGCCGCCGGGCGGTTAGTTCCGGTGCTGGAGGCCTTCAATCCCGGCGACGTGCTGGAGGTGCACGTCGTCTTTCTCGGACAGGGCGGCCGACTGCCGGCCCGGGTGCGGGCTTTCATCGACTATCTGGTGGAGAATCTGCGGCTTCCGAGTTGGCGCGCTGAAGCTTAAGCAGACGAAGCTGTGGATAACTCTGGCGGCTTGGTTGCGCTGGGATATCGGCGTTTTTCCACCGAGTTTCGCACTGGTTGTCCACCGGTTCGGCGCTTGGCGACGCTGAAGCGCGCTTGCCAGCAGAGCTGATCGGCGCGAGCCTCCAATTGTCGAAAGGAACTGCCGCGCAGGAGACCTGGGAGACCAGACCACCCAGCAAGCAGTAGGCTCCAAGAGCAAGGCCCCAGGGGCAACCCGGACGCCGAACTCGAAGGGTCACGACGATGAAGACGGCCAGCCAGGGCGACCTCGCGAACCGAAAACGTCGAAGACCTTAAGGCCCTCAGGCTGCAGAGCCTGGATGAGAAGGCGACGCAGCGGGAAACCGCCGCGCCGCCTTCTTGCTATCTGGACCTACTTTTTCGGATCGGTCAGGGCCTTGTAGACCAACGGGTAGGATGTTGAGCGGACGTCTGGCGTGTCGCGGTCGGGGATCGAGCCGTTGAGATTCTGGATCATGCCGACGAACACCAAGTCATTGGTAGGGTCGATCCAGAACCAAGTGCCGAAAGCTCCACCCCAGTAGTAGCTGTCCTTGCCTTGCGGGGTCTTGGCCTTGGCGGGGTCGAGGATCACCGCGAAGTCCATGCCGAACCCCACGCCGTCCATGCTGGGGCCATAGAGATCGACCAGGACGCCCTCTTTCAGCACGTTCTGTCGCATCAGCTTGACGGTTTCGGGCTTCAGGATGCGCGCGCCGTCCAGTTCGCCGCCGTTCAGCAGCATCTGCGAGAAGCGCCAGTAATCCTGCGTCGTGGAGAGCAGTCCGCCTGATCCGGACAGCAGCGCCGGCTTCACCGAGGCGTTGATCGGGTTGGGCGGGGCGATCAGCTTCTTCTGCTCGTCGTAGCTATGGATGGCGCTGACGCGCGGCAGTTTGTCGGCTGATACGGCGAAACCGGTGTCGGGCATCTTCAGCGGATCGAAGATGCGGGTCTGGAAGAACACGTCGAGCGGCTGCCCTGACAGCTTCTCCACCAGATAGCCCTGGATGTTCACGCTGGGGCCATAGCGCCAGTCGCTCCCTGGTTGGGTGGCGAGCGGCAGCTTGGCCAGCTTGTCGATCATCGCTTGCAGCGGTTGGTTGCGGTCGGTGACCTCGGGGGCATAGCCGGACGAGACGTCAAAGCCGGCCGTATGGCTCATAAGCTCGCGCATCGTCATCGGATGGGCTTGAGCGACCAGGGTCCCGTCGGGGCCCTTGACCTTCAAGTCGGCGAATTCGGGGATGAACTTGGCGACCGGGTCGTCCAGCTTCCACTTGCCCTCTTCGAAGAGGATCATCATCGCCACGCCGGTGACCGGCTTGGTCATCGAGGCGATGCGAAAGATGGTGTCGCGCTGCATCGGCGCCTTGGAGTTCACGTCCTGCACGCCATAGGCGTCGAAGTGAACCACCTTGCCGTGACGAGCGACCAAGGTGGTGACGCCCGCGAGGCGGCCTTGGTCCACGAGGCCGTGCATGGCCTGGTCGATACCCTTCAGGCCCTCAGCCGACATGCTGACTGATGCCGGGGCGGCGAGTTTCACCTCCGCGTGCACCGGGAGCGCAATCAGCGCAGCGGTCGCGAAAAGGCCGGCCAGCAGGCCTTGGCGTGTCAGCGTCATGGATATCCCCCGAAATGGATTCGTTCTTGTTGAACCCATTCTAGTCAGGGGTATGTGCGGCGCCTAGGGCAGGCCCAGGGCCTTGCGCATGACCTCGTGCACCGCCGGATGGTCCATCAGGCCGTGGATGTCTTCGGAGCCCGGCCCGGTGGCGTAGGTGGCGATGTCTTCGCCAGTATGGGCCGCGCTGTTGAGGGGCACCGCAGCGAAGCTGCGAAGGTCGGGATCAGCGGTGTCCAGTCCGGCGGGATCGGGGCGGAGCTCGGCCACCGGCGCGCCGGGGCCGCTTGCGTACATGAGAATGGGAACGGCCTTGCCGTCGAGGGCCCTGGCCGGATCGTCCTCGTTCCCTGGCAGTAGACCCAGGATCGAGGTGTCTCGGGCGCCGCCGTTGATCGTCAGGCCATGGCTGTGATCAGCGGTGACGATGATCAGCGTATTTTTGGGGTCGGTCATGGCCTGGGCCGCCGCCACCGCCTTGGCGAGCTCAACCGTCTCGTTCAGGGCTTCCTGAGCCAGGCTCATATGATGGGCCTTGTCGATCAGGGCGCCCTCGACCATCAGAAAGTAGCCCTGCTTGCTTTGCGACAGGACTTCGATCGCCTTGACGGTCATCTCCGTCAGGCGCGGCGCGTCGGTCTGGGTCGCGTTGCGGGCGTTCTCGCGCATCATGTTCCCCGGGGCGAACAGGCCGAGCAGGCGTCTGGTGTCTTTTGGAACCGAGGCGAGTTCCGATCCGGTCTTTACGAAGGCCCCGCCGCCGGCGCGCCATTCGGCGGTCAGGTCCCGGCCGTCGAGCCGCTTGCCGTCTCGTTCGCTGGGGGTGAAGGCGGCGGCGCCGCCGCCCAGCATGACGTCGAGCTGTAGGGCCTTGGGCCCGTCCAGCATCTGGCGAGCAATGTCCTTGCAGCCGGCCGCGACGGCTTCCGGCGGCAGGTCGGCGTCCGATTGCCATTGGCGCGACGGTGTATGGGCGTAGAGCGAAGCTGGCGTCGCATCTGTGATCGCGGCGGTCGAGACGACGCCCGTCGCCAGTCCCTTCTTTCGCGCCAACTCGGCCAGAGTGGGGACCGTGGAGCCGGCCACTGAGACGCAATCCCCGCGGCGAACCTTGTCATTGACGCCAAGCGCGCCGTTCAAGGTCCTGCGGCCAGTCAGGATCGCCGAAGCGCCGGCCGCCGAGTCGGTCACCAAACTGTCGGCCGAATAGGTCCGCACCAGGCCCAGTTGCGGAAAGGCCTCGAACGAGAGCCGGTTGGAGGCGCCGTCCGCGCCACGTTGCTGGGCCTCATAGATCCGGGCGGCGGTCAGGGTCGCTACGCCCATGCCGTCGCCGATGAACAGGATCACGTTCTTGGCGCGCTCGGCGGCGGCGGCCGGGCCAGCCATAGCCGAGACCGCTGCGGTGAGCATCAGGGCGTTGGCGGCCCTTCGGGCACGCGTCCAGGAAATCTCACCCATAGCCAAAACTCCACTGCCGTACTGTCGGGGCCGCTGGGGGCGACCCGCTCGGGCGCGTTCATCAACGGCGTTCATCACGCGCGCATGAAGGCTGGATGTCGGTTTCGTGGCAGTGGCGCGTCGCGCGACGGGGCTAGGCGGCCGCTACGGCAGGCGCCCTAGTTTCGCGGGCGAGTTCAGTGAGGTGATCATGGTCAAGATTGTCAGGATTGGCGGAGCCGGCGGCTTCCTCGGCGACTCCTCGGTGGCGGCGCCGCAACTGCTGAAGGGCGGCAGGCTCGACTACATGATCCTCGACTATCTGGCCGAGGCGACGATGTCGTCCCTGGGCCAACTGAAGGCCGCGCGGCCCGACCAGGGCTATGCTCGCGACTTCACTGAATGGGTCTGGAAGGACAACCTCCATGAGCTGAAGGCGCAGGGCGTCAAAATCGTGACCAACGCCGGCGGGCTCAATCCGCGGGCCTGCCGAGCACGGATGGAGGAATTGGCCGCCGCTGCGGGCCTCAGCTTCAAGATCGCCGTTGTCGAGGGCGATGATCTGATGAGCCGTCTGGATGAGTTGGCCGGGCGCGGATTGACCGAGATGTTCACCGACGCCGAGTTCCCCGATCCGAAACGCGTCTTCACCGCCAACGCCTATTTCGGCGGTCGGCCTATCGCCGAAGCGCTCGCGGCGGGCGCGGACATGGTGATCACCGGACGGGTGGTCGACAGCGCCCTGGCGCTGGGACCGCTGATGCATGAATTCGGCTGGACTGAGGCTGACCACGACCTGTTGTCGGCCGGGTCGTTGGCGGGGCACGTCATCGAATGCGGCGCCCAGGCGACCGGTGGCCTTTTCACTGATTGGGAGGCCGTGCCCGACTGGGCGCACATCGGTTATCCGGTGATCGAGTGCCACGCCGACGGCAGCTTCGTGGTCTGCAAGCCGCCGGGCACGGGTGGGCTGGTGTCGCCGGCCGCTGTCGCGGAGCAGATCCTCTATGAGGTCGGCGATCCCCAAGGCTACGCCTTGCCGGATGTGGTGTGCGACTTCACCGAGGTGAAGGTCGAGGCGGTAGGAGAGAACCGGGTGCGGGTCACAGGCGCCAAGGGCTATCCGCCCACCGGCGCTTACAAGGTCTGCATCACCTTCGAGGATGGCTATCGGTTTATCGGGGCGATGCCGGTCGTCGGTCGCGACGCGGCCCGAAAGGCCGAGCGGCAAGCGCAGGCGCTCTTGGAGCGGCTGTCCGAAATGCTGCGAGGGCGCAACTTGCCGCCTATTCGCGACAGCCGGATCGAGTTGCTCGGGGCCGAGGCGTCCTATGGAGCCCAAGCCAGACCGGAGGCCAGGGCCGTGCGTGAAGTGGTCGCCAGGGTTGGCGTTGAGCACGAGAGCGCTGAGGCCCTCGGGTTGCTGGCGCGGGAATTCGCCTCGCCGACGACTTCGATGAGCGTCGGCTCCACGGGCTGGTTCGGCGGCGCGCCCACCATCACCCCCGTCGCGCGCGTCTATTCTGTGCTGCTGCCGCGTGGCGAGGTTCCAGCCGTGGTGAGCCTAGGGGCCGAGACGCGCGAGATCGAGATCGCGCCCCCGCCAAGGGCCTTCGCTCCGGTTCAGGTCGTGCGTCCGGTCGTTCCCGCGCCGCCCACGACGACCCGTGAATTGGTGCGACGGCCGCTAATCGACCTGGCCTGGGCGCGGTCCGGCGACAAGGGCGACGCGTTCAACATCGGGGTCATCGCGCGCAAGCCCGAATACCTGCCCTGGATCCGGCGCGGCCTGGGGCCCGAAGCGGTGCAGGCCTTCTTCGCGCACGAGTTCGAGGGGGCGAAGGCGCCCAAGGTGTTCAGCTACGAGCTGCCCGGCCTGGGGGCCATCAATCTTCACTGCATCCAGGCGCTGGGCGGCGGGCAGTTTTCGAGCCTGCGGCTGGATCCGTTGGCGAAGGGAAAGGCCCAGCAGCTGCTGGACATGGAGATCGAGGTCCCGGCGGACCTGGTGGCCGCCTAGATCGCGGCGAGCGCCTCATGGGCCCGCTGGGCGCGCTGGGCGGCTTCGATCGCGCCTGCAATCGCGGCGCGGGCCTGCGGGCTGTTGCGCCAGCAGGTCGATCCCAGCTGAGCGGAGGTCGCCACGCACAGCGCGGCGGCGTCTTGCCGAGCTAGCGACGCAAGGTCTTCGATACCCAGTTCTTCCAGGCGCTGGACGACCGTTGGGCCGACGCCCTTCACGGCGAGGAGGATGGTCCGTTCGTGTGCTGAAAAGGCCATGCCGGCTCCGTTGACGCTTAGCCCAATTGTAGCTTGAGCTTCAGGGCCTGGGCCAGGGTTTGGGCGCGTTTGGCGGTCTGTTCGCCGAGCAGCATGTCGGACCAACCTTCCTGAGCGCGCAGGATCAGGCGGTCGCCTTCAATGGATAGGGTGGAGCGACCGAGCAGGCTGGCGTTGCGGCCAGACAGGTCGCAGCCGAGCCGGATGGCCGAGCCAAGTGCGCGGGCGCGTTGGCGACGCTCCGCCGACAGAACCTTGGAGACGGTGCCGGGCTCAGGCGTCGCCGGAGCCGAAGAGTGTCGAGCGAAGGCGGCGCAGGCCAGGAAGGCGCGCTCAGGGTGGTTCATGCCGGCGATGGGCGCGCGCAGGACCTGCTCGAAGGCCAGTTCGCCGCGATGGTCGGGATGAAGACGCGCGCCGAGATCGGCCAAGCGGCAGGCGGCGGCGGTCAATGTCGGTTCGCGAGCGCCGAAGACCGGCGGCAGTCGACTGAAGGCCGGGTCCAGCCAGTCGTGGAGCGCCGTGCCGAGATCGCAGGAAAGCCCGCGAACCGTGGTCAGGGCCTCACAACCTTCGATCAACGGATCCTGGGCCGCTTCTTCGGGTGGCATGGCCTCAAGCAGCAGCCCTTCGCGCAGGCCATAGGCCGAGATCACGATGCGCTCGATGCCGAGGCGTTCGATCAGGGCGTCCAGCACCAGAGCGGAATAGGGCAGGGTGTCGAAGCGCTTCTTCGACAGGCCCTGCATCCGTTCCAGCGAGGCCTTGGACTGGCGGGCGACGAAACGCGCGACGTCAACAGCGTCGGAGCGGCTCATCTCGTACTGGTGGGCGACGCGCAGCGGATAGTCGGCCATCTCCATGTGTAGAAGGGCCAGGTTGCGCCAGGCGCCGCCGACGGCGTGGAATTCCCGGGTGCGGAAGCGGACGCCGGACTTGTCGATGCGCCCGTCGATCACCTTGCGCATCTTGTCGACGTCGAGCGGCTTGGGCGCCCCCAGCGCGAAGGGACCGAGCGGCAGGGTGACGCCGTCACGCGGCGCGCCGCCGTCCAGATGCACCAGTTCCAGACTGGAGCCGCCCATGTCGCCGACTACACCAGAAGCGTCAGGCTGGCCGGCCAGGACGCCCAGGGCGGCGTAGCGGGCTTCTTCAACGCCGGACAGAACCCGCAGGCGAAGGCCGGTTTCCAACTCGACGCGAGCGAGGAAGGCCGGGCCGTCCGAGGCTTCGCGCACGGCGGCCGTGGCGACCGCGAAAATGTCGCTGCGTTCCCATCCGCTAAGCGCAGCCCGGAAGCGCCGCAGGGCGAGGAGGGCGGTCTCGATCCCATCGGGCGACAGTCGGCCCGTCGCAGGCAGATCACGGCCGAGCCCCGCGAGGGCCTTTTCGTTGAAGACCGTCCAGATGGCGCGGCCTTCCAGCCGGTAGATCACCAGGCGCACGGAATTGGACCCGACGTCGATGACGGCGGTTTGGCGCGAACCTAGATCCTTGAAAGCTCGAGGACCGGGATCTGGGGCGATGGCCCGGCTATCCGCGCGGGGCCACATGATCGATCGCGCGCGGCATGTCCTTCACCTTCTGCCCCCGGCCCGACAGGCTGGGATTGGTCATGAAGTACTCGTGCGCGGAGAAAGCGCCCGGGTGATCCCATGATGGATCGCGGGTATAGCGGCCGTCCGCGTCGAGCGTCCAGCTTTGCGCTTCGTCCTTGAGGTTGGCCACCATGATCTGTTGCAGGACCTGCTGGTGGACAGTGGGGTTCTCGACGGGCGTCAGGCACTCCACGCGGCGGTCGAGATTGCGCGGCATCCAGTCGGCCGACGAGATGAACACTCGGTTTTCCGCCGAGGGCATGGGCGCGCCATTGCCGAAGGCGACGATCCGCGCGTGCTCCAGGAACCGGCCGACGATCGACTTCACCCGGATATTTTCCGAGAGGCCCGGCACGCCGGGCCGCAGGCAGCAGATGCCGCGGATGACCAGGTCGATGGAGACCCCGGCCTGGCTCGCCTCGTAGAGGGCGTCGATGATGACCGGATCGACCAGCGAGTTCAGCTTGGCCCAGATCGCGGCGGGCTTGCCGTCATGGGCGTTTTTGACCTCGCGCATGATGTAGGTCAGCAGGTCGGCCTTCATGGTCAGCGGCGAAGGCGACAGCTTCTCCAGGCCGTCGGGCCGCGCATAGCCGGTGATGAAGTTGAACAGGCGCGCGCTGTCGCGGCCCATGGCCGGGTCGCAGGTGAACAGCGACAGGTCAGTATAGATTCGCGCGGTGACCGGGTGGTAGTTGCCGGTGCCGAAGTGGCAATAGGTGCGAAGGGTGTCGCCTTCTTTCCGAACCACCATCGATAGCTTGGCGTGCGTCTTGTATTCGACAAAGCCGAAGACGACGTGGACCCCGGCGCGCTCCAGGTCGCGCGCCCATTTCAGGTTCGCCTCCTCGTCGAAGCGGGCCTTGATCTCGACCAGTGCGGTGACGTTCTTGCCGTTCTCCGCCGCCTCGATCAGGGCCGCGACAATCGGGCTGTCCGACGAGGTCCGATAGAGCGTCTGCTTGATCGCCAGGACGTTCGGATCGCGCGCAGCCTGACGCAGGAACTGGACCACCACGTCGAAGCTCTCGAACGGGTGGTGGACCAGGATGTCCTTGTCGCGAATGGCCGCGAAGCAGTCGCCGCCATGATCGCGGATGCGCTCTGGGAAGCGGGCCTCGAACGGCTTGAACTTCAAGTCCGGCCGGTTGGCGGGGATAAGCTGGCTGAGTTCGTCCAGGCCGAGCAGGCCGTCGATGAGGATGATGTCCTCTTCCTTGGCGTGCAGGTTCTCGACGATGAAGGTCCGCAGTTCCTCGGGCATGCCGGCCTCGAGTTCGACCCGAACAACCGAGCCGAGGCGTCGTTGCTTCAATCGAACCTCGAACTCGCGGACGAGGTCTTCGGCCTCTTCCTCGATCTCGACGTCGCTATCGCGGATCAGGCGGAACACGCCCTGGGCCTCGATCTCGCTGTCTGGGAACAGATGGTCGAGGAACAGAGCTGTCAGACTCTCCAGACTGATGAAGCGACGGTCGGGTCGCTTGCGACGGCTTGGGGCCGCCGGGAGCTCCCAGAAGCGCGCCACTTGGGCCGGGATCGGCACCAGGGCGTACAGGAGCCGGCCGTCAGACACGCGCTTCAGCTTCAGCACGATGCAGAAGGCGAGGTTGGGAATGAACGGGAACGGGTGGGCCGGGTCGATAGCCAGCGGGGTCAGGACCGGGAATACCCGGGTGACGAAGGTGGCTTCCAGCGCCTGCTTTTCGGCCGGCGTGACCTGCTCGGCGCCGACTACGATCAATCCCTCGTCGGCGATCTCGTCGCGCAGCCGCCGCCATTGGCCTTGCTGGTCGGCCATCAGGTTGGCCGCCTCGGCGTTGACGCGCACGAGTTGCTCGATCGGGGTAAGGCCGTCCTGGGAGACCACCCGAAGATCCTCGCGCGCCTGGGCCTTCAGGCCGGCGACGCGGACCATGTAGAATTCATCGAGGTTGTTGGCCGAGATCGACAGGAACCGCAGCCGCTCCAACAGCGGATGGCGCGGATTCTTGCTCTCGTCCAGCACGCGCTCATTGAAGGCGAGCCAGGAGATTTCCCGGTTGAAGAAGCGTTCGGGCGAGCCGGCCAACTCGGAGTCCAGCGCCAGGGGCGCTTCGTCGGCGGGCCGCGGACCAGGGGCGGCGTAGGTCATGGATTCAGCGTCCGTAGGCATGGGTTGGTTCTGACCCAACCCGAAATGTGCCGCAAGTCATCCATCGAAAAGGTCAAGATTCTCGCTATCATCTTCAAGAATCTGTCGCGCAAGTATGCGCGAAATAGGGCGTTGTTCATCGTCGGCGGCCTCGTCCAGACGCTTTACGATCTCGCGAGCATAGGGGATCGACCTCTCCATGCGTCGCAACAGGTAGGGATAGACCTCCTTCGGTGCGCGAATGCTCCGCTCGCGGAAGAATTTCTTGAGCACGCCTTCCAGGACTTCGTCGTCCGGTTCCTCGATCTCGGCCACCAGCAGGGCGTTGAGCCGTGAGCGCAGGTCCGGCAATTCGGCGCGCCAGGCGGCCGGCGCCTCGCGCGCGGTCAGCAGCAGGCCGCCGCCCTCGCGCGCGGCCATATTGATCAGGTGAAAGAGGGCCTCGTCGTCGATCCCTTGATCGACGTCTTCCAGCAGGACGGGCCGACCCGCCGCTGCGGCGATGTCGGGCGAGGTTCGGTCAAGGATGATCGCGCCAGAGCGCGCGGCCCACTCGCGCGCCAGATGGGTCTTGCCGCTGCCGATCGGTCCGAACAGCGCCAGAGCGCCGCCGGGCCAGTTCGGCCAAAGATCCAGCGCGGCGATCGCCTGGGCGTTGGACGGGCCCTTGACGAAATCGCGGCGTGCAAAGGAGACGGGACGCCGGAGTTCCAGGCGCAATTGCCGTGTCATGCGTCTGGCCCAACCAACTGAAACACCGCAGCAGTTTACCAAGCTGCCGCCCTCCGGTCGATGTGTGGGCGGCCGGGGCTTGGGGATGACTTGCCGAAACCGAGGACAACTTGGCGCTTGTCCCATGCCGCGCTCGGGCGACAACGCCTACAACGCAGAGATCGCTGGGGTGCAAATCGATATGGGTGACGAAGACCACAGCCACCTGATCAGTGGCCAGTAGGCCGCGCTTACTTGCTCTGCGTCGTGTCGGGCAGTCCGAGTATTCGCTTGGAGATGATGTTGTTCTGGATTTCGGACGAACCGCCAGCGATGGTCGAGGACTTGATCCGCAGATAGGCGCGGCCGGCGGCGCGTTCCTGCGGGCTGAACGCCTCGCCCTCCCAGCCGAGACCGTTCAGGCCCATGGCCTCGATCGTCATCTCGCAATGGTCGGTGTTGATGCGGGAGCTGGCGTTTTTCATGATCGAGGTGGCGGCGCTCGGACCGTTTTGGTTCCGGGCGTCCTCGGCCACCCGCTGGGTGGTCAAGGCGTAGGCCTTGGCGTCCATCTCCTGCTGGATCAGCCGGGCGCGGAAGTCTGGATCGGCGAGTTCGCCGTCCTGATTTTGCCCGAAGTAGTCGATGGCCGCCGCGCGCAGCGCCGCAGGATTGGTCCGGCCCGGCCCGCCGGTTCCGCCCGACAGCCCGTTCCGCTCATGCTGCAGCAACCGCTTGCCGACCGTCCATCCGCCGTTCAGCGGCCCGACCAGGTTTTCCTTGGGCACCTGGACATCGGTGAAGAATGTTTCGCAGAAGGGCGAGGATCCAGAGATCAGCAGGATCGGCCGCGTCTCGACGCCTGGGCTGCGCATGTCGATCAGCAGGAAGCTGATGCCTTCGTGCTTGCGGGTCGGATCGGTGCGGACCAGGCAGAAGCACCAGTCGGCGTACTGGGCGCCGCTGGTCCAGATTTTGGAGCCGCTGACCAGGAAGTGATTGCCCATGTCGATCGCCTTCGTCTGCAGCGAGGCGAGGTCGGATCCGGAGCCGGGCTCGGAGTATCCCTGACACCAGCGCAACTCGCCGCGCGCAATCGGCGGGATGTGGCGCTGCTTCTGCTCCTCGTTCCCATATTCGAGCAGGGTCGGGCCGAACATCATGACGCCCATGCCGCCAATGGGATTCCAGGCCCCGAGCCGCGCCATCTCTTCGCGCAGGACGCGGGCCTGGCTCGCGGTCAGGCCGCCGCCGCCATAGGCCGCCGGCCAAGTGGGGACGCCCCACCCCTTAGCGGCGACGCGCTGCTTCCAGAGTTTGTAGTCGCCGTCTTCGGGCGTTGGAGCCTCGGCGTTCATCAGGCCGCCCTGGCCGTTCAGCGACGGTGGGAAGTTCGCCTCGAGCCAGGCGCGCGCGTCCTGCCGGAATGCTTCGGCGTCCATGATGGTCTCCCTGGTGAAGCTCTGGTGGCTTCGTGGGAGACATGTGAGAACCGGCGAGGCCGGCTGTCAACGATGCGGTATGGTCAGGCCTCGACCGGGCGGACGCGGTCGCGTGCCGACATCAGCGACCAACCCTCGGGCCGCAGGAGTTCGATGGGCGAGAAACGGACCTTGTAGTCCATCTTCTCCGAGCCCCGGACCCAGTAGCCCAGATAGACGTACGGGATTTCGGTGAGGCAGGCCTGGACCACGTGGTCCAGGATCACGAACGAGCCCAGGCTGCGCTTGCCCATGGTCGGGTCGTAGAACGAATAGACGAGGCTCAGGCCGTCGCTCATCAGATCGACAAGCGCGCAGGCGATCAGATCGCCCGGCCCGCCGTCCTTCGACCGCAGGCGATACTCGATGATGTGGGTGCGGACCGCGGTGTCCTCGACCATGGCGACATAGTCGGGCCAGGTCATCTCGGCCATGCCGCCATCGGCGTGACGGGTCAGCAGGTAGCGGCGGAGCAGGTCGAACTGCTCCATTGTGGCCTCGGCCTCGACCAGATGGCGTTCGAGGTCGCCGTTGCGCGCCAGGACCCGCCGTTCCGAGCGCGAGAAGGCGTAGTCCTTGGCCGGAATGCGGGCCGAGACACAGGCCGAGCAGCTCTCGCAGGCCGGGCGATAGGCGATGTTCTGCGAGCGCCGGAACCCAACCTGGGTGAGGCTGTCATTGACGTTCGCGCCGTCCGAGAGCGGCAAATGGGCGAAAACCTTTCGCTCGTGCCGATCCGGAAGGTACGGGCACGGGCTCGGCGCCGTCAGGAAGAACCTGAGTTGTCGTGTCGGAAAGTGCTGCGTCACGGACTTGCGATCGCTTTCGAACCACTGCGCCTGGGGAGATTAGGCGTCATCGAAAGCTCAGGCGCAAGGTCCCAAAATGTCAGCACCCAGCTTCCGTCACTGCAACCCGTGGTTTGGCGGCAGAACAGGCGCCTCGCGCAGCAGAACGATGGCGATGCGGCGATTGCCGGCGAGGGTCGGGTCGTCCGGGTACAGCGGCTCGGAGTTGGCCTTGCCGGACACCTGATAGACGCGGTCGGGGTCGACGCCAGCCGATTGCAGCACGCGGCGCGAAGCGTCGGCGCGGGCGGCCGACAACTGCCAGTCGCCGTCAGGCTTGGCCCCATCCACCGAGGCGTTGGTGTGGCCCGCGATGCTGATCCGATTGGGCAGCTGGTTCACGATCTTGGCCACGGCGCGCAACAACAGCTTGGCGCGATCATTGGGCTCGGCGCGGCCGGTGGCGAACATCGAGCGGCCTTCCTGATCCACGAGCTGGATGCGCAGGCCTTCCGGCGTCTGGTCGATCAGGATATTTTTCGAAAGCTCGGCAAGTTCGGGCATGTCCTGCAGCGCTTGGCGCAGGGACTGGGCGGCGGAGGCGAAGGCGGCCTGTTCGCGTTGAAGGATCGCCTCGCGCAGGGCCTCAGTGGACGCCTCCGGAGACATTTCCTTGGCGGCGTCCTGCTGGGATCCGTCGTTCGGATTGGGCGATTCTGGGGCCATCTGTTCGATGATCGCCTGTGACCCGGCGCCTTGAGCGCCGTCTTCGCCCAGGGCGGTGCCGCCCAGGATCCCGCCGGAGCCGGACGTGGATTCGGAGATGCTGGCCGGCGCGAAATAGTCGGCGATGCCGCGCTTTTGCTCCGGGCTGGTGGTGTTGATCAGCCACATCAAGAGGAAGAAGGCCATCATCGCGGTGACGAAGTCGGCATAAGCCACCTTCCAGGCGCCGCCATGGTGAGCGTGCCCTGCGGCCTTCTTGACCTTCTTGATCAGGATAGGCGCTTCGCCCATCGCCATGTTCAAACCCCGTCCGCCCGATTCCAGCGGAGATTGGCGCGGGGCCCGTTAAGATGACGTTGAGTTGAGAGAAGGACGTGCGGATGAAAGTCGCTTTCGTTGGCCTGGGCGTTATGGGCTTCCCCATGGCCGGTCACCTGGCCAAGGCGGGCCACGACGTCTCTGTGTTCAATCGCAGCCCGGAGAAGGCCCAGCGCTGGGCCACGGCGTACGGCGGCCGGGCCTGTGCGACGGCGGCGCAGGCGGCGGAAGCTGCGGAGATCGTCTTCCTGTGCGTTGGCAATGACGACGACGTGCGCGGCGTGGTCGCGGACATTTTGCCGGCGATGGCTGCGGACGGCGTCGTCGTCGATCACACCACGACCTCGGCCAAGGTTGCGCGTGAAATGGCGGCCTTGGCGGACGAGGGCGGGCGTTGGTTCATCGACGCCCCGGTTTCCGGCGGCCAGGCGGGCGCGGAGAATGGTCAGTTGACCGTGATGTGCGGCGGCGAGACTGGCGCCTATGCACGCGCCGAACCGGTGATCGCCGCGTTCGCCAAGGCCTCGCGACTGATGGGCGGGCCGGGCGCGGGCCAGCTGACCAAGATGGTCAACCAGATCTGCATCGCCGGGATCGTCCAGGGCCTGGCTGAGGGCATGCACTTCGCCAAGCGCGCCGGGCTTGATCCGCTGGAGGTGGCGGCGGCGATCTCGAAAGGCGCGGCGCAATCCTGGCAGATGGACAATCGCTGGGGAACCATGGCGCAGGGGGAGTTCGACTTCGGCTTCGCCGTCGATTGGATGCGCAAGGATCTCGGCCTCGTGCTCGACGAGGCGCAGGCCAATGGCGCCAAGCTGGACATGACCGCCCTGGTGGATGGCTACTATGCCGAGGTCCAGGCTATGGGCGGGAACCGCTGGGACACTTCGAGCTTGGTGGCGCGCCTGGAGAAATAGCCCCTGCCTGGGGCTATGTCGCTGCTAGCCGCGGCAGCACCTGACGCTCCAGCAGTGGCGCGAAGCGGACGCTGGGCGGGGATTTCGGGTCGATCCAGAGCAGTTCTTCGATCTCGGCCTTCGCGATGGCGTCGCCGGCGACGACCGCCAGATAGATCGCACCATAGACGCGGGTGTCGGGCTCGTTAGCGGCGGGGGCGTCGAAGGTGCCGAGATGATCGGCGGTGATCAGGTCGCAGCCGATCTCCTCGCCCAATTCTCGCGAAAGGGCCGCGATATCGCTTTCGCCCGCCTCCCGCTTACCGCCAGGCAGCATGAAGGCGCTCGTGCCGCGCTTGCGGACGGTCAGGACGCGGCCGCCGACGTCGCGAATGACCCCGGCGACGATCTCTACGGCTTTCACGCGCCCAGCATCTTCGCCGCGCGTGGCGCGAAATAGGTGATGACCCCCGCAGCGCCGGCGCGCTTGAAGGCGCCCAGGCTTTCCAGAATGGCGCGCTCCTCGTCGATCCAGCCGTTCTGGGCCGCAGCCATGATCATCGCGTACTCGCCAGACACCTGGAATGCGAAGGTCGGCATCTGGAAGGTCTCGACCACCCGACTGACGATGTCGAGATAGGGCATGCCTGGCTTGACCATGACCATGTCGGCGCCCTCGGCGATGTCGAGGGCGACCTCGCGCAGGGCTTCTTCGGTGTTGGCCGAGTCCATCTGGTAGGTTTTCTTGTCGATCGGCGCGCCGCCGGTGCCGAGCTTTCCCGAGCCGATGGCGTCGCGATAAGGGCCGTAGAAGGCCGAGGCGAACTTGGCGGCGTAGGACATGATCATCGTGTCCTGCAGGCCGGCGCCTTCAAGCGCGGTGCGCAGGGCGGCGCAGCGGCCGTCCATCATGTCGGAGGGGGCCAGGATGTCGCAGCCCGCCTGGGCTTGGATCAGGCCCTGTTCCACCAGGCGCTCAATGGTCGGATCGTTGGCGATCTTGCCGTTCTCGATGACGCCATCGTGGCCGTGATCGGTGAAGGGGTCGAGCGCGACGTCGCACATGATCCCGACCTCGGGGGCCGCGTCCTTCATGGCCTTGATCGCGTTGGCGATGACGCCGTTCGGATCGGCGGCCTGGGAGCCGAGCGCGTCCTTCTTGGAGCCGTCGATGTGCGGGAAGATGGCGATGGCCGGGATGCCAAGCTTGCGGGCCTCGACGGCGGCCTTGGCGCACTCCTTGACCGACAGGCGTGAGACGCCGGGCATCGAAGCGACGGGAACCTCGCCATCGCCCTCGTGAACGACCATGGACCAGATGAGGTCCGCCGGGGTCAGGACGCTTTCGCGCACCATGCGGCGGATCCAGTCGGCCTGGCGCAGGCGGCGCAGGCGGAGGGCGGGGTAGGCGGCGAGGGGGGCAGGGCTCATGGGCGCGCGCTGTGGCCCATCCCTCGCTCGGAAGCAAGCCTGACGAAGCCCAAAGCCGGCGCCAGGACGAGCCAGAGGCCTCCCAGGGCCGAGAACAGGGCGCAAGAGGCCAGTAGGACTATCAAGGTTCCGTCAACGGTGACGTTCGAGAGGTCCAGCTTCACGTTGTCGTGCAAATCCCAGCCGGGGACCTGGGTGAACTGGAAGACCTCGCTGGTGACGCGGATCATCACGCCGAGGAAACTGACCCCGGCGGCCAGCGCCAGGCAGAACGCGACCCAGAAGACCCGGATCTGGAATTTGTAGTGAGAGCGAATGGTCTGCGGCGCCTCGTCCTGTTGGGAGTAGGCGATGATGGCCGCGATCAGGGCGGGGACGCCGGCGAAGAACACCGAGGCAAACAGCAGCCCGTAATTAATGAAGGCGAGATTTCGCACGGACTCGCTTGCACGACCGCCGACAGCTTCATGCGCCATTCAAAGACCCCGAAGAAAGGCGCGCGCTCGAGCGCCGCGTCGTTGACAGGTTGCGCCAGCGGGGCGACTTGCTCAAGTCAGCCTCTGCAGACGTGAGTTCGAGCGCATGGATTTCGCCCTCTCCGACGATCAGCGCGCAATACAAGGCGCGGCCATGGCCTTTTCTGAGGCTGAACTTGCCCCGCACTCGGCGCGCTGGGATGAGGAAAAGCACTTCCCTACGGACGTTTTGCGCCGGGCGGCGCAGATGGGGTTCGCCGGAATCTACATCGGCGAGGATGTCGGCGGCGCAGGCCTGACTCGGTTGGACGCTTCGATTGTCTTCGAGGCGCTCAGCTATGGCGACGTCTCGGTTGCGGCCTATCTCACGATCCACAACATGGCCTCGTGGATGATCGACCGGTTTGGCGATGATCAGTTGCGCCAGCGCTATCTGCCGCGCCTAACCAGCATGGAACTGATCGCTAGCTACTGCCTGACCGAGCCGGGGTCTGGCTCCGACGCCGCGGCGCTGCGGACGAGCGCGGTCCTGAACGGCGACCACTATGTGCTCAACGGGTCGAAGGCCTTCATCTCGGGCGGCGGGGTCTCAGACCTCTATGTGGTGATGGCCCGCACCGGCGAGGCGGGCGCAAAGGGCGTGTCGGCCTTCGTGGTCGAGAACGGCACGCCGGGCCTGTCGTTTGGGGCCCAGGAAAGGAAGATGGGGTGGAACGCCCAGCCCACCGCCCAGGTGAATTTCGACAATCTCCGGATCCCGGCGGCCAACCGGATCGGCGGGGAGGGCGAGGGGTTTCGCTTTGCGATGATGGGGCTGGATGGCGGGCGGCTGAACATCGCCTCGTGTTCGCTCGGAGGCGCTCAGTTCGCCCTGGACACGGCCCAGGCCTACATGAGCGAGCGCAAGCAGTTCGGAAAGCAACTGGCCGATTTCCAGGCCCTGCAGTTCAAAATCGCTGACATGGCCACTGAGCTTGAGGCCGCGCGCCTGATGGTGCGCCGGGCGGCGCATGCGCTGGATAACCGCGACCCCCAGGCGACCAAGTACTGCGCCATGGCCAAGCGGTTCGCCACCGATGCGGGCTTTCACGTGGCCAATCAGGCGCTGCAGCTGCACGGCGGCTACGGATATCTGAAAGACTACCCGCTCGAGAGAATCGTCCGCGACCTGCGGGTCCACCAGATCCTTGAAGGCACCAACGAAATCATGCGGGTGATCATCGCCCGGGAGATGTTCCGGCAATGAGCGACGTCCTGACCCGTATCGAGGGCCGTGTCGGCCGGATCACCCTGAACCGGCCGCAGGCATTGCACGCCCTGACGACCGACATGTGCCAGGTGATGACCGAGGTGCTGCTGGCCTGGCGTGAGGACCCGGCCGTCGAGTTGGTGCTGCTGGATCACGCGGGCGAGCGCGGCTTCTGCGCGGGCGGCGACATCCGGATGCTGGCCGAGAGTGGGGCGGGCGATGGCAAGGCTGCGCGCGAGTTCTTCTTTATCGAATACCGGCTGAACCACCTCTTGTTCGAGTACCCAAAGCCGGTCGCGGTGATCATGGACGGGATCACCATGGGCGGCGGCGTCGGTCTGGCCATGCCGGCCCGCTACCGGATCGCCACTGAAAAGACGACCTTCGCGATGCCGGAAACTGGCATCGGCCTGTTCCCTGATGTCGGAGGCGGCTGGTTCCTGCCGCGCATGCCAGGCCATATCGGTCTGTGGCTGGCGCTGACCGGCGCGCGGATCAAGGCGGCCGATTGCGAGCTGGTCGGGGTCGCCACCGACTTCGTGGAGAGCGTCAAGATCGCGGAACTGAAGGCCGCCATCCTGGCCGATCCCGCCGCGATCGAGACGATCCTGACGGAGTACGAGGGGGACGCCGGCCGCCCGCCGCTGGCGCAGCACCAGGAAGAGATCGACAAGGTCTTCGCGCTGGACAGCCTTGAGGCGATCTTGGCTGCGCTAAGGGCCTCGGGGAGTGACTGGGCTAATGAACAGCTCAAGGTGATGGCCACCAAGTCGCCTCAGACCATGAAGGTGGCGTTGCGGCAGCTTCAGCTCGGCGGCCAAGCCAAGACCTTCGCCGAGAACATGGCGATGGAATACCGGATCGGGGCGCGTGTCGTGCAAAGGCACGATTTCCTGGAGGGCGTTCGGGCCGTGATCGTCGAGAAGGATCACGCGCCGCGCTGGAATCCTCCTACGCCGGAAGGCGTCAGCGAAACCATGCTCGATGCGATTTTTGCAGGTCTTCCTTCCACAGAGGAGTGGACGCCCCTAACTTGAGCGCAACGGCGGCCATCGAGCACGCCGATGGAGGAAGCAAGATGACGCGCAATCTGTTGATGGCCGCCAGTGCGGCCCTGTTGCTTTCCGTGTCCGCTGCTCACGCCGCGCCGCCGGCCAACATCACAGCTGCTGTCGCCGACGCCAGCCGACCTTCGGCCGACAAGGCCCGAGACGCCGCCCGCCAACCCGCCGAAATATTGACCTTCGCGGGGGTGAAACCGGGCGACAAGGTCGTCGAGATCCTGCCCGGCGGGGGGTATTTCACCCGCGTGCTCAGCGCCGCTGTTGGGCCGACCGGCAAGGTTTACGCCGCCGTGCCGGCCGGCGATGTCGAAAAGACCAAGGCGGCCCTGCAGAAAGGCAATGTCGAGGTCGTCACCCTGGACGCCAAGGACTTCAAGACGCCCGAGCCGGTGGACGTGATGTTCACGGCCCAGAACTACCACGACTTCCATCTGAAGCAGCTGGCGCTGGACGTGCCGGCGGTGAACAAGACGCTCTACAACACGATCAAGCCGGGTGGGACGTTGCTCATCATCGACCATACGGCTGTGACGGGCGCCCCCATCGAAGTCGCCGACAGCCTGCACCGGATCGATCCGGCCATCGTCAAGCGCGAGGTAGAGTCGGCAGGCTTCAAGTTCGTCGGCGAGGACAATGCGATCCGCAATCCGGCCGACGACAAGACGGTGAACGTGTTCGACCCGAAGATCCGCGGGAAGACCGACCAGTTCGTCTACAAGTTCCAGAAGCCCAAGGCCTAGTCATGCGCATCGCGTTCATCGGCCTGGGCAACATGGGCGGCGGCATGGCCGCCAATCAGGTCAAGGCGGGCCACGAGGTCGCGGCATTCGACCTCTCGGCCCAGGCGCTGGATCGCGCCACAGCGGCGGGGTGCTCGCCCGCCGCCAGCGTGGCCGAGGCGGTCAAGAGTGCGGACGCTGTGGTGACCATGCTGCCAGCCGGGGACCACGTCCGCGCCGTCTATACCGAGCACATTCTGCCCAATGCGCCCAAGACCGCGATGTTGATCGATTGCTCGACCATCGACGTCGAGAGCGCCCGGGCTGTCGGCCTCCAGGCGCGCGAATTGGGATTCCGGTTCGCCGACGCCCCAGTCTCCGGCGGCACTTCGGCGGCGGATGCTGGCACGCTGGCCTTCATGGTCGGCTGCGACGAGGCCGATTTCCCCGCGATCGAGGCGGTCATCCAGCCGATGGCGCGGGCGGTGATTCGAGCGGGAGATCACGGGGCGGGGCAGGCGGCCAAGATCTGCAACAACATGGTGCTCGGCATTTCCATGCTTGGCGTCTGCGAAGCTTTCGCCCTGGCAGAAAAGCTTGGTCTCGATAGCGAGCGGTTCTTCGAGATCGCCAACCAGTCCTCTGGCCAATGCTGGTCGTTGTCGACCTACTGCCCGTGGCCAGGCCCGGTGGCTACCGCGCCGTCGAACCGTGGTTATGAGGGCGGATTTGCCACAGCCATGATGCTGAAGGACTTGAAGCTGGCGCAGCAGGCCGCTGCTACGGCCGGCGCCGCTGCGCCGATGGGGGCCCAGGCAGAGGGGCTGTACGCCTTATTTGATCGGCTGGGATACGGAACTAAGGACTTCTCCGGAATTGTGCAGATGCTTCGCGGTCGCTTGGATGAACTCGCTTGATCGATCACGAAGGCTGAGCAGCCGCTTACGAATTCTGATCGACTGCGGCGTGACAGATTGTAGACAATCGGCGCGGGTGGCGCGATAAGCCCGGCCATATCAAGAGGACCGCCCGCGGCGCGAGATCGTCGAACGTCCAGGGCGGAGTTCAAATCGATGGATTACAAGAACGCCTTCGCTTCCGCCCTCGAACAGATTCGTTCGGAAGGCCGATACCGAGTGTTCGCCGATTTGAAGCGTCATCGCGGCCAGTTTCCGCAGGCGACGTGGACTCAGGCTGACGGCTCGCAGTGCGACGTCGTGGTCTGGTGCTCGAACGACTACCTCGGTCAGGGGCAGAACCCCATCGTGACCGACGCCATGCACAAGGCGATCGACGAAGCCGGCGCGGGCTCGGGCGGCACGCGCAACATTTCGGGCACCACGCACTACCATGTCGAGCTGGAGCATGAGCTCGCCGACCTGCATGGCAAGGAAGCGGCTCTTCTCTTCACCTCGGGCTACGTCTCCAACGAGGCGTCGCTCTCGACGCTGTTCAAGATCCTGCCGGGTCTGATCATCTTCTCCGACGAGTTGAACCATAACTCGATGATCTCCGGCATCCGGGCCGGCGGTCGTGAGAGCCGCCGGGTCTTCCGCCACAACGATCTAGCTCACCTCGAGGAACTGCTGGCCGCCGCGCCGGCCGATGCGCCTAAGGTGATCGCTTTCGAAAGCGTCTATTCCATGGACGGCGACATCGCCGACATGGCTGGCACCGTGGCCTTGGCCAAGAAGTACGGCGCCATGACCTATCTGGACGAAGTCCACGCGGTCGGCATGTACGGACCGCGCGGCGCGGGCGTCGCTGAGCGGGACGGCGTGATGGATCAGATCGACATTGTCGAGGGCACGCTGGGCAAGGCGTTTGGCGTGATGGGCGGCTACATCGCCGCCGACGCTGTGATCGTGGATGCGATCCGCTCCTATGCCGACGGCTTCATCTTCACGACGTCGATCCCGCCGGCGCTGGCGGCCGGAGCGGTTGCTTCGATTCGTTGGCTCAAGGAGCACAACGAGGTGCGCGAGGCTCATCAGGAGCGCGCTGCGACCCTGAAGGCCCGTCTTCGCAAGGCCGGCCTGCCGGTGATGGACTCGGTCAGCCATATCGTGCCGGTGCTGGTGGGCGACGCGGTCCACTGCAAGATGATTTCGGACATCCTGCTGGCCGATCACGGCATCTACGTGCAGCCGATCAACTATCCCACCGTGCCGCGCGGCACTGAGCGCCTGCGCTTTACGCCGTCGCCCGCCCATACCGACGAGATGATGGACGCCTTGGCCGATGCGCTTGAGAAGCTGTGGGTCCATTGCAACATTGCGCGTGTCGGCGGCGTCGCGGCCTAGTCGATTTTGCTATATGAGATGACGCAGGCCTGCGTCATCTCGGCCTTCTTGGAGAACCAACGGGTTCACAAAACAAGCTGATTGCTATGCCTCGGACGAGGCTCAAACGTCCCACTCACATCCGCGCTTGCGGCGCTTTGACTGGAACCTGGGAACGCGCTTCTGCGCAGTTCCCGCCAAATTTCCTGTCGCTCCTGCTAGATCCCCATTTCGTGGGAAGGAGCGCAGGGCATCGCCTTCACTTACCTCGACGCACGCCCCGGCCCAGGCCGATTTCCTTGGCGAAGGCCGAGCGCCTCGCCGCGTAGGCCGGTGCGACCATCGGATAGTCGGGCGGCAATCCCCAGCGGCGACGATAGTCGTCGGGGCTCATGTCGTAGCGCGAGCGCAGGTAGCGCTTGAGCATCTTGAGCTTCTTGCCGTCTTCCAGGCAGACGATGAAGTCGTGCTGGATGGAACGATTTATGGGGACAGCGGGTTTGGGTCTTTCTTCCGGCACGGCGACGGTCGATCGATTGAGGCCTTCCAGCGCTCCGTAGACCGATCGAATAATATCGGGGACCGCGTCGGCGGATACGGAATTTCGGCTGACATAGGCCGCGACGATGTCCGCGCCCAGTCGCATCAGTTCCTCGCCCGAACGCCCCTCAGGCTCGGCTTCGATACTCATTCAGGATCCCCTGGCAACACGATGAACCGCAACGGGCGCGCGCAAGCACGCGCACCCCCACGTTTGACGCAACGTCGCAGAGAGAAGTTCGTTCCCCGCCGTTGGATCACGCGACCGATGGCGTTAAAGAGCGCTCGACGAGGCGCTCGCCCGATATCCGCCTCCACCGTTTCCCGAAAGGCCCGCCCATGACCGTGCACGCCCAAACCCCAGCAGACGCATTCTTCACGTCCAACGTCGCCCAGACCGATCCCGACATCGCCGCGGTGCTGTCCGGCGAGCTGAAGCGCCAGCAGGATCAGATCGAGCTGATCGCGTCGGAGAACATCGTGTCGCAGGCCGTCCTCGACGCCCAGGGCTCGGTGCTGACCAACAAGTACGCCGAAGGCTATCCGGGCAAACGCTACTACGGCGGCTGTGAAGTCGTCGACGTGGCCGAGGAAATCGCCATTGCGCGGGCCAAGCAGATCTTTGGCTGTGAGTACGCCAACGTCCAACCGCATTCGGGCAGCCAGGCGAACCAGGCGGTGTTCATGGCGACCATGAGCCCGGGCGACACCTTCATGGGCATGGACTTGTCGGCCGGCGGTCACCTGACTCACGGCAAGAACGTGAACCAGTCGGGCAAGTGGTTCCGGCCGGTCGCCTACGGCGTGCGCCAGCAAGACCATCTGATCGACTACGACATGGCCGCTGAGGTCGCCCTGGCTGAGAAGCCCAAGGTGATCATCGCTGGGGGCTCGGCCTATAGCCGCCACATCGACTTCGCCCGTTTCAAGGAGATCGCTGACAGCGTCGACGCGCTTCTGATGGTCGATATCGCCCACTATGCGGGCCTGGTGGCCGGCGGGGCCTATCCGAACCCGTTCCCGCATGCCGACATTGTCACCACCACCACGCACAAGACCCTGCGGGGCCCGCGTGGCGGCATGATCCTGACCAACTCCAAGAAATTGGCCAAGAAGATCGACTCAGCGGTGTTCCCAGGCCTTCAGGGCGGACCGTTGATGCACGTGATCGCCGCCAAGGCGGTGGCGTTCGGCGAGGCCTTGAAGCCCGAGTTCAAACAATACGCCCGTCAGGTCGTCGATAACGCCCGCGCCCTGTCCGACAGCCTGCAGACCGCCGGTTTCAAGATCGTCTCCAACGGCACCGACAGCCATCTGATGCTGGTCGACCTGACGCCGAAAGGCGTGAGCGGTTCGGACGCCGAGGTGGCCCTCGAACGCGCCCTCATCACCACCAACAAGAACGGCATCCCGTTCGACCCGCTTCCCCCGATGCAGACCTCGGGCCTGCGGGTTGGCACCCCGGCCGGCACGACCCGCGGCTTCGGCCCCGGTGAATTCCGTCAGATCGGAACCTGGATTGGCGAGGTTCTCGATGGCCTGGCGACGGGCGGCGACAACTCGGCGGTGGAAGCCAAGGTGCGGGACGAAGTCCTGGCGCTCACGAAACGCTTCCCCATCTACAGCTAGACCCTGTATCTGGGGGGCTGGTTAGCCAGAAGGGGCTAGATCATGCGGTGCCCGTTCTGCGGCCACGCCGAAAGCCAAGTGAAGGACAGCCGCCCGTCGGAAGACGGCGCGGCTATCCGCCGTCGCCGGCTCTGTCCGGAGTGCGAAGGCCGCTTCACCACCTTCGAGCGGGTGCAGCTGCGCGAGCTGACGATCCTGAAGCGGTCTGGGCGGCGTACGCCGTTCGACCGCGACAAGCTCGCCCGCTCGATCGCCCTGGCCACGCGCAAGCGGCCCATCGAGCCAGACCGGATCGAGAAGATGATCTCGACCATCGTGCGTCAGCTCGAAAGCATGGGCGAAACCGAACTGCCGTCTTCGGCAGTCGGCGAGCTGATCATGAAAAACCTGAAGGGCCTCGATGACGTGGCCTATGTCCGCTACGCCTCGGTCTACCGCGACTTCCGGGAAGCCGGTGAGTTCGCGACCTTCCTCGGCAAAGAGGGGCTGAGCGACGGCGACGAGGATGGCCGCTAGCGTCACGCTCAAGCTGGCCACCTCGCTGGATGGCCGCATCGCGACCGCCTCGGGCGAGAGCCGCTGGATCACCGGGGCGCAAGCGCGCGAGGCCGTGCACCGGCTGCGGGCCGAGCATGACGCCGTCTTGGTTGGGGTGGAAACCGCCCTGGCCGACGATCCCGAACTGACCGTGCGCCTGGATGGCTGGAGCGGTCAGCAGCCGGCTCGCGTGGTGCTGGACAGCCGCCAGAGGCTGGCCGACGGGTGCAAGCTGGTCGCCACCGCCCGTGAAGTTCCCACCTATCTGATCACCACGACCGCGCCCGAGGCCCGTTTGGTCGCCGCTGGCGTGCGTGTGTTGCAGGTCAAGGCGGTCGGCGACGAACGACCTGAGTTGCATGACGTTGTGGAAACCCTGGCGGAAGCTGGCCTGAAGCGGCTGTTCGTCGAGGGCGGCGGGCAGGTGGCGGCGAGTTTCCTGCGCTGCGACCTGGTGAACCGCATCGAATGGTTTCGGGCGGCGATGGTGATCGGCGGGGAGGGGCGGCCCGGCATCGGCGCCCTGGCGCTGAGCGCCTTGGCCGACGCCCCGCGCCTGCGCAGAATTGAAGTCCGAGAGGTCGGGGACGACCTCTGGGAGCGTTACGAGAGGATTTGAATGTTCACCGGTATCGTCACCGACGTGGGGCGGCTTCGTGCTGTCCGTGAGACCAATCGCGACCTTCGTTTCGAGGTCGAAACCAGCTTCGATCTGTCGACGATCGACATGGGCGCCTCGATTAGCCACGCCGGCTGCTGCCTGACCATCGTCGAGAAGGGCGATAACTGGTTCGCAGTCGAGATTTCCGGCGAGACGACCAGCCTCACGACGCTGGGCGCGTGGAGGGAAGGCGATCCGATCAATCTGGAGCGCGCCGCGCGCGTCGGCGATGAACTCGGCGGCCATATTGTTTCGGGCCACGTCGACGGCGTCGGCGAGGTGGCCTCGGTCGAGTCCGACGGCGGCTCGCATCGCGTGAAAATTCGCGTTCCCCGACCGTTGCACCGCTTTATCGCCCCCAAGGGCTCGATCACCGTCGATGGCGTTTCCTTGACCGTCAACGAGGTCGAGGATGACGTTTTCGGCGTCAATCTGATCCCTCATACCTGGGATGTAACCACGCTGGGCCGGCTCGTTCCGGGCTCGAAGGTCAATCTAGAGATCGACATGTTGGCCCGCTATCTCGCCCGCTGGCGAGAAACGGCCTAAAGGGTCGGACTGAACAGAGACTGGACCCCATGCTCGAAGAGAAAATCCGCATCCTGATCGTCGAGGCTCGCTTCTACGACGACCTCGCTGACGAACTGCTGAAGGCTGCGACCGACGTGATTACGGCCCATGACGCCGAGTACGACGTCATCAGCGTGCCTGGCGCGCTGGAAATCCCCGGCGCCATCGCCATCGCCGAAGAGGGCGGCAGCCGTCCGACCGGCCGGCGCTATGACGGCTACGTCGCGCTCGGCACGGTGATCCGTGGCGAGACCTATCACTTCGAGATCGTCTCCAACGAATCGGCTCGTGGAATCATGGACCTGGCGGTCGGCAAGCGCCTGGCGATCGGCAACGGCATCCTCACCGTCGAGGACGAGGATCAGGCCTGGGCGCGCGCCAAGGCCAGCGAGGGCGACAAGGGCGGCGGCGCTGCGCGCGCTGCGCTCGACATGATCGAACTCAAGCGTCAGCTGCTCGGCCAAGCGCGATGAGCCGGGTCCATAACCAGCGGTCGGTCGCACGTCTGGCCGCGATCCAGGCGCTCTATCAGATGGAAGTCTCGGGCGTCGGGGTTGAGGCGGTCATCCGCGAATTCGCCGACCATCGCTTTGATCGCGGCGTCGAGGGCGACGCGGCGACCGAAGGCGACATGATGGCCAGCGCCGATGAGGGCTTCTTCGCCGAACTGGTCCGAGGCGTGGTCGAGAACCAACGCGAGATCGACGCCGCCGTGGTCAAGCGTCTGGCCGCGGGCTGGCGGCTGGAGCGGATCGACGCCACCGTGCGTGCGATCCTGCGCTCTGGCGCCTTTGAGTTGGCGCATCGCTCGGACGTCCCGACCGAGGTGGTGATTGACGAATATGTCGAGCTCACCAAGTCGTTCTTCGAGGGCCCTGAGCCCGGCTTCGTGAACGGGGCCCTGGACGCGGTGGCCCGCGATGTCCGCACCTGAGGCGCCTGGGGCCGGCGGGTTGGACGAGTTTGGGCAGATCGCTCAGCTCTTTCGCCCGCTGACCAAAGGAGCCCCAGAGGCGCTTGGCCTGTTGGACGACGCGGCGGTGATCCCGTCGCGGCCAGGGTTCGACCTCATCGTCACCAAGGACGCCATGGTCGAGGGGGTGCACTTCCTCCCCGGCGAGGCGCCCGATCTGATCGCTCGCAAGCTTTTGCGGGTGAACCTCTCCGATCTCGCCGCCAAGGGCGCTGAACCTTACGGCTATTTCCTGGCCACGGCCTGGACCCCAGGCTTCGGCTGGGTTGAGCGCCAAGCCTTCGCCGAGGGCCTTCGCATCGATGGCGAAGCTTACGGCCTGACGCTGCTGGGCGGCGATACGGTGGCGACCCCCGGGCCGCTGACTCTGTCGCTGACCATGCTGGGCTGGACCCCGAGCGGCGCGATGATTCGCCGGGGCGGCGCCGGGGCAGGCGATCTGCTGTGTGTATCGGGCGTGATCGGCGACGGTTGGCTGGGGCTGATGGCGGCGCGCGGCGAGTTGGCTGATCCTGATGGCTATCTTGCTGGGCGCTATCGGCTGCCATCGCCTCGGGTGGAATTGCGCGAGGCGCTGCGCAAATACGCCAGCGCCGCGGCTGACGTCTCCGACGGCCTGATCGCCGACGCCGGCCACATCGCAGAGGCAAGCGGGCTGGCGGTGCATATCGACCTTGATCGCCTGCCGCTCTCGGCGGCCGCTCAAACATGGCTGGAGGCGCAGGCTGATCGTGTCGAAGCCCTGCGCGCGCTGGCCTCTGGCGGCGACGATTACGAAGTCGTCTGCACCACGGCCCCTGAAGTGGTCGCGGACTTGGGCCTGACCGTCATCGGGGTGATGTCGAAGGGGACGGGGCTCCGGGTGAGGGTGGACCGCGGCGAGATCGCGCCTGGTCCTGGCGGCTGGAAGCACCCGCTCTAGCGCGAAAGCTTCCGGAAACCCGTGGCGTGTGAGGATCTGCGAATGATCCGCCGCGCCGCTGCTTCAGTCGTCATCCTCCTCGCCATCGCTGGGCCCGCGCTGGCCGCCGAGAAGGCGGCCCCTGCGACACCCAACGGGCAGTACGTCGATCTGGCGCCTGTCGCCTTGCCGATCGTCGTCCAGGGGCAGTTGATCAACTACGTCTTCGTGTCCACACGGCTCCAGCTCACAGCCTCTGCCGATGCCGCGAAATTGCGAGCCAAGGAGCCGTTCTTCCGCGACGCCCTGGTCCGCGCGGCCCACACGACGCCCTTTACAAACCCCAACGACTACACCGTCGTCGACGTCCCGCGCCTGCAGGCGGTGCTGCTGAGGGAGGCGACGGTCATCGCAGGCGGGAAGGGGGTCAAGGCGGCGGTCGTCATGTCGCAGACCCCCAAGCGGCGCATGGGGCTGCCCAAGCCCCCAACTGCTCGCCCGGCGCCGGCGGTTCGGCCCTAGCCTGGCGCCTCGGTGCATTTGCGCCTTGTTCAACGCGGCGTTGCGCGTCCCGGCTTCTACTGGCAACGTCTCGATTATTAATAAGGAGCGCCGGGTTCACGGGGCTCCACCCAAGGGAAAAACGAACAGGGCCTGGAGCGTCGGGCACCGTCCATCCCGGGCGGCGGTTGGCGACTTCGTGCAATCGATAGGGGCGCTTAGAACATGAGTCTTACGCTTACGCTGGTGATCGCCGCCGGCTTGTTGGCGGTGCTCTACGGCATCGTTCAAACCGCATCGTTGTTACGTGCTTCGCCGGGTAACGCCCGGATGCAGGAGATCGCCGCGGCGATCCAGGAAGGTGCGCAGGCCTATCTGCGGCGTCAGTACACCGCCATCGCCATTGTCGGCGTCGTCATCCTCATCGCCGTCGCCGTCCTGATCGGGCCGCTGGCCGCCGCCGGATTCCTGGTCGGATCGGTGCTTTCAGGCCTCGCCGGCTTCGTCGGCATGCTGATTTCGGTCCGGGCCAATGTCCGCACGGCGCAGGCCGCTTCGGAAGGTCTGGCGCAGGGGCTGTCGCTCGCGTTCCGGTCTGGCGCGATCACCGGCATGCTCGTCGCCGGCTTCGCGCTGATCGGCGTGGCCGGCTACTACGCTGTGCTGACTGGCCCGCTCGGTCACGAGAACACCAGCCGTGAAGTGGTCGACTCGATGGTCGCCCTGGGCTTCGGGGCTTCGCTGATCTCGATCTTCGCTCGTCTGGGCGGCGGCATCTTCACCAAGGGCGCCGACGTCGGCGGCGACATGGTCGGCAAGGTCGAGGCCGGAATTCCGGAAGACGATCCCCGCAACGCGGCCACCATCGCCGACAACGTCGGTGATAATGTCGGTGACTGCGCCGGTATGGCGGCCGACCTGTTCGAAACCTATGCGGTGACCACGGTCGCCACCATGGTTCTCGCCGCCATCTTCTTCCGCGACACCGACGTCGTGAGCAACATGATGCTCTTGCCGCTGGCGATTTGCGGCGTCTGCATCCTGACCTCGATCATCGGCACCTTCGCCGTGCGTCTGGGCAAGTCCAATAACATCATGGGCGCGCTCTATCAGGGCCTGATCGTCACCGGCATTCTGTCGGTGTTCGCGATCTACTGGGTGGTCCACCAACTCGTGCCCGGTCCGCTGACCGTGGGCGAAAAGACCTTCGACGCGATGAGCCTGTTCTGGTGCGGCATCGCCGGCCTCGTTGTAACCGCCCTGATCGTGGTGATCACCGAGTACTATACCGGCACGGGGTTCCGCCCGGTGAAGTCGGTGGCCAAGGCCTCGGTCTCGGGCCACGGGACCAACGTCATCCAGGGCCTGGCGATGTCGCTGGAGTCCACTGCTGCGCCGGCGCTGGTCATCGTCGTCGGCATCATCGTCACCTACGGCCTGGCGGGCCTGTTCGGCATCGCCATCGCCACCACGGCCATGCTGTCGCTGGCGGGCTTCATTGTCGCGCTGGACGCCTTCGGTCCGGTCACTGACAACGCCGGCGGTATCGCAGAAATGGCCGGTCTGCCGCCGGAAGTTCGTGTCACCACCGACGCCCTGGACGCGGTTGGCAACACCACTAAAGCCGTCACCAAGGGCTACGCCATCGGCTCGGCGGGTCTGGGCGCTCTGGTGCTGTTCGCCGCCTATACCGAGGACCTGAAGTACTTCGCCGCCAACGCCGAACCTGGGTCGTTCTTCGACGGCCTGGGCGCGGTCGCCTTCGACCTCTCCAACCCCTACGTGGTGGTGGGCCTGTTGATCGGGGGGCTGCTGCCGTTCCTATTCGGCGGAATGTCCATGACCGCCGTAGGCCGCGCGGCCGAGGCGGTCGTCGAGGAAGTCCGTCGTCAGTTCCGTGAGAACCCGGGCATCATGACCGGCGAGGTGAAGCCCGAATACGGCCGCGCCGTCGACATCCTCACCAAGGCGGCGATCAAGGAGATGATCGTACCGTCGCTGTTGCCCGTGTTCTCGCCGATCGTGTTGTTCATCATCATCAACATGATCGCCGGCAAGGTGAACGCCTTCGCCAGCCTGGGCGCCATGCTGATGGGGGTGATCGTCACCGGTCTGTTCGTCGCCATCTCGATGACCTCGGGCGGCGGCGCCTGGGACAACGCCAAGAAGCTGATCGAGGAAGGTCACTATGGCGGTAAGGGATCGGAGGCCCACAAGGCCGCCGTCACCGGCGACACCGTCGGCGACCCTTACAAGGACACAGCCGGTCCGGCGGTGAACCCGATGATCAAGATCACCAACATCGTGGCTCTGCTGCTGTTGGCGGTTCTGGCCAAGGGCGTCGTCGGCTAGGCCGAGGCGAGCAAATACAAGAAAGCCCCGGAGGGCGATCTCCGGGGCTTTTTTGATTCTAAGGGCAGGGCGCGCGCTAGCGCTGGTCGCCCGGACGGCTGCCGGGGACGCCTTCGTCCTGGTTCGGCAGCATGCCGCCGCGGCCCACGTTGCCCAGCAACTGTTCGAGGATGGTCAGCTCGCGGCCGCGCGTCGGGGTCTCGCGACCATTGAAGGCGATGACCTTGCCGTCCTTCAGGGACATGGTGTCGACGCTCTTCACGACCTCGGTCTCCTTGTCGAACGTCACCGCCACGACATTGCGCGAGGTGATGACCGGGCGACGAAATGCGACGCGCTCCTTGATCTGGTCGATGTAGAACCAGACATTGGGGTCGAAAGTAGATGTGGCCGACGGCGAGCCTAGGCTGGCGCGAACGGTCGACTTGGTGTCAGTGCCGACCTTGACGTCCTTCGGATTGGCCTCGATGGCCTGGAACCCGGAGTAGGTCGTGATCGGCGCGCAAGCGGCCGCTGAGGTCAGGAGACCGGCGGCGAGTGCGACATAGGCGACGCGGCGAAACATGTGCGAACCGGACCTGTTCAATTCTTCGAGGCTTTGACCTATCTCTCGCCGCCCCTTAGTTCAATGCCGCCTGTATCTGCGCCTGAGGGCGAAATCGAGGCCGATATGTTCCTAGACCGTTTCTTCCGTCCTCGCGTGACCCAAGCCATGGGGCAAAAACTCTATGTTGGAGTGGTCGCCCAGGCGCGGACTCCCGCTCTCTATGAGGCCTATGGCGTGCCCGACACCGTCGAGGGTCGATTCGAGCTCTACACCGTGCACGTCTTCCTGTTGCTGGACAGGTTGAGGGGGCAGGGCGCGCGGGCCAGCGAGACCTCCCAGAGCCTGTTCGACACCTACCTAAGCGCGCTTGACGACGCCCTGCGCGAGATGGGGGTCGGCGATCTTTCGGTCGGCAAGAAGATGCGCAAGCTGGGCGAGGCTTTTTACGGCCGGGTCAAATCATATGAGTCGGCTTTTGCCGCCTTGCCGCAAACCGATCATCTGCAGGCGCTGCTGAGTCGCACCGTCTACGAGCAGGGCGGCTCCGAAAACGCGGCCAAGCTCGGCGAGTACGTTATTCGCCAGCGCGCCGCATTGGCCGGACAGAAGCTGGACACCCTGATGGACGGCCAAGTGGCCTGGAGCGCGGCGTGAGCGACTGGAAACACGTGATTCGGCTTGCCGACGTGGGCCGTGCCCCGGTCAGTGTCCGGCTGGAGCCTGACGCCGAGACCCTGGGCAAGCTGGCCAAGGAATTGAATTTGGAGGCCCTCCCGGCGTTGAGCGGAAAGCTGAGCGTTCGGCCTTGGCTGGATGGCGCTGAGATCCTGGGGCGCTACTCGGCGCGGGTCGTGCAGATTTGCGGCGTCACTCTCGATCCGTTCGAGGAAGAGCTGGAAGGCGAGATCGCGATCCAGGTGGTGCCGCCGGGCAGCCCCCATGCTCTGATCGAATCGGAAGGCAGTGAGATCAGTCTTGATCTGGACGCGCCAGATCCCCCCGACGTGCTGCAGAGCGATGAAATCGACCTGGCTCATTATCTGGTCGAGCAGCTGGTCCTGGATCTCGACCCGTTCCCCCGCAAGCCGGGGGTCGAGTTCGACTACAAGCCTGCCGTGACAGAAGAATCGCCTTTCGCCGTGCTCAAGCGGCTTAAGGACGATGGCGCTTGAACGACGCGCGGTTTCCATCGGCCTGTCGCGGTTGTACTTTGAGACTCTTCCAGCGTGACGCTGTGAGGGGTAAGGCGGCGCTGTGAGCAAGTCCCCGATCATTTCTATCGACGCCATGGGTGGCGACAACGGACCGTCCGTTGTGGTCCCCGGCGTTGTCCTGGCCGCGGCGGAAGCGCCTGGTCTTCGCTTTATGCTGCACGGGGACGAGGCGGCGATCTCGGCCGAACTCGCCAAGCATCCTGTGCTCAAGGACCGAGTCGAGATCAGGCACGCCGACCGGGTCGTGGCCATGGACGAGAAACCGGCCCAGGCGTTGCGTCGCGGCAAGGGCACCTCGATGTGGGCGACCCTGGAAGCGGTGAAGAGCGGTGACGCATCGGCGGCTGTCTCTGCCGGCAACACCGGCGCCTTGATGGCGATCTCGCTGCTGATCCTGCGCATGAGCGTGGATGTTGATCGGCCGTGCCTGGTTGTGGGCTGGCCGGGGGTGCGGGGCACCACGACGGTGCTCGACGTCGGCGCGAACGTCGATTGCGACGCCGAGCGACTGGTTGAGTTCGCAATCCTTGGCGAGGCCTTCCACAGGGCCGCGCATGGCGTGGCCAAGCCGACCGTCGGCCTGCTCAACGTGGGGTCCGAAGACATGAAGGGCCATGAAGAGGTCCGTCAGGCCCATGCCATCCTGCGCGGCGGCCAGTTCGACCTGGATTACCGGGGTTTCGTGGAAGGCGACGAGCTCTTCCAGAACAAGGTCGATGTGGTCGTCACCGACGGCTTCACCGGCAATGTCGCGCTCAAGACCGCTGAAGGCGCGGCGAAATACATCGGCGGCGAGTTGAAGAGCGCGCTGCTGAGTTCACCGATCTCCAAGCTCGGCGCGCTGCTCGCCAGATCCGGCCTTCGGAAATTCCAAGAGAAATTGAGCCCCGACGCCGCCGCGCCCTTGCTCGGCCTCAATGGCGTGGTGGTGAAGAGCCATGGCGGCGCCTCGGCCCGGGATTTCGCCGCCGCGATCCGCATGGCGTCGAAGTTGGCGCAAAGCGACTTCGCAGCGGAGATCGAACGGAATATGACGCGGCTTACCGCCGCGGTGGCCGAACATCAGCCGCCGGCCGTGGATGGAGCCGCCTGAGTGACGAAAGTTCTGCGTAGTGTTGTGACTGGCGTCGGGGGCTATCTGCCCGACGAGATCGTCACCAATGACGACTTGGCCAAGGTGGTGGACACCACTGATGAGTGGATCGTTGAACGCACCGGCATCCGCCAGCGCCATCGCGCGGCGGAAGGCCAGCCGGTTTCCGACCTGGCCGTCGAGGCCGCGCGGCGCGCGCTCGCCGCCGCCGGCAAGACGCCGGCCGATGTCGATCTGATCATTGTCGGGACCACGACGCCGGACCTGACCTTCCCGGCCACGGCGACCATCGTGCAGCGCAAGCTCGGATGCCCGATCGGTATCGCCTTTGACGTCCAGGCGGTGTGCTCTGGCTTTGTCTATGCGCTGTCTACCGCTGACGGGTTCGTCGCCCGGGGGCGTTCGAAGTGCGCCCTGGTCATCGGGGCCGAGACCATGACGCGGTTGATGGACTGGACCGACCGGGGCACCTGCGTGCTGTTCGGCGACGGGGCCGGCGCTGTCGTGCTCGAGCCCGGCGAAGGCGATGGGACTACCGCCGATCGCGGCCTGCTCGGCTTCGCCCTGCGCGCGGATGGGACCAAACAAGACCTGCTGTATGTCGACGGCGGCGTTTCGACGACGGGACAGATCGGTCACCTGCGGATGCAGGGCAATCAGGTCTTCCGCCATGCGGTCGTAAACATTTCCGAGGCGATCGTCGCTGCGGCCGCCGACGCCGGCGTTGCGGTGGCGGACGTCGACTGGTTTATCCCACACCAGGCTAACCAGCGTATTCTCGAGGGCGTGGCCCGCCGGGTGGGCATTCACGAGTCGAAGGTCATCTCCACGGTGGCCGAGCACGCCAACACCTCGGCGGCCTCTATTCCACTGGCCTTGGCCAAAGGCGTCGAGGATGGGCGCATCAAGCCGGGCCAGATGCTGCTGCTCGAAGCCATGGGCGGCGGTTTGACCTGGGGGGCGTGCGTTATTCGCCTATAGCTCACGCAACGTGAGGCCTGTTGCGCTTGCGTCTTGCCCTCAAGGGCGCGAGGTTGGCGCTTTAGACAACGAATCCCTTGAAGTCTTTGACCTGATGCGACAATCAGATCATGACGACATGTCGATCTCTTCAGTAACGGTGTTTTTTCCGGGGTAGGGGCGTTCATGAAAGGCGCGACAGTTACGCGAGCCGATCTGTGTGAGGCGGTTCACGAGGAAGTGGGCCTGACCCGCCAGGACTGCTCGGAATTAGTCGAGCGGACCCTGGAGCTGATGGCTCAGGCCCTGGAGAAGGGTGAGCAGGTGAAGCTTTCCGGATTCGGCGTGTTCCAAGTGCGGGCGAAGCGCGCGCGCATGGGCCGCAATCCTAAGACTGGGGAACCTGCCGCGATCGAGCCGCGCCGGGTGATTGGCTTTCGCGCCTCCCAGGTCATGAAGGCGCGGGTGGACCGCGCCCTCGCTAAGTGAGGAAGGCGGCCTCGTGGCCAAAGGTCCTGAAGCATTTCGGACCATCTCGGAAGCAGCCGACGAGCTGAACGTGCCGCAGCACGTGCTGCGGTTCTGGGAGACGAAGTTCTCCTTCATTCGACCGATGAAGCGGGCCGGCGGACGCAGGTTCTACCGTCCGCAGGATATCGTCGTGCTGCGCGGCGTTCGCACGCTGCTGCATGACGCAGGCTACACCATCAAGGGCGTGCAGAAGCTGCACAAGGACCAGGGGCTCAAGCGCCTGCTGGCGGCCGCTGACGGCGACGTCGGGCCTCGTCCTGAGGGCTTGGCGATCGACCTTGCGAATCGGGACCTCACGGAGGAGGGGCGCGAGCGCCTGCTCTTCGCGCTGGAAGACCTCCAGGTGGCCAAGCGTCGCCTGGACACGTTGCTCGATAAGGGCTGAGGGCCTCGCTGGCTTGGGCTGCGGCGTTCGGTCGGGTGCGCTCTGCGAGAGGATTCGCTGCGAAGGTGGTTCGACCCGCAGGCGTCGGCCCAAATCCGTGCGAAATCCGTGAGGCCCAACTCGTGACAGAGGTCGCCAGACTTCATCCCCAGGGAAATCGAGGCCAGGCCTGTCGCCGGGAATAGGTGCAATCGGCAGGCCATCAGGCCCCAAAACCGCCTGTGAACAAGGCGAACGCCTGATCTGGCGCCAGGGCGACGGTGACGGTTTCCTGGATCGGTGTGATGCTGTCGGCCATCACCTCACACCTTCCTTGAAATTCAGCTTGCCCGCCGGGCGCAAGCGGTTAGAAGGGCCGCCTTGCCGATGTCGGAGCGTGGCGCAGCCTGGTAGCGCACTTGACTGGGGGTCAAGGGGTCGCAGGTTCGAATCCTGTCGCTCCGACCATCGGCGGATTTCCCCAAAAAATGAAAACGACCAGGCCGGGGAGACCGGCTGGGGCCGGGCTTGGCCTACTGGCGGCCGCGGTTCATCCACGAGATAAGCGGCAGGATCGGTATGCCCCAGGCGAGTCCACCAATGCCGTAAAAGGCCAACTGGGCGGCCCAGTGATCTGGAAGCCGCTCACCGATCGTCGTCAGGGCCCAGGCGTAGGCGCCCAGGAAGACGACGATACCAATACCACCAATGAATTTCCGGACGCGCGCGCTCATGCCCCCAGCCTATAGGAGCGCAAGCGCGCGCCGTCACTAGACGCTAGCGTCGCTTCATCATCCCGAGCAGGAAGAGCAGCAGGATCGCGCCAAGCGTGGCGATAATGAAGCTACCGATCCAGCCGCCGAAATTGATGCCCAGCAGGCCAGCAAGAAAGCCGCCGAGAAGGGCTCCGACAACGCCGACAATCAGATTGGTAAGTAGACCCTGGTCGCGTTTCATCACCTTTTCAGCGACGAAACCGGCGGCTATGCCGATGACGATCCAGCCAATTATTCCTACACCTTGCATTGGGCAGCCCTCTGGTTGATCCCACTAACGAAATGCAATCAAGCTTAACCGGTTCCGTTCTTTCCCGGCATGGACCTCACGGCCGATCTCCGATAGCGGATCGCCGTAAGAACGCCCTGAAGAGTGCCCATTCAGAGTCATGACCTCGTTCCTTCGTTCAGATCGGTCTCGCCCGGTCGCGGTTTGGTTGTTCGTTGTCGCCGCTTTCGTGCTGGCCATGATCGTGGTGGGAGGCGCGACGCGCCTGACCGACTCCGGTCTTTCGATCACCGAGTGGAAGCCCGTCACCGGCGCTTTGCCGCCGATGTCGGCCCAGGACTGGAACGATGAGTTCGCGCTCTACAAGGAAATCCCCCAGTACGCGCAACTGAACCACGGCATGAGCCTGGAGCAGTTCAAGGCCATCTACTGGTGGGAGTGGAGCCACCGGTTGCTCGGCCGGCTCGTTGGGGCCGTTTTCGCCTTGCCCTTCGCCTATTTCCTGATCCGGCGGGAGATCCCGCGGCGGCTGATCGCCCGGTGTGTGGGCCTGTTCGCCTTGGGCGGTCTGCAAGGGGCCGTCGGCTGGTGGATGGTCGCCAGCGGGCTCTCTGAACGCGTCTCGGTGGCCCCTGAGCGGCTGATGGTCCACCTGGGCCTGGCGTTCGCTCTGCTGGGCGCGCTGGTGTGGACCGCTCTGGACGCCTGGAACGGGGCTGCGCGCCAGGCCCTGCCAAGCCCTTGGTCGCGTGGCGCATTGGCGCTGGTCGGCCTGATCTTCTTCCAGATCCTGCTAGGCGCCCTGGTGGCGGGGACCGACGCCGGCTTTGTCTACAACGATTGGCCGCTGATGAACGGCTCACTGATCCCCAAGGATTATGCGGGCGCGAACCTCTGGGCGACGATCGCCCACAGCCAAGGGGCGGTCCAGCTGCACCATCGGCTGGGCGCCTATCTGTTGACCCTGATCGCCATCGCGATGATCTGGGCGGCGAGCCGCTCGCGCTATCTGACCTTCGACACGCGGATGCTGGCGATCATAGTCGGCGGCTCCATCGTCCTGCAAGCGATCCTGGGCGTCATCACGTTGATCTTCGGCGTACCGATCTGGCTGGGCATGGCCCACCAGATCGCAGCCGCCATCGTGCTGTCGCTGGCGGTCGCCCTGGCCTGGCGGGCGCGAAGGCCGTAGCTATCGGGCGGCAAGGCGCTCGCAGGCGGTTGGAGCAGGGGCTGGGCTATCCAAGCGGCGGCGAATGAGATCGGCGCACTGCGTCGGGCTCAAGACGCCGGTATCAACTTCGAGATCGTAGACGCCAGGCCGGTGCACGGCGTCTTGCCACAGCCGGACCGGGGCGGGGACTGGATCATCGGGCGAGCCGGTTGCGTACTGGCCTTCGCGTCCAATCTGTCCGGCGTCGCGTCGCTGCATGATCACCTCGATAGGGCAACGCACGCCCACCATCAGCACGGGCAGTCCGAGAAGTCGTTCGGCGCAGTCCTGCAGAATGGCGGGCGAGGATGGCTCCACATCATAGTGGCCAACATCGACGACCACGTTCAGGCCTTGGCGGCTGTGAGCGGCGATGGAGTCGTAGAGGGCGGCGTAGAGGCGGGGCAGGAGTGCGGCGACTTCCGGTCGCTCGGCCAGCGGGCGCAGGCCAACGCCGGGCTGCAGCCGTCTCGGCGCCACGTGCCTGGCATGTACATCCACCCCGAGGTTCATCCAGAGACCGTCGAAGGTGTCCTGGATGACCGCGACGATGCTCGACTTGCCCGATCTAGGCGCGCCGTTCAGCACGATGACCTGGCCCGGCGGCGTCATGCCTGGAACGCCGCCCACGGGCCGGTGATCGCCAGGGTGCAACCCGGGCTGTAGATGTTCACGAACAGGGTCGAGCCGTCGGGCGAGAAGCAGGCGCCGGCCAACTCGGACGTGCCGCGGGTCTTGGCGCCTTCCAGCATCTGGGCGTTGCGACCAAGCGTGTAGGTTTGCCCCTGCGGCGTGACGCCGCGCAGATAGTTTGTGCCGCCGATCTTGTCCTCGCAGGCCACGATATGGCCCCAGGGCGCGATGGCGATGTTGTCGGCCATTTCCATGAAGCGGATATCGGTCGGCTCGACAAAGAGCTGCAGGCGGCCAGGTTCATCTGCCTCGCCAGGCTCACCCTCGTGCTGGCTCGGGACATAGCGCATCACCTGACCGTGGAACTTCGGGCCGCCGCTTGTGCAGGTGAAGTAGAGCTCGTCCTTGCCGAAGAAGATGCCTTCCCCGCGGGCAAACCAGGACGCGCCGGCGGCCTTGCCCCGTTGGCGCAGGTCGTTGTTCGGGTTGTCGACGCCGTCGAGATCGATCCAACGGACGCTCTTCCAGTCGCCCTGTTTCCAGGAAAACTCGTCCCAATTGCGCGGATCGCCGCCGTCGATGACGGCGAGCGCCTGGAGCCGGCCGCCCTCATGCAGGCGGCGGCGATTGTTGGGAAGGAAGCGGTAGAAGAGGCCCTTACCGTCGATCTCGTCCTCGGTCATGTAGATGGCCCCGGTGCGCGGATCCACGGCGCAGGCCTCGTGCTTGAAGCGGCCCATGGCGGTGAGCGGCGCCGGATCGGCCAGGCCGCGGAGGCGGGAAGGGACCTCGAACACCCAGCCATGGTCCTTGCGGCTGGTCTGATCGGCCTTGGTCACCGTCTCTTCGCAGGTCAGCCAGGAGTTCCACGGAGTGACGCCGCCGGCGCAGTTCACCGCGGTCCCGGCGAGGCTGAGGTGCTGGGCCTTCAGTTCGCGGGTCTTGAGATCGTAGATCAGGGTCGAGGTTCCGCCGCCGAGCGGCAGGCCGGCCAGGTCGGTGTCGTAGAGCCGGTCGGCGGCGACCTTGGGCGCCAGCAGCCGATCGGCGCCGTAGGCGGTGATCTGGAGGTCGCGAGGCGGCGGGCTGATTTCATGGTTGCGGACGAGGGCGACGCGGCCCCGGCCGGCCGGGAAGCAGCCCATGCCATCCATCTTGCCCGGCGTGATCAGGCCGTCGTCCATTCGGTCGCCGGCCCGGGAGATGACTCGGTAGGAGAAGCCTTCTGAAAGATCGAAGATTTCGGCCGGATCGCGCCGCAGCGGTCCGTAGCCGGTGACTTGGCTGGCGTAGCCGGGGTTTGAATAGCCGTCCGGCCCCGTCGTAATCTGGGCATGGGCGAACCGCGACAGGCCTGAGAAGGCGGCCGTGGCGGCGGCGGTGCGGAGGAACTGGCGACGGGACGCGGTCATAACTCTTTCCAGCTTGGCTGTGGAACGCTGGAGAGGACCATAGAAGCCGAAGCGCCATTCTACGCGGTATCATAATACCGAAGTCAGGAAAGCCTTGCCGCATAACGATTTGCGGCCTGTTCGTTGTGTTTAAGTGTTGACAGGTCGGCTGTGGCTGCTTACTAGCCGCCCCTTCGTCGGGACCGTTTCGTCCCGCTAACTTACGGACCCGTTCCCATGATGAAGACGACGGCTTCTTTGAAGCCCGCCGACGTCGAGAAGAAGTGGATCGTGATCGACGCAGAGAACGCCGTTGTCGGCCGTCTCGCCTCGTTCATCGCCATGCGTCTTCGCGGCAAGCACCGCCCTGACTACACCCCGCACGTCGATTGCGGCGACTTCGTCGTCGTGATCAACGCCGACAAGGTGAAGTTCACCGGCAAGAAGCTGACCGACAAGGTGTACTACTGGCACACCGGTCACCCGGGCGGCATCAAGGAACGCACCGCGGACAAGATCCTCGGCGGCAAGTATCCGGAACGCATCCTGGAAAAGGCCGTTGAGCGCATGCTGCCCAAGGAAAGCCCCTTGGCCCGCAAGCAAATGACCCACCTGCGTATCTACAATGTGGGTGAGCATCCGCACCAGGCGCAGAACCCCGAAGTCATCGCGTTCGCCGACCTGAACTCCAAGAACGTGCGGAGCAAGTAAGCCAGATGTCCGAGACTCAAGGTTTCGAGGCCCTGCAAAGCCTCTCGTCCAACCCCGACGTCGCTCCGGCCGAGCCGAAGATCGACGCTCTGGGCCGCGCCTATGCGACCGGCAAGCGTAAGAACGCCATCGCTCGCGTCTGGATTAAGCCCGGCAAGGGCACGATCACGATCAACGGTCGCGATCAGGAAGTCTATTTCGCGCGTCCCGTGCTGCGCATGATGATCGCTCAGCCGCTGCAGGTCACCGACCGCCTCGGCCAGTTCGACGTCATCGTCACGGTCGAAGGTTCGGGCCTGTCGGGCCAAGCCGGCGCGATCCGTCACGGCCTGTCCAAGGCTCTCACCTACTACGAACCGGCCCTGCGCCCGGTCCTGAAGCCGCACGGCTTCCTGACCCGCGACAGCCGCGTCGTTGAACGTAAGAAGTACGGCAAGGCGAAAGCCCGACGCAGCTTCCAGTTCTCGAAGCGCTAACCCGCTTACGCGAACTCGCGTTTGGAGGGGCGCTTCGGGCAACCGAAGCGCCCTTTCTCATATCCGGCCGACAGTTTTCAGGACCCGCACCATGTCCCACACCGTGTTCATTGATGGCGAAGCCGGCACCACGGGCCTGCAGATCCGCGAGCGCCTGGAAGGCCGCAAGGATCTGGAGATCCTGTCGATCGATCCGGCAAAGCGTAAGGACGCTGGCGCACGGGCCGAGCTGCTGAACAGCGCCGATGCGGTGATCCTCTGCCTGCCCGACGATGCCTCCAAGGAAGCGGTCGGCCTTATCCAATCGAACCGCGTGCGGGTGATCGACGCCTCGACCGCCTACCGGACCGCCTCGGGCTGGACCTATGGCTTCGCCGAGATGGATCAGGATCAGCGCGCAGCCATCGCCTCGTCCACCCGGGTCAGCAATCCGGGTTGCTACCCCACCGGCTTCATTGGCCTGGTACGCCCGCTGGTGGCGGCTGAACTGATTCCCAGCGACTGGCCGCTGACGGTCAATGCTGTGTCCGGATACACGGGCGGCGGCAAGGGCCTGATCGCAGAGTTCGAGGCGCCAACGCCGCCAAACAGCAGCGACGCCTTCCGGATCTATGGCTTGCCGCTGCAGCACAAACACATCGGCGAGATGCAGATCCATGGCGGCCTGGATCACGCGCCCCTGTTCGCCCCGGCCGTCGGCCGCTACGCCCAAGGCATGATCGTAGAGGTGCCGCTGCAACTGTGGGCGCTGCCCGCCAAGCCGCGGCCGGCCGAGCTGCGCGAGGCGCTGGCCAAGGCCTATGCGGGTGAGGCCTTCGTCGAGGTGGCGAGCGCTGATGAATGCGCGGCCCTGCAGAAGGCCCGCGCGGGCGCCGCCGGCTATAACGCCAACCTGGATCCCGAGGCTTTGAACGGCACCAACCGCATGAAGCTCTATGTCTTCGGCAATGAAGAGCGCCATCAGGCGCGCCTGGTGGCCGTGCTCGACAACCTGGGCAAGGGTGCTTCTGGGGCCGCGGTGCAGAACCTGAACATCATGCTCGGCCTGCCGGAGGCCTCGGGCCTGTGATCCTGCGCCGGGCCAGCACGGCGGACGCCGAGGTTTGCGCCCGGATTCAGCGTGAGGCGAACCGGGTGTCGCTTCCGTTTCTGCCGACCCCGCCCGACCTCAACGACGCGGTGACGTTCTTCGAGACGAAGCTGTTGGTCGAGAACGAGGCGTGGCTGGCCGAGGAGGAGGGCGTGGCCGTTGGATATGTTGCGTTCCATCCCGGCTGGCTGGAGCACCTCTATGTGCTGCCGGACTATCAGGCGCGGGGAATTGGCCCGCAGCTGCTGGCCAAGGCTTTGGAGGACGGCACGCCGCGAACGCTTTGGACCTTCCAGGCGAATTCACGCGCTCGGCGGTTCTACGAAGCGCGAGGCTGGAAGCTGCTTGAACTGACCGACGGAGCCGGCAACATGGAGAAGACGCCGGACGCTCTCTACGCCTGGACTGGCGGCTAAGCTTGCATCCGAGGCCCGAGAGGAATCGTATCTCAGGCATGGACAAGATTGATCGACGCGCCTTGTTGCTTGGTTCTGCGCTTGTCACGCTGCCGGCGGCGGCGCTGGCCGCTGACGATCCGTATGCCGGTTCGCCCTGGCGCCAGCTGACCGACGCCCAGTGGAAGGCGCGGCTGGACCTGGCGACCTACAATGTCCTGCGCCACGAGGCGACGGAGATGGCTGGCACCAGCCCGCTGAACAAGGAAAAGCGCCCAGGGACCTATGTCTGCGCCGGGTGCGGTCTGCCGCTCTTCAAGGCGTCCTGGAAGTTCGAGAGCGGAACCGGCTGGCCAAGCTTCTACACCGCCATCAAGGGAGCGATGGGCAAGAAGACCGATTACGCCATCGGCGTGCCACGCACCGAGTACCATTGCGCGCGCTGCCTGGGGCATCAGGGCCACGTCTTCCCCGACGGCCCCCGTCCCACGGGGCTGCGTTACTGCAACAATGGCGATGCGCTGCGGTTCGTAGCCGCCTAGAGGCCAGGCCGCCCTCCAATTGGTCGGTTCGCGATTGACTGCGACTGAACGGATCCCTCAATTTGCAGCGACCAATATGGAGAGCTGCATGCGCCGCTGGATCACTCACGCTGGGCGGACGCCTTGAGAATTTCCCGCGTCATCGCTGCGATCTATGGCTTCCTGTGCATCGCGGCCCTGCTTCTGATCCCCGCCAGCCTTGGCGGCTGGTTCGGGATGTCGCGTGATCCATTGGCGGGCATCTACGCCATCGTATTGGGCGCGCCCTGGAGCTACATACTGAACTTCCTCCCGACCTTGGGGATCTGGTTCAATGTTGCGGCCGTGGCGCTGGGCATGGTGATGAATTTCCTGATCATTCTAGTCGCAGGGGACCTGCTCGCGCGGCTTCGGCGGGCCGTCCTCTAGTGAACCGGGTGTCGCCGTGAAGGGCGACATGATCGTGGAGCTCAGCCTGGCGACAGTCATGGTGCTGGTCACCGTCACGATTCACGGAACGGGATTGATGTTCCTAGGGCGGATGCTGGCGTCGCTGGATGACCGCTGGGGCGCGGCCCAGATGAGCCCGTTGTCCTGGCATGGCTGGTTCGTCACCGTCGCAGTGGTGATGGGGCTCTTTCTGCTGCACGGCCTGGAGATCTGGCTCTACGCCCTGTTGTTCAGCAAGTTGGGCGCCGTGCCGGAATTTCGCGAGGCGGTCTATTTTTCCACCAGCAGCTACGGCTCCATCGGCTACGGCGACAGCGCCATAGCCGGACAATGGAAGCTGCTGGGGGCCATTGAGGGGATCAACGGCTCTATCCTGCTGGGTTGGTCGGTGGCCTTCTTCGTCACCGTGATGGCGCGAATGTTGCCGCCCCTGACGCGTCGCTGAGCGCGGCCTTAGGGCAGGGGCTTGGCCAAATCAAACTCGACGCGGAAGTGGCGATCGGGCCGGCGCAGTTCGTAGGCGAACAGCTTGCCTGGTTCGACCTCCATCGCCCAGACATTGGTGAGCGATACGGTGCGATCCTCGCGCACGAACATCGCCTTTGACGCGGCGTCGACGGGGAACTCCTGGCGCTCGGCGGTTCCCGGCGTCGTGGTGTCGCCGCCGTATTGGCTGACGGCGTCCTCCGTCCCGTCTGGATGACGATGATCGTGCTTGAGGCGCAGGCCGGTCGCAGTCTTCGTCACCACCCAGGTGCGGGACTGATCCTCGCCGACCTGGAAGGGAATTCGCACCTCGTCCTTCGTGCAACTCTTGACCCGCATGGTCAGCGGCTTGCCGGTGAAACTGGCGTCCGCGGGGTCCGTGGTGACGACGCGTCCGTCGAAACTCTGGCCGCAGAGGGCCGAGAGACGGGCGAAAAACACCTGCTGGGCGGTTTCGGCGTTGGCGGGCGAGGCGATCAGCAGGACCAGGGCGGCGAGGGGCAGGGCTCTCATTTCGTCTCCGGGGCCGGCGCGAGCGCGGCGCGTACATGATCGACGGCGCGGAGTACGGCGCCGTTATAGGTGAGCCCGAGGAGGCTCGCGTGCGCCGCCTCGGGCACGTTCTCATAGTAGCCGGCGCGCGAGGCGCGTTCGGGCGCGCGGCGTGCGATGTTCCATTCGCCCATGCGCATGGCGTCGCCGGCGGTGACTACCGCGACAGGCCATTTTGGATCCAGGCTGACGGCGCCGGCCTGGGCCGATCCCTGGTCCCAGACCAGGACTTCGGCGGCTGCGGTGCGGGCATGGCGACCGGAGACGAAGGCGTGCCGCTTTTCGGCCGCGCCCTGTGGCGGCAAACCGATTCGATCGCCCCAGTAGTAGGCGACGCGTGTCAGGCCCAGCGAGCCGGCGACCGCGGCGGCCCGCGCGACATTGCGCACCCGGCTAAGGAAGGGCTGGGCGCGCGGATCGCTGGTCATTTCGGGGGTGGTGGCTTCGAGCAGCACGAGGCCGGCCACCATTTCGGGGTGCTGCCCAGCCAGAAGCCGGATGTGCTGGCCGCCCATTGAGTGGGCCATGAAGATGAATGGGCCTTGTTCGCCGGACGCCTTGATCAGCTTGGCCAGGTCAGAGGCGATGGCCTCGCTGTCGCGGGGCTTGGGCCCGGGATCTGAGAAGCCCATGCCCGCGCGATCATAGGCGCAGGATCGGACGCCTTTTTGGGTAAGGCCCTGTTGGACGGCGGCGAAGTCGGCGGCTAGGCCCCAGGCCCCAGCCTCCATCCAGACGACCGGCCTGTCGGTCTTTGGTCCCTCACAGACCAGCCGCAGCTTGCGCCCGCCGATGTCGACGAAGCGCCCGCTGGGCTCGAAACGGCCTGACAAAGCCACGACGGCGAAACCCGCGCCGATCCATAGGGCCAGCAGGATCGCCAGCCCCGCGACTATCATCTTGATCATCTATCCCCCGGATCGGTCGCTTACGACTTCACCTTTACATAGGAACCGGGCGCATCCTCGATTGGCTTGAATTTGCCATTGGCAGGGTCACGGGCCGGAACCAGGCCGCCCGACTTCTCGCGCAGCCAAGTCGCCCAGTGCGGCCACCAAGACCCAGGGGTTTCGCTGGCGCCTTCCATCCATTGTTCAACAGAGGCAGGCAGGTCCGAATTGGTCCAGTGCTGGTACTTGTTGGCGACCGGAGCGTTGATCACGCCGGCGATGTGGCCCGAGCCGGCCAGGGTGAAGGTCACCGGTCCGCCAAACAGCCGTGCGCCGCGATAGACCGAACGCGCCGGCGCGATGTGGTCTTCCTTGGAGGACTGGACGTAGACCGGGGTCTTCACCGCGCCGAGGTCGAGCTTGACGTTGTCGAGGACCAGTTCGCCCTTCGAAAGCGCGTTCTCACCGTAGAACTTGCGCAGGTAGAACATGTGCAGCGCCTTGGGCATGCGGGTCTGGTCGGAATTCCAGAACAGCAGGTCGAAAGGCTTGGGCTCCTTACCCATCAGGTAGTTGTTCACGAAGAACGACCAGATCAGGTCATTGGCGCGCAGCGAGTTGAAGGTTTCGGCCATGGCCTGGCCCGACAGGACCCCACCGGCGGCGTCCATTTGCTTTTCGAGGTCAGACAGCCACTCGTCGTTGGTGAAGAGCAGCAGGTCGCCCGCCTCGGCGAAGTCCTGCTGGGCGGCGAAGAAGGTGGCCGAAGCGATTCGCTTGTCGTTCTTGGCCGCCATGTGGGCGAGCGTCGAGGAGAGCAAGGTGCCGCCGATGCAGTAGCCGACGGTGTTGACGCGGTCGACGCCGGCCTGGGCCATCACGGCGTCGGTGGCCGCATAAATGCCCTCCAGCATGTAGTCCTCGAACGTCTTGGCGGCCATTTCGACGTCGGGATTGACCCACGAGGCGACGAAAACCGTGAAGCCCTGGTCGGCCAACCAGCGGATCATCGAGTTCTCGGGCCGCAGGTCGAGGATGTAGAATTTGTTGATCCACGGCGGGAAGATCAGCAGCGGGATCTCGTGAACCTGCTCCGTCGTCGGGTTGAACTGGAGGAGCTGGAGCACCTCGTTCTGGAACACCACCTTGCCCGGCGCGGTGGCGACGTTCTCGCCGATCTTGAACATCTGATAGTCGGTCTGGCTGATCGCCAGCTGACCGCCGCCGCGCGTTAGGTCGTCGGCGAAGTTCTCCATCCCCTTCAACAGCGAGGCGCCTTGGGTCTGCATCGCCTCGCGCAGGGCCGCTGGATTGGAGACCAGGAAGTTCGAGGGCGAGAAGGCGTCGGTCAGCATCTTCATGAAGAACTCGACCCGGCGCTTGGCGATCGGATCGACGTCCTGAACCTCGGACACCAGCGAATTCAGCCAGTTGGAGGTCAGAAGATAGGATTGCTTGATTACGTCGAAGACCGGGTTCTCGGCCCAGTCGGGATCGTTGAAGCGCTTATCGCCCTTGTCGGGCCGCACGACAGGCTCGACGGCTTCTCCGCCGGCGCGGCGGGCGGCGGACTGCCAAAGTTCGAGATACTGCTGGAAGAGGTCGGCCTGCGCCCGGACCATGCGGTCAGGTTGGGACGCCAGGCGCCCCATCACGTCGGTCAGGGCCGGGGCCACATGGAACGGGTCGGGCTGTAGGGCGGCCGGACGCTCGGCCTGGCGCAAGGCGGCCTCGGCGATCGCCCCCTGAGCCGTCAGGGCCGCGCGGGCCAAATTGGCCGAGAGCTTTTCCAACATGTCTCGCTGGTCGCCGGTCAGGCTTTCGAACGCCGGAGCGGCCTTTGGCGGCGCCTCGGCAGGTTTTTGTTCCGCCGGCGCGGATTCTACTTTGCTCTCGGGCTTGATGCCCTTGGAGGCAGCCTTGTCGGCGACCTTGGCCTTCTTCTTCGGCTTGGCCTTGGTCGGTGTCGACGGGTGTTCACTCATCGCTCAACTTCCTCCGGTACGCGCTTCCTTGGGGCTTTGCTGCGCTCGCGCTCTTTCGCCCGAGGCGATCATGACATAAGACCGGACGGGAAATGAACGCGCCGCTTCGACTTTTCACAAAAGCGTCCTTCAAGACCTCCGCGCGGGGGCTGATGCTCTGCGCCTGCGCTGGCCTGTTGCTGACCGGTTGCGCCAACTACAACCCGCTGGCGACAGCGCCGATCGATCCCACGTCGCCCGTCGCCGACGAAGTGGCGCGGCTGGGCGGCACCGACGCGCCGTTCCCGACATTTGCAGACATTCCTCCAAAGCCGACCGATCAGCGCCCGATCGCGCAGTGGGGCGAGGAGGCGCGGCAGCTCGAGACGGCGGCTGCAGCCTTGGAGCGCCAGACCGCGCCCAACACCTGGACTCTGAACGGGACCGAGCGTTTCCAAGCGCGCGCCCTGGCCGAGGCCGGTCCGGCCGAGAGTGCGGCCTCATCGACTGCGGCTACCGAAGCCTTCGCGCGGCAGCTCCGGGAGCGAGCTACCCCGCCTCCGTCGCCCAGGTAAGCGGCAGACGGGGGCATAAATAACCTTGAACCTGCTTGGCGCGGCCTCGAACGGGGGCTATCCATGCGCGACTTCAGCTCCCAATCGCCGCACGGCCCGCGGCCCGAGCTCAAAATGACTCCCGAATTCCACCGTATTCGCCGTCTCCCGCCCTACGTCCTTGAGGAAGTGAATCGCATCAAGGCCCGCTTGCGCGCCGAAGGTGTCGACATCATCGACTTCGGCATGGGCAATCCCGACATGCCGACGCCCAAGCACATCGTCGACAAGCTGGTCGAGACCGCCCGAGACCCGAAAGCCGGCCGCTACTCTGCCTCCAAAGGCATTGTCGGTCTGCGCAAGGCGATGGCCGGCTACTACAAGAAGCGCTTCGGCGTGACCTTGAACCCCGACACCGAGGTGATCGCCACCCTGGGCTCGAAGGAAGGTTTCGCCAATCTGGCCCAGGCGCTGACCGCGCCCGGCGACGTGATCATCTGCCCGAACCCGGCCTATCCGATCCACGCCTACGGCTTCATCATGGCCGGCGGCGTGATCCGCCACGTGCCGGCTCATTCGCCGGAGGAGTATCTGGCGGGCGTCAGCCGGGCGATGAAGCACTCGGCCCCGCCGCCGTCGGTGCTGATCTTGTCCTACCCGTCGAACCCGACCGCGCAGTGTGTGGACCTGGAGTTCTACAAGGACGCGATCGCCCTGGCGAAGAAGCACGATCTGCTGGTGATCTCCGACATCGCCTATTCGGAAATCTACTTCGACGATAACCCGCCGCCCTCAGTGCTTGAGGTCGAAGGCGCCAAGGACATCGCGGTCGAGGTCAACTCGCTGTCGAAGACCTATGCGATGGCCGGCTGGCGTGTCGGCATGGTGGTCGGCAACGAGCGCATCTGTTCGGCGCTGGCGCGGGTGAAGTCATATCTGGACTATGGCGCCTATACGCCGATCCAGGTCGCAGCGGCCGCGGCCCTGAACGGCCCGCAGGATTGCGTCGACGAGATTCGCGCGACCTATAAGGCCCGCCGCGACACGCTGGTCAGCTCGATGGAGCGCGCTGGCTGGGACATTCCCTCGCCGCCGGCCTCGATGTTCGCCTGGGCGCCGGTCCCCGAGAAGTTCAAGGAGGCCGGCTCGTTGCTGTTCTCCAAGCTGTTGATCGAAGAAGCGGGCGTCGCGGTCGCGCCCGGCGTCGGCTTTGGCGAGTACGGCGAGGGCTATGTGCGGGTGGGGCTTGTGGAGAACGAGCACCGCATTCGCCAGGCCGCGCGCAACGTGAAGAAATTCCTGGCCAACGCTGACGAAATCCTGGCGCGGGCTCACAACAATCTGGCGGCGCAATGAGTAAGACTGAATGGCGGATCGGCGTCGCGGGCCTGGGTACGGTCGGCGGCGGACTGCTGAATTTCCTATCCGACCGACCCGATTTCGCCCCGGCCGGCGGCCGCGCGATCGTCACTGGCGTTTCAGCGCGCTCGCGTTCGCGCCCGCGGCCGTTCGATATCTCGAACCTGGCGTGGTTCGACGACCCGGTGGCCCTGGCGCTGTCGCCTGACAACAACGTCTTCGTCGAACTGATCGGCGGCTCCGATGGTCCGGCCAAGGCCGCAGTCGAAGCGGCGCTGAACGCAGGCAAGCCGGTCGTGACCGCCAACAAGGCGCTGATCGCCGAGCATGGCGCCGATCTGGCGGCCCTGGCCGAATCCAAAGGCGTCCCGCTGCTGTTCGAAGCTGCGGTCATGGGCGGTACGCCGGCCGTGAAGGTTATGCGCGAGGCGTTGGTCGGCGATGACATCAAGTCGGTCGCCGGTATCCTGAACGGCACGTGCAACTACATCCTGTCGGAAATGGACTCCGGGGGGCGGGCGTTCGCCGACGTCCTGGCCGAGGCCCAGCGCTTGGGCTATGCCGAGACCGACCCGACCATGGACGTTGGCGGTTTCGACGCAGCCCACAAGATTTCGATCCTTGCGGCCCTGGCCTTCGGCTGCGCGCCCAACTACGCCGCGGCCGAGATCGAAGGCATCGACCAGGTGGCGCTGCTGGATATCAAGCTGGCCAAGGATCTCGGCTACAAGATCAAGCTGATCGCCTCGGCCGACCGCTCGGACGGCGGCGTGCTGGTGCGCGTCCATCCGACCCTGGTGGCGCAAAATCATCCCCTGGCCCAGGCCGGCGGCGCGCTGAACGCGCTCTTCATCGAAGGCGCGCGGATCGGCCGGATCTATCTGCAAGGCCCCGGCGCGGGTTCGGCGCCGACCGCCGCGGCCGTCGCCGCCGACATCGCCGATGTCATGACCGGCGCGGTGCGCCCGGTCTTCCAGGCGCCGGCGGCGACCTTGAAGGCCTTTACGCCTATCGATCCGGCAAAAAGCATGAGCCGGGCATATCTGCGCTTCCTCGTGAAGGACGAACCTGGCGTGATCGCCGCGGTCTCCGAGACCCTCGCCGAGGCCGGGGTGTCGATCGAGAGCTTCCTTCAGAAGCCCGTCGAGAACGCAGATGGGGTGCCGATCGTGCTCACCACCCATGCAGTCGCCGAATCCGTGCTCGCGGCGGCGATCGACCGCATCGCAAATCTGCCCTCAGTACTCGATAGACCGCGCCTCTTGCGTATCGCGCGCATTTAAGAACCAAGAGATTGAGTGCGCCGACGAGGCGCCGGGAGAGACACATGAGTTCGGAAAATCTGGATCGCGGGCTGGTTCTGGACGCGGTTCGGGTGACAGAGATCGCCGCGATCGCCGCTTGGAAATTGGTTGGACGTGGCGACGAGAAGGAGGCTGACCAAGCCGCCGTCGATGCGATGCGCACGGCGCTCAACGATCTCGACATCGATGGTGAGATCGTCATCGGCGAGGGCGAGCGCGACGAAGCGCCTATGCTCTATATTGGCGAGAAGGTCGGCAGCGGCAAAGGTCCGGCGATCGACATCGCCCTGGACCCGCTGGAAGGCACCACACTGACAGCAAAGGCCATGGCCAACGCCCTGGCCGTGATGGCTTGGGCGCCCAAGGGCACCATGCTCAACGCGCCTGACACCTATATGGACAAGATCGCCTGCGGGCCGGGCTATCCGGCCGGCGTGATCGACCTGGACAAGTCGCCGGCCGAGAACGTCAAGGCGCTGGCCGAGGCCAAGGACGTCGACGCCTCGGAAATCACGGTCTGCATCCTGGACCGTCCGCGTCACGCCGACCTGATCGCCAGCGTTCGTTCGGTAGGCGCGCGGGTCTATCTGATCACCGACGGCGACGTCGCCGGGGTGATGAACACCGCCGACCCGTCGACCGGCGTGGATCTCTATGTCGGGCAGGGCGGAGCCCCCGAAGGCGTGCTGGCTTGCGCCGCGCTCAAGTGCGTCGGCGGTCAGTTCCAGGGCCGGCTGGTGTTCCGCAACGCCGACGAAAAGGCTCGCGCGGCTCGGGTCGGCATCACTGACTTCGACAAGAAGTACGATCTGCACGAGATGGTGCGGGCCGACGCGATCTTCGCGGCGACCGGCGTCACTAACGGCGCTCTGCTGGACGGCGTGCAGTATGAGGACGGCTTTGTTCATACCCACACCCTGGTGATGAACTCAGCGACCCGCACCGTTCGCGAAGTGCGGATGAAGCGCCCGGTCTAAGCTATCCTTCGTGGCGGTTCCGACTCCGGCTAGGCTAGGCCAATGGCCGATGGAACCGCCTCCTTGGGATATCTAGGCGTCAGCCGCTCTTTGAGCGGGCGGCTGTGGCGCGAACGACCGGCGGACGCCGAGGTTGTGCGTCGTCACCAACTCGGCCTCGGCCTGAGCGAACCGCTGGCGCGGGCCTTGGCCTCGCGCGGCGTCAGCGCCGACGAGGGCGCTGACTACCTCAACCCAACCCTCAAGGCGCTGTTTCCCGATCCGTCGACTTTCGTCGACATGGATCTGGCCGCCAAGATTCTGATCGACGCTCTGGTTGCCGACCGTCCGATGACGGTCTTCGCCGACTATGACGTCGATGGCGCCTCAAGCGCTGCGCAACTGGTCCGCTGGTTTCGCACTCAAGGCAAGGAATTGCCCATCTATGTCCCTGATCGTCTGACCGAGGGCTATGGCCCGTCGCCGGCCGCGTTCCGCCGCATCCGCGAGTCGGGCGTCGAACTGGTGGTCACGGTCGACTGCGGCGCAGCGGCCTATGAGGCCCTGGCCTGCGCCAAGGAGATCGGTCTCGACGTCGTGGTGATCGATCACCACTTGATGCGCGATGAAATTCCCGAGGTCGCCGCCCTGGTGAATCCCAACCGCCCGGGGTGCGGCTCAGGGCAGGGGGTTCTCGCCGCCGCGGGCGTCGCGTTCGTCTTGATGGCTGCGCTCAATCGCGAGGCGCGGGGGCGTGGCCTGTTCCAGGATCGGCCCGAGCCCGATCTGCGCCAATGGCTGGATCTGGCGGCCATGGGCGCCATCTGCGACGTCACTCAGCTTGTCGGTTTCAATCGGGCGCTGACGACCCAAGGCCTGAAGGTCATGTCGGCCTGGCGCAATCCCGGCCTGAAGGCTCTGCTCGACGTCGCCAAGGGATCTGGCCCGGCCAGCGTGTTCCACGCCGGCTTTATTCTAGGCCCACGAATCAACGCCGGCGGACGCATCGGCCGCTCCGACCTCGGCGCGCGGCTGCTGTCGACGGACGATCCGGAGGAGGCCGCTATGCTGGCCGCCGAGCTGGACGGTCTCAACGCCTCCCGCAAAGAGGTCGAGCGCGAGATTCTGGAAGAAGCGATCCGCATCGTCGAGCGCGAGAGCAACCAGGATGACGCGGCCCTGACCATGGTCGCTGCTGACGGATGGCATCCTGGGGTCATCGGGATCGTCGCCAGCCGCTTGAAGGAACGCTATCGCAAGCCGGCCCTGGTGATCGGCGTCGATCGAGCGGCCAATATCGGCAAAGGCTCGGGGCGTTCGCAAACCGGGGTGAACCTAGGGCGGGCGGTCCAGGCGGCCTATGACGAGGGGCTGCTGCTGGCGGGCGGCGGACACGCCATGGCGGCCGGCCTCTCGGTGCGTCCCGATACGATCCCCGAACTGAGGGCGTTCCTGAACGAGCGCCTGGCCGACGAAGCCCAGGCCGCCGCCGAGCAGGATGGCCTGGATATCGACGCCCTGATCACCACGGGCGGAGCCGACAGAGGCCTCTACCAGTCGTTCCAGGCGCTGGCGCCGTTCGGTCCCGGCAATCCTGAACCGATGTTCGCCGCCGCCAATGTGCGGGTGGAGCGCCCGATGGCGCTGCGCGGCGGCCATGTCCGCGTGACGCTGACGGATGGCTCGGGCGGACGGCTGAAGGCTGTCGCCTGGCGCGCAGAGGACACCGAGATGGGCCGGCGACTGCTGAATGAAGGCGGCGCTATCCACGTGGCGGGCCGGTTGAAGCCCGACGATTGGCAGGGGCGCGAGAGCGTGGAACTCGAGATCGAAGACGTCGCCGATCCACGCCGGGTCGGCTGAGATCGTTTGGCCGTCCAGTCTACGGCGATCTGCGCGGTTGAGTTTGACGACATGAGGCTTTGGCGGCGGGGGCGCCTAGTCGGGCCGATTCCGGCGCCTTCGTCCCTACCGAGACTTTTCGCTCAGTCTTTCGATGGCGTAGGCGGTGGCAAAGCCAGGAAAAAGCGCGCGTTTCAGCACCGCTCATGGGCTGTGGCGGGACTTTTCAAAAAGGTTCAGCAAGGCGCTTGCCACCCTGCGGAATCGACAATATAGACACGCCTCTCGCGCACGCGGTCCCTTCGTCTATCGGTTAGGACGCCAGGTTTTCAACCTGGAGAGAGGGGTTCGACTCCCCTAGGGACTGCCAGCGCGAGGCTTTTCCATACGGCGCAAAAGCGAACAAAAACGACCGTCGCGCTCACGCGGTCCCTTCGTCTATCGGTTAGGACGCCAGGTTTTCAACCTGGAGAGAGGGGTTCGACTCCCCTAGGGACTACCAGCGCGAGCCCCAAACACGCCGTAAACGAGAACAATTTCGATCAGTGCGCGCACTGGTTGGAAATTGCCCCATTGACGGCAGTAGCCCAACAAGAACAGTGTTATCGCTGGCTAGGTCCGGAAGGATCAGGGGGACCAGGCCAGAGGGGCATATGTCTGGTTACGAATTCGAGGGAATGGATCCGCACGAAGAGTCAGTGAGGATCAGCGGGCGCGTCAAGTGGTTCGACGCCGGCAAGGGATATGGCTTTATCGTGCCTGACGACCCCCATCAAACGGGGCTCAAGGACGTATTGCTTCACGTCACCAGTCTTAGGAACTCCGGGCGCGAGAGCGCGCTCGAAGGCGCTGTGATCGTCTGTGACGTGATCCGCCGCCCGAAGGGCTGGCAGGTGGCCGAGGTCGTTGAGGTTGACGAAACGTCGGCTCCTGCGCCGTCGGATCGCCGACGACATGATGAGGGGCAGGGCGGCTTTCGTCGAGAACGCGACAGCTATGACAATGGCGGGTTCCAGGCTCGGCAGCCGCGAAGGCCGCTAACCGCCCGAGGGCCGCTCGAACGGGCCAAGGTGAAGTGGTTCAACCGCGCCAAGGGCTACGGTTTCGTAGTCCGAGACGGTGAGACCGGCGACATCTTCATCCACATCGAAACCTTGCGACGATCCGGCATCGAGGACCTGCAACCCGGCGACGACGTCATGGTGCGTTTCGCCGAAGGTCCGAAAGGGCTTGTCGTGGCGGAGATCGAGTCTGTAGGTCTGGCTTAAGACCTAGCAACTCGGAGTTCTCCGGTGTCCAGCCTGACGGGGCCGCTGCGCGGCTTGATCGCGACCGCGGGCGCACTTGCGCTGCTTGCGGCCTGTAGCGAGCGGCCATCTGCTCAACCAGCCTCCGCGGCGTCTCAGGCGCCAGTGGCGGCCGTCAGCGCGCCGGCTAAGCCGATCGGAGCGGTGGGGGACGCCCCCGCCGGTTTCGAGGTGCTCGAGACGGTGACGCCGTCGGGCCGAACCCGATTCTTCGTCGAGATCGCCGATAACGACGCCGAGCGCGAGCGCGGCTTGATGTTCCGCAAGTCGCTCGCGCCGGACCGCGGCATGCTGTTCGACTTCAAGACGCCCCGCGAGGTGGCGTTCTGGATGCGCAATACGCTTATCCCGCTCGACATCATCTACATCCAGCCTGACGGCACGGTGCTGTCGATCGCCCGGAATGCGACGCCATTGTCCGAAACGCCGATCCCCTCCGGCGGGGCGACCCTGGGAGTTCTGGAACTGGCCGGCGGGCGTTCGGCCGAGATCGGCCTGATGCCCGGCGACCGCATCGAGCATCGGATATTCAAGCGTGATTGATCGCGACGTTGTGCCGCCGCCGCCCGAGGGCTTCGTTGAATCGACCGGCCGGGGCGCGTTCTCCGGCCACAACGGCCCCTATTTCCACCGCGCCGAGATGGGCGAGGTGACCGAGCAGGCCTTCTACGCCCTGCCGCGTCACGCCAACGGCCTGGGGCTGGTGCACGGCGGCATGCTGAGCGCTTTCCTGGACGGCCTTATGGGCGCGACGGTGTTTCGCGCCACACGCCAGACCGCGGTCACCATCCACTTGTCGATCGACTTCCTGCACATGGGCCGGGTCGGCGACTGGGTGATGGGCGAGGGCAAGATCACCCGTGTGACCAAGGACGTCGCCTTCGTAGAGGCGCGCGCCCACGTTCGCGGCGTGGACGTGGTTCGGGCCACCGGGCTCTTCAAACTGATGCATAAACGCGCCTAATTGCTTCGAGCGCGTTTGTTCGTTTGCGATAAACGCCAAAGCCTTATATCGGAGCCCCTCGCCGGCGTTTTTCGGGGTGTAGCGCAGCCTGGTAGCGCATCTGGTTTGGGACCAGAGGGTCGGAGGTTCGAATCCTCTCGCCCCGACCAACGCCGGTCAGAGTTATTTGAGGGTCCGCATGCTCGCGCGCATCTATCGTCCAGCCAAGAACGCCATGCAGTCGGGCAAGGCTAAGACCAAGGACTGGGTGCTGGAATTCGAGCCTGCCTCGGCGCGTCGTTCGGACCCGCTGATGGGCTGGACCCTGACCAACGACATGGACGGGCAGATCCGCCTGGCCTTCGAGACCAAGGACGAAGCGGTCGCCTACGCCCAGGCCCACGGGATCGCCTTCCAGATTTCCGATCCGAAGCCGGCCAAGCGGATCATCAAGGCCTATGCCGACAACTTCGCCTTCGGCCGCAAACAGCCCTGGACGCACTAGCTTCCTCAGTTCGCTGAGTTAAAGCTGCGCAGTGGACGCTGCGCGGCATAGAGCGTCGTCCCTTGCGCCAAGCGCCGCACCGCCTTATCCCGCAACGACCGCTGAAATGCGCCCATAGCTCAACCGGATAGAGCATCCGCCTTCTAAGCGGACGGTTGCAGGTTCGAGTCCTGCTGGGCGCGCCAATCCCTTAGTAGCCGCCAATGATCGGCAAGATTTCGCCGGTGATGTAGCTGGAGCAATGGGGCGAGGCTAGGAAGACGTAGGCCGGGGCGATCTCTTCGGGCTGGGCTGGACGCTTCATCTTTGACTGCGCGCCGAACTGGCTGACGTCGGGGGCCTGCTTGTCGGCGGGATTCAGCGGGGTCCAGACAGGGCCAGGCGCGACGGCGTTCACCCGGATTCCCTTGGGGATCAGATGGCCGGCCAGGGCGCGCGTGAAGGCATGGATGCCGCCCTTGGTCATCGAGTAGTCCAGCAAGTCCTTGCTGCCATCGATCCCGGTGATGGATCCGGTCATGAGAATGGCCGAGCCCGGCTTCATGTGGGGGACCGCTGCCTTGGCCAGATAGAAGTAGCCATAGAGGTTTGTCTTCAAGGTCCGATCGAAGTGCTTGGCCGTGAGGTCCTCGAACGCTGGCACGTGCTCCTGGAAGGCGGCGTTGTTCACCAGCACATCCAGCTTGCCGAAAGCCTCAAGGGTCTTCTGGACCGCAGCCTCCGCAAAGGCCGGATCGGCGACGTCGCCCTTCAGCACGATGGCTCGGCGGCCCTCCAGCTCTACGGCGGCCTTCGTGTCCTCGGCGTCGCGGTCTTCATCCAGATGGGCGATGACGATGTCGGCCCCTTCACGGGCGAAGAGCACCGCCACCGCGCGGCCGATGCCAGAGTCAGCGCCGGTGATCAGCGCGACCTTGTCTTTCAGCTTTTCCGAACCCTTGTAGAACGGTGCGTCATATAACGGCTGCGGGTTCAGCTCGGCCTCGAGACCCGGCTTCTGCTGGTGCTGCTCGGGGAAGGGGGGAGCGGGATACTCCCGCGCGCCCGCCTGCATCGCCGGCTGCTCGTCATCCTCCTTCTCGAACGAGCGCTGTTCCTTGGCGTCGATATTTGCCTGGATGTCGCGTTCAGCCTTGGCGGTCCGCTCGGCTTGCCTCGCGAACTCTGCTTCGGTTTGGGGCGGGTTCATGTGCATCGCTCCTCCAGCGGTCGAGAGAGGGGCAATGATCGCCGGGCGGGGCGGGTTCCTAAGGCGAGGCTTGAGTTCGATCCCGAGGATGGCGATGGTCCCTCGGCGTTCGAGTCAGGTTCGGGGAAGCTTCATGATCGGTTTCAAGTTGAGCGCCGCAGCGCTCACCGCCTTGGTGTTGGCCAACGCCACGCCGGCGTTGGCGGCGGGGCTAAGCACCCAGGAGCAGAAGCTGGTCACGATGGCGGCGGGCGAGGAGACCCGGTCCCTGACGCTGCTGGAGACCCTGGTGAACATCAACAGCGGAACCCTGAACACGCCCGGCGTGGAAGAGGTGGGGCGCTTGATGCAGACCGAGCTTCGCGACCTGGGCTTCGAGGTTCGGTGGGTTCCGATGACGGAAGTCGGACGGGCCGGCCACATCGTGGCGACGCACAAGGGCTCGGGCAAGGGTCGCAAGATGCTGCTGATCGGCCACCTGGATACGGTGTTCGAGCCGTCCAGCCCGTTCCAGAAATATGTGCGGCGCGGTGAGATCGCCGAAGGGCCCGGGGTCAACGACATGAAGGGCGGCCTGGTGATCATGGTCGCGGCGCTGCGCGCCATGAAGGCGGCGGGGACGCTGAAGGACGCCGATATCACCATCGTGCTGACCGGCGACGAGGAACGGGCCGGGCGGCCGCTTTCGGTGTCGCGCGCCGAGTTGATCAAGGCCGCCAAGGCCAGCGATCTGGCCCTGGAGTTCGAAGGATTGGCCCAGGAGAACGGCAAGGATATGGCCTCGATCGCGCGGCGATCGGCCACCGACTGGACCTTGAAGGTCATTGCCAAGTCTGGACACTCCTCGGGGATCTTCAATGAGAGCGTTGGATACGGCGCCGCCTACGAACTGGCGCGTATCGTCGACGGATTTCGCCGCGAGGCCCGCGAGGCCAATGCGACCTTCAATGTCGGTTACATGGCCTCTGGCGTGAGCGCTTCGGCCAATGCGACCGACACCGGTGCGGTGGCCAGCGGCAAGACCAACATCATTCCGGCCGAAGCCATCGCTCGCGGCGACCTGCGGACGCTCTCCAACGCCCAGACCGAGAGCATCCGGGCCAAGATGCGGGCTGTCGTCGCCCAGCCGCTGGCGGGAGCTGAGGCCAGCATCGCGTTCGAGGACGGCTATCCGGCGATGGCGCCCAGTGAGGCTTCGCGCAAGCTGCTGGTGACGCTGAACGAAGTAAACCGCGACCTGGGTCTGGAAGCCATGCCGGAACTGGATCCCCTGAAGCGCGGGGCCGGCGATATCGGCTTCGTCGGCGACATCGTGCCGGGCCTGATCGGGTTCGGAGCCGCCGGCCAAGGGGCGCACGCGCCCGGCGAGACGATGGAGTTGAGTAGTCTGGATCGTCAGACCAAGCGGGCGGCGCTGTTCATGAGCCGGATGGCGAGGCCCTAGGCGATCGCCTGGGCGTAGGCGTCCAGTCCGGCGCGCAGGTCGGCGATCAGTTCGTCCTCGTTCTCCAGGCCGATATGCAGGCGCATCAGCGGGCCGGCGTAGTGGGGGGCGAACTTGCGCTTGCCCAGTTGCGGGTCGCAGAGGATGGCCAGGCTCTCGAAGCCTCCCCAGGAGAAACCGAGGCCGAAGAGCTTCAGGGCGTTGAGGAAGGCGTTGGCGCAGGCTTCCGAGCCGGGCTTCAACACGAAGCCGAACAAACCGCAGGCGCCGCTGTAGTCGCGAGCCCACAGATCGTGGCCCGCTGAACCGGGAAGGGCAGGGTGGATGACTTCGGCGACTTCGGGTTGCTCGGCCAGCCAGGCGGCGATCTCGAGGCCAGCCTCACCCTGACGACGCAGACGGGTCGGCAGGGTCCGCAGGCCGCGCAGCATCTGGTAGGCGTCTTCGGCGGCGACGGCCCAGCCGAGGTTGTGAACCCCGTCCTCAAGCTGGCGAACGAGAGCGCGATCATTGGCGGCCGCCGAGCCCATGAAGACGTCGGAGTGACCGCCGACATATTTGGTCAGGGCCTGGACGCTGATATCGACGCCGTGCGCCAGCGGTTTGAAGAGGTAGCCCGCGCCCCAGGTGTTGTCGGCCAGGGTGAGGATGCCGCGCGCCTTGGCCAGGCGCGCGATAGCGGCCAGGTCCTGCATCTCGAAAGTCAGCGAGCCGGGCGATTCCATGACGATCATGCGCGTCGCGGAGGTCGCGGACGCGACGAGATCTTCCGGCGACAACAGGGGATCGTAGTAGCGGACCGCGACGCCATAGCGCGCGAGGACCTGGTCGCAAAAGCGGCGGGTGGGCTTGTAGATGTTGTCGACGACCAGCACCTCGTCGCCAGCCTTCAAAACGGCGAGCATGGCGCCGGTCAAGGCGGCCAAGCCTGAAGGATACAGACTGACGCCGGACGCGCCCTCCATTTCACCCAGGGCCGACTTCAAGGCGTCGTGCGCGGCAAGGCCCGCCCGGCCGTAGGTCAGGTAGGCGTCATCGTCGTAGAGCGCCTCGGCGCAGGGCAGCAGGACCGTCGATCCTCGCTGAATCGGCGGACCAACCGTCTTGACGAGATCGCCCGAGGTGGCGCCGGCGCGGATTAGACGGGTTTCTTGGGACATGCGGGTTGACGGGCCGGAACAAACTGGAGCCAAAATCAACGGTCACTTAGGGCCTCAGCAGCTTAGCAATCAAGGAGGGCGGCCAATCTCTCGGCGCAGTATTTCTCGGCCAGGACCATGGATTTGTCTGGCCGCCGTCCTGATG
>JAVBXP010000014.1 GCA_030824495.1 bacterium
GGCGGCCTACGTCCCGCCCGCCCCCTTGGATGACGAGGACGAAAGCTCGCCCAGCGTGGCGATCAAGGCGCCCAAGCCGGCCCCAAAGGAATCCAGCCGCGAGCAGCGCGAGGCCCAGACCACCTTCGACTTCGTCAAGACCAGCGGCTTCGCCCTGCCCGAGCTGGCCATGTTGTCCAAGCCCAAGCCGCGCGCCTCGCAGTTCGACGAAGGCGCCCTGCGCCAGAACGCCCAACTTCTCGAAAGCGTCCTGGCCGAGTTCGGCGTGCGCGGGAACATCGACCAGATCCGCCCCGGTCCCGTGGTCACCCTCTATGAGCTGGTGCCCGCCGCCGGCGTGAAGTCGGCCCGCGTCGTGGCGCTGTCAGACGACATCGCCCGCTCGATGTCGGTCGCCGCCTGCCGCGTCTCGGTGGTTCCGGGCCGCAACGCCATCGGTATCGAGCTGCCGAACGCGCGGCGCGAGACCGTCTATCTGCGCGACCTGCTGGCCAGTTCGGAATACGAGCGCTCCACCCAGGCCCTGCCCATGGCGCTGGGCGAAAACATCGGCGGCGAGCCCTATATCGCCGACCTGTCGAAGATGCCCCACCTGCTGATCGCCGGCACCACCGGTTCTGGCAAGTCGGTGGGCGTCAACGCCATGATCCTGTCGATCCTCTACCGCCTGCCGCCAGAGCAGTGCCGGTTCATCATGATCGACCCGAAGATGCTGGAACTGAGCGTCTATGACGGCATCCCGCACCTGCTGGCGCCGGTCGTCACCGACCCTAAGAAGGCCATCGTCGCGCTGAAGTGGACCGTCCGCGAGATGGAGGACCGCTACCGCCTGATGTCGAAGATCGGTGTGCGGAACGTCGCCTCCTACAACGAGCGCGCCAAGGAGGCCGCCGCCAAGGGCGAGCACTTCGAGCGCACCGTCCAGACCGGCTTCGACGAGAGCGGGCGGCCGATCTACGAGAGCGAGCGCATCGATCCCAAGCCCATGCCGTACCTGGTCGTGGTGATCGACGAAGTGGCCGACCTGATGCTGGTGGCGGGCAAGGATGTCGAAGGCGCCGTGCAGCGTCTGGCCCAGATGGCGCGGGCCGCCGGCATCCATTTGGTCATGGCGACCCAGCGACCGTCCGTGGACGTCATCACCGGCACCATCAAGGCCAACTTCCCGACGCGGATCAGCTTCCAGGTCACGTCCAAGATCGACAGCCGCACCATCCTGGGCGAGCAAGGCGCCGAGCAACTGCTGGGCCAGGGCGACATGCTCTACATGGCCGGCGGCGGTCGCATCACCCGCCTGCACGGCCCGTTCGTCTCCGATGAGGAGGTCGAGGCGGTGGCCAAGTTCCTGCGCACCCAGGGCGAGCCGCAATACCTCGAGGACGTCACCGCCGGCGGCGACGAGGATGGCGAAGACGGCGACTCGTTCGGCGACGAAGGCGGCGGTGGATCGGGCGATGATCTCTACGACCGCGCCGTGGCCGTCGTCACCCGCGACCGCAAGGCCTCGACCAGCTACGTCCAGCGGCGCCTGCAGGTCGGCTATAACCGCGCCGCCTCGCTGATCGAACGCATGGAACAGGAAGGCGTGGTCAGCCCCGCCAACCATGCCGGGAAGCGCGAAGTCCTGGTCGGCGCCGCGCCTTAAGCGCGGCCCTCGCTGCGCTCGCCCTCACCCCAACCCTCTCCCAGAGGGAGAGGGAGCGAGTTACTTTCCTCTCCCTCTTGCGGGAGAGGTGGCCCGAAGGGTCGGTGAGGGCGAGCGCAGCGAGGACGGCGAAGCCGTTGGCGCATCAGCGCCACACGCCTGGTAGATCGCGTCACACACGTCCGAACGGTTTTCGAGCACGAAACTGTTCCAGAAGCGGATCACTCGCAAACCACCCGCCGCCAAATGCTCCGTCCGCCGCGCGTCGTAGGCGACCGCCTCGCTGTGCTGGCCGCCGTCCAACTCCACGACAAGACCTGCCTCAACGCAGAGGAAGTCGACGATGAACGGGCCGCAGGGAGCCTGGCGTCGCCACTTCCATCCGCCGAGCCGACGATCACGCAGCGCCTGCCACAGATAGGCTTCAGCCCGCGTCTGGCCGCTGCGGAGATTACGAGCTCTCTTTGTCGCCAGCAGACGTGTCATCCAGCCTTCCCCTTACGAGGAAGGCTAGCTGATGTTCCGCTTTTGTACCAGGCCTACCCTACTCCGCCGCCTGCGCCCGAGCTTCCAGGCGCTGGGTCAGCGCTTCGTATTGGGCCCAGAGTTCGGCCGGCATACGGTCGCCGAATTTGGCGTAGGCGTCGGGGATCAGGGCGGCTTCTTCGGCCCAAACCTCGGCGTCGACCGAGAGCAGGGTTTCGAGCGCGGCGTCACTGATCGACAGGCCCGAGAGATCCAGGGCCTCCTTGACCGGCAAGCGGCCGATCGGCGTATCGACCGCTTCGGCCTCGCCTTCCAGACGCTGGACGATCCACTTCAGCACCCGGCTGTTCTCGCCGTAGCCCGGCCACAGGAACTTGCCGTCGGCGCCCTTGCGGAACCAGTTCACGAAATAGATGCGGGGGAGCTTGGAAGCGTCAGCCTGGGCGCCGACCTTCAGCCAGTGGCTGAAATAGTCGCCCATGTTGTAGCCGCAGAACGGCAGCATCGCGAACGGGTCGCGGCGCAGTTCGCCCACCTTGTTTTCCGCCGCGGCCGTACCTTCCGAGGCGACGTTGGAGGCCAGGAACACGCCGTGGGCCCAGTCGAAGGCCTCGGTCACCAACGGCACGGCGCTGGCGCGGCGGCCGCCGAACAGGATGGCCGAAATCGGCACGCCGGCCGGATCGTCCCACTCGTCGGCGATCACCGGGCACTGGTCGGCCGGCACCGCGAAGCGCGCGTTCGGGTGAGCGGCCGGTTCGCCGGACTCCGGCGTCCACGGACGACCCTTCCAGTCGGTGAGGCCTTCGGGCGGGGTGTCGGTGAGGCCTTCCCACCAGACGTCGCCGTCAGCGGTCAGGGCCACGTTGGTGAAGACGGTGTTGGCGTGCAGGGCGTCGACCGCGTTCTTGTTGGTCGCATTGCCGGTGCCCGGCGCCACGCCGAAGAACCCAGCTTCCGGGTTGATCGCATAGAGCCGGCCGTCATCGCCGAAGCGCATCCAGCAGATGTCGTCGCCGACCGTCTCGGCCTTCCAGCCAGGGATGGTCGGTTGCAGCATCGCCATGTTGGTCTTGCCGCAGGCGCTGGGGAAGGCGGCGGCGATATAGCGAACCTGGCCGGCGGGCGAGGTCAGCTTGAGGATCAGCATGTGCTCGGCCAGCCAGCCCTCATCGCGGGCCATCACAGAGGCGATGCGCAGGGCGTAGCACTTCTTGCCGAGCAGGGCGTTGCCGCCATAGCCCGAGCCGTAGGACCAGATCTCGCGGTCCTCGGGGAAGTGGACGATGTACTTGATCTCGTTGCAGGGCCAGGCGACGTCGGCCTGACCGGCCTCGAGCGGCATGCCGACCGAGTGCAGGGCCGGGACGAAGAAGCCGTCCTCGCCGAGCATGTCGAGCGCGCCCTTGCCCATCCGGGTCATGACCCGCATCGAAATGGCGACATAGGCGCTGTCGGTGATCTCGACGCCGAGGGCGGAGATCTTCGAACCCAGCGGCCCCATGCAGAACGGCACCACATACATGGTGCGCCCGCGCATGGCGCCCTTGAAGAGCTGCTTCAGATCGGCCCGCATCTCGTTGGGCTCGAGCCAGTTGTTGGTCGGACCGGCGTCGGCCGGGTCCTTTGAGCAGATGAAGGTCCGGCTCTCGACCCGCGCGACGTCGCGGGGATCGGACAGCGCCAGGAAGCTGTTGGGACGCTTTTCTTCATTCAGCGGGGTCAGGGTGCCCGCCTTGACCAGTTCGGCGGTCAGAGCATTCCACTCTTCGTCCGACCCGTCGCACCAGTGAACACGGTCTGGCTGAGTCAGCTCCGCGACTTCGCGTACCCAGGCCAAGAGGCCAGCATGTTTCGTCGGAGCCTCATCGAGACCCGGAATGGCCATGCCCATCAGGCTGCGCCCCTTATGTTACCCACGCGATCATCGCCGGCTTCGGAGGTTCTCTGCGGAACCCGCCCGCCGTCCGGCGGCTCGGTGATATGTACGAAATTTGACGGGCACAAGCTTGGTGCAGCCCGATACCCCGATCCGGGGAAATGACACCGGTGACAATCCATCAACTCGCGCCTCACGATACCGTGGGTGAAAGCACCCGTCATAACCGGCGCCCATGCTCGCCTCCCGACGCGGCGGAACGCAAGCTGCGCCTTAGCCGTTCTTGCGCCCTATTGACGTCAAGCCTGCCCTATAGGCTGCTCGACCAAATTGGAGCACCGAATGACTCGACTGACCCGACGCGCCCTGGCGCTGGGCCTGGCCGCCCTTCCCCTGCCCGCATTGGCCCAACGTGCGCCGGTTGCGCCGCTGTCGGCGGCCGATCGCGCGCTGGTGGATCGCGCCGCGGCCTATCTCCAGGGCCTGACGGAGGCCAAGGGACGCTTCGTTCAGACAGATGCGCGCGGATCGACCACCCAGGGCACGCTTTATCTGAAGCGCCCGGGCAAGGCGCGGTTCGAGTATGACGCCCCGTCCAAGCTGTTGGTGGTCTCCGACGGCGGCAACGTCTCGATCGCTGACGGGCGCCTGAAGACCTTCGAGGCCTATCCGCTGATGGCCACGCCTTTGTCGATCTTCCTCGCGCGCCAGATCCGGCTCGACAAGAATATCGTCATCAGCCGCGTCAACCGCATGGCGGACGGCTTCTCGATCACCGCCCGCGACGGAAAGAAGGAGGCCGAAGGCCAGATCACCCTGACCTTCTCCGACAATCCCCTGGCCCTGATCGGCTGGACGGTGACCGACGCTCAAGGCGGGTCCACCCGTATCCGGCTGACCAGCCTGACCAAGACCACCGGCTTGGCCCCCTCATTGTTCGTTCTGAAAGACCCGCGTCCGAAGAACGTGGGTCGCGCCAAATCGTGACACTTTCACAACACGCAATATCTCGCGTGATTTCCGTTTGACTTTTTCTGCCGGCCAGTGTCATTAATACAACTACGGGGTTCGCGCGATCGCGAACCTTTCCGTGCCGGAACCTATCCCCTCCCGGCGGCGGCATGAGAGACACACTTTACGCCCGGGCTCTCCAGTGCCCGGGCGTTTCTTTTTGCCCAAACCCCCTTAAGTACGCGCCATGCGCCTTCGTCTGACCACCTGGAACGTCAACTCTGTCCGGCTGCGCGCCGAACAGGTCGCCCGCTTCGTCGATGAGCAGGCCCCCGATGTCCTGTGCCTGCAGGAGATCAAGTGCCAGGAGGCGGAGTTCCCGCGCGCAGCCTTCGAGGCCGTCGGCCTGCCGCACATCAAGATCGCCGGCCAAAAAGGCTGGCACGGGGTGGCCATCGCCTCGCGCTATCCGATCGAAGACGTCGCCCCGCTGAACGTCTGCCGCGAAGGCCACGCCCGCTGCGTGTCGGGCAAGATCGCCGGCGTCGAGGTGCAGAACTTCTACATCCCGGCGGGCGGTGACATTCCCGACCGCCAGGCCAATCCGAAGTTCGACCACAAGCTGGATTTCTACGAACAGCTGACCGCCGACATGGCCCGCCGCGACCCCAAGGCGCCGCTGGCGATCGTCGGCGATCTGAACGTCGCGCCGGGTGAGTTCGACGTCTGGAGCCACAATCAGATGTTGAAGATCGTCAGCCATACGCCGGCCGAACTCGAGGCCTTCGCCAACCTGATGGCGAGCGCCAACTTCACCGACCTGCTGCGCGAAGCCATCCCCGACCCCCAGAAGCTGTTCTCGTGGTGGAGCTATCGGGCCGCCGACTTCCGCAAGTCGAACCGCGGCCTGCGCCTGGACCACATCCTGATCACGCCGGGCCTGCGCGAGGCGGCGTTCCGCACGGGAGCAGCCAGCGCCCGCGTGCACGACGACGTGCGCGAATGGACCCGTCCCAGCGACCACGCCCCGGTCAGCGCCGACTTCGCTCTCTAGCCCAGCGCGCGTCCGCTACGTAGAGTCGGTCAGCCCTTGAAGTTGGCGGCCAGCACGCAGCTGGGTACGCCGTCGCGGGTCATCACCGTGGCAGGCTTTCCGGTCCCTGGCGCGAAATAGAACGTTCCTTTGGCCGTCGTGACCGTCAGCAACGAGGGGCCGCTGAACTGGCAGACCGGGATGAATTCGGTCCCGCCCTTTTCAGCGGCGATCACGCTGCAATCGACATGGCCATAACGCCGCTCATAACGGATGTCGTTGGTGGTGAAGCCCTGCTTGGCCTTGGCTCCGCGAGCCTCGTACTCCTCGGCGGTGAGCACCGGGCACGGCTCGCCGACCAAGGTCTCGGGTCGCACCTCGGCGGTGGAAGCGGCGAGCAGGCCGGCACGCTTCATGTAGGACGTGATCCCGACCGCGACGCCGCCGACGACAATCGCGCCCACCAGCATCAGGGGGAAGGTTCGGGCCAACCCCCACTTCTTCCTAGCCATCGATTTCCCCCGCCGGCTGACGCCTATGGCGCCAACCGGTAGCCTCCGGCCTCGGTCAGCAGCAAGCGCGCATTGCCGGGATCGGGCTCGATCTTTTGGCGTAGGCGATAGACGTGGGTTTCGAGGGTGTGGGTGGTGACGCCGGCGTTATAGCCCCAGACCTCAGCCAGCAGCTCCTCGCGCGACACCGGCTTTTCCCCGGCCCGGTAGAGGTACTTCAGGATGTTGGTCTCTTTTTCCGTCAGGCGGATCTTCTTCTGGTTGGCGTCCACCAGCATTTTCGCGGACGGCCGGAATTCGTAGGCGCCCAGGTGGAACACCGCGCCCTCAGATTGTTCGTGACTGCGGAGCTGGGCGCGGATGCGGGCCAGCAACACCTGGAACTTGAAGGGCTTGGTCACATAGTCGTTCGCCCCGGCTTCCAGGCCGGAGATCTGGTCGTCATCCGTGTCGGCGGCGGTCAGCATGATGATGGGCGCAACCACCCCTTGCGCACGCATCTGCCGGCAGGCCTCGCGGCCGTTCATGTCCGGCAGGTCCACATCGAGCAGTATGAGGTCCGGGCGATGCTCGACGGCGGCCTTCACCCCGTCGCCGGCGGTCGCCGCCTCGATGGCCGAGAATTCCTCGGAAAGTTGGAGTTGTTCGGCGATTGCGCCGCGGAGTTCTTCGTTGTCGTCGACGACGAGCAAGGTCTTGCGTTGAGCCATGGACGGGAACATGCACCGTATTGGCCCCCGCCGCCAACCGCTGGAGACCCGATAGGCCATGATGTTCACGGCGATGTCAGATGGAAGCTTCCACCTGAACGGCCGCGCGACCCGTTGCGCGCTTGGAAAAACCGGGGTCATCGAGGCCGACCTGAAGCGCGAAGGCGACGGCAAGTCGCCGCTCGGCGCCTGGACAATTCGCCGCGTGCTCTATCGTCCCGACAAGGGCGAACGCCCGCAGACCCAGCTGCCGACCCGCGCCCTGGAACGCGACGACGGCTGGTGCGACGCGCCCGGCGACCCGGCCTATAACCGCGCCGTCAAGCTGCCCCACCCGGCCAGCGCCGAGCACATGTGGCGCGAGGACGACGTCTACGACCTGGTCTGCATCTTGGCCCACAACGACGATCCGCCGGTCAGCCCGCTAGGCTCGGCGATCTTCCTGCATCTGGCGAAACCCGACTATTCGCCGACCGAGGGCTGCATCGCCCTGTCACGGCCCGACATGCTGGAACTGCTGTCCCTGGCTCAGATCGGCGACGCTGTGGAGATCAAGCAGGCCTGAGCATCCTCGACTTGCCGCTGTCATCCCGGTTTGCGTAGCAAGACCGGGACCCATTCGCTCATAGCTAGCGAAGATGGCGAGGCCTCGCCGCCGTCTGCGGCGATCAGGTGTTCATGGGTCCCGGACAAGCGCTAGGCGCTTTCCGGGATGACACCGCCTAGCGCGCGCCGAACAGCGCCGAGCCGACCCGCACGCTGGTCGCACCGAACCGGATTGCGGTTTCGAAGTCGTCGCTCATGCCCATCGAGAGCTTCTCCACGCCGTTTCGAGCGGCGATCTTCGCCAAGAGTGCAAAGTGCGGCCCGGGCGGTTCGGCGGCCGGTGGGATGCACATCAGGCCCTCGACATTGAGGCCGTAGGTCTGGCGGCAGGCGGCGATGAAGGCGTCGGCTTCGCTGGGGATCGCCCCGGCCTTCTGCTCTTCCTCACCAGTGTTGACCTGCACATAGAGACGCGGCGCCTTGCCCTGCTTCTGGATCTCTTCAGCCAGAACGCCCGCCAGCTTCTCGCGATCCAGGGTCTCGATGACGTCGAAAAAGGCCACAGCCTCGCGGGCCTTGTTGGTTTGCAGCGGGCCGATCAGACGAAGCTCGACCTTGCTGCGACGCTCACTCCAACGCTCCATCGCCTCCTGAACCCGGTTTTCGCCGAACACTGCCTGGCCGGCGCCTAGGATCGGCGCGACCCTCTCCCAGGTCTGTTGCTTGGAGACAGCGACCAGGGTCACATCGGCGTCGGTGCGGCCAGACGCCTTCGCCGCCTGGGCGATCCGGTCTAGGACATCGGTAAGGGCGGGAGAGACGGTCATTTCAGCGAACTTCTGGACAGTGGCGCGGACGGCGCAAGCCTTAGGGCGACAGGCGGCGCGGCGAAAGCCCCCGTTGCCACCACTGCTGTTCTTCACCGATCCCGAACGCACCCCCGATATCGAAGGCGCGGTCCGGCGCCTGCCCCGAGGATCGGCTATCGTCTATCGCAGCTTTGGAGCGGCGGGCGCCGAGGCGCAGGCCAACCGTCTGGTTGATATGGCCCGCCGACGCGGCCTGCTGCTGCTGATAGGCGCCGATGCGGCGCTGGCGGCCAAGGTGGGGGCGGACGGCGTACACCTGCCCGAACGCCTGGCGCATAGGGCCCGCCGCCTGAGGCGCGCCGACTGGATCGTCACGGCGGCGGCTCACAGCGCCGTGGCGGCGCGGCGCGGCTTGGCGTTCGGGGCGGACGCCGTGGTGGTGTCGGCGATCTTTGCGTCAAACAGTCCGTCGGCCGGCGCGCCCATTGGCCCCCTTCGGCTGGCGCAGCTCGTGCGAACAACTGGTGGAGCGGTCTACGGCCTGGGCGGGATCAATAACAAAACAGCCCGCCGGCTGATGGCTGCGGGCCTGGTCGGTCTGGCGGCTGTCGAAGCCTTTAGAACTTGAAGGCGGTCTCAAGACGAACGCGCGGAGCGGAGTCCTGCGGTTCAGTCTTCTTGTAGGCCGGAGCCTCTTTCTCGCCCAGCGCCACCGCGCCGCCGACCCGGAGGCTTGGCGTGACGCGGAAATAGGCCCCAGCCTGGACGTCGTTCAGTTGCGTATCGCGCTCGCCCCGTTGATCCAGGTTGAGCGAAACCCCCCAGCGCCCCTTGCCAGCGCCCCACTTCAACGACTTCGTCCCTTGCGAGGATGTCATCGTCGAGGATTCGCTACGCACGGTGAAGTCGGTGGTCTTCTTCGCGGTTTGGGCATGCGCCGTCGAAGCGCCGCTCACGAGGAGCGCCGCGCCGATCAACGAAATGACCAACTGCTTGGACATAACCACCTATATGGCCCCTTAGCCCCGGTACGCCAGTTGAGGCGCGACCGTTGCGCCGATTAAAGTCCGCTCGGCCCCCAGGTCAACCGACTCCAGACGCCCAGCGTGGCCATGACCGACATATGGTCGGCGCCTGTGGCGGCTGGGACACGCGATTCCTGTTTGGCGCTTGCACAGGCATTGTTATAGAGGGCGCGGCTGCGGGGGGCTGCGCCGCGGCGCGGACCGACGCGGGATAACGACTAGGAGCCGATATATGCCGTTTGTGCGCGGTGAGATTAAGCGTGGCGTGACGACCGGAGTGCTGGTGCTAAGCCTCGCGGCGCTGGCGGCCTGCTCGAGCGGCGGTAGCGCTCGAACCTTCCAGACCCAAGAGTCTGGTGGCGGCTTCAGCCTGTTTGGCGGCGGCAAGAAGAGCAGCTCCACCAACGCTGGGCAGCCGGCGATCGGCGTGAACGGCTATCTGTGGCGTGCGACGCTGGACACCTTGTCCTTCATGCCGCTGGCCTCGGCCGACCCCTATGGCGGCGTGATCATCACCGACTGGTTCGTGAACCCCGACCAACCGAACGAGCGGTTCAAGGCCACCGTCTACATCTTGGATTCGCGCCTGCGCGCTGATGGCCTGAACGTGGCCGTCTTCAAGCAGGTCAAGGACGCCCAGGGCAATTGGACCGACGCGGCCTCGGCCGGTCAGACCGAGACCGACCTGGAAAACGCGATCCTTACCAAGGCTCGGCAGCTTCGCCTGTCCAACATCGGCTAAGGCCTCAAAGGGGCGCATTCGGGGACTCCAGTCAGGATGCGCTCTCCCCCTGGGGTCAGCGCGACGTCGGCGCTGACCGACACCTAACTGAAGTTCGAAGAACGCCTCATGGCCCGCTACAACCCGAAAGAAACTGAACCCAAGTGGCGCAAGGCCTGGGCGGACACCGAGGTGTTCCGCGCCGGCCCGCCGACGCCGGGGGTTCCGAAGTACTATGCGTTGGAGATGTTCCCGTACCCGTCGGGGCGTCTGCACATGGGCCATGTGCGCAACTACTCGCTCGGCGACGTCGTGGCCCGCTACAAGCGCGCCCGCGGCTTCAACGTCCTGCACCCGATGGGTTGGGACGCCTTTGGCCTGCCCGCCGAGAACGCGGCCATGGAGCGCGGCGTCGATCCGCGCGGCTGGACCTACGAAAACATCGCCAAGATGCGGGCCGAGCTGAAGGAGCTGGGCCTGTCGATCGACTGGTCGCGCGAATTCGCCACCTGTGACCCGGCCTATTACGGCAAGCAGCAGGACTGGTTCCTGGACCTGTGGAAGCGCGGCCTGGTCTACCGCAAGGAAAGCATCGTCAACTGGGACCCCATCGATCAGACGGTCCTGGCCAATGAGCAGGTGGTCGACGGCCGCGGCTGGCGCTCGGGCGCTCCGGTCGAGAAGCGCAAGCTGAACCAGTGGTTCCTGCGCATCACCGACTATGCGGGCGAACTGACCGATAGCCTGAAGACCCTGGATCGCTGGCCCGACAAGGTGCGGCTGATGCAGGAGAACTGGATCGGGCGCTCCAAGGGCCTGAAGTTCTCCTTCCGCTGGGCTTCGGAGGCCCCCAAGGGCTTCGAGAGCGGGCTGGAGGTTTACACCACCCGTCCCGACACCCTGTATGGCGCGAGCTTCGTCGGCATCGCGCCTGAGCATCCGCTGGCCGAGCAACTGGCCGCCGATCCCAAGGTCGCGGCCTTCATCGCCGAGTGCCGCAAAGGCGGCGCGTCCGAGGCCGAGATCGAGACCGCCGAGAAGATCGGCTTCGACACCGGCCTGACCGTGGCTCACCCATTCGATCCGAACTGGCGTCTGCCCGTCTGGATCGCGAACTTCATCCTGATGGACTACGGCACAGGCGCAGTCTTCGGCTGCCCGGCGCACGACCAGCGCGACCTGGATTTCGCCCGCAAGTACGACCTGCCCGTGAAGGCTGTGGTCCTGCCGACCGGTGAGGACCCCGCAAGCTTCCAAGTGGGCGGCGAGGCCTATACCGGCCCAGGCGTCGCCTTCAATTCCGACTTCCTGAACGGGCTGGACGTCGAGGCCGCCAAGGCCGCGGCGATCGCCCGCATCGAGGAACAGGGTCAAGGCAAGGGCGCGACCGTCTTCCGGCTGCGCGACTGGGGCGTGGCCCGCCAGCGCGGCTGGGGCTGCCCGATCCCGGTGGTCCATTGCGCCAAGTGCGGCGTGATCCCGGTTCCAAAGGACCAACTGCCGATCGTCCTGCCCGACGACATGGACTTCTCCAAGCCGGGCAACGCTTTGGCGCGGCACCCGACCTGGAAGGACACCACCTGCCCTGACTGCGGCGGCGCAGCGACCCGCGAAACCGACACGCTGGACACCTTCGTGGACAGCTCCTGGTACTTCGCCCGCTTCACCGACACCGAAAGCGCTGCGCCGATCGACAAGGCCGCTGCCGACTATTGGATGCCGGTCGACCAGTATGTGGGCGGCATCGAGCATGCGGTCCTGCACCTGCTCTACGCCCGCTTCGTGACCAAGGCGCTGGCTGACGAGGGCATGCTGTCGGTGCGCGAACCCTTCGCCGGCCTGTTCACTCAGGGGATGGTGACCCACGAGACCTATCGCCGCCAGAACGGCGAATGGGTCGAGCCGCGCGCCGTCGAGTTCGAAACCGAGGCCGGCGCGCGCCGCGCCAAGATCGCCGAAACCGGCGAGCCGATCGTGATCGGCGACGTCGAGAAGATGTCGAAGTCGAAGAAGAACACCGTCACGCCTGACGAGATCTTCGACGTCTATGGCGTCGACGCCGCCCGCCTGTTCGTGCTGTCCGACAGCCCGCCCGAGCGCGACACCCAATGGTCGGCGTCCGGGGTCGAGGGCGCCTGGCGCTTCGTCAACCGGGTCTGGAACGAGTTCGACAGCCAGCCGGCCGGCCCGGCCCCCGCCCCTGTCGCCGACCCCAAGGCCGACGAACTGCGGGCCTTCACCCATCGCACGATCAAGGGCCTGACCGAGGCGGTCGAAAGCTTCCGCTTCAACTCCGGCATCGCGCGGATGTACGAATTCCTCAATAAACTCAAAGAATTCCCCGCCGAAGGTGCGACCCCTGCGGTGCTGGGCGCGCGTCATGAAGCGCTGTCGGCTTTCGCCCGGCTGATCTCGCCCTTCACGCCCCACCTGGCCGAAGAGGCCTGGGCCCGCATCGGCGGCGAAGGCATGGTGGTGTCTGCGCCCTGGCCAGAATTCGATCCGGCCCTGACCCAGGACGCGGTCCGCATTCTGCCGGTTCAGGTCAACGGCAAGCGGCGCGGCGAGATTTCTGTCGCCGCCGGCGCGGAACCAGCCGATGTTGAGAAGCTGGTGCTGAACGATCCGGAGATCGCCCGGCGCCTGGAAGGTCTCTCGATCAAAAAAGTGATCGTGGTGAAGGATCGGATCGTCAACATCGTGGCTGGGTGAGCAGACAATGAACCGCGTCATCATCTCCGCCGCCCTGGCGGCCACGGCCCTCGGCCTCTCGGCCTGTGGGTTCACACCGCTCTATGCGACGCCGGGCGTCTCGACGCACCTGACGGCCGTGCAGGTCGTGACGCCGCCCGGCCGGACCGGGCAGTTGATCCGCGAGCATCTCGACGACGCCCTGGCCCGCGACAAGGGCGTGACGCCGCGCTACAAGATGGAGCTGGCGCTCTCGGAAACCCGCTACCCGCGCGGCGTGCGGGTCGACAACGTCGCCACCCGCTACGAGTACGTCCTGACCGCGAACTACACGGTCACCGCCCTGCCCTCGGGCACGCCGGTCAAGGTGGGCACGACGCGGGTTGAGGTCACCTATGACAGCGCCGATCAGCCCTACGCCTCGATCTCGGCCCAGCAGGACGCCCAGGACCGCGCCGCCGCCGAAGCCGCCCGAAAGATCCAGCTCGAGCTAGCCGCCTGGCTGGCGACCAGCGGGAAATCCTAGGAATCTCAAGGCCGTGATCCTCGCCAAACGGCCCGACATCGAACGCTTTCTGGCCAAGCCGGAAGGTGTTCGCGTCGTGCTTATCTACGGCCGCGACACCGGGGTGGTGAAGGACCGCGGGGCGCAGCTCGCCTCCAAGATCGTCCCCAATCTCGACGATCCCTTCGATGTCGCCCTGCTGACCGACGGCGACCTGGACGGCGACGGAGCGCGGCTCGAAGGCGAACTGGCGGCTCAGTCGCTGATGGGCGGCCGCCGATTGGTGCGTCTGCGCTTTGCAACCGAGAAGGCCAGCCTGGACAAGCAGGTGGCCGAAACCCTGGTCGCCCACGCCAGCGGCAAGCTCAATCCCGACGCCTTCTTCATCATCGAGGCCGGCAATCTGGGTCGCGACTCCGCCATCCGCAAGGCGGCCGAGAAGGCGCCAGAGGCGGCGGCCATCCCCTGCTACGAGGACGAGCCGGGCGACGTGGCCCGCCTGGTGCGCGAGCTCTTGGCCAAGGACAATGTCGGCCTCGACGCCCAGGCTCTGCAGCTATTCGTCGGACGTCTGCCCAAGGAGCGCGGCGTCGCCCGCCAGGAGATCGAACGGCTGGCGCTCTATCTCGAGCCCGGCAGCGGCCGCACCGCCGCCGCCAAGGACCTGGACGACTTTCTTGGCGTCGAACCGGAAGCCTCGCTGTTCGACGCGGCGGCCGACGCCTTCAGCGGCAAGCTCGCCGACGCCCAGGCTGCGCTGCGCCGCGCCGCCGCCGAGGGCGAGGCCGGCCCCGCCGCGGTCCGGGCGATCAGCATGTACTTGGCCAAACTGCGCCGCACCCTGACTCTGGCCAAGAACGGCGCTGGACTGCAGGAAGCCGCCAAGGCCTCCGGCGTGTTCTGGAAACAGGAGCGCGAGTTTCTGCGGCAGGCGCGGAGCTGGTCGCTGGACGACCTCGACAAGCTACAGCCCGAAGTGCTCGCCGCCGACAAGGCCTGCAAGACCGCCGGCTCGCCGGACAGTCTGATCGCCGAGCGGCTGGCCCTGACCATCGCCGGCCGCGCCAGGCGGCTCGGGCTCTAAAACGCGCTTCTCAAAATCGGCTCTTAGCGGCTCAGAGATATACGATGTCGTATCTCTGTATGTTCGTTTCGCCAGAAGTCGAATTCTGATTTTCGATCCTTATAAATCAAGGACTTAGTGATCAGCCTCGCGAGGTCAGTTTGCGGCACAGCTCATCGAGCTGTTCGAGCGTCGCATATTTTATCTTCAGCTCGCCGACGCCGCCGCGATCGACCACTTCGACGTCGAGCCCGAGCACGTCCGAGAGGTCGGCCTCCAGCGCCTGGGTGTCGGTGTCCTTCACCGGCTTGCGCTTGGCGGCGGTCTGAGGCCGAGCAGCCGAGGGCGTGTTGCGGGCGAGGTTCTCAGCGTCGCGGACCGACAGGCCCTTGGCGATGATGATCTCGGCCAGGGCGGCCGGATCATCGGCGGTCAGGATGGCGCGGGCGTGACCGGCCGAGAGGCGGCCCTCGAGCACATGCTGGCGAACCGCCTCGGGCAGGTTCATCAAGCGCAGGGTGTTGGCTACGTGGCTGCGGCTCTTGCCGACGCTGTCGGCCACCTCTTCCTGAGTGCGGCGGAACTTCTCGATCAGCTGCTGGTAGGCGCTGGCCTCTTCGATGGCGTTGAGGTTGGCGCGCTGGACGTTCTCGATGACGGCGATTTCCAGCACCTGGACGTCGTCCAGTTCGCGGACCAGCACAGGCATGACCCGCAGGCCCGCCTTCTGGCTGGCGCGCCAACGGCGTTCACCCGCGACGATCTCCCACTCGCCGGGTATGCCCGGCGCGGGCCGCACTAGGATCGGCTGCAGGATACCCTTCTCGCGGATCGAGGCGGCCAGTTCATCGACCTCGGTCTCGGAGAACACCCAGCGGGGCTGGTCGGCGTTGCGGTGGATCAGCTCGATCGGGATCTCACGAACGCCGGAGATCTCGCTCGCGGGCGCCCCGGCCACGACCTTGGCCTCGTCGGCGTCGCCCAACAGAGCGGCCATACCCCGGCCCAAACCCCGCTTCTCAACCATCATGTTTCCTTAGGCCGCGGCCTTGGCGCGGCGGTCGCGCTCTCTCAGCACGACCTCCCGAGCGAGCTTCAGATAGGCTTGGGAGCCCGTGCATTTCAGATCGTAGACCAGCACCGGCTTGCCGTAGGACGGCGCCTCCGACACCCGCACATTGCGCGGAATGACGGTGCTGTAGACGATGTCGCCGAAGTGGCCGCGGACGTCCCGGGCCACCTGCTCCGACAAGCTGTTGCGCCGGTCGTACATGGTCAGGACGATACCCTGGATCTCAAGGCCTGGGTTGAGGCTGCCGCGCACCAGGTCCACGGTCCGCATCAGCTGGGTCAGGCCTTCCAGGGCGAAGAACTCGCACTGCAGGGGCACCAGCACCGCGTCGGCGGCGGCCATGGCGTTGACCGTCAGCAGGTTCAGCGACGGAGGGCAATCGATCAGGACGTAGGTGTACTCGCCGGCCGCGCGGATCGGTTCAAGAGCGTCACGCAGCTTGAAGGAGCGCCGCGACTGTTGGCCCAGCTCCAACTCGACGCCCGACAGGTCGGGGTCGGCGGCGATTAGGTCGAGCCCCGGAAGGGCGGTATTGACGACTGCCGAGGCCATCGGCTGCTCGCCCATCAAAACGTCGTACAGGGTGACCTTGCGCAGGGCGCGGCCGATGCCGAGGCCGGTCGAGGCGTTGCCCTGGGGATCGGAGTCGATCAGCAGCACCTTCTCACCGACAGCGGCGAGCGCGGTGCCCAGATTTATGGCCGTGGTGGTCTTGCCGACGCCGCCCTTCTGGTTGGCGACGACCAAGACACGTAGCTTACGGTTTGCGGCCACGGCTGAGCCTCCCTACACGCACAATCTTGCCTCTGGAGTCGCTCAAGCTGGGTAGCACGTCGGCGTCGAAGTCCCAATTGCTAGCGGCGTCCTCAAGTTCGGACGCTACATCTTGCCCCTTAAGGAAGAGCGCGGTCGCTCCACGCTTCAGGTAGGGCTGGGCATACCCCATCAGTCGCGTGAGGGGGGCGCAAGCCCGCGCGGTGACGATATCCACAGTCAGGGACAAGTCTTCCGCACGAGAATTATGAACGGTCGCCGGAAGCTTAAGTCCGTCGACCACTTCGGTCAGGAACCGGCAGCGTTTCGTCAGGCTGTCGACGAGATGGACGTGGAAGCCGGGCCGATCTTTCGCGAGGATCGCCAATACGATGCCCGGCAATCCTGCACCCGTTCCCAGATCGGCCCAGGTCAGAGCGTCCGGCGCCAAGGGCAGGATTTGAGCCGAATCCCAGGCGTGCCGCGACCAGAAAACGTCGAGGGTCGCCGGCCCCACGAGGTTCATCTTGGCGTTCCACTCGATCAGGTATGACCGGTAGCGCTCCAGATCGGCGATGGCCTCAGCCCCCGCCCCCGTGATCGCAGCGAAGGCGGCGGCGTCGGCCACCAGGACGGGTTCTGCAACTTCTGACACAGGCGGGGACTCAGGCAATGGCTGGGGCTCAGGCGGCGTGGCGACGAACGTGGGCGAGCAGAGCGGTCAAGGCGCCCGGGGTCACGCCCTCGATCCGCGCGGCCTGACCGAGGGTCAACGGACGCACGGCGAGCAGCTTCTCGCGAACCTCGTTGGACAGCCCCCCTACCCCGGCATAGTCGAGATCGGCCGGCAGCCGCAGGTTTTCATCGCGGCGGAAGGCGGCGGCGTCGGCCGCCTGGCGGTCCAGATAGCCGGCATAGGACGCGTCGATCTCGATCTGCTCGCGGATCTCCGGCGCCCACTCAGTCAGCTCCGGCCACAGGGCCGAGAGGTCATCGAACCCGATGGTCGGATAGGCCAGGAGTTGGGTGAGGTCGCGGACGACGCCATCGGCCTTCACCGGGAGCCCGGCCTTCTGGGCGACGGCCGGGGTCAGGGTCAGGGCGGCGGCGCGAGCGCGGGCGTGAGCGAGCAAGTCAGACTTTGCGCGGAACGCTGTTTCACGTGAAACACCGACCACGCCCAAGGCCATACCGCGTGCGGTCAGACGCTGGTCGGCATTGTCCGCCCGCAGCGACAACCGGAACTCAGCGCGGCTGGTGAACATCCGATAGGGCTCGGTGACGCCACGGGTTACGAGGTCGTCGATCAGCACGCCGATATAGGCTTCGTCCCGACCGAAGGCGGCGGCCTCAAGCCCAGAGGCCGCTCGCGCCGCGTTCAGGCCCGCGACGAGGCCTTGGGCGCCGGCCTCTTCATATCCCGTGGTGCCGTTGATCTGCCCGGCCAGATAGAGGCCCGGCACGCGCTTGACCTCCAGGGTGGGGTAAAGCTCGCGAGGATCCACATAGTCGTATTCGATGGCGTAGCCGTAGCGCTTCACCTGAACGTTCTCGAGACCCGGAATGGTCCGCAGGAACAGGTCCTGGGTTTCCTCGGAGACCGAGGTCGAGATCCCATTCGGGTAGACCGTCGTGTCGTCCAGGCCTTCCGGCTCCAGGAAGATTTGGTGGCTGTCCTTGTCGCCGAACCGCACGACCTTGTCCTCGATCGAAGGGCAATAGCGCGGGCCGCGGCCGTTGATCCGGCCGCCATAGACGGCGGACTCAGTCAGGCGATCGGCGATGATCTGGTGCGTGGCGGCGTTCGTATAGGTGACCCCGCATTCGATCTGCGGGGTCGAGATCTTGTCGGTCAGGAACGAGAACGGGACCGGCTCGGCGTCAGCCGCCTGCATTTCAAGGCCATCCCAGGCAATGGTGGAGCCGTCGAGACGCGCTGGGGTTCCGGTCTTCAGGCGGCCCATGGACAGGCCGGAAGCATAGAGGCGGTCCGAAAGGCCGATGGCTGGCGCGTCGCCCACCCGGCCGGCCGGGATGCGCTTCTCGCCCTGATGAATGATCCCTTTGAGGAAGGTCCCCGTGGTCAGAACCACCCTACCCGCCCGGTACTCGTTTCCCGTGGCGCCAACCACGCCCTGAACCACGCCGTCTATGACGATCAGGTCCTCGACCGCTTCGGCCAGGATGCTGAGGTTTGGCGTGGCGGCGAGCTCGGCCTGCATCGCCTCGCGATAGAGCTTGCGGTCGATCTGGGAGCGGGGGCCGCGGACCGCCGCGCCTTTGGAGCGGTTCAGCATGCGGAACTGGATGCCGGCGATGTCGGCCAACCGGCCCATCAGGCCGTCCAGGGCGTCGATCTCGCGGACCAGATGGCCCTTGCCGAGGCCACCGATGGCTGGATTGCAGCTCATCTCGCCGATGGTTTCCAGCTTGTGGGTAAGCAGCAGGGTCTTGGCCCCAAAGCGCGCGGAAGCGGCCGCGGCCTCGCAGCCGGCGTGCCCGCCCCCGATGATGATGACGTCCCAGGCGCTCAAGCTTGTCGTCTCCACGAAAGACGCCCCCGGCGAGGCGGGGGCGGTCTGGAGCTATATAGGGCAAGACAGCGTGGGTTTCACGTGGGATTCCGCCGGTGGGCGGGTTGAGGGGTGTTTCACGTGAAACACGGCCGCTTGGTTCGGAGGTTGGCAGAGCATCGCATAGCGCCGACCCATTCCTCTCCCCCTGGGAGAGGTTAGGTGAGGGTCTTGCCCCCAACCGACAAAAGCCGGCAAGAGGAACGCCGCTGCGCGGCCCCCTCACCCAACCCTCTCCCTCGGGAGAGGGCTTATGGGCTACTTGCCGATGCAGAAGCTGGAGAAAACCCGGTCGAGTACGTCTTCCGGATCGATCCGGCCGGTGATGCGGTCGAGGGCGCGGCCCGCGAGGCGAACGTCCTCAGCAGCCAGTTCCAGATCGTCTTCCAGGGTCAAGGCGCGCTGCAGACGTTCCAGGGCTTCGGCGAGAAGCTCGCGGTGGCGCAGCCTGGTGGCGGTCGGCAGCTCGGCCCCGGCCAGAGCGGCCACGACCCGCGTCTCCAGGGCATGCTCAAGGGCGGCGATGTCGCCGGGCGACTTGGCGCTCAGCCTAAGGGCCTCCACGCCAAACGCGCGCGCCTCGACAACGGCGTGGCCAGTTTCAGCGCCGGCCGGAAGGTCGGCCTTGTTGATCACGCAGAGATCGTGCGGGTGAAGTTCTGGCGCCGTCGCAGCCGCGTCGCTGGCGCCGTCCACGACCCAGATCCGTAGGTCAGCTTCGCCGGCCCACGCGCGCGCGCGGCGAACACCCTCGGCTTCGATCTCGTCATGGGTCTCGCGCAGGCCGGCGGTGTCGGCCAGGAGCGCCTTGTATCCCCCGAACCGCATCGGCACTTCGATGATGTCGCGCGTGGTCCCTGGCGTGGCGGTGACGATCGCCGCCTCACGACCGGCCAAAGCGTTCAGGATCGTGCTCTTGCCGGCGTTGGGCGCGCCGATCAGGGCGATGCGGAAACCCTCGCGCACCTGCTCGCCACGTTTCACGTGGACCAGGGCGTGTTCGATCTCGGCGATCAAGTCGGTCAGCACCGGCCGGGCGCGGGCCGCCACGTCGGCCGGCACCTCTTCGTCGGCGAAATCCACCGCCGCCTCGAACATGGCCAGAGCTTCGATCAGAGCGTCACGCCAGCGGCTCTGGGCGTGGCCAAGCGCGCCGCCGAGTTGATCGAGCGCCTGGCGGCGTTGAGCCTCGGTCTCGGCTTCGATCAGGTCGGCCACGCCTTCGGCCTGAGCCAGGTCGAGCTTGCCGTTTTCAAACGCTCGGCGCGTGAACTCGCCAGGATCGGCCAGGCGAAGCCCGAGCGCCGACAGCGCCTCAAGCACGCCGGCGACAACCGCCGGGCCACCGTGAAGGTGGAACTCAGCGCAGTCCTCGCCGGTGTAGCTCTTGGGTCCGGTGAACCACAGGATCAGGGCCTGGTCGATCGCGCCGCCGTCCTGACCGCGCAGGGTTCGTAAGGTTGCGAGGCGTGGGCGCGGCAAACGACCGGCCAGGGCGGACACCGCCCTCCCCGTCGCCGGCCCGGACAGGCGCACGACGGCGACCGCCGAACGCCCGGGGGCGGTGGCCGGCGCGAAGATGGTATCGGTCATTTGTTGCGGTTGGCGCCCATGCCTGCATCAACGGCGGCGGACATCAGGTTGCGGAACTGCTCCTGCGCCCCGGCCCCGAACGCCGCCCAGTTCTTCATCAACTCGTCAGGCGAGACCATCGCCATGTTTGCGGTCATGCGTTTCTGCATCTCTTCGACCAGCTTGTCGTTAAGAGCACTAACGTCTGGCAGACCGAGAAACGAACGGGCTTCCTGGGGGGAGCAGTCGATTTCGATCGTCATCTTCATCTGATTACCTCCAAGCGCCACATCGGCTCTGACCACATTGTTATGAGCGCAGCCGGGCCCCACAAGCTAGTAGCCGCGTGAAGGCCTTTTTTAGTGAAACGGGAGACGCCAATGGGCGAGACGATCACCATCAAGACCGAAGACGGCCAATTCGCCGCCTATGTCGCGCGACCCGAAAAAGCCCCCGGCCGAAGCCAGACCCCCGCCGTGGTGGTCATCCAGGAGATCTTCGGCGTCAACGCAGTGATGCGCGACACCTGCGACGAGCTGGCCGCCGCCGGTTTCCTGGCGGTCTGTCCCGACCTGTTCTGGCGGATCGAGCCGGGCATCGACATCACCGACCAGTCCGAGGCCGAGTGGAAGAAGGCGTTCGAGCTCTACAACGCGTTCGAAGTCGAAGCGGGCGTCAAGGACATCGCCGCGACCATCGACCAGGTGCGAGCAATGGCCGAGGTGAACGGCAAGGTTGGAGCCGTCGGATTCTGCCTCGGCGGCCTGCTCGCCTTCCTGACCGCGACCCGCACCGACAGCGACGCCAGCGTCGCCTATTACGGGGTCGGCATCGAGAAGAACCTGGTCGAGAGCGAGAAGCAGGCTCACCCGCTGCTGATGCATATCGCCGAGGAAGACCAGTTCGTGCCGAAGGAGGCCCAGGCCCTGATCCTCGCCACCCTGAAAAACCATCCGCAGATTGAGATCCACACCTATCCCGGCCGCGACCATGCCTTCGCGCGCAAGGGCGGAGAGCACTATGATGAGGCCGACGCCAAGCTAGCCGGTGGCCGGACCCTGGCCTTCTTCCAACAGCACCTGGGGACTTGATGAAAGCAGTTCAATTCACAACGACCGGGGGGCCTGAGGTCCTTGAGGTCGTCGACATCCCCGCCCCCGTCGCGGGGCCCGGCCAGGTGCTGGTGCGCCAGCAGGCCATCGGGATCAACTTCATCGACACCTATCATCGCTCAGGCCTCTATCCGGTGAAGCTGCCGTCGCGGCTCGGCATGGAAGGCGCCGGCCTTGTCGAGGCGGTCGGTGAGGGCGTGAGCCGCTTCAAGGTCGGCGACCTGATCGCCTACGCCTCCGGGCCGCTGGGCGCCTATGCCGAGCAGCACGCGGTCGTCGCCGAGCGGGCGGTCCGCCTGCCCGATGGCGTCGATGCGGCGACCGGTGCGGCGGCGATGCTCAAGGGCATGACGGCTGAGTTCCTGCTGCGCCGCTGCTATCCGGTGAAAGCCGGCGAGACGATCCTGGTTCACGCGGCCGCCGGCGGGGTGGGCTCGATCCTCGTCCAGTGGGCCAAGCATCTGGGCGCCACGGTGATCGCGACGGCAGGGTCCGAAGACAAGGCGGCGCGAGCCAGGAGCCTGGGCGCCGACCACGTCATCCTCTATCGCGACCAGGACGTCGCCGCCGAGGTGCGGAAGATCACCGGCGGCAAGGGCGTGCCGGTGGCCTATGACTCCGTCGGCGCGGCGACCTTCGAGGGTACGCTGGGCAGCCTGGCGCGGCGGGGACTGTTCGTCAGTTTCGGCAACGCCTCCGGCCCCGTGCCGCCGTTTGCGCCCTCGCGGCTACAGATGGCTGGGTCGCTGTTCTTCACGCGGCCGACCATGGGCGACTATCAGGCCACGACCGCCGAGTTGGATGAAAGCGCCGCGGCTTTGTTCGAGGTGATCAAGTCCGGCGCCGTGAAGATCGACATCGGCCAGACCTTCCCTCTCGCCGAGGCCCGCAAAGCGCATGAGGCGCTGGAAGGCCGAGAGACGATCGGCGCGAGTTTGCTGATCCCGTAGGCCCAGCTCGTCATCCTCCGGGCTCGCGTAGCGAGGTCCGAGGGACCTAAGCTGATTTGCGAACCGGGCGTTCCACGTGAAATGCGAATGGAATCAACAACTTGACCCAAAACAAAGGGGCCCGCGTCGCCGCGAGCCCCTTTTTCGTGTCCGCTAAGGCTGAAGGCCCTAGGTGTTCATCGACTGGAAGAAGTCGTCGTTGTTCTTCGACGACCGCAGCTTGTCGAGCAGGAACTCGATCGCGTCCTGGGCGCCCATCGGGGTGATGATGCGGCGCAGGATGAAGGACTTCTGCAGGTGTTCCTTCGGGGTGATGAGGTCTTCCTTCCGGGTGCCCGACTTGATGACGTCGACGGCGGGGTAGATCCGCTTGTCGGCGACCTTGCGGTCCAGGATGATTTCCGAGTTACCCGTGCCCTTGAACTCTTCGAAGATGACTTCGTCCATCCGGCTGCCGGTGTCGATCAGGGCGGTGGCGATGATGGTGAGCGAGCCGCCCTCCTCGATGTTCCGCGCCGCGCCGAAGAAGCGCTTCGGGCGCTGCAGGGCGTTGGCGTCGACACCGCCGGTCAGCACCTTGCCCGAGGACGGGACCACGGTGTTGTAGGCGCGGCCCAGGCGGGTCACGGAGTCCAGCAGGATGACCACGTCGCGCTTATGCTCGACCAGGCGCTTGGCCTTCTCGATGACCATCTCGGCGACCTGCACGTGGCGGGTGGCGGGCTCATCGAAGGTCGAGGACACGACTTCACCGCGCACGGTGCGGCGCATGTCGGTCACTTCTTCGGGGCGCTCGTCGATCAACAGGACGATCAGATAGCACTCGGGGTGGTTGGTCTCGATCGACTTGGCGATGTTCTGCAGCATCACCGTCTTACCGACCCGCGGGGGAGCGGTGATCAGGCAGCGTTGGCCCTTGCCGAGCGGGGCGACGATGTCGATGACCCGGCCGGTGCGGTCTTTCAGGGTCGGATCGTCGATTTCCATCTTCAACCGCTCGTCGGGATAGAGCGGGGTCAGGTTGTCGAACAGGACCTTGTGGCGGACGTTCTCAGGGTTCTCGAAGTTGATCTGCTCGACGCTGACCAGGGCGAAATAGCGCTCGCCTTCGCGCGGGGCGCGGATGGCCCCGTCGACGGTGTCGCCGGTGCGCAGGCCGAACTTACGGATCTGCGAGGGGCTGACATAGATGTCGTCAGGGCCGGACAGGTAGTTGGCTTCCGGGCTGCGCAGGTAGCCGAAGCCGTCCTGCACCACTTCCAGGGTGCCGGAGCCGGAGATGGCGATGCCTTCCTCGGCCAGGGCCTTGAGGATCGCGAACATCATGTCCTGCTTGCGCATGGAGTTGGCGTTCTCGATCTCCAGCGTCTCGGCGAAGGAGAGCAGGTCGGCGGGCGACTTGTCCTTCAGCTCCTGGAGCGACATCCGGGTCAGGCCCATGGCGGCGATGGCCGCGGCGACCTCGGAGGGTTCGTCGTCTTCGTCAGCCTCGGCGCCAGTGTCGAGCTGGGCGGTCTCCAGGACCACTTCCTGGGTTTCGGCGGTTTCGACGGCCGCGTCTTCGGCGGGGACGTCGGTCGGTGTGTCTTCAGTCATGAAATTACTCTGAGATAGGCTCCGTCGGCCGAGCGGTTCTCGGGCGCGGAGAGAATCGTTGGAGGCGTTTTGGAGACGCCGGATTTGTTTCGAGGGCCGGGCCGCAGCTGCTGGTTAAGCGCGCGGCGCACGGAAAAAGGCGGGGCGTATCTACGAAAATCGTCGACACGTAGGGAGACCGGAACCACATGCGCGGGCTCCGGTCAAGCGTGGCCGCTCCAGATCGTGCTGGGGCCTAGCCGACAAATAGGCTCAGTGCTGACCAAATTGAAGGGTCACGGCGAGCACGGCGATGATCGCGGCGATGAACGGCAGTTCGTTGGTGGCGCGCCAGAACTTCGCAGACTTCGGACGCTGCCCAGCCAGGAATTTCTTGTACGAGCCGGCGAGGAACCCGTGCCACCCCGAGATGAACAGCACCGCCGCCAGCTTCACGATCATCCAAGGCTGCGCCAGGAAGCCCCAGCCTTCCTTCGCCGAGTAGACGTGCCAGAAGACCAGGCTCACCCCGAGGATCCACACGATGATCATCGATGGATTGATGATGATTTTCAGCAGCTTGCGTTCCCAGACCAGGAACTTCTCGTCGAACTCGCTGCCGGGAGGGGCTGTCTCGGTGTGATAGGCGTAGAGGCGGGGCAGGTACATCATCCCCGACATCCAGGCGATCACCGCTATGATGTGCAGGCCTCTGAGCAGATCGTAGTTCACGCTGCGGCTCCCCTCGCCTCGTTTCGACAGGCGCATTTGCCATAGGTTTCAGGGCAACGCCACGCGCCGTGTGGGGCCACATCGCTATTGCGCGCCAGGGCTTGGGTGGTGGCCCGGGTCAAGGCGCGGATAAAGGCAGGCTCCGTGCTGGGGGTCGGGGCGCGAAGATAGGGCGCGCAACCCACCTGCCCGGCCAGCTCGGCATATTCGTGATCCAGCTCGACCAGGGTTTCGACATGCTCGGACACGAAGGCGATCGGGCTGATCAATACGCCCTTGCCCTCAGCGGCGGCGCGGCGGATCTCATCGTCCGTTGACGGACCGATCCACTTCAACCGCCCGACCCGGCTTTGATAGCAGACGTTCCAATCGGTAAGCTCCGGCAACCGCATAGCGACAGCCTGGGCGGTGGCCTGGATCTGAGCCTGGTACGGATCCCCGCCCTCGATCACCTTCTCCGGCAAGCCGTGGGCGGAAAACAGCAGCCGCACGTTCGCCGGGCTGCCGGCGGCTTCCCAGGTCTCTCGGATCAGCTTGGCGTGGGCCTCGGTCAGGCCGGGCTCGGTCGGATAGCAACAGACCGTGCGGGTACGGCCAGGCCCCCGATAGGCCTGCGCCCAATCCTTCAGGGAAGAGGCCGTCGTGGTGGTCGAAAACTGCGGGTAGAGCGGCAACAGGACGATTTCGTCGGGTGCGAAGGCCGCAACCTCCTTGGCCGTCTCGGCGGCGAAGGGCTTCCAATAGCGCATCGCCACGAAGACACGCGCTTCCTGGGATGGATTGGTCTCGTTGAGCGAGGCTTCCAAGGCGCGGGCCTGTTTCAACGTCTCGGGCAGCAACGGCGAGCCGCCACCCATGATCGCGTAGTTCGCCTTGGCCATCTCGGCCCGTCGCGAGGAGATGAACTTGGCCAGCGGGATCCGTGCGATCGCCGGCAGGGTGATGATCGCCGGATCCTTGAACAGGTTTTCAAGGAAAGGACGCACCGCGTCCGGGCCATCAGGGCCGCCGAGGTTGAACAGGACGACGGCGAGCTTGCTCACTTGCCGGTCACCCGTCGGATGGTGCGCTCGATGTGCTCGATCGGGGTGTCGGGCATGACGCCGTGGCCGAGGTTGAAGATGTAGGGACCGCCGTTCCATTGCTCGATCAGAGCATCGACCCGGGCGTCCAGCGCCGGCCCGCCGGCGCGAAGCAACAGATTGTCGAGCGCGCCCTGGATGGTCTTGCCGCCGGCCTGGATCTTCTGACCCAGGGCCGCGGAGGCCTGAGTGTCCAAGGCCACCGCATTGACCGGGACCTTGGCCGCATAGTTCTCGACCAGAGCGCCGGCTCCGCGCGGGAAGCCGATGAACGGGGTGTCGACACCAGCGGCCCGGACCTTCTCGATGATCGCGGCGTGCGGCTTTATGACGATACGTTCGAAGACGTCCTCGGCCAGGCCTTCGGCCCAGCTCTCGAAAAGCTTCAGCACCTGGGCGCCGGACTTCGCCTGCATCACCAGGTATCGCGCGGTCGACTCCACCAGCACCTCGATCAAGCGGTCGAGCTTTTCAGGGTTCTGATAGGCGTAGGTGCGGGCGCCGGAGCGATCCGACCCCCGACCCTCGATCATATAGGTCGCCACGGTCCATGGAGCGCCGGCAAAGCCGATCAGGGCGCGATCTGGTTCCAACTCAGCCCGGACCCGCGAAAGGGTCTCACCGATGGCCGAAAGCCGCCCGGTCGAGGCTTCGATCTGGTCGGCCATTGATTCAATCGACGGCAATTCCCCAAGCCTGGGACCCTCGCCAGCTTCGAACCAGACCTCCTGGCCAAGCGCACGTGGGATCAGCAGGATGTCGGCGAACACGATGGCCGCATCCAGCGGGAACCGCCGCATCGGCTGCATCGTGGCCTCGGCCGCCATCTCGGGATTGTGGCAGAACGCAATGAAGTCCGGCGCCCGGGTGCGAAGCTCTCGGTACTCTGGAAGCGACCTCCCAGCCTGACGCATGAACCAGACCGGGGGCCTATCCAGGGTTTCACCGGCGAGCGCCCTCAAGAGGCGCGGTTTTGAACCTTCTGACATGAGCGCCGTTAAACCGGCTTAAGGCCCCAGGCTCAAGCCCATGGGCGCCGCCCGCCTGTCTTCTTCCTAATAAGAATTTAGATATTGGATGTTGAGGAAGAGGTAGGGCCGTGGACATACGGGGACAACTTTCGCCGGCCATACCGCCGCAACCCCTTATCAACAAGGCGATCGGTGGTTAACGCGCGCTCCGCGCACAACCCTGTGGATTGCGGGGACAACGACCTCAGCCCTGATGGCGTTTACGTTTCGTTAGTAGGTTAACGGGGAGTTAACTTTGACGAACCGGAGTCATTCAAGGCCCGATCGCCAATACCCCTGTTCATAGTATCTTAACCATCGTTCCAGTGGACGAGCAGGCGGCAAACCACCGACTTGCTCCCGCCCGTACACAGGGCCCTGGCCACCGCGCCGGCTATTCCACAAAGCAGTCCTCCTTCGTTAAGAAGGTATCGACTCTTTCGTCCCCAGTTTTCCCGCCTAGATTCCGCATTTCGTCCTTGCAGCCCCAAGAGGCCCATGACCTCGACCCCCCGCGTCGCGACTTACTTCCACGTCCACCTGGTGTCGGACTCGACCGGCGAGACGCTGAACGCCATGGCGCGCGCTGTTTGCGCCCGGTTCGAGAACGTCCTGCCGATCGAGCATATCTATGCGCTGGTGCGCTCGCCGCGGCAGCTCGAGCGGGCCCTGACCGATATTGAGGAAGCGCCGGGCGTGGTCATTCACACCATCGTCGACGATCAACTGCGGACCGCGCTGGAAGAAGGCGTCCGGCGGCTGGATATGCCCTGCATCGCCGCGCTCGATCCCTTGGTCTCGTCGCTGCAGCGCTATCTTGGCGCCTCGATCAGCCGCCGGGTGGGCGTGCAGCACGCGCTGGACAACGACTATTTCAACCGAATGGACGCCCTGAACTACGCCATCGGCCACGACGACGGCCAAGGTGGGCAGGATCTGGAGCAGGCCGACGTGGTCCTGGTCGGGGTGTCGCGAACCTCAAAGACGCCGACCTGCATCTATCTGGCCCATCGCGGCGTGCGGGCGGCCAATGTGCCGCTGGTGCCAACGCGGCCGCCGCCGGAAAAGCTATTCGAGCTGAAGAACACCCTGGTGGTCGGGCTGACGATTTCCCCCGACCGGCTGATCCAGATCCGGCGAAACCGGCTGCTCAGCCTCAAGGAAGACCGGGAATCCACCTATATCGACATCGAGGCGGTGCGCGAGGAGACGGTGAAGGCTCGCCGGCTCTATGAGCGTCGGGGTTGGCCGGTGATCGACGTCACCCGCCGAAGTGTCGAAGAAACCGCCGCAGCCGTTATGAACTTGCTGCACGGCGGCCACGGACAGGTGGAGGTGCTGGGTTGAGCACGCAGATTATCCTGGCGTCCAAGAGCGCCGCACGGCGCGCCGTGCTGACCGGCGCGGGCGTATCTTTTGAGGTGTCGGTGGCCGGCGTCGACGAGGACGCGGTGAAGAACGCCATGCTGGCTGAGGGCGCGAGCCCGCGCGACGTGGCCGACGCCCTGGCCGAGCTGAAAGCCATCAAGGTCTCACGCTCCAAGCCGGGCTTTGTGATCGGGTCCGACCAGACCCTGGAGTTCGAGGGCAAGCTCTACGACAAGGCCGAGACGGTGGAGGCCGCCGCCGAGCGGCTGAGGACCATGCGGGGCAAGCCGCACAAACTGCATTCGGCGGTGGTGGTGGCCAAGGACGGCGCGCCGATCTGGCGCGAGATCGTCTCGGCGACTCTGACCATGCGCGATTTCTCAGACGAGTTTCTCGCCAGCTATCTGGAGTTTGAGGGCGAGGAGGCTCTGGGGTCGGTGGGTTGCTACCGGCTTGAAGGCCCCGGGGCGCAGTTGTTCTCGAAGATCGAAGGCGACTACTTCGCCATCCTGGGCCTGCCCCTGATAGGTTTGCTCGACCTGTTCCGCCGTCACGGCGTGCTGGCGGCATGAGCATTTCCGGCGTGACCCGGGTCGCCGGCGTGGTCGGCCGGCCGATCAGCCATTCCATGAGCCCGATCCTGCACAACGCCTGGCTGGCGGCGGCGGGCGTGGACGGGGTTTATGTGCCCTTTTCGGTCCAGCCGGGGCGGTTCACCGCCTTCGTCGACTCCCTGCGCGGGGGAACGGTGTCGGGGCTCAATGTCACCCTGCCCTTTAAGGGTGAGGCCTTGGCCCTGGCCGATGTAGCGACTTTCAGGGCGCGGATGGCCGACGCCGCCAATGTGCTGGTGTTTCGCGAAGACGGCACGATCCTGGCCGACAATACCGACGGGCTGGGCATGCTTAGAGCCTTTGGCGAGCAGGCTCCGGGGTTTGATCCGAAGGCCGGCCCGGTGGTGATCCTTGGCGCGGGTGGTGGATCGCGCGGCGCTGCGGCGGCGTTTGTGGAGGCTGGGTGCCACGATGTGCGGGTCGTCAATCGGACGCTGACCAAGGCCCAGGATATCGCCGAGCCCCTGGGCGCCACGGCCTTCGCGCTGAATGAGGCCGCCAAGGCGTTCGAGGGTGCGATCGCGGTGGTCAACGCCACCTCCGCCGGCCTATCCGGATCGCCGGGCCTGGATCTGCCGCTGGAAGCCACACCGCCCGGCGCAGTCATAATGGACATGGTCTACAAGCCGCTGAAGACCCCATTCCTGGCGCAGGCCGAGGGGTTGGGCAGACAGACGGTTGACGGCCTAGCCATGTTGATCGGCCAGGCGGTTCCTTCATTTGAAGCCTTCTACGGCCAAACACCGCCGGAAAGCGTCGATGTGCGCGCGCTGGCGCTCAAAGCTCTGGGATTCTGAAATGCTGATCATCGGACTGACCGGCTCCATCGGCATGGGCAAGTCGACGACCGCGGCGATGTTCCGCGATGCAGGGGTGCCGGTCTACGACGCCGACGCCGCCGTGGCTGACCTCTATCAGGTGGGCGGCGCGGCCGTGGCCCCGCTGGAGGCGGCGTTTCCCGGCGTGACCAAGGACGGCGCGGTGGACCGCGAGGCCCTGCGGACGCGGGTCCTGGGCGATGACGAGGCGATGGGGCGCCTGAACAAGATCGTCCATCCCCTGGTCGGCGCTGACCGGGTGCAGTTCTTCAAGGCCGCTGAAGAAGCCGGCGCCGACATGGTCGTGCTGGATATCCCGCTGATCTACGAGACCGGCGGCGAGGCGAATATGGACGCGGTGGTGGTGGTCTCGGCCCCGGAAAGCCAACAACGGGAGCGGGTGCTGGCCCGGCCCGGCATGACGGCCGATCGTCTGGACGCCATTCTGGCGCGGCAGATGCACGACAGCGAAAAGCGGGCGCGGGCCCATTTCGTGGTCGATACCGGTCGCGGTCTGGAGCCGGCGCGCGAGCAAGTCACAGAGATCATCGCCGTCATGCGTGATCCACAGCGTAGGCCACCGCGACGTCTCGCCTCCCTTGATGGCCAGGCCAAATAAGGCGATCTAGACCTTATGGCGCGTGAGATCGTTCTAGACACCGAAACCACGGGCTTCGAGCCGCAGATGGGCCACAAGCTGGTCGAACTCGCGTGCCTGGAGATCGAGGATTACCTGCCCACGGGCCGGAGTTTCCACGTCTATATCGACCCCGAACGTGACATGCCGCCTGAGGCCGAGAAGGTTCACGGCCTGTCGGCCACCTTCCTGCGCGGCAAGCCCAAATTCCGCGATAAGGAGATCCACCAGGACTTCCTGGAGTTTGTCGGCGACTCCCCGATCATCGCCCATAACGCCACCTTCGACCGCACCTTCGTGAACTATGAGCTGCAGGGCCTTGGCCTTGCGCCGCTGCATGAAGATCGCTGGATCGACACCCTGGCGATCGCCCGGAAGAAGTTTCCGGGCATGCACAACTCGCTCGACGCGCTGTGCAAGCGGTTCAAGATCTCGCTGAGCGACCGGGAAAAGCACGGCGCCTTGATCGACGCCCGACTGCTGGCAGGGGTTTATCTGGAGCTGAAGGGCGGCCGCGCCCTGACGCTGGAACTGACCACGCATGCTATGGCCGCCCAGGCCGTCGCCATCGCTAGGGCCGGGTCCTACGGCGCCCGCCCGCGCCCCCTGCCCTTCCGCTCAACCGACGCCGAACGCGAGCTGCACGCCAGCTTCATCCGTAATGTCGTGAAGAGCGACGAGCTTTGGAAAAAGCACGGACTCTGAAGACCCTTAGATCCAGCGCTTGTCGGCGGTGAAGTCGACGGTCAGCCAATAGCCTGGGCTCGCGCCGCCCATAGCCGCGGCGATCTCGGCGCGGATCGCGTCCAATCGATCAAAATTGGTCTCGGTGTCGCCAGAGGGCGCGACCAAGCCGATCTCGATGAACTGTTGGCGACCCGATTTCACGACATGAGAGTCATAGTCCACGAACCCATGTCGCTCGGCGACCTCCTTGGCCAGTTGGCTGATCTTCTCGTCCAGGTCGCTGGGCGTGATCATCAGGATGTCGCGACCGGCCTTCCAGATCGTCATTAGCGGGAACGGGAACAGGCACAGGGCGATGATCAGCAAGATCAAGGGGTCGGCATAGGGCGCGAAGCGCGCAGCTCCTGTCTGGGTGAGCAAACCGCCGACCACGAAGCTGAAGCACAGGCCGGTGCTGAGCACCCCGCCCATGAACCAAGACCGGGCGTCGACATCGAGCATCTGCGAGCCGAGATGGCGGGCTGAACGGCGGATATAGGCGAAAAAGATGAAGTTGATGACGCTGCTGACGCCGGCATAGATCGCCCCGACGCCGAACTGGAGCTCTCGGCCGCCGACGATCAGGCCGTTGAGACCGTCGATGAAGGCGTAGATGCAGGCGAAGGCTAGGATCAGGCCGTTCAGCAGGGCGAGCATCGGCTCCAAGTGCCAATAGCCGTACTGGAAGCGGTCGTCGTCGCCGCGCGAGATCAGCCGCACGGTCAGCAAGGCGACCCCGGTCATGGCCGCGTCGATGAGATCGTAGAAGCCGTCGAACATCACCGACTTGGAGCTGATCCACAGCCCGAACCCGATACTGGTCACCGCCAGGATGATGGTGACCGTCATTGAGGTCAGCAGCAGGCGCTGTTCTTTGGCCGAGGAGTGCAGCGTCACGTCCGACTTGCGCAGGATTGACCGGCGCATCCTTTGCTGACGGAGCCGGACAGGCGCTTGCAGTCCGGAGGCTTTCAACCTCGGCTAGATGAACCCATCTGGCGCACGGCGCCTAGGGGGGAAGGCCGGCCTGCTAAGAACCGCGGCCGTAGGCCCAGCGGCGGTCGGCGAAATCGAACGACCAGCTATCGCCCACCATCAGATTGGCCCCGAGGGCGAGGTCCGGGAAATCCGGAACCAGGGCCTTGGACCGGGACATGTCCACCGCCACCACCGCGACGTCATGGAAGTCACGGCCGCAGAACGAGAGCTTGCTGGCGACATAGAGGCTGACCGGCATGCCGATGGACGTGACATCGGCGCCGGGCGGCAGCTTGCGGACGAAGCGGAACACTTCGGGGTGGGCTGCGATGAAGGCGGCGTCGCCGACGGTGGTGCTGGCCCCGGTGTCCCAGGCCGCCTTGACGTGGACCCCGGGAAGATCGACTGGCACCCGGATCATCCGGGTCGTGACCTCGAACGGCTCCGCGCAGGATCGGCTGGAAGCCGGCCAGCCGCGCCGCAACTCGTTGCGCCGGAAGTCGAAGGTGAAGGCGCCCAATCGCTGGAAGTATTCCAGCCCGATGATGCTGTGGTCGAACGGGCTGTCGGCGACGGCCGCCGGAACGTCCTGCAGCTTGAACTGGCCAAAGCTCAGGGCGCCCAGCCGAACCTCTCGGGTCGGAAGCGGCAGGCCGTTGGCGCCCATCACCCCGCCGACGCCTTGCGCCGGATAGGCTTCAAACTCGGGCCGGGGCCGCAGGCCCACGCCATAGGACCCGGTGTCGAGCTGGCAGAGCTCGAGCACCTGGTCGACCATGCACTCGACAAAGAAGCGGTTGTCGTGGCGCGAAAAGGCCGCGACCTGCTGGGCCATGGCGCTGGCGGGTATCGACAGGAGAGCAGTGGCCAGGATCGCGGCGGCGCGGCGCGTGAAACTCATCGGCCAAGCCTGAGCTCGATTGATGGCGCGAGTTTGTCTCTGGCGATTTGCGTCAGGCCTGCTTTTCACGTCGGCGGGGTTCGGCGTCGCGGGCTCGGCTGTTGCGGACGGCGTCATCGAACACTGCAGCGGCCGCGTCATTGGGCGCTGTCTCGACGATGGGCTCAGGCGGAGGGGCGCGCCGCCGATCAGCCATGTCGAGGACATGAAGTGCGTGATCGCCCTCCTGACCGAAAAGACTGCGAAGCCTTAGGTCCAATTGCGGTGAGGAATTGTTGATCCCAGCGGCCCGCAGGGCTTCATGCACAGCCCAGGTGTAGGCGGCGCGCAGCGACGAAGGATGTCGCGAGGATTCCAGCGTCGGCCAGACAATGAGCTCGAAATCCAGCCCTTCTCCGCTGAAGTTGGTCAGCCACACCTGGGTCTTGCGATCGGGGCGATCGGGGGCGGTGAACGGCAAGGCGTGGGCCGCGGCCATCACCACGTCCCGCACGACGGCCTTGTCGGCCTCCTCAGCGACCGAGAAAGCCACGTGGATCCGCCCTGATTGATCGTCGTAGGTCCAGTTGATCACCTGGCTCTGCATGAACTTGGAATTGGGAATGACCACGTTGAGGTCGTCATTGGTTCGCATGCGGGTCGCCCGCGGGCCGATCTCGACGACCTCGCCGCGCAGGCCGCTTTCCAGTTCGATGAAGTCTCCGACCTGGATCGTGGGGTCGAAGATCAGCACCAGACCGGACACGAACTCCTTTACGACACCTTGCAGACCAAGGCCTGCCCCGACCCCGATGGCGCCCGCAAACACGGTGAAGGAGTTGAGATCGACGCCCAAGGTGGCGAGGCCGGCGACCAGCCCCGCCACCATCAGGGCATACCCGACCACCTTTTCGAAGATGTAGATCAGCGGCGACCCGGCCTTGGCGTGGCGACGCAGGCGCTCGAGCCCCTTCTGCATGAGCTGGACCAGCAGGTAGGTCGCGCCCACGATGGCGATGGCGGCCACAACCCGCCCGCTGATGGCGATCAAGGCGCCCGACCCCAGCCACTCGCGGACGGCCTCGAGGGGACTGGCTTTGCTCATGGGCGCGCTCCCGGGGTCTCGCTCGATCCTTGGGAGTCTATGAATGCGCGGATGCAGCCGGGTTGCCCATTCGGGGAAACCCTAAGTCGCGCGGGCGGTTACGGGCGCTGAAGCGCCAGGTAGATGCTGTCGCACCAAGTCTCACCGACCAGCAAGGTGCGCTCGGCCCGGCCGGTCTCGACGAAGCCTAGGCGGCCCAGGACCGCGAGGGATCCGGCGTTTCGCGGGTCGACGTCGGCGATGAGCTCGGGGATCGGATAGTTGGCGAAGACGCTGGCGATCACCGCCTCCAGAGCCTCGCGGGCCAGGCCGCGTCCCCAGTAGTCCCTATGCAGGATGAAACCGATTTCAGGCAGCTGGTAGAAGCCAGCCTTGCCGATCACCATGCCCTGATGCTCGACCACGAAGTCGTGGCTGGTTTCGGGCGCCGCGCCGATCATGTCCTGCAGCCAGGCGCGGGTGGTCTCTAGTTCCTGGTGCGCCGGCGTCGACCAGAACCGCATCGCTTCAGTATCGCTGAGGACAGCGTGCAGGCCGTCGAGATCGCCCTCCCGTGCGGGGCGGAGCCGAAGGCGCGAGGTGTGAAGCTCGGTCATTGAAGAACACCGAGGCTTTGAAAAGAAAGGGAAAATAACTCGCCCTCCCCGCCTGGCCGCTGGCCCGACAGGGAGGATGAGAAAAGCTTTAGGCGTTGCCGACCGTCTCGCCGCCCAGGCCCTGGGCCTTGCGCGCGGCGTAGACGCCGCCGAAATCGATCGGGTCCAGCATGAAGGGCGGATAGCCGCCGTCGGCAGTGACGCCGGCGATGATCTGGCGGGCGAACGGGAACATGAAGCGCGGGCACTCGACCAGCAGGACGGGCTCCAGCTCTTCCTGGCTGACGCCGGTGATCTGGAAGACGCCGCCGTAGAGCAGTTCGACGTGGAAGACCGGGCCGTCATCGCGCGTGGCGCGGGCCGAGAGCTTCAGGTCGACTTCGAACAGGCCGTCTTCGCGGCCGCGGGCGTTCATTTCGACGCCCATCTCGATTTGCGGCTGGGTGGTGTTCTGGGCGCGCAGGGTTTCGGGGGCGCGGGGATTCTCGAAGGACAGGTCGCGGACGAACTGGGCCAGGATGCGGATGCCGGGTTCGGGCGCATCCGCTCCGTTGGTCTCGGGGCCGGCGGCGTCGGTATCGGTCATATTGAGGAAAATCCGGTTGATTGGACGCTCATTCACGTCCTGTTGTGGCGCGGGCTGCTAACATGTGGCCTAAGCCGTGGCAACGTCGCCCCCTGACGAGGGCGTGTCGCTGCCCTATATTGAATGTTCAACGTCCAGCGAGCCCCAAGAAGTTGCAAGTCCTAGAACTGATCATTTTCGCCGGCTTGGCCGGGGTCGTGCTTTACCAGCTCTACGCGGTGCTGGGTCGGCGCGTGGGACGGCAGCCCGAGGACACGCCCGCTGCTGACGCCGTTACTAGCGGTGCGCGCCAGGCGCCCGCGCTGGATCCGGCTGACGACGGCGTGGGTCTGACCGGCCTGCCGGCGATCAAGCATCATGACCCGTCATTCGACCTGTCGCGGTTCCTCGGTGGCTCCAAAAGCGCCTACGAGATGGTGGTTCGCGCCTTCGCCGCCGGCGATCGCGAGACGTTGAAGAACCTGCTCGCCCCGCCGGTGATGGCCTCGTTCGAGTCCGTCCTGGCTGATCGCGAGGCGAGGGGCGTCACCGAAAGCGTGGAATTCCTGCATCCGCCGCGCGCCGACCTGGAGCGCGCGGACCTGCAGGACGACGTCGCCCGGATCACTGTTCGCTTCCTGGCGGAGTTCCGCAGCCGCACCAAGGGCCCGGAAGGCGAAGCTGTCGACGACAAGCGCACCGCCGAGCTTTGGACCTTCGAGCGCAGCTTGAAGAGCCGTGACCCGAACTGGATTCTCGTCCACGTGGACGCCGCCGAAGCCTAGAAGGGCCGGCTCGCCGTTTTCCCGCCCCGAACGGGAGGCTAGAAAACACCTGAAATCCCGGCCATGCCGGGACCTCTGATTCAATCCCGGGGGCGATCTTGGTTTCTCGACGCATGACGCAGGGGCTTAGCGGCCATCTGGGCAAGCTGAAGCTCGTTCCGGCCTTGATGCTGACGCTGGCCCTCGCCGCCTGCGTGACGCCCAAGGCGGTGCCGCCGCCCGCGCCTCGACCCCAGCCGCCTCGCCCGGCGCCGACCCAGCCGAGCCCGACGCCGGCGCGCCCAGAGACCTTCGCCGAATTGCCGGGCTGGGCGCAGGACGACCATGCCGCCGGCTATGAGGCCTTCCGCACGACCTGCGGCGTCTCCCGCGATCCGGCCATGGGCGAGATCTGCCGCCGGGCCCGGGCCATAGGTCCCCTGGATGGCCCCCGCGCCAGAGCGTTTTTCGAAGAAAGCTTCCGGCCTGAACTGCTGGTCGGCGAGGGCGTGCTCACCGCCTACTTCTCACCGGAATATGAGGCTCGCGACCGGCCGAGCGCCGAATTTTCAGCCCCCGTGCGGGGCAAGCCCGCCGACCTGGTGGGATCGGGCATACCTGGCAAGGACGCGCTGCGTCGCACGCCAGACGGCAAGACGGCCCCCTATCCCGACCGCGCGGCCATCGAGTCCACGTCGCCGGGCCAGGCTCTGGCCTGGATGCGGCCTGAGGACTTGTTCTTCCTGCAGATCCAGGGATCGGGCGTCCTGACCTATCCGAATGGCCGCCGGACCAAGGCGGTGTTCGCCGCGACCAACGGCCGGACTTTTGTCGGCATCGCAAATCCGATGCGTGATCGCGGGCTGCTGCCGGCCAACAATACATCGGGCGACGCCATTCGCGGATGGCTGGCTGACAATCGCGGCCCCCGCGCCGACGAGGTGATGCGTCTCAATCCCCGCTACGTGTTCTTTACCCTGGCGCCGGACGACGGCCGCCAGCCGGTTGGGGCGGCGGGTATTCCCCTGCCCCCGGGCCGGGCCATTGCGATCGACACTGGCCGCAACAGTCTGGGCGAGGTTTTCTTCATCGACGGCGTCGCCCCTACCCTTTCGGGCGCCTTCCCGACCTATCGCCGGACGGTGATGGCCCTGGACATGGGCGGGGCGATCAAGGGGCCGGTGCGCGCCGACCTCTATATGGGCCATGGTCCTAGCGCCGGCGCCGAGGCTGGACGGGTGCGCCATACGCTGCGGATGCACCGCCTGGTCCCGAAGGTCGGCCCGAACCGGTGAAACGGCCCATCCGGCCTGAGGAGCAGAAGCTCTGGTCGATGGTCGCAGCCACCGTCCACCGCAAGCCGGGCCGCAAGGCGCCGCCGCCTGAAGCCGTGATCGCTCCAGCGCCGGCCGCCCAGCCTCAACCCAAGACCCCCGGCCCGCCGCCGGTTCCGGTCTGGGACGGCGCGCCCTTTACGGTCGGAGAATTGGTCAAGGGCCCGCCGCGCGCCGGATCGCCCCAGCTGCGCAACAGCGGCGAGCGAGACATCGAGCCGCGTCGCAAGCATCGGATCGCCAAGGAACGCGATGCAATCGGCGCCCGCATCGATTTGCACGGCCTGGATCAGGAACGAGCCCAGGCCGCGCTCGAGGCCTTTGTGCTACGGGCCTGGGATGAGGGCTATCGCGCGGTTCTGGTGATCACCGGCAAGGGCGCTCGCGGCGGCGGGGTGCTGCGCAAGCGGGCTCCGGAATGGCTGGCCTCGCCGGCCCTGCGCGGCGTCGTCGCCGGGGTTTCAGAGGCGCACCAACGACACGGCGGCGAGGGCGCGCTTTATGTGGCGCTGAAGTTAAAGCCGCACGGCTGAGGTCAAATTACCGTTTGGCCCTGGTAAGTTGGGCCCTGGCACCCGACATAGTGGCCAAACAATCAAAGGAAACGTGTCTTGAAGTTGCCTAAAGTCGCCGCCGTCCTTGGCCTGTCGCTCGTGATGGGCCTGTCGCTCGCGTCCGAAGCGGACGCCCGTCGCGGTGGAAGCTTCGGCAGCCGGGGCGCACGCACCTATAGCGCGCCGCCGCCGACCAAGACCGCCCCCACCCAGACCGCGCCGGTTGAACGTTCGATGACCTCGCCGCAGGCCGCTCAGCCTGGCGCGGCCAATGCGGCGCGTCCGCAAACGGCCAATCCGATGAACGCGCCCAAGCGCGGTGGCATCCTCGGCAACCGGCTCTTCCAGGGCCTGATGGTCGGCGGTCTGATCGGCATGCTGCTCGGTCACGGGTTCGGCGCGGGCCTGGCCGGCGCCCTGGGAGGCATCCTGCAGATCGCTCTGCTGGCTCTCGCCGGTATGCTGATCTTCAAGTTCTTCGCCAATCGCCGGCGTACAGCGACCGCGGCGGCGGCCGGCCCGATGGCCGCGGCCGGTAACACCAGCTTCCGCTCGCCCTTCGACGTCCAGCAACCTGCCTCGGGCGGCTATGCGCCCGCCGCCGCGCCCTATGCCGGCGAGGATTTTGGCGTGCAGACCGCCGACCGTGAGGTCTTCGAGCGCATGCTGCGCGAAGTCCAGGAGGCATTCGGTCGCGAGGACTATGCCGCGATCCGCGAGCGCAGCACGCCTGAGATCATGAGCTATCTGGCCGAAGAACTCAGCCAGAACGCGACGCGAGGCGTCCGCAACCAGGTCAGCGACGTCCAGATGCTGGAAGGTGATGTGGCCGAGGCTTGGCGCGAAGGCGACGTCGAGTACGCGACCGCCGCCCTGCGCTATTCCAGCCGCGACTGGATGGTTGATCGCGAGAGCGGCGCCGTCGTTGAGGGCGATCCAAACGCCGTCACCGAGACGACCGAACTGTGGACCTTCGTCCGCACTCCTGGCCAAGCCTGGAAGTTGTCGGCGATCCAAGAGGCGTAAGCCCACCCCTCCTCTCGTGATGGCCGGGCGTTGTCCCGGCCATCCACTATTTGCAGCACTCAGTCGGGGATGACGGACGCCTGCGCAGGGCGCTCATCGCCAGATCTGCGCGGCCTTGGCGATTTCAGGTTGGCTGAGGCGAGCGCTAAGTTGCTCGCCCTCGATCATGCAGGCGGCGGTGGCCCGGCCGGCGCTTGTTCCCGTGACCACACAGACCGCGTCACGTGCGAACGCCGCGGCCATCAGACGCTGCTTGGCGTCGTCGGCGCTTGAAGTGCGCATCACGCGGGGGTCGAGGACCTGAAGCTCCACCCAGGTGCTGGGTGAGGGCTCAAGGGCGATGCACAGTCGCCCTCCGTCTATGACGTGAAGCACCGGACCCCTGATCTGAGCGCCCACAGCCGGCGCTTCGCCGCGGCACAGTGACGTCGTGGCTTGAGCCTCGGTCGCCACCAGGGCGACGCCGAGCATAAGGCCAAGAGCGATCATGATGCGCTTCGAGCGGGACACGGGGGAGCCTTTCTGGTCCTCTTCCGTAAAGCGCGGGCGGGCGCTCTTTGTTCCTTGATCTTGACGCTGGCCTTATGCGCCGCGCCGTCTTGCGTATCGAACCCTTACGCGCCGATCGCCATGCTGTCGGGGATGGCCAAGCCGTGCGCCGGCCAGCGTTTCTCGATAGAGGCGATCATGTCGCAACAGACTTTCCACCCCACCATCAGCCTGTCCCAACTGCTTGCCGAGGCCGGCGTCCGCTCGGCCAGCAACATCCGCGTCACGGGCCCCGGCAGCCTGCCCGCGCTGCTATGGCTCTGCCGGCGCGGCTACGAGCGGGTCGGCTGCTTGCAGGCGGGCCGCCGCTCGCCCGCCGACGACGCCGAGGCGCTTCTCGTGGCGCATACCGCAACCGGCGCCTGGTTGGCCGATCTGCTGGACCGCGGGCCGCATGTCCGCGAGGGCGGGGTGATGATCGTCCAGACCGCCCATGCACCGGCCGCCAATGACGGGGTAGTGGAGGCGGTGTTCCGCGCCCACGGCTTCAATGTGGTTCGCCGGTTGTCCGGGGCGCATCGCAACGTCCTGGTCGCGAGACGGGCCGCCGCTGGCGATCTGCGTGAGGCGGCCTAATCATGGAGCTTTCGTACCGCACCTATACCAGCCCGATCTCGGCCTGGCGCACGCCGCGCCGGCGCGAACGCCTGACGCTTGGCGTCGCCTGCTCGCTGAACTGGGGCCCGCTGCGCGATCTGATCGGCCGGTATCGCCGACGGCGGCCGGAGGTCGATCTGGTGATCGAGGATCTCGACGAAACGTCTATGGCCGATCGCATTCCTGGCCGGCGCGTGGATATCGCCGTGGCGCTGCACGACGCCGGCGCGCCGGGCTGGCGCTCGACGCCGCTGTGGAGTGAGCCTTTGATGGCCTTCATGGCCGAAGGTCATCCGCTGGCGGCCTGCAACAGCGTCGCATCGGCGGCGCTGCGAGAGACCCCGATCCTGATGGCCGGGAACGGGGCCGGTGACAGGGCGCTGCAACGGGCGATCATCGGGGCGCTCGGCGGCCCGCCGAACTTTCTTCACTACGCGGTGCAGCGCGACAACCTGATTGACCTGACGGCCCTGGGGTTCGGGGTGACGATCGCTGGGGGCTCGGCTCTGGGCGCCTTCTATCCGGGGGTTTGCGCCCGTCCCCTGGAAAGCGAGAGCGCCTGGCTGTCCTACTGCGCCTTCTGGTCCGCTGAGAACGAGCGGCCGGCGCTGAGGCGGTTCCTGGACGCCGCCCGGGGCGTGGAGATCGCTGGTGCATGAGCGCCAAGCGCCCGGTTGGCGGCGCGAGGCCCGCCGCGATTTCTGGGGCAATCTGGGGATAGCGGCGATGGTGTTGATCCTGCTGGGGGCGGTGGCGATCGCCCGGCAGGCCGAGGGCCAGGAGGCGCCGGCCGCCACGACGACGCGCGACGGGAGCGCTTAGGCTTGCCGGCCGTTATGCCTGGGCAATTCGGAGGACGTCCCCATGAGCAAGCCGGTCACAGTCACCATTCCGCACGAACTCGGCCGGGCGGAGGCGCGCAAGCGGATCGAGGACGGGATCAGCCGCATGGGCCATCAGTTCGATGGGGTGAAGCTGACCAAGGCGTGGGACGGTGATCGATTGAGCTTCTCGGCGAAGGTCGTCGGTCAGGCGGTGGCCGGCCGCCTGGACGTCATGGAGGAAGCCGTCCGCATGGAGGTCGATCTGCCGCCGTTCTTCGCCATGATCGCCGACAAGGTGAAGGGCCGGCTGAAGAAGGAAGGCCAGCTCATGTTGGAGAAGAAATAGATCCCATCAGCCGCGGCATGCGACGGGTGATCTCCACGGCCCAGATCATGTAGAGGGCGAGCCCCACCTCGCCCAGGATGTCATCGACGTCTCCAGCCACGCCGGGGTCCTCGGGCAGCATCGGTCCCTGGATGAGGGCGAGCATCAGGTTGGTGGCGACGTGGGCGCCTATCGCAAATTCCAGCCCGCCAAGCCGTAGCGCCGCCCAAGCGAATGCAGCGCCGGCCAGCGCCCGGGCGGCCAAGGCGGTCGGGTCGAACTCCAGGTGAAAAAGGGCGAAGACGATGGCGTTGATGGCGATGACCAGCCAGGTGCGCTTTGTCAGGGCCGCGGTCTGCTGAAGCAGGTAGCCGCGAAACACCACCTCTTCGGCGGTGGCCGCTACGAACAGGCCGACAATCACCGCGGCGACGTAGGCGAGCTTGAGGCCCATCGAATAGGTCGGGTCGAAGATCGGATATTCGAACTGGCCGTCGAGGATCACCACGTCGATGGTCATGACCACCCCGACGCCGATCATGGTCAGGGCCGCGCCCCACAGCACCAGATTCCAGCGGAACTCCGGCGCGGCGGTCAGCCAGCTCTTCAGCGGTCGGGCGAAGACATAGTGCGCGGCCAGCATGATCCCGAAAGCCAGCCCGCCCAGGCCTGCGCCGAGTTGAAGCACGTAGATCGCCGAGCGCTGAAGCTTGGGATCGGCCGTCACCGCGAAGATGTCGCCATTGGTCGACAGGGCGATGGTCACCGCGATGACGATGCTGAGCACGAAGAACACGATCGGGGCCGCCAGCGCCATGGCGGCGATGCGCGCCCAGCGGCGGTCGCGCTCGGTGATGGCCTGCAGAAAGGGAAATTCAGCGATCACGGCTTAACGATCTGTGGGCCAGGGAAGCGGAGCCAGGGCGGCCCTGGCATTTAGCCGTATCCGGTCGATGGACGCAGGAATTCCTCGCTGCGGACCTTGAAATATGTTCCCCCGACAACCCCACTCGAACCTTTGGGTGGGTTCTTCGTTGGTAGCTCAGACAGTGGAGCTTCCTCGATGACCCTGACCCGTGCGGTCACGCCGATGCCAGATTTCGTGAAGGTCGCCCTCAATGAGCGAAGCTTGAACGCCGCTTATGAAGCCCGCCCGCCGTTTCAGCGGAACGACTACCTGACCTGGATCCTCCGTGCCCGGAAGGAAGAGACGCGGCGCAAGCGCCTAGCCCAGATGCTGGACGAGCTTGAGGACGGCGACGTCTATATGAAGATGACCTGGAAGCCGTCGTCGGCGGCCGTTCGATAGCCTAGGCCGAGGGCCGTGAGGCTTTCTCGGCGAGGCCGGAGGTTCCCTCGCGGGCTTCGAGTTTGGCGGCGACGTCGTCGAGGCTGACGCCGGCGCGGGCCAGCAGGACCAGCCAGTGATAGATCAGGTCGGCGCTCTCGGCGGCTAGGCCGTCCTGGTCGCCCTGGGCGGCGGCGATCACCGCCTCGACGGCTTCCTCGCCGAACTTCTTGGCGGCGCGCTCGACGCCGTCCGAGAGCAGCTTGGCGGTGTAGGAACTGGACGGATCGGCGCCCTTGCGAGCCTCGATGGTGGCGGCCAGGCGCTCAAGCGTCTCGGTGAAGCGGGTCATGCGAGCTCTCGAACCGGAATACGGGCCTCCGCCATCGCCCGCTTGGCCTGCGCGACCGAAACCTCGCCGAAGTGGAAGATCGAGGCGGCCAGCACGGCGTCGGCGCCGCCTTTGGTCACGGCCTCGACCATGTGCTGGGCGTTGCCGGCCCCGCCCGAGGCGATGACCGGCACGTTCACGGCGCTGGTCACGGCCTTCAGCAGGTCCAGATCGTAGCCGTTCTTGGCTCCGTCACGGTCCATCGAGGTCAGCAGGATCTCGCCCGCCCCGCGCTTCACGGCGTTGACCGCGTACTCCACCACGTCGAGGCCGGTGTCGGTGCGGCCGCCATAGGTGAAGACCCGCCAGCCGTCATTACGACCCGCGCCGCCAGAAACGGTGGCGCCGTGCTTGGCGTCGATGGCCACGACAACGGCCTGGGAGCCGAACGCATCTGCGCAGGCGCTGATCAGGTCGGGGTTCTCGACGGCCGCGGTATTGACCGAAATCTTGTCGGCGCCGGCCAGCAGAAGCCGCCGGGCGTCTTCGACCTGGCGGATGCCGCCGCCGACGCTGAGCGGCATGAAGCAGACATCGGCGGTGCGGGCGATGACGTCGAGGATCGCCCCGCGTCGCTCGTGGCTGGCGGTGATGTCCAGGAACATCAGCTCGTCGGCGCCAGCGGCGTCATAGGCGGTGGCTTGCTCTACCGGATCGCCGGCGTCGCGCAGCGAGACGAAATTGACGCCCTTCACCACACGGCCGTCCTTGACGTCCAGGCAGGGAATGACGCGAACCCGCAGCATCAGGCGGCGACCTTCAGGGCTTCTTCCGGCGAGATCGCGCCGTTGTAGAGCGCGCGGCCGAGCACGGCCCCGGCGATCGGCACGCCCTTGCGCGCCTTCAGCTTGACGATGTCGTCGATGGTGGCCAGGCCGCCGGCGGCGATCACCGGGATGGCGACGGCGTCGGCGATGGCGCCGAAGGCCTCGACATTGAAGCCCATGACGGTGCCGTCGCGGTCGATGTCGGTGATAATCAGGGCGCCCACGCCGGCGTCCTCGAAGCGCTTGGCCACGGTGACGGCGTCTAGGTCGGAGCTTTCGGTCCAACCTTGGGTCGCGACCTTGCCGGCGCGCACATCGACGGAGACGGCGATCTGCTCGGGCCACAGCTTGGCGGCTTGCTTGACGATCTCCGGCTCGGTCACCGCGACGGTGCCGAGGATCACGCGGCTGACGCCGGCCTCGATCCAGCGCTCGATGTCCTTCAGGCTGCGGATGCCGCCGCCCAGTTGGACGGGGATCGACACGGCCTGGAGAATGGCCTCGACGGCCTGCTCATTGATGGCCTTGCCCTGCACGGCGCCGTTCAGGTCGACCACGTGCACCCAGTGGAAGCCGGACTCCACGAAGCTGGCGGCCTGGGCGGCGGGCGAGGTGTTGAACACCGTTGCGGTGCTGAGATCGCCATGCAGGACGCGCACGCATTGGCCGTCCTTGAGATCGATGGCCGGGTAAAGGATCACGGTCGCCACTCCAGAAACCGCGCCAGGAGGGCAAGCCCGGCGCTCTGCGACTTTTCAGGGTGAAATTGTACGCCCGCTACATTGCCCTTGGCGACCGCGGCGGGGAACTTTCCGCCATGGTCGACATAGGCCGCCACATCGCTTTCGTCCGTCGGGTAGAAGGCGAAGGAGTGGGTGAAGTACATGGGGGCCTCGCCGATCTCGCTGACCAGCGGCGGACCGCTGAGCGAAATCAGGTTGTTCCAGCCCATATGCGGGATCTTGGCGGCCTTGTCGGCGGGTTCGACGCGACGGACGTCGCCCTCGATCCAGCCGAGGCCGGGGGTCTCGCCGAACTCCAGGCCGCGCGAGGCCAGGAGTTGCATGCCGACGCAGACGCCGAGGAACGGGCGGCCTTTGGCCTGCACCGCCTGCGTCATGCCTTCGATCAGACCGGGACGTTCGCCCAGCGCCTTCATGCAGGCCGCAAAGGCCCCCACGCCAGGCAGCATGACGCGATCGGCGGCGGCCACGACCTCAGGATCGCTGGTGACGACGATGTTTGCGCGGCCATCGGCGGCGCGGACGAGGGCCTTTTCGGCCGAGCGAAGGTTGCCCGACCCGTAGTCGATCAGGGCGACGCTCTGCATGGGATGAATCCTAGAGAACGCCCTTGGTCGACGGAGCGTGACCATGGGTCTTGGGGTCGAGTTCAATGGCGGTGCGCAGGGCGCGGGCAAGCGCCTTGAAACCGCTTTCGGCGATGTGGTGGCTATTGTCGCCGTAGAGGGTTTCCAAATGCACGCAGGCGCCCAGGTTCATGGCGAAGGCGTGGTGGAATTCCTTGAACAGCTCGGTGTCGAACTCGCCGATTTTCGGGGTCTTGAATGCGACGTTCCAGATCAGATAGGGGCGATTGGAGAGGTCGATGGCGCAGCGCGCCAGCGTCTCGTCCATCGGGATATAGGCGTGACCGAAGCGGCGGATGCCCTTGAAGCCGTCCAGCGCCTTGTGGATCGCCTGACCGAGGACAATGCCGGTGTCTTCCACGGTGTGGTGGAAGTCGATGTGCAGGTCGCCCTTGGTGCGGACCTTCAGGTCGATGCCGCCGTGGCGGGCGAAGGCGTCCAGCATATGGTCGAAGAAGCCGATGCCGGTCTCGACATCGGACACGCCAGAGCCGTCCAGATCCACGCTGACCGTGATCTGGGTCTCTTTAGTGTTGCGGCTGACTTCCGCCGTTCGCGACATTTCCAAACGTCCTTTGGGCCTCAGAGTCCTTTGGTAGCCGCTAGGTCTTTCAGATTAACCAACGGGCGCGGACCATAGTGCGAGATCACCTCGGACGCCGCGAGGGATCCGAGCTGGCCGCAGACATTGAGCGGCCGGCCGGTCGCGAGGCCGAACATGAACCCGGCTGCGTATTGGTCGCCTGCGCCGGTCGTGTCCACGACTTTCTCTACCGGATAGGCCGGAACGGCGAAGGTTTCCCCGCCGGCGGCCACGACGGACCCCTGCGCGCCTTTGGTGACGGCGGCGATCTTGACCTTGGAGCACAGCGCCGCGACGGCGGCGTCGAAGTCGTTGGTCTGGAAGAGGGAGGTCACCTCGGTGTCGTTGGCGAACACCAGATCGACCTGGGTCTCAAGGAAGCCAAGCAGCGCCTCGCGGTGGCGATCGACCACGAAGCCGTCCGAGAGGGTGATGGCGATCATTCGGCCCGACGCGCGGGCCAGGCCCGCCGCCTTGGCGAAAGCCTTGCGGGCCGCTTCGGCGTCAAACAGGTAGCCTTCGAGATAGACGATCTTCGCCGCCTCGATGACGGCCGGATCGATGTCGTCGGAGGTGAACTCGGTCGAGGCGCCCAGGAAGGTGGACATGGTCCGCTCGCCGTCGGGCGTGACATTGATCATCGAGACCGCCGTGGCCTTGCCGTTCAGCAGGGGAGGGGTGTCGAAATGGGCGCCGATGGCGCGCATGTCGTGGGTGAAGACCTTGCCCAATTGGTCGCCGGCGACCTTGCCGAGGAAGGCGGCCTTCCCGCCGAACGAGGCGATCCCGGCGATGGTGTTGCCGGCCGAACCGCCCGAGGCTTCGACGCCCGGCGCCATGGCCGCGTAGATCGCGGCGCTGCGGGTCTCGTCGACCAGCATCATGGAACCCTTGTCCATGGCTTGCTGCACCAGGAATTCGTCGGTCGCCGGGGCGATCACGTCGACGATGGCGTTGCCGATGGCGGCGACGTCGTAGAGCTCAGTCATGCGGGAGGGCCGGCTTTCGCGAGAATTGGCCTCGGGTCCTACAAGGAAAGCGTTGGCAGGGAAAGGGTCGGGGGCCGCCGCAGCAACCGTCCTGACGCCCAGGTGTTGATGTCGGGCAGTTCGGAGAAGTGACCATGGGTATTTTCAAGAACGACAAGGCCAAGGCGGCGGCGAGTAGCGCTGGGTCGAGCGGCGCCGCCGCTGACTCCGCGGTTGAGGGCCGCCCACATGGCGACCGGGGCAGCGATGGGCCGCACTCAAGGCCGATCGAGCCGCTTGGCGAGAACGAAAAGCACGATCAGCTCGCCGAGAAGGAAAAGAATGCCGAGGATCGGCAGGAAGCCCTGCTGGACGAAGGTCTGGAAGAGAGCTTCCCCAGCAGTGACCCGGTCAGCGTTAAGCGGATCACCTGACCACGTGCGGTCTTAGCCGCCGGTGATGGCGAGCAGGGCGAAGGGTCCGAAGATCACGACCACGGCGATCGCCAGGATGACATCGCGGACGACGCCCTCTGCGCGGCTGCGAGCCTTGAGATCAATCGATTGAGGATAGGTGCAGGTCACAGGGGGCTCCTACAGCGTGTGAACGCCTAGGATATGGGCCTTCGGGGCCTGTGCTGACAAACGAGCTTAGGGCGCGCCAGTTGACTGCAGGTCAACCGGGCGCGCCAGGCCATCGGCCTGGGCCTGCTCCAGCAGCCAGGACCTGAACCGGCGGATGTTCGGCTGATCAGCTTTTTCGGGCAGAGAGAGGATCCGCTGGCTGAACGGGCTGGGAACCGTCAGGTCGAACGGTTGCACCAGGCGGCCATTGGCGAGGTCGTCCATCACCATGGCGTGGTGGGCCAGGGCCACGCCCCGATCGGACAGCGCGGCCTCCACCGCCAGATAGGTGTTCGAGAACCTTGGGCCGGGACGGGGATCGACCTTGTCGGCGCCCGCCGCCGCCAGCCAGTCGGCCCATTCCGGTTCGTCCGACAGCATCAGGACGTCGTGCAGCAGGGTGACGCGGGCCAGATCGTTCGGGTGGTCGAACGGTCCGAACTTCTCCAGCAGGCCGGGGCTGCAAACCGGGGTCATGATGGTGTCGAACAGGTGGGTGACGTGCAGGCCCGGATAGGGCCCTCGGCCCAGCCGGATAGCCACATCGACATTGTCGCGGGCCAGATCCTTAGGGGTGTCGGAGGCCGAGACCAGGATCTGGACGTCGGGATAGCGCCGCTGGAAGTCGTGCAGGCGCGGCACTAGCCAGCGGGCCGCCAGGGAATGGATCACCGTCACCACCAGCGGGGCGTCGCGCCGCGAGCGCACCGCGTCCACCGCCGACTGCAGGGTGGAGAGCCCTTGCTGGACGCCGATGGCGAGTTGGGCGCCGGCCTCGGTCAACCGGACCGCGCGGTTGAAGCGGTCGAACAGCCGGACCTCCAGCTCGGCTTCAAGCCCCTTGATGTGGCGCGAGACCGCGCCGGGCGTGATGGCCAGTTCGTCGGCGGCCTGCAGGAAGCTGCCGTGCCGGGCGCAGGCCTCGAACACCCGCAAGGCGTTGAGCGGCAGTCGTCCGTTCACGACGCCACGAACATCGACTTTGACGGGCAGAGATCGGAGATCTCGCATTCCTCACATTTAGGGCGCCTAGCCGTGCAGATGTAGCGGCCGTGTAGAATGAGCCAATGGTGGGCGCGGGTGAGGTAGGGCTCCGGAACGATCGCCATCAGGTCGGCCTCGACCTGGTCGGGGGTCTTGGCGACGGACAGCTTCAGCCGGTGGGCGAGGCGGAAGACGTGGGTGTCGACGGCGATGGCCGGTTCGATCCGCAGTTCGTTCAGCACCACGCTGGCGGTTTTTCGGCCGACGCCGGGCAGCGCCATCAGGGCCTCTCGGTTCAGCGGAACCTCGCCGCCGTGCTGCTCGACGATCATCTTGGCCGCGGCGATCACGTTCTTGGCCTTGGTGCGGAAGAGGCCGATGGAGGCGATGTAGGGGATCAGACCCTCTTCGCCTAAGGCCAGCATTTCCTCAGGCGTGTCGGCCACCGCGAACAGCTTGGCGGTCGCCTTGTTCACCCCGACGTCGGTGGCCTGGGCCGAGAGCGCGACGGCGACGACCAGGGTGTAGGGGCTGTGATAGTTCAGCTCGGTGCGCGGGTCGTCGCTTAGCGACAGGAAGCGGTGGAACAGTTCCTCGACCCGGGCCTTCTCGGCGGGGCTGACGCGCTTCTTGGTAACGGGCTTGGCCATGTCGGCGCGACCATCGCCCGCGTCGCGCGGCTCGCCAAGAGCTTGAGGCTTTGCACGGCGGTTTTCCGGGCTAAACTCGCGTCCACGATGGATGGCCTCGTCTACATGGACGCCGTGATCACCCCCAACCGCTCGCTGTCCCAGCGAGGGTTCGTGGTGCTGATCTGCGTGGTCACCTTCTTCAATTGCGCGGCGGCCGCGGTTTTCCTGGCGATGGGGGCGACCCTGGTGCCGTTGTTCCTTGGGCTGGACCTCCTGGCGATTACGGCCGCGTTCCTCGCCAGCTACGCCGCCGCCAAACGGATCGAGCGGGTTATGGTCACGTCCCGCGAAGTGCGCGTCGTCTACGAAACCCCAAAGTCACGCGAAGTGATCTGGGAAAGCCCCACCGCCTTCACCCGCGTCGCGCGCGAAGTCGACGAGGATGACGTGGTGGTCGGTGTCCGCCTGGCCCTGTCAGGCCGCCACGCTCACGTGGCCGCCGCCCTGAGCCCCGCCGAACGCGCCGACTTCGCTCATGCTTTGGAACGGGCGATCTATGACGCCCGGCGCGGGCGGGTTTAGCTGATAGGGCGGACGCCCAACATCCACGCGCGGGCGGCGTCCAGCGCTTCATCCATCACCTCGGCGTCCTTGCGCCCGCTCTTGGCGGGGACGTGGAAGGCGTGGTCGGCGGCGTCGAGCAGCTTGAGGGTGGCGAGTTCGCCAAGATGATCGACCGTGGCCTGCAGCAGGTCGAGCTTGGCGAACTCGTCGCGCGAACCCTGCAGGAAGAGCTGCGGGATTTTGATCTCACCGAGGTGCTCGGCGCGCTCGACCCCAGGCTTGGCGGGCGGGTGCAGGGGAAAGGCGAAGAAGATCAGGCCGCGCACGCCGGGCAACGGCTCGGCCGCCTGGGCTTGCGAGGTCATGCGTCCGCCGAACGACCTGCCGCCGGCGAACAGCGGCAGGTCGGGGGCCAGGCGCGCGGCCTGCGCGATGGCGGCGCGGACGGCTTCGTGCGCTACGGCCGGCGTGTCGGGCCGTTTCGATCCGCGCTCCATATAGGGGAAGTTGTAGCGCAGGGTCGCGACGCCACGCTGGGCCAGCCCTTCGGCGATCGCGGTCATTGATTTGTGCGCCATGCTGGCGCCCGCGCCATGGGCCAGCACCAGGACCGCCGCCGCATCCTCCGGCTTCATCCAGAGGCCGGAAACGGCGCGATCTTCGCCGAGATCGATGGCGACGGGATCGGGCGTCATTTGCCTGCCTTCAGCTCCAGGCCTTTCACGATCATGAGCTTGGCGAGGTTCGCGCCAGGGATCACGAAGTTGAGCGTCTCGGCGCCCACATCCAGCAGGAATTTCGGCTCCAGGGCCTTACCCAGGTACTGCTCGAACGTGGCGCCGCCGACCTTGGTTTCGCCGGTGATGGCGTCGAACTCGACCACCGCTTCCTTGTCGCCGCGCCGATAGCGGAAGGCGTGGACCGGGCGGTAGTAGAGATCGACGGCCTCGACCCGCACCAGCTCCTCGGTCACGCGGTCGGCGTCGATCTTGCCGATCGCCGAGGCGATGACATCGCGCACCACCATCGAGGCCTTGGCCTCTGGCGGCACGATGACCATACCCTCGGCCGTGGCGGCCGCGAGGGCGTCGGCGTTCGTCTCGATGGCGTCATGCTGCAGATAGTTGGCCAGGGCAGGGGAGGCCTGCTTGTTCAGGCCGTCGATGAAGGTTTCGCGGCGGGTTTCCTCGCGGCAGGCCTCGAGCCCGACGATCTGGATCTGGTTGCTGCTGGCCGGCAGGACGGTTTCGCCGATGGTGACTTCGCGGACTTCGGGCGGCACTTTCACCATGTAGGTGCGGGTGCGCTCATAGGCGGTGGCGGTCGAGACGGTGACGCGCCAGAACGGTTGCAGCCGTCGCTCGCGATAAACGACGGCGAACTCGTCGTCCTTGGGCTGGGCGAACAGGCCGGTCACGCGGGCCAGGGCGCCGAACGCCTCCAGCCGCTTGGACCAGGCGCGGCCCTCGGCATGCTCCAGGCTGAAGCGATCGGTCATCCGGAAGATGCGCTCTTCGGCGAGTTCGACCTGCATGTGGGGCTCCCCAGCAGTTGCCGGGGAATTCATCGACGTTTGCGGGGGCGAGGCAAGCGGCGATTGCGGGAGTGGGCCGCGCTCGCCGGGGTTAAGCGCCCACTCCCCGTTCGTCATCCCCGGGCTTGTCCCGGGGATCCATACGCGCCGAAGGTCCCAGACAACTCTCGGCAAGCCGGCGTTTATGGGTGGCCGGCACAAGAGGCCGGCCATGACGATCGGACGGGTGGGGCCGCCGTCTCTTACAGAATGAACCGGCTCAAGTCGGTGTTCTGGGCCAGCTCGCCGACGCGGGCCTTCACATAGGCGGCGTCGACGGCGAAGGTTTCGCCCGAGCGGTCGGAGGCGGTGTAGCTGACTTCCTCCAGCACCTTTTCCAGCACGGTCTGAAGGCGACGCGCGCCGATGTTCTCGACCGAGTTGTTCACGGTGACGGCGGCGTCGGCGACCGCGTCGATGGCGTCCTCGGTGAAGGTGAGGGTGACGCCCTCGGTCAGCAGCAGGGCCTGGTGCTGACGGATCAGGTTGGCTTCCGGCTCGGTCAGGATGCGGCGGAAGTCGTCTCGGGTCAGGGCCTTCAGTTCGACGCGGATCGGCAGCCGGCCTTGCAGTTCGGGCAGCAGATCAGACGGCTTGGCGACGTGGAACGCGCCCGAGGCGATGAACAGGATGTGGTCGGTCTTCACCGGTCCGTACTTGGTCGAGACCGTGGTGCCTTCGATCAGCGGCAGCAGGTCGCGCTGCACGCCCTCGCGGGAGACGTCGGCCCCGCCCGAGCGTTCGCGGCTGGTCGCCACCTTGTCGATCTCGTCCAGGAAGACGATGCCCTGGTTCTCGGCCAGTTCCAGGGCTTCCTGGGTCAGGGCCTCCTGGTCCAGCAGCTTGTCGCTTTCCTCGGCGATCAGCGGCGCCCAGGCGCCGGTGACGGTGGTCTTGTGGGTTTTGGTGCGGCCGCCGAAGGCCTTGCCCATCATCTCGCCGAGATTGAGCATGCCCATCTGCGCGCCCGGCTGACCGGGAATGTCGAAGGTCGGCATGCCGCCGCCGGTGTCGGCCAGGGTCAGCTCGACTTCCTTGTCGTCGAGTTCGCCGGCCCGCAGCTTCTTGCGGAAGCTGTCGCGCGCGGCGGTGGAGCCGGGACCGGTGAGGGCGTCCAGCAGCCGCTCCTCTGCGCCGGCCTCGGCGCGGGCGCGGACGGCGGCCCGGCGCTTGTCGCGGACCATGGCCATGGCGCTTTCCACCAGGTCGCGGACGATCTGATCGACGTCGCGGCCGACATAGCCGACCTCGGTGAACTTGGTGGCCTCGACCTTCAGGAACGGGGCATGGGCGAGCTTGGCCAATCGCCGGGCGATCTCGGTCTTGCCGACGCCGGTCGGGCCGATGAGGAGGATATTCTTGGGCGTGACCTCGTCGCGCAGATCGGCGGGCACGCGGCGGCGGCGCCAGCGATTGCGCAGGGCGACGGCGACGGCCTTCTTGGCGTCGGGGTGACCGACGATGAAGCGGTCGAGTTCGGAGACGATTTCGCGGGGGGAAAATTCAGTCATGTCGGGGGCTAGATAATTACGACTGGGCCTCGGCGACAGGGAGAATCTGATCGAAGACCAGTCTCCAGCCCTCAGCGCGGCTCTGCCAGATGCGGACATAGTGGCCGCGGGCGGGCTTTTCGCCCTGCGTCCAGGCCGCGTCGCCATAGGTCCAGGCGAGGTCGCCGGCGCTCGAGGCGCCTCCGCCCAGGGCTGAGAATTGGATCTGTGCGGCGCGGGTGGACAGCTCGACGAGGACGGCCGCCTGCGTGGTGGCGGGCGCCGCCGGCGATCCGGCCACCCGGGCGTCAGGGCTGAGCGCCGCCAGATAGGCGCCCTTGGCGTCCGAGGCGGCGCCGGCGGCCAGGGCCGCTTCGGCGGCGCGAACCTCGCTCATCGCTTGGTCGGCGGTGGCGGAAGGGCCGCTCGAAGTAGGTAGATAGGTTGGTTGGGAGCCCTGGGACGGAGCTTGGCCGTGAGCGCTGGCGGCTCCACCGTCATAGAGCCACTTCCAGCCCCCGTCCGGCTGCTTGGCCCAGACGGTGAAATACCAGCCGCTTTTCCGGCCGTCATAGGTGGCCGGGCCGGTGGTGAAGCCGAGGTCGCCGGAGCGCGCGATGCCGGCCCACAGCGGCCACCAGACCAGCGGCGGACCCTTCTGGTCGGGCCGCTTGGCGTAGAGGTCGTGGGCCTTGACGGGACCCGGGGCGAACACGATGGCGTCGGGCGCCGAGTGCTTCAGGAACGAGGCCTTGATCCCCATCGCCAGACCGTCGGCGGCGAAGGCCCGCTCGGCGGCCACCACGACAGCCGGATCGCCCGTCATCTTCGCCGGAGCCGCCATCGCCGGCATGGCGATGAGCAGCAGGGCGAGGCTGAGGCTAGAGGCTCTCAACCGTGAGTTCTCCGTTGGTGTAGACGCAGATCCGCGCCGCGATGCCCATCGCCTTGCGGGCCACCTCCTCGGCCGACAGCGAGGAGTCGGCCAGCGCCAAGGCCGCGGCCAGGGCGTAGTTGCCGCCCGAGCCGATGGCCGCGACGCCGGTTTCCGGCTCCAGCACGTCGCCCACCCCGGTGACGGTGAAGATGGAGTCCTTGTCGGCGACCAGCAGCATGGCTTCCAGCTTGCGGAGATAGCGGTCGGTCCGCCAATCCTTGGCGAGATCGACGCAGGCCCGCGCCAACTGGTCGGGATACTGCTCCAGCTTGGCCTCCAGCCGCTCGATCAGGGTGAAGGCGTCGGCTGTGGCGCCGGCGAAGCCCGCCAGGACCTTGCCGCCGGCCAGGGTGCGGACCTTTCGGGCGTTGCCCTTGACCACGGTTTGGCCCATCGAGACCTGACCGTCGCCGGCGATCACGGTCTTGCCGTCCTTGCGTACCGCGAGGATCGTGGTTCCGTGCCAATCTGGAAAGTTCGAGGCTGTCATCATGCTGCGGATGTGGCCAGCGGTCCCGGTGAGGTCAAGCGTGATACGCTTAGTTAGGACAGGCGAGCGGCGAGCAGGAACCGGTCTGCGCCAAGATTGGACAACGGCACGATGAGCTTCACCGACGACGAAGTCGAGCGCTATGCCCGCCAATTGGTGCTGCGCGAGGTCGGCGGCCAGGGTCAGCAGCGGCTGAAGGCGGCCAGCGTGCTGATCGTTGGCGCCGGCGGTCTCGGGGCGCCGGCCGCGCTATATCTGGCGGCGGCCGGGGTGGGGCGGATCGTGTTGGCCGATCCGGACGTGGTCGACACCTCCAACCTGCAGCGGCAGATCATTTTTCGTAACACCGACGTCGGCGCCAAGAAGGTCGAGGCCGCCGCCGAGCACCTGCGGGCGCTGAACCCCCATGTGCATGTCGATTGCGCGCCGGTGCATCTGGAAGCCTGTAACGCCGGGCCCTTGGTGGCCGGGGTCGATCTGGTGCTGGACGGGACCGACGATTTCGCCACTCGCTTTGCGGTCAACGCCGCCTGCGTGGCCCACGAGCGGACCTTGGTGTCGGGCGCCATCGGCCGCTGGACCGGCCAGGTCGGGGTGTTCCGGGGAAAGCCTTGCTACCGTTGCCTGGTGCCGGAGATCCCGCCTGACGCCGAGACCTGCTCCACCGTCGGCGTGGTCGGGGCGATCGCCGGGGTGATCGGCTCGATGATGGCGCTGGAGGCGATCAAGCTGATCGCCGGGGCCGGCGAGCCGCTGGCCGGGCGGCTGCTGATCTACGACGCCCTGGCGGCCGAGACCCGGACGGTGAAGATCGGGGCTGATCCTGAGTGTGAGGTTTGCGGGTGCGGGCGCGCTGGGACCTAGAGATCGCCGCCAACGCCAGTGTCATCCCGGTTTGCGAAGCAAGACCGGGACCCATAAGCGCTGAATTGGTGGAATGAGGCGACGCTTGGCTGCGTCCTGAGCCATCAGGTGTTCATAGGTCCCGGACAGCCGTTTCGCGACTTCCGGGATGCCACCCTTGGCTACAGCATCGACACCAAAACCCGGTCCGGCGGCCGGTGGCCGTCCATCCAGGTCTTGAGGTTGATGATCACCTTTTCACCCATGTCGATCCGGGCCTCGACCGTGGCCGAGCCCAGGTGGGGCAGGAGGACTGCGTTGGGCAGCTTTAGCAGCTTGGGATTGATCGCCGGTTCGAACTCGAACACGTCCAGGCCCGCGCCAGCTATGCCGCCGGCCGCCAGCAGGTCGGCCAGCGATCCCTCGTCGATGATCCCGCCGCGGGCGGTGTTGACGACGATAGCGTGCGGCTGGAGCAGCTTCAGGCGGCGCGCTGACAAAAGGTGATAGGTCGCCGGGGTGTGCGGGCAGTTGACCGAGATGATGTCCATCCGGGCCAGCATCTGGTCGAGGCTCTCCCAGTAGGTGGCTTCAAGCTCGTCGGAGATGACGTGGCTGACCGGCTTGCGGTTGTGATAGTGGATCTGCATGCCGAAGGCCTTGGCGCGGCGCGCCACGGCCTGGCCGATCCGCCCCATGCCGATGATCCCCAGCCGTTTGCCGTTCACGCGGCGGCCGTTCATCCAGGTCGGGGTCCAGCCGGTGAAGTCGCCGGCCTGGACGACATTGGCGCCCTCCACGATCCGGCGGGAAACCGCCATGATCAGCGCCATGGTGAGGTCAGCGGTGTCCTCGGTCAGCACGCCGGGCGTGTTGGTCACCGCGATGCCGCGGTCGGTTGCGGCGGCCACATCTATGTGATCGATGCCCATGCCGAAGTTGGCGATCAGCTTCAGGCGCTCGCCGGCCGCCGCGATCAGGTCGGCGTCGATATGGTCGGTGATGGTCGGGACCAGGGCGTCGGCGCGGCTGACCGCGTCCAGCAGGGCCTCGCGGCTCATCGGCGCGTCATCGAGATTGAGTTCGGTGTCGAACAGCTCACGCATCCGGGTCTCCACCTGGTCGGGGAGTTTGCGTGTGACGATGATTTTCGGCTTGCGGGCGGCCATGGCGTTTTGAAAGGAATCTTTAACTGCGCGCGGCGCGCTTTGCGTTGTGATCAGGAACCTCTAGCAAAGCCACCATGGACGGCCAAGGCGAGCCTAAACTGAACTATTCCGTGAAAACCTCGACGCTCAATTTTTTGACGATGCTGCTGGCCCTGGCTGTTTGCGCGCCAGCGGCTCACGCCGAACCGCGCCTGACGCCCTCGGGCCAGCCGGTGCCGCGCTATATCTCGTTGAAATTCGACAAGGTCTACGCGCGGGCTGGGCCGAGCGAGGACCACAAGCTGCTGTGGGTCTATAAGGTGAAGGGCCTGCCGGTTCAGGTGGTGGCCGAGAACAGCGAGTGGCGGCGGATCTGTGATCCCGACGGCGGGATGGCCTGGGTGCACAAGCGTCTGACCAGCGGCGAGAACACGGTGCTGCGCAAGAAGCCCACGCCGCTGGCGCTGCACAAGAAGCCCAAGGCCGAGGCCGCGATCGTCGCCTATCTGAACCCAAGGTCGATGGCGGCGTTGATCAAGTGCGAAGACGGCTGGTGCCGAGTGCGCGCCGACAAGGTCACCGGCTGGGCGCCTGCGGCCGAATTGTGGGGAACTTCGGACGCGGTGCAGTGCAAGGTCGCCGTCCGGACCCCTGCTCGGGGCCGTTGAGCAGAAGGTCCGGCTCTGCTACGGCCTGAATCTAATGATTCCAATGGCCCCTGTTTCCCCAGGGTCGCTGTCAAGAAAGCCGAGCATGAGCCAGGGCGTGAAGGCCAAGGACCACTACAATCTCGAAGAGCTGCTGGCCTGCGGCAGAGGCGAGATGTTCGGCCCGGGCAACGCACAGCTGCCCGCCCCGCCGATGCTGCTGTTCGATCGCATCATCACCATCAACGATGACGGCGGCGCGCACGGCAAGGGCTACATCGAGGCCGAGTTCGACATCAATCCGGACCTCTGGTTCTTCAACTGCCACTTCATCGGCGACCCCGTCATGCCCGGCAGCCTGGGGCTCGACGCCCTCTGGCAGCTCGTCGGTTTCTATCTGGGGTGGATCGGCGGCAAGGGCCGCGGTCGCGCCCTGGGTTGCGGCGAAGTGAAGTTCGCCGGCGAAGTGACGCCCGACATCAAGAAAGTCACCTACAAGGTCGACATGAAGCGGGTGATAAACCGTCGTCTCGTCATGGGTATTGGCGACGGGGTGTTGGAAGCCGACGGCAACCCCATCTATCACACGCAAGACCTTCGGGTCGGTCTTTACCAGCGCTAAGCCGCCGCCAAGTCGAGGAGACAGCATGCGCCGCGTCGTCGTCACCGGAATCGGTATCGTATCGTCCATCGGGAACAATGCGGACGAGGTGCTCGCCTCGCTGCGCGAGGCTAAATCCGGCATCACCTTCACGCCGGAATACGCCGAGCTCGGCTTCCGCTCGCAGGTTCACGCCGCACCGACCGTTGAATGGGAAACCATGGTCGACCGTCGCGCGGCGCGTTTCCTCGCCCAGGGCACGGCCTTTGGCCACATCGCCATGGAACAGGCGATCGCCGACGCAGGTCTGGACGAGAGCCAGGTCTCCAACGAGCGCACCGGCCTGATCGTCGGCTCCGGCGGTCCGTCCACCAAGTCGATCATCGAGGCGGCTCATACGGCCAAGGAACGCGGCCCCAAGCGGGTCGGTCCGTTCGCGGTGCCCAAGGCGATGAGCTCGGGCGCTTCGGCGACCCTGGCCACATGGTTCAAGATCAAGGGCCTGAACTTCTCGATCTCCTCGGCTTGCGCCACCTCCACCCACTGCATCGGCTCGGGCTACGAGCAGATCCTGATGGGCAAGCAGGACGTGGTGTTCGCCGGCGGAACCGAGGAGCTCGACTGGACGCTGAGCGTGCTGTTCGACGCCATGGGCGCCATGAGCTCGAACTTCAACGACAAGCCCTCGACCGCCAGCCGGGCCTATGACGCGGCCCGCGACGGCTTCGTGATCGCCGGCGGCGCCGGGATCGTGGTGCTGGAAGAGTACGAACACGCCAAGGCGCGTGGCGCCAAGATCTATGGCGAGATCGTCGGCTACGCCGCCAATTCGGATGGCTTCGACATGGTCGCCCCCTCCGGCGAGGGCGCGGTGCGTTGCATGCGCATGGCCATGGCCGACCTTGGCGGCCGCAAGATCGACTATCTGAACCCGCACGGCACTTCGACGCCGGTCGGCGACAGCAAGGAGATGGGCGCGGTGCGCGAGGTGTTCGGCGCCAATGCGCCTCTGATCTCGTCGACCAAGTCGCTGACCGGCCACAGCCTCGGCGCGGCCGGCGCCCAGGAGGCGATCTACAGCCTGCTGATGCTCAACAACGGCTTCGCCGCAAAGAGCGCCCACATCGAGAACCTCGATCCAGAGTTCGCCGACCTGCCGATCCTGCTCGAGCGCAAGGACGTTCAGCTCGAGACGGTGATGTCGAACTCGTTCGGGTTTGGCGGCACCAATGGCTGCCTGGTGATGGCCCGGGTCTGACCCCGGCCAACCCTCAAAGATATTAGGAGACGCGTATGGCCAAGGATGGCTGGGATCTGCCCACGGGCGATCTGATGAAGGGCAAGAAGGGCGTCATCATCGGCGTCGCCAATCATGACTCCATCGCCTGGGGCATCGCCTCGCAACTCGCCGCCCAGGGCGCCGAGATGGCCTTCTTCCACCTGCCGGGCATGGAGCGGCGCGTGCAGCCGCTGGCCGAGAGCATTGGCGTGAAGACCGTGGTTGCGGTCGACGTGACCCAGGACGATCAGATGGACGCGGCCTTCGCCGCGATCGAGACGGCGTTCGGGACCATCGACTTCTTCGTCCACGCCATCGCCTATGCGCCGCGCGACCAGATCAAGGGCTCGTTCGTCGACAACGCCACGCGCGAAGGCTTCCTGCAGGCCATGGACATCTCGGCCTACAGCTTCGTCGACTGCGCCCGTCGCGCCGAAAAGCTGATGCCGAACGGCGGCTCGATGATCTGCCTGACCTATATGGGCTCCGAGCGCGCGATCCCGAACTACAACACCATGGGCGTGGCCAAGGCCGCGCTGGAAGCGGCGACCCGCTATGTCGCGCGCGACCTCGGTCCCAAGAATATCCGTGTGAACGCCCTGTCGCCCGGCGCCATGCGCACGCTGTCGCTGGCCGGGATTTCCGGCGGCAAAGGCATGTTGTCCAAGGGCCGCGACCTGTCGGCCATGAAGCAGGACACCTCTATGGAAGGCGTCGCCGGCGCTGCGCTCTGGTTGCTTTCGGACCTGGGCCGCTCGACCACGGGCGAACTGATCCACGTGGACGCCGGCTTCCACATGATGGGCTTCAGCGACGACGAAGAAGGCTAGGCCGCTAGGGCCTAGCAACATCCCAAAGCTTCGTCATCCTCCGGTCGTCTGCAAGACGATCCGGGGGACCCAAGCTGAACTGCCGACTTTGATACGCCGCTTGGGTCCCCCGGATCTCGCTTCGCGAGCCCGGAGGATGACGATTGGTGTGGTTACGCGTTCGCGCCGCCGTCGACCGTGAAACCTGCACCATTGGCGAAGCGGCCCTCCGGGCTGGCGAGCCAGGCGACCATGCCGGCGATCTCTTCTGGCTTGCCGTATTCCTGGATTGGCATGCGCGCGCGCTGGTGATCGGCGCCGTCGCCATCGGCCGGGTTCATGTCGGTGTTGGTCGAGCCGGGATGCACCAGGTTCACCGTCACCCCGCGCGGCCCCAGATCGTGCGCTAGCCCCTTGGTGAAGCTCAGCAGCGCCGACTTCGTCATGGAGTAGAGGGTGATCCCGGCCATCGGCACGCGTTCGGCGAGGTTGCTGCCGATATTGATGATCCGTCCGCCGCGCGGCAGGTGAGCCGCCGCGGCCTGGGACGCCAGAATCACACCGCGCACATTGACGGCCAGCAGTTGGTCGATGTCATCCAGCGTCCAGCCTTCGATGGGTCCGACTCCGCGCGCGATGCCTGCGTTGTTGACCAGGATGTCCAGGCCGCCCAGTTCGGCGGCGGCCTTGTCCACCGCCGCCTTGATTGCGGCGGGATCGGCGCTGTTGGCGGCGATGGCCACGCCCCTGCGGCCCAGGGCCTCGATCTGCCCGATCACCGCCTGGGCCTTGTCGGCCGAGCGCTCGTAGGTGATCGCCACGTCAGCGCCGTCGCGCGCCAGCCGCAGGGCTATGGTGGCGCCTATGCCGCGGCTGGCGCCGGTGACCAGGGCGCGTTTTCCAGTGAGGTCGGACACGTTCGTCTCCATATCTGTATCGTTCGATACATAATGGGTGCGCCGCTTGTCGGTGATCGTCAATCGATTTATAGATCGGTCGATACAAAAAGGATGACGACATGGTCGAGCGTGGACGACCTCGCAGTTTTGATCGGGACGCGGCGCTGGACAGCGCCATGCAAGTCTTCTGGATCAAGGGCTTTGAGGCCGCCTCGCTCAGCGACCTGACCGCCGCCATGGGGATCGGTTCCCCCAGCCTCTATGCGGCCTTTGGCTCCAAGGAGGGGCTGTTTCGCGAGGCGGTCGAGCTCTATGGCCGGACCGAAGGCCCTCAGCTTTGGGACGGCGTGGAAGCCGCCCCGACCGCGCGCGAGGCCATCGAAGGTTTTCTGTTGGCCACGGCCGCGGCGTTCACTCGCCCGGACAAGCCGCGCGGCTGCCTGGTCACGCTCTCAGCGGTCAATCTCACCGGGGCCAGTCCCAGCGTCTGCGAGGCCATGCGCAGGGAGCGGGGGCAGGGCCAGCGTGGCCTGGAGGCCAGACTGCGGCGCGCGATGGACGAGGGCGAGTTGCCCGCCAGCCTGGACGCTGGCGCGGTCGCCGCCTTCTACCTGACCGTCCAGCAGGGAATGTCGATCCAGGCTCGCGACGGGGCGACCCGGGACATCCTGGAGAAGGTCGCCAGGGGCGCAATGGCGGCGTGGGAGCCGCTGACCGCGGGCTAGGAGCCGTAGGCCCGCATGAACCGGTGGGCCGCTTCGCCCGCGACCCGGTCGATCTCAGCGTCGTCAAGACACCGGCCCTGACCCAGCAGATGGGCAAGTTGGTGGGAGCCGATCACCATGCCGGCGAAGAACTCGGCGCCCAGGGCCGGATCATCGACGGCCAGCCGGCCGGCGGCGGTTTCCATCCGCAGGAAGTCGGCCAGGCGCCGGCGCGACGTGGCCGGTCCAGCTTCATAGAAGGCGCGAGCCACATCGGCCTGATCCACGGCGCTTTCGACGGCCATTCGCAGCATTGAGGTCCCACGGGGCTGCATCACCAAGGCGAGCATGGTGCGGGCGAAGGCCGTTAGGGCCTCTTCGGGATGCTCCATCGCCTCGGGCACCAGTAAGGGAGCAGTAATCTCCTCCACCCGGCGCTCGACGATGGCGTGGATCAGCTCGGCCTTGGAGCCGAAGTGATTGTAAATGGTCTGCTTGGAGACCGCGGCGCGGCGAGCGATCCCCTCCATGGAGGCGGCCAGGCCCCGCTCGCCGAAGACCTCGCGAGCTGCGTCGAGAATGGCCTCAGTCTTGGCGACGTCGATCTGTCCGGCGACCCTGGGCATCAGTGACCTCCACCGCCGCCGGGCGCCGGCGGGGTCTTGGCGGGCGTGGCCAGCAGGCCCAGCACCGAGGCCACGGCGCAGCCGGCGGCCAGGAAGAAGAAGCCGTCGCCAAACGCCAGGATCGAGGCCTGGCGGTGCAAGGCCATGCCGAGGAACTTATGAGCCGCGCCCTCAGGGTCCATCAGCCCCTTGGTCTCCATCATGGAGGCGAGGCCGCTCAGCATCTCCTGGGCCTCAAGGCTGGAGACGTTGACGGCGGCCGACAGCTCGGAGAGGTGAACGGCGGTCTGGTTGGTTAGTACGGTGGTCAGGACCGCAAGGCCGACGGCGCCGCCGACGTTGCGGACCAGGTTCACCAGACCAGACGCGTCCTTCATCATCGAAGGAGGCAGGGTGGAGACGCTCAGCTGCTGGGCCGCGATCATTGCGATCATGACACCGACGCCGCGCACCGCCTGCAGGGTGGCGAACTCCCAGAAGCCCCAGTCCGCGGTGACCCGAACGCCCAGTCCGACCCCGTAGGCGGCCAGGCCAAAGCCGACCACCAGCGGTATGCGCGGATCCACGGCGCGGATGAAGCGGCCGGCCACGGGCGCGGTCATGAACATCACCAGGCCGGAGACCAGCATGGTCGTCCCAACCTCGGCCGCCGAGTACTGGCGGATTTGGCCAAGGAACAGCGGCAGGATGAAGGTCCCGCCGAACAGGCTCATCCCGGCCACGGCGTTCATCACGAAGCCGATGGTGAAGTTGCGATCGGTGAAGGGTTTTAGCGAGACGATCGGCTGTCGATAGGTGAGCTGTCGCCAGATGAACACGACGCCGGCGATGGAGGCGGTGACGGTCAGCCAGAGGATCAGGTCGTCGTCGAACCAGCCTTCCTTTGAGCCTTCCTCGATCACGTACTGCATCGAGAGCAGGAAGACGGTCATGGTCGCCAGGCCGAACCAGTCGATGCCTTTGGCCAGGCTCGGGTCGCCCTTGTCGAAGTCGCCGTAGCGGCCGACCAGGAACATCACCAGCAGGCCGGGCGGCACGTTGATGAAGAACAGCCAGTGCCAGCTCAGCGACTCCGTCAGGTGTCCGCCCAGCGTCGGGCCGATGGTGGGGGCCAGGGTGACGATCAGGCCGACGACGACGTTCGCGGTCACCCGCTTTTCGGGCGGGAACACGGTCATGGCGGTGGCGAACACGGCAGGGATCATGGCGCCGGCGGCCAGGCCCTGCAGGGCCCGGGTGAAGATCATCATCTCGATGCTGGTCGAGAGGCCGGTGGCGATGGAGGTGACGATGAAGGCCCCGGCGGCGAACACATAGACCGGCCGGGTCCCCCACATCTTGGTCAGGTAGGCGGTCAGCGGAATGATCACCACCTCGGCCAGCAGGTAGATGGTCTGAACCCAGCTGATCTCGTCGGCGCTCGCGCCCACCCCGGCCTGGATCTGGCTCAGCGAGGAGGCGACGATCTGGATGTCGAGGATGGCCATGAACTGGCCGACCACCATCCCGCCGAAGCCCAGGAAGATCTTGACCCAATCGACCTCGCCCGACGCGGTCACATGACCGCCCGGAGGCGCCGGCTGGACGGGGCGCTCTAGCGCAGCTTCAGTCATGCCTAAGGCTCCTTAGGCTCGGTTCAGCGCGAGACGCCCTCACGGGCGTATTCCTTGGCCGGTTGGACTTCGGCGAAGCTCGGGCCGGTGTTGGTGCGCACGTCGACCTTCACCTCGACCGAAAGGCCGGGCCGCAGGGCGCCGGCCAGCGGCGAGGCGGGATCGACCTTGATCTTCACGGGCAGGCGCTGGGCGATCTTGGTGAAGTTGCCCACGGCGTTCTCGACGGGGATCAGCGCGAATTCCGAACCGGTGGCGGGCGCGAAGCTGTCGACGTGGCCCTTGATCTCCTGCTTGCCGAAGGCGTCGGCATGGATGGTGACTGGTTGGCCGACGCGCAGGCGGGCGACCTGGGTCTCCTTGAAGTTCGCGATCACATAGGCCTCGCCGAGGGGCACGATGCTCATCAGGGCCGAGCCGGGGCGCACATATTGGCCCGGACGGACGGCGCGGGCGCCGACCACGCCGGCGACCGGCGACTTGATCTCGGCGCGTTCGAGGTCGATGCGGGCCTTATCGACGGCCGCATGGGCGGCCTGGGCCTGGGCCTGGGTCTGGGCGCGCGTGGAGCCGAGGCTGTCGGCGGTGCGGCGCTCGGCCTCCAGGGTGGCGCGGGCCTGGGCGACGCTGGCGGTCGCCTGGCTAGCCGCCGCATGGGCGGTCTGGGCCCGTTGGGGCGAAACCCAGCCTTGGTTGGCGAGCGCGCCATAACGATTGAGTTCAGCCTGGGCGAGCTGGGATTCGGCGCGCGCGGCGTCCACGCCGGCCGCCTTCTGGGCGATCATCGCCTGTTCCAGCCGGGCCTTGTCATCGACCCCGCGAACGGCGGCGTCCAGGGCTGCGGCGTTGGCTTCGGCCTGGGCGAGCGTGGCGCGCAGTTGCGAGGCGTCCAGCCGCACCAGGACCTGGCCGGCGGCGACGCTGGCGTTGTCGGCGACCAGCACCTCGGCGACATAGCCGTCGACCTGCGGCGCGACCGAGACCTTGTCGGCCTGGATGAAGGCGTTGTCGGTGGCTTCGAAGCGCTGCTTGTTGATCCACCACGCGCCGCCGCCGACGACTAGAGCGGCTGCAACGACGCCCCCGACCGCGAGGGGCATGAATTTCTTGGGCAATATCGCCATGGACGGGGCTCGAAAACCTGAAAAATGGACGATCAAGTCCAAACTAGATCGCAAGTAGGCGCACACCGGTTAAGGCGCAATGGATAAATGGACGCTATCGTCCAAAAATCATCTGCGGGGAATTTCCGAAACCGGGGGTGACGCGCGCACGCTTTCGTCGGCATATCCCCCCATGCTTCAGACCTTCGATGCGGATGTGATCATCGCCGGCGCCGGCATGGCGGGCGCCACCCTTGCTCTGGCCTTGAAGAGCGCCGGCCTAGAGCCGCTGCTGATCGATCCGATCGTGTTCAACGCCCAGCTCGCGCCGACCTTTGACGGGCGCTCCTCGGCGATCGCCTTCGCCTCGTTCCGGCAATGGCGGACCCTAGGTTTGGCGGACGACATCGAACCCCACGCCCAGCGGATCGAACAGATCCTGGTGACCGACGGAAAGTCGCCCGGCGCAGCGGCCGGCAAGCCGTCCTCGTTCTATCTGCGCTTCGATTCCGCCGAGATCGCCGAGCGCTCCGAGGGCGAACCACTGGGCTACATGCTTGAGAACCGTCGCTCGCGCGTGGCCCTTGCTGCGGCCGTTGGACGGGCTGGGATCAAGGTGCTGGCGCCGGCGCGGGTGGCCAGCGTCACCTTCGACGCCCAGGCCGCGCGGGTGACCCTGGACGACGGCCAGGTGCTGAGCGCCCCCGTGGTGGTGGGCGCGGAGGGTCGCGGTTCGGTGGTGCGGCGCGAGGCCGGCATAGGCGCGACCGGCTGGGACTACCCGCAGACCGGCGTGGTGGCGACAGTGCGGCTGGAGCGCGATCACGAGGGCGTCGCCCACGAATATTTCCTGCCGGGCGGCCCGTTCGCCATCCTGCCGCTGACCGAGAACCGGGCGAGCCTGGTCTGGACCGAAAGCCGGGCCAAGGCGGCGGCGCTGAAGAGCGCGCGTCCGGAAGTCTTCCACGCCCACCTGCAACGGCGGTTCGGCGAATTCCTGGGGACCGCCAGCCTGGATGGGCCGGTCTTCACCTATCCGTTGTCGCTGCAACTGGCTGACCGCCTGGTGGCGCCGCGCGCAGTTCTGCTCGGCGACGCCGCCCACGGCATCCACCCGATCGCGGGACAAGGGTTGAACCTGGGCCTGAAGGGCGCTGCGGCCCTGGCCGAGGTGCTGGTCGAAGCCGCGCGGCTTGGCGAGGACATCGGCTCGGAGTTGGTGCTGGAGCGCTACGCCCGTTGGCGGAGCTTCGACACCGTGATGCTGGCGGCGGCGACCGACGTCTTCACGCGATTGTTCTCGAACAACAATCCGGTCCTGCGCCTGGCGCGCGGTGTCGGCATGTCGGCGGTGAACCGCATCGGTCCGGCGCGCCGGTTCTTCATGGAAGACGCCGGCGGGGCGACTGGCGACCTGCCAAGACTGCTGCGTGGCGAGGCGCTGTAGGGGCTCGCTAAACGTTCGTCATCCTCCGGTCGTCTGAAAGACGATCCGGGGACCCAAACGGCCTATCAAGTTCTACAACACAGCTTGGGTCCCCCGGATCAGCCTTCGGCTGACCGGAGGATGACGAGTGGCTAGGGGAGTCGTCGCCTAGTCCAGCGCGCGGGCTTCTTCGGGCAGCATGATCGGCACCCCGTCCCGGATCGGATAGGCGAGCTTGGCGCCGTTGCTGACCAGTTCACCGGCCACGCGGTCATAGGTCAGCGGCCCGTGGGTCACGGGACAGACCAGGACCTCCAACAGGCGCGGGTCAACCTCGGTGGAGAGGGAAAGCGGGACGGCGGACTCGGTGCTCATGGCGCCTATCTACTGGATCGAGTGGGGTTCGTCATCGTCGCCTTCAAGGCTGTCGATTTCGAGCAGCGCGGTCAGGGCGTCGCAGCGGTCGGCCATGGTCGGCGCCTCAAGCAAGGCCTGCTTCTCGGCTGGCTCAAACGGCAGGCCCATCGACAGGCTGGTGATCAGGCTTTCCAGCGGCGCGGCCTCGGCGGTCTCCCAGTCGATGTCCAGTTCGCGGCGGTTCAGATAGCGCTTGAGGGCGCCGGCGAACCGGCGGCGGTCAAAGGCCGGGATCTCGGAAGCCTCGACGCTCAGGTCGTCCGCGAAGGGCAGGAAATTGGCCCGCACCTGGCGATAGGGCGAAGCGACCGACAATTCCTCGCCCACAACGAACCGGCAGACGCCGGTCAGGGTGATCAGGTAGCGGCCGTCCGAGGTTTCGGAAAAGCTGGTGATCCGCCCGCAGCAGCCGACGCCGGCCAGGTTCGGCCGCGAACGATCGCCGCCAGAACGGGTCTGCACCATGCCGATCATCCGGTCGCCCGCCATGACATCGTCGATCATGTTCAGGTAGCGGGGCTCGAAGATCTGCAGCGGCAGCTCGCCGGTCGGCAGCAGCAAGGCCCCGTCCAGCGGAAACACGGGGATGACCTGCGGCAGGTCCGAGGCTCGTCGAAAGACCGCAGCCGGCATCGCGCGTCCCTTCCTTACGAAAACAGGATTGAGGACAGGCGTCGTCGGCCCGCCCGGGTGACATCCGAGCCCGCGCCCGCGGCCTCGAAGATGGTGATGAGTTGCTTGCGCGCCGCCTCGTCGTTCCAGGTGCGGTCCTGCGCGATGATCTGCAGCAGGTGGTCGGCTGCTTCGTCCCAGGCGCCGCGTGCGGCCAGGGCCTTGGCGATCTCGAACCGCGCCTCGTGGTCGCCCGCGTCCTTGGCCAGGCGCTGTTCGAACTCGCCGGTCTCTTCCGGCGCCTCGTCGGCGAGGGCCAGAGCGGCGCGAACGCTGTCGAGGTCGGCGTCCTTGGCGCCGGGCGGCGCCATGTCGGCGACCTCGCGGGCCCGCTCGGCGTCGCCGCCGTTGAGGTAGCAGCGCGCCAGGCCGCCGAGGGCCTTCACATTGTCGGGCTCGGCCTGGAGGACCTCGGCATAGGCCTGGGCCGCGCCGCCGATGTCGCCGAGATCGAGGGATTCCTTGGCCTGGGCCAGGAGCTCGTCGGTGGCGTTGGCCGGGGCCTGGCCGGCCATGCGATCGACGAACTGCTTCACCTGGCTGTCGGGCAGGGCGCCCATGAAGCCGTCGACCGGACGACCGCCGACAAAGGCGAACACCGCCGGGATCGACTGCACGCGCAGCTGGCCGGCGAATTGCGGGTTCTGGTCGATGTCGATCTTGACCAGCTTGACCTTGCCCTTGGCGGCCAGGACGGCCTTTTCGATCGACGGGCCGAGCTGACGGCAAGGGCCGCACCAGGGCGCCCAGAAATCGACGATGACCGGCGTGTCCTTCGAGGTCTCGATGACGTCGGCCAGGAAGCTGGCGTCGGTGCCGTCCTTGATCAGGTCGGCGGGGCCGGCGGCGGCGGTGGACTGGGTTTCGCCGATCAGGCTCATGGTCTCGTTCCCAAGGGGTCAATCCGGGCGTAACGCGCCCGGGCGCTAAAATGGTCCCTTACGGGCGCGGCTTCAACGGCGCTCAGTCACGATCACGCCGCTTCCACGACCGCCATGGCCGCAAAATCCACCACCAGCGGGGTGATCCCCAGGGCCTCGAAGAACTTCGCGAAGCCGGCCTGCGAAACGCCGGTGGTGGCGGTGTTGACTAGGGGGTGGAAGTTCACTCGCTCGGCGCCAGCCAGTCGGTGGTCCAGCACGAAGGTCACGTCACGGCCCACGCCGTTGATCATGGCGAAGGCGGTGACCGAGCCTGGCGTGACGCCGAGCGCCTGCTCCATCAACTCCGCGGACCCGAACGACAGCCGGGCCGAGCCGATGACCGTATGCAGGCGCTTCAGGTCGATCTGGGTGTCGTCCTTGGCCGAGATCAGCCACAGCCGGCCCTTGGCGTCCTTCAGGAACAGGTTCTTGGTGTGGGCGCCGGGAATGCCTTCCTTGATGTCCTCGCCCTCGCCGACCCGGAACACCGCCGGGTGGTCGATCGTCTTGTGGTCGATTGCGTGGGCGTCGAAGAAGGCGATCAGGTCGGGGCGGGTCTTCATGGCCGTTGATTAGCCCAACTGGCCGGTCCTCGTCTCCCCGCTAGCCGAGCGGGTGGACGGCGTTTAGAGCAGACGTAACGAACAAGCTGGAGGAGCCCATGGAGCTCGAGTGCTATCCCACCGCCGAGCGGCCGCCGGAGATCGTGCCGGGGCGCCCGCAGCGCGCCTGGATGGACCGTTTCGCCGAACGTCACCCCTATCGCTGCCTGCCGCTGAGCATGGCCAACACCACGGGGTGGGAGATCCTCTGCCCCATGGCGTTCACCGCCGAGTGGAATGGCGGGTTGATGCAGAGCGACATCACCCTGACGCCGGACCGCCCCAACCCGGACTTCCATAATTTCGTGAAGTCGCACTTCAGCCATGGGGTGCTGACCTTCCACCCTGGCTATCTGTTCAAGACTCCGCCCGGTTGGTCGATGATCGCCCAGGGTCCGCCCAACCACATCAAGGACGGGGTCCAGCCGCTGGCCGGCCTGGTCGAGACCGATTGGTTGCCCTTCCCCTTCACGATGAACTGGATGTTCACCCGGCCGGGCAAGGTGCGCTTCGAAAAGAACGAGCCGTTTTGTTTTATTACGCTGACCCAGGACCGCCAGCTGGCTGACTTCCAGCCGGTCATTCGGGGCATGGATCGCAATCCCGAACTGCGCGACCAGTATGACACCTGGGAGAAACATCGCAGTGAATTCAACAAGCGGATCTTCCGTTTGGACCCCGAGGCGACCCGCGAAGCGTGGCAGCGCTACTACTTCCGAGGGGAGTTCCCGGAGGAGACCGGAGAGGCCCCAAAGGACCACGTGAGCAAGCGCCGACTAAAGACTCCACGATTTGGTGGATGAGGGTGTTGCCAAGTCGCGGACCCTCTGCCATAAGCCCGCTCTCGATTTTCGGCGGCCAAAACATCGGGTCGTTGAGGAACGCGGGCGTAGCTCAGTGGTAGAGCACAACCTTGCCAAGGTTGGGGTCGAGAGTTCGAATCTCTTCGCCCGCTCCAATTTCCCTTTTGGGGAAGTTGAAGCGAATAAAGCGGTCCTTCGGGGCCGCTTTTTGCTTTCTGGACCTAGGGGTCCATTGCAGCCTTTCATGGATCACCTCCGCGCGACGTAGAGCTTCACGCGAATCATCGGATCGCGAGGTCGTTGCGTCCTGGACGCAGGCCGCGCTATAGGTCGCGGCGATGATCCTGGCTTTCGCCCTTTCCGGACCGATGACCGCGCGCCGCGCCGCGCGTCCGGCCGCCTGCGCGTCGAAAACCACGATGATGATTATTACCCCCACCATAGGGACGGGGCGAACTCGCGCGACTTAAGACACCGCCGACGGATCGCAAGATCAGGAACCCCGCTCCCGAACAGGTAGCGGGGTTTTTTGTGCGCGCCGTCGGTCCTCGATTCCAAGAAGGACCTGACCACCATGCTCTCAGCCGAACTCCATTCCGATCCCGCCCGCGCGCGCGACGCCGCGCGACGTTTCGCCGACGCGCTCGACGCCGAGGCGCTGCTCGACCAAACCGCGCGTCTGGAGGCCACTCTGGCGGCGGACGGCGGGCTGGAGGCCCTGTTCGCGTTGGAGCAGGCCCTGGACCTCGCCTGGCCGTGTCCTGCGCCCGCCTGCGAGCTGATCTGGGCCACCCAGGCCGCGGACGAGGTGTTGCGCCTGCGGGCCTTTGACGAGACCGGGCGATTGCTGCTGGCGCGGGCCTATTGCGCGAAAGAGGCCAAACATGGCTGACGATCTCTGTTCGCCCCCGGCTCCAGCCCGGCGCACGTTTCTGATCGAGGCGCAGGCGGGCGCCGATGTCGTGTTGCGGGTGCTCGGGCCGTTCGCCGTGCAGGACGTGGATATCCTGACGATGGAGGCCTCGCGAGACCTGGGCCGGATCTCGATCCGCATCGAGGCCGGCGGACTGGCCGAAGCGACGGCGCAGGGTTTGGCAGATCGCCTGCGCGCCATGCCGGCGGTCACAGGCGTCGGGCTGGGCTGGCGGGTCGGGGCCTGAGGCGTCCTGTCGCACTTTGCGCGGAATAGGTAATTTTATTTACCCTGACTTCTTAGAAGCCCGACGAAGTCGTCTCTCTTCCGGGCTGGTTATAGTGTTTAAAGTATTGACGTGCTTGGTCGCAGAACACGACCACAGACTTGTACTTGTTGCCGCAATGGTCTGCTTCGGGGGCTGCTTCACAGCCTTTAAGCTCTACTCCAGGATGCGAGATGCGTCCTCACGCGGCATGCGAATGGCCTGGGTTCTGTTGACTGGCCTGGTCGCAGGCTGCTCGATCTGGGCGACGCACTTCATCGCCATGCTCGCCTACACGACGGGGTTGAAGGCCGGGTTCCTGCCGACCGGTACCCTGGCTTCGCTGCTGATCGCCGGGGTCTTCATGGCCGGCGCCTTTGGCGCGGCGGCCAGCGTGCGCGGGGCGGCGGGCAAGATCGCCGGCGGCGTGCTGACCGGGATCGGCGTCAGCGCCATGCACTACATCGGCATGTCGGCCTATGTGACCGAAGGCGTGATGAGCTGGGACCTTGGCCTTGTCGCGGTCTCGATGACCCTGGGCTTCGCCGGGGGCGTCGGCGCGCTGTTCGTCGCAGACCAAGCTCGCACCCTGCCTCGGCAACTGCTCGGCGGCCTGGTGCTGACGCTGGCCATCTGCTCGGTGCACTTCATCGGCATGGGCGCGATCACCATCACGCCTGATCCTTCAGTGGACGTGCCGGCCCAACTGCTGTCCTCGGTGATGATGACGGTGTCCGTCGCCTTGATCGTCAGCCTGATCATTCTGGGCGGCCTCGGCGCCGTGCTGATCGAGGGCGGGGCCAACGCCCAGTCGCTGGCGCGGACGCGCCGGCTGGCTGACGCGGCCTATGAGGGCATCGTCGTCACCCGCGCCGACCGCATCCAGGACGCCAACGCCGCCTTCTGCGCCCTGGCCGGCGCCAGCGTGGCCGACCTGATCGGCCTGCGTCTGGCCTCCGATATCCTGACCTTCGACGCGGTCGAGGGCGGTGTGCTGGACGGACGCCGCGAGGGACGTCTGCGGCCGCGTGACGGCGGCGCGGAAATTCCGATCGAGGCTTTTGGGCGGGTGATCGAGGCCGGCGGCGACCAGGGCGACCTGATGGTGCTGGCGATCCGCGACCTGCGTGAGCGGCGGTCCGCCGAGGAGAAGATCCGCTATCTCGCCGAGCACGACGGCCTGACCGGCCTGGCCAATCGCAATGTCATGCAGACGCGGTTGAACCAGGCGATCGGCCAGGTCAGCACCGCCGACGAGCAACTGGCGGTGATCTGCATCGACCTGGATCACTTCAAGGAAGCCAACGACCTGCACGGCCACCTGGCCGGCGACGCGATCCTGACCGAGATCGCCCGGCGTCTGCAGCGGGCGGTGGTCGCACCGTCTTTCGCCGCGCGCCTTGGCGGCGACGAGTTCGTCGTGGTCCAGATCGGCGGCGGCCCGCAGCCCACGGCCTCGGCCGAGCTGTCGGCCACCCTGCTGGAAATCCTCGCGCAGCCGGTGAGCTACGCCGATCAGGACCTACCGGTCGGCGCCAGCCTGGGCATCAGCCTCTATCCCGACGACGGCACGAGCGGCGAGGGCCTGCTCGCCGCCGCCGACATGGCGCTATATCGGGCCAAGGAGGGCGGCCGCGGGGCCTACTGCTTCTTCAAGCGCGAGATGGACGAGAACATCCGCGAGCGCCGCACCCTGGCGCGCGAGCTGCGCACGGCCATCGCGGCCGAGGAACTGGTTCTGCACTATCAGCCGCTGGCCCGGGCCGAGGATGGCGAGGTCTGCGGGTTCGAGGCGCTGGTGCGTTGGAACCACCCGACCCGAGGGATGGTGGCGCCGCTCGACTTCATTCCAATCGCCGAGGAGAGCGGGTTGATCCTGCCGCTCGGCGAATGGGTGCTGCGCCGCGCCTGCGCCGACGCCGCCAAGTGGGAAAAGCCGCTGCGTATCGCCGTGAACCTGTCGCCGGTGCAATTGCACCAGACGACCCTGGCCGCCACGGTGCACGAGATCCTGCTGGAGACCGGCCTGGCCCCGCGCCGGCTGGAGCTGGAGGTCACGGAAAGCGCGCTGTTCAAGGACTATCAGCGCGCGCTCGACAATCTGCGCCGCCTGAAGGCCCTGGGGGTGCGGATTGCCATGGACGATTTCGGCACCGGCTTCTCGTCGCTATCGACCCTGCAGTCGTTCCCGTTCGACAAGATCAAGATCGACAAGAGCTTCGTGGAGAATATCCATCGGCACGATCGTGCGACGGCCATCGTGCGGGCGGTGCTGAGCCTGGGCCGCAGCCTGGAGATCCCGGTCACCGCCGAGGGTGTGGAAACCGCCGAGCAGCTCGAGTTCCTGCGCAGCGAGGCCTGCACCGAGGTTCAAGGCTATGCGATTGGGCGCCCCGCGCCGCTGCACACGCTGAGCGACTGGACGGACGAGATCATCGAGCCGGTTCGCAAGATCGACGTCGCCTAGGGGCGCGGCCGGTCAAATCTCCTCTCCCCAAGGAGAGAGGAGGAGAGAAGGTTAAGGCGTAGGCCGAACGATCCGCGGGCCGAGGTTCTCGATCACCGCGCGAGCGTCGAAGGCGCGGGGATTGTCGGTCGGCTTGGCTCCGCGCGACATCACGATCTCGGCGCTGGCCTCGTACTTGTCGACGGTGCGGACATCCATGCGGTCGCCCCAGAACGGGCTGCCCCAATAGGGATCCCAGCTGCGCCAGCCGAAGCCGCCGCCGTAGTAGCGCCAGGACGGCGCCCAGAAGCCGTAGCTGGGTCCGTACCAAGGGCTGTAGAGCGGGTCGCGTTCGATATAGGTGCGGCGGTCGCGCTCGACATTGCGGTCGGCGATCTCGAACCAGTCGTAGCCTTCCTGCACGGTGAGCTCGGCGGCTCGGAATAGCAGGAAGCCCTCAACCGTCTCGCGCGAGGTCAGGCTGTTGCCCGCGAAGGTCACCCGGAAACGGTTGGGTTCGATCCGCTGTTCTGAGTAGCCGCCCGACGTGGCTTGGCCCGGAATGTTCGGTTGATAGGGCGTGGCGGTCGCGCAGGCGCTGACCAGGCCGGCGAGGGCGAGGCTGGCGGCGATGGCGGCGAATTTGCGTGACATGGCGGTTTTGACCCGAAAGTCCTCGTCCCTCGAGGAAAGGCGACACTTGTGAAGTAACACGTAGGCCTAATTATGGTTGCGCTTGTTCGCCTTCGCCAGGGTCCTCACGCCTTTGTCGCCATCAACATTGCGGCGCTGAGCAACAGCAGGCCGACGGAGATGGAGAAGCCTTTGCGGAAACGGGGCTCGCTCATCCGCGAGGCGATCGCCGCGCCGCCGATCCCGTAGGCGCTCATGGCCAGGATATCGAGCGTCAGGGTGGCGCAGGCGAAGGCCGCCAATTGGGCCGGCAGCGGCCGGTTGGGATCGAGGAATGGCGGCAGGACAGCGGTGAAGAACAGGATCGCCTTCGGATTGGCGATCTGCACGGTGAAGCCGTCGAGAAACGCCGACTTGCCGAGCTTGAAAGCGCCATGGCCCGGCTCGGCGTCCTTCTGGAAGGCTCCCCGCAACGACTTGAACCCCAGCCAGGCGATATAGGCCGCGCCGCCATAGGCCAGCAGGTGGAAGAACTGCGGAAAGGCCAGGATCAGGGCGCCGAGGCCCAGGGCCGCCGCGCCGAACCACACCAGGGTGGCGCAGTTCATGCCGAGCACGCCGATCAGGGCCGCGCCCTTGCCGCGCTCAGCGCCCGTGGCGATCGAGAACAGGTTCGCCGGGCCAGGCGTCACGGCCATCACCGCCATGACGCCCAGGAAGGCAGCGTAGCGGGCGGGATCTATCGGCAGGTCCATAGGGTTCGGCGGGGGCTCGGCAGGGAGGGAAGCGTAGAAATGCTGACGCCGCCCTGAGGTAATCCCCATTGCCTCGCTCGGAAAGCTCTGCGACCTGCCAAGCCGATCTGGAGGGACGATGGGTCCGGAATTTTGGCTGTTCGCCGCCGTGGGCTTTGCGGCCCAACTCGTCGATGGGGCGCTGGGCATGGCCTATGGCGTGGTCTCGACCACGGTGCTGCTGGCCAATGGCGTGCCGCCGGCGACGGCGTCGGCCAGCGTACACGCGGCCAAGGTGTTCACCGGCGCGGCCTCGGCGGTCTCGCATATCGCCCATCGCAATGTCGATTGGCGGCTGTTGGTGCTGCTGGCGGCCGGCGGCATGCTGGGCGGCGTGGTTGGCACCTACCTGCTGACCTCAGTGGATGGCGAGCAGATCAAGCCCTTCGTGGTGGCCTGGCTCGGCCTGATGGGCCTGGTGATCCTCTACCGCGCCTGGAAGGGCGCGCGTCCTAAGCCGTTCTCCTGGAAGGGCCCGTTCCCGCTCGGCTTGGTCGGCGGCTTCTTCGACGCGGTTGGCGGCGGGGGCTGGGGGCCGGTGGTGACCTCGACCCTGCTGGGATCAGGCGCCGACCCGCGCAAGGCCATCGGCACCACGAACGCGGCCGAGGCCTTCGTGGCGGCGGCGGTCTCGGCGGCGTTCCTGGCGGCCCTGGTGTCGGGGCATTGGGAAACCGACGACCTCGCCCAGCACCTGTGGTCGGTGCTGGGTCTGATCGCGGGCGGCGTCGTCGCCGCGCCGCTGGCTGGATGGATGACCAAGGTGCTGCCAATCCGGGCCTTGACCTGGATCGTCGGCGTGGTGGTCACCGGCCTGGCCATCTGGCAGGCGGTGATCTTGTTCGGCTAGGCGCCGACGACGGCCAGGGTCCACACGATCCGGCCTAGCGCGCCGAACACCAAGATGGCGGTGGCGGCGAGCTGGATCATGAAGCCGGCTTCGCGCTTCTTGGGGTCGGCCACGTAGCCGAGCGCATAGATGATCCGTCCGACGATCCAGACGAGGCCCAGGGCGGCGGCGAACAGGTCGTTCCAGTAGATGGCGAACAGCCACAGCCCGGCCAGGAAGATCGGCAGCCATTCCAAGGTGTTATAGTGGACGCGGATGTGCCGCTCGAGGATCGGATCCCCGGTCATGGCCGGCGCGGCGACGCCGCTCTTGGCGCGGGCCTGACCGACCCGAACGCCCATCCAGATATAGACGAGAAGCGCGGCGATAGTGACCAACGCCACATAGCTGTGTGGTTGCATGAATTTCCCCCTCAAACGCCCGGCGATCCTGCCGCCGTTGGCGGCGAGCTTGGCATGTGTCGGAGGTTTTGGGGAACTCCTACGGCGGTGCGAGGCGTTCTACTGCGGTCCACGGAACATTGGAGACCCGCCATGCAGGTCGAATCCGAAGCGATCCGCGAGATCAACTACGATGCAGACCGCGCGAAGTTGTTCGTCACGTTCAACGACGGCGACCTCTATGTCTATGTGGGCGTCCCCGGTGAGGTGCACCGGAGTTTTCTGGACGCGGACTCCAAAGGCAGGTTCTTCGCCTACGAAATCCGCGACCAGTATCCCTACAACAAGGTGGACGGCTAGGCCGTCCTACTTCGTCCGCTGATCGCGCTTGGCGGCGACGCGCAGGCGCAGGGCGTTGAGCTTGATGAAGCCGGCGGCGTCGCGGTGGTCGTAGGCGACCTTGCCTTCCTCGAAGGTGACCAGATCCTGGTCGTACAGCGAGTAGGGGCTGGTGCGGCCGATGATCGAGACGTTGCCTTTGTAGAGCTTCACCCGCACCTGGCCGGTGACCATGGCCTGGCTGTGGTCGATGGCGGCCTGCAGCATCTCGCGCTCAGGCGCGAACCAGAAGCCGTTATAGACCAGCGATGCGTACTTCGGCATCAGCTCGTCCTTCAGGTGCATCGAGCCGCGGTCCAGGGTGATGCTTTCGATACCGCGGTGCGCGGCCAGCAGAATGGTCCCGCCGGGGGTCTCGTAGACACCGCGCGACTTCATGCCGACGAAGCGGTTCTCGACCAGGTCCAGGCGTCCGACGCCGTTGTCGTGGCCCAGTTGGTTCAGCTTGGTCAGCAAAGTGGCCGGGCTCATCTGCACGCCGTCGATGGCGACGGGATCGCCCTTCTCGAAGTCCAGGGTGAAGACGGTCGGCTGATCGGGGGCGTCCTCGGGCGCGATGGTGCGCATGTGGACGAACTCGGGGGCCTCGACCGCCGGGTCCTCCAGCACCTTACCCTCGGACGAGGAGTGCAGCAGGTTGGCGTCGACGCTGAACGGGGCCTCGCCGCGCTTGTCCTTGGTGATCTGGATTTGGTGCTTCTCGGCGAACTCCAGCAGCGCTTCGCGGGACTTGAAGTCCCACTCGCGCCAGGGGGCGATCACGTGGATGTCGGGCTCCAGGGCGTAGTAGCCGAGCTCGAAGCGGACCTGGTCGTTGCCCTTGCCGGTCGCGCCGTGGCTGACGGCGTCGGCGCCGGTCAGGCGGGCGATCTCGATCTGGCGCTTGGCGATCAGCGGCCGGGCGATCGAGGTGCCCAGCAGGTATTGACCCTCATAGACGGTGTTGGCGCGGAACATCGGGAACACGAAGTCGCGCACGAACTCCTCGCGCACGTCCTCGATGAAGATGTTCTCCGGCTTCACCCCAGCCGCCAGCGCTTTGGCCCGCGCCGGCTCGATCTCTTCGCCTTGGCCCAGGTCGGCGGTGAAGGTCACCACCTCGGCCCCATACTCCGTCTGGAGCCACTTCAGGATGATCGAGGTGTCCAGACCGCCCGAATAGGCCAGGACGACTTTCTTGATCGGGGGCGTGGCCATCGGCGGCGTCTTTCGAATGCGGTGGGAGGAGGTTGTCGAGCGCCTTTAAGGGCGCCGACGCGACGGATTCAAGACTTGAGGGCGCCTTCAGCCTGAAGCGTCGCCATCGCGCCCTTCAGCCATTGCAGTTGAAGCATGGCGATCACGGCGGCCAGGGTGGCGCGCAGGCCAAAGAAGATCACGTCGTAGGCTAACTGGGTCTGGTGGCGATGGCCCCAGAGCAGCGCCATGCCGAAGAGAAAGGCAAGCACGATGGGCAGCGGCAGGGCGACGTTGCGCGATAGTCGCCAGGAGCCCTGCATCGGCACCCGGGTGTCGGGCTCCATGCGCATCCAGGCGGTCCGCGTGGCCGAGGCCATGATCGAGAGCGACAGGATCCAGAGAACGTCGGCGGCGATGCTGAGAATGGTCATCTAGACGGTTACCTGCGTGCCCAGCTCCACGACGCGGCCTGGGGGGATCTTGTAGAAGTCGGTGGGATTGGCGGCGTTCTTCATCAGGAAAATGAAGATCTTGTCCTGCCAGAGCGGCATGCCCGATTGCGCAGACGGCACGATGGAGCGCCTTCCCAAGAAGAAGCTGGTGGCCATGATGTCGAACTTCAGCCCGAGCTTGCGGCAAAGGCCCAGGCCCTTGGGAATGTTCGGGCTCTCCATGAAGCCGTACGAGATGTAGACGATCTTGAAGTCGTCATTGACCGGCTCTATGCGGATCCGGTCGTTCTCGCGCACCCGCGGGGTCTCGGCGGTCAGCACGGTCAGGATGATGTTCTTCTCGTGCAGCACCTTGTTGTGCTTGAGATTATGCATCAACGCGACGGGGGCCATGGTCGGGTCGGAGGTCAGGAAGATCGCCGTGCCGGGCGCCCGGTGCGGGGCGCGGGCCTTGAGGATTTCCGACAGCTCGACCAGGGGCACGGAGTCGCGCCGGGTCTTGTCCGAGAGGATCTGGGCGCCGCGCGTCCAGGTCCACATGATCAGCACCAGCATCGCGCCCATCACCAGCGGCAGCCATGCGCCGTCCGGGATCTTCAGCAGGTTCGAGCCGATGAACACCAGGTCGAGCGATCCGAAGGCGGTGGCGGCCAGCGCAGCTTGCCAGGTCGGGCGCTTCCACATGTACTTGATGATGACGAAGAACAGCAGGGTGTCGACGAACATCGCGCCGGTGACCGCGATGCCGTAGGCCGCGGCCAGGGCCGATGAATTCTGGAAGGTGAACAGCAGTATCAGCACGCCGACCATCAGGTAGGTGTTCACCTGCGGCACAAAGATCTGCCCGGCCTGGGTCTCGGAGGTGCGGCGGATGTCGATGCGCGGCAGCAGGCCTAGCTGCACGGCCTGCTGGGTCATCGAGAAGGCGCCGGTGATCACCGCCTGGCTGGCGATGACGGTGGCGACAGTGGCCAGCACAAGCACCGGCCAATAGGCTAGCTCCGGCACCATCGCCCAGAACGGGTTGAAGCGCGCCTCGGGGTGAGCGAGCACATTGGCGCCTTGGCCGAGATAGCTGACGGCGAGGCAGGGCAGGGCGAAGAACAGCCAGGAAGCCTGGATCGGCTTCTTACCGAAGTGACCCATGTCGGCGTAGAGCGCCTCGGCCCCGGTCACCGCTAGGAACACGCTGCCGAGGATGACGAAACCAACTAGGCCGTCATTGAGCAGGAAGCGCACGCCGAACCAGGGGTTCAACGCCCGCAGGATCGACCAGTCGTCGGCGATATGTAGCGCGCCAAGCCCGCCGAGGGTCAGGAACCAGGCGGCCATGATCGGCCCGAACAGCGCGGCCATCCGGTGGGTGCCGCGCGCTTGGACCATGAACAGCGCCACCAGCACGCCGGCCGCGATCGGGACGAGATAGGGTTGGATGCCTTCCCCGACGCCCGGCGCTTCCTTGAGCCCCTCGACGGCCGAGAGCACGGAGATCGCCGGGGTGATGATGCCGTCGCCGTAAAACAGCGCCGCGCCGATCACGCCGAGGAAGAAGACCGTCGTCGAGCGCTTGGGCAGGTGACGCTGGGCCAGGGCCATCAAGGCCAGAGTGCCGCCCTCGCCCTTGTTGTCGGCCCGCATCAGGAAGACGACGTACTTGATGGTGACGATCAGGATCAGCGCCCAGATCACCAGCGAGACGACCCCGAGCACGGCCAATTCGCTGGCTCCGCCGGAGCGCGAATGGTGCAGGGCTTCCTTCATCGCATAGAGCGGGCTGGTGCCGATATCGCCGAAGACGACGCCAATCGCCCCCAGTGCGAGGGCGCGGAAACTCTCTTGTTTATGGGCGGAGTGAGACTCCTCCGTCGCCTCCTGGGCGACGCCGGCTGTTTCAGCCATTCAAAGTCTCCGGGAACATGCGGACAGACGCTCCCCTAGGCGGCCCAAATGCCGCAGCGGCGGGCGCGATACACCCAATCCGACAACCGTACAATCGTGGCGTCGCCACGTCACGCTGGCGCTGAGCACAGAATGACATCTCCGCGCCGGGCGGCTTGACCTTCAGCAGGCTTTGTCCACCTTCGGCGCAGGTTGCGAACCAAGGGGTTGGAATGGACCGCAAGTTGGCGTTGGTGACGGGGGCCTCGGCCGGGATCGGCGCTGCTTTCGCCCGCATCTACGCCAGCCATGGCTACGATATCGCCCTGACCGCCCGGCGGACCGATCGCCTGGAGAAGCTGGCCGAGGAAATTCGGCTGCGCCACGGGGTCGAGACCCTGACCATCGCCGCGGACCTGGCTGAGCCGGAAAGCCCCGGCGCCATCCTCGATCACCTCACGGCGCATGGGCGAGTGGTCGACGCGCTCGTCAACAACGCCGGCTACGGCGTGCCCGGCGGCTTCCTGGAGTCTCCTTGGACAACCCATGCGGCGTTTCTGCAGGTGATGCTGACCGCGCCAAGCGAGCTGGCTCATCGGGTGCTTCCCGGGATGGCGGCGCGCAAGTTCGGCCGGATCGTCAATGTCGCATCTTTGGCGGGCCTCATCCCGGGGTCTCCTGGCGCGACACTCTATGGGGCGACCAAGAGCTACATGGTGAAGTTCTCCCAGAGCCTGCATCTGGAGAACCAGGGAACCGGGGTCCATGTCAGCGCCCTGGCGCCGGGCTTCACCTATTCGGAATTCCACGACGTCAACGACACCCGCGAACAGATCAGCCGCAGCGCGCCGGAGTGGATGTGGCTGGGCGCCGACGAGGTCGCCGCCGCCGGTTATGAGGCGGCCGAGGCTAATCGTCCGATCTGCGTGCCCGGGGCGCCGAACAAGGCCATCGCGGCGGCGGTCAAGTTGATCCCCGACGAGTGGGCCTTGGCGCTGATGGCCTCGCAGGGGCCGCGGTTCCGCGGCAAGGTGTGACCGCGACGCACTAACCGATGTCATCCCGGAAGCCGCCCCCGGGTCTGGCCTCTGGCCAGCCCGAGGACAGGCTCCGCGGCTGTCCGGGACCCATGAACACCTGATTATGCATGCTGTGGCGGGGCCCTGCCTTCTTCCGAGGACACGGCGCGAATGGGTCCCGGTCTTGCTGCGCAAACCGGGATGACACCCATGTGGGTGGCTTGGCGCCTGGCCTACTTCGCGTAGGGCGCGGCGGCTTCGCGCAGGATGACCCCGGCCGTCGACTCCGCGATCCCGGCCAGGATGAACTGCACCGCCAGGGCGCAAAGGATCAGGCCGAGGACCCGCACCACGATGGTCAGGCCGATGCGGCCGAGCAGCCGGGTGATGATCGGCGTCGCCCAGAAGCAGAGCATGGTGGCCAGGGCCAGGGCGGCGATGACCGCCACGCCGACGGCGGCGCCGGCCACGCCGAACCGTTTGGCCTCGCTGGCGTAGATGACCACGGTGGAGATCGCGCCGGGGCCGATCAACAGCGGCATGGCGAAGGGCACGATCATCCGCTCGAACCGGCGGCGCGCATTGGCGCGGCCTTCGAGCGGCGGCCCGGTCTCGTCGGCGGCGTTGGCGAAGGTGGCGGTGAAGTCGTCGCGGGCCATTTCCAGGCCCAGCAGGAACAGGATCACCCCGCCGGCGATGCGGAAAGCCGGCAGCGAAATCCCGAAGAAGGCCAGCAGCGACAGGCCCGAGAAGTAGAAGAAGGTCAGGAAGCCGAGGACGAACAGCGCGATATAGACCGCGATTAGCCGGCTATCCTTGCTCTTCACACCGTTGGTGGCGGCGGCGAACAGGGGGACGTTGCCGATCGGGTCGATCAGGGCGAACAGCGCGACGAAGAAGTTGACGGCGAAGTCCCACTGGCTCATTCAGCGGTCTTAGCCCAATTCGAAGCGCCCGCCGACCTCTCGCGAGAGGGCGCCCGCGCGCCTGCCTGAAAGGATTTCGCCATGGCCCTCGCCCCTGCCGCCGTGCTGGCCGATCCGCGTCTGATCGTGCCCTTGGACGTTCCGACTGTCGAGGAGGCGCGCGCCATGGTCGCGTCCATCGGCGACGGAGCCAGTTTCTACAAGGTCGGGCTGGAACTGTTCGCCACCGGCGACGGCATGGTCCTGGCCCGCGAGCTGAAGGCCCAGGGCAAGCAGGTGTTCCTGGACTGGAAGCTGCATGACATCGGCACCACGGTGCAGCGCGCCGCCAGCGTTTTGGCCGATGTCGGCTGCGATTTCCTGACGGTCCATGCCGAGCCGCAGGTGCTGGCCGCCGCGGTGCGCGGCAAGGGGCGCTCGAACCTGAAAATCCTCGGGGTCACGGTGCTGACCAGCCTGAACGACGCCGACCTGATCGAGATGGGTTTCACCGAGACGGCCCGCGCGCTCGTGGAGCGTCGCATCCACCACGCCATTGCGGCCGGCGCCGACGGTGTGATCGCCAGCCCGCATGAGGCGGCCCTAGCCCGCCAGATCGGCGGCAAGGATTTCCTGGTGGTGACGCCCGGCGTGCGCCCCGAGTGGTCGGCCAAGAACGATCAGGCCCGCGCCGCAACTCCGGCAGACGCCTTGCGCGCCGGCGCCAGCCACATCGTCTGCGGCCGTCCGATCACCGCCGCCAACGATCCGCGCGAAGCCGCCCAGCGGGTGGCTGCGGAAATGTTTGGGATTTGATCCCTACCGCTCGTCATCCTCCGGGCTCGCGAAGCGAGATCCGGGGGACCCAAACGGCCTAGCCAGTTCTGGAACGAGCAATCAGAAGTCGACGGCGATGCCCTTGCGTTCCCAGTCGCCGAAGCGCGTCGGCTCCGGACCCTTGGGACCGCCGAGCTCGGCGACACGTTCGGCCTCGGCCTGGTCAGCGGCGTGGCGCGCGGCGGCCTCTTCCAGGGCGCGGCGGGCGGCGGGCGTCAGCTCCTTGCCGGGAGCCGCATTGGGCGGGATTTGATCGCTCATCACCTCGATTTAGGCGCTTGAAGCGTCATGCGCCAGTGCGGGTGGGCGCAATCGCCGCTTGCCTCAGGCCGCTGATGAGGGCACGCCGCGCCGGTGACTGAAGAACGCGACATTGGCCTGCCCGCCCGCCGGGCCGCCATCGACATCCTTTCCGCCAGCCTCGCCCGCCGCGCCGGCCTGGACGAAGCCCTTTCTCGGCCCCTGTTCAAGGGACTGGAGCCGCGCGACCGCGGGTTCGCCATGGCGCTGGCCATGGCCACCCTGCGCCGGCTGGGTCCGATCGAGCGGGCGCTTGACGCCAAGCTCACCCGGGCTCCGCCGGAAGAGGTTCGCAACATTCTGCGGATCGGCGTCACCCAGGCGTTCCTGATGGATGTGCCGGCCTTCGCCGCCGTGACCACCAGCGTCGATCTGGCCGCCAGCCATTCCTCGACCCGGGCCTTCAAGGGCCTGATCAATGCGGTGCTGCGCGGACTGCTGCGCGAGCCGCCGAACCTAGACCTGCCCGAGGCGCTGTGCCCGCCCTGGCTCTATGCGCGCTGGACCGCCGCCTTTGGGCGCGACGCCGCCGACGCCATGGCCGCCCTGATCGCCGACGAGCCAGCCACCGACCTGTCGCTGAAGTCGTCTGACCACGCCGAGCGTTTGGCCGTCGAACTGGAAGGCGAAGTGCTGGCGGGCGGCACCCTGCGTACCGCGCGCAAGGGCGATGTCGCCGCCTGGCCCGCCTATGACGAGGGTCTGTGGTGGGTGCAGGACGCCAGCGCCGCGATCCCGGCCCGCCTGCTGGAAGCCAAGCCCGGCGAGACCGTGCTCGATTTCTGCGCCGCCCCGGGCGGCAAGACCATGCAACTTGCGGCCACTGGCGCCGACGTGGTCGCCGTCGATCGCTCGCCCGCCCGACTGGTGCGAGTGAAGGAAAATCTTGAGCGCACGGGTTTGAGCGCCGAGATCGTCGCCGCCGACGCAGGCGAGTGGGCTGACGAGCGGGAGTTCGACGCCGTGCTGCTGGACGCGCCCTGCAGCGCCACTGGCACCTATCGTCGCCACCCCGACGTGCTGTGGGCCGCGCGGCCCAGCGACGTCGCCGCCTTGGCGAGCGTTCAGAGCCGCTTGCTGGATTCGGCCGCCAAGCGGACCAAGGTCGGCGGCCGGCTGGTCTATTGCGTCTGTTCGCTGGAGCCGGAGGAGGGCGAGGCCCAGACAACGGCCTTCCTGATGCGCCATCGCGACTTCAAGCTCAGCCCGGCCCAGCCGGGCGAGGGCGGCGCGCCGTGGGCCAGTCAACTGGCCGATGGAACTCTGCGCCTGCTGCCGCATCATCGGGCTGGCGGCCAGGATGGGTTCTATGTCGCGCGGTTCGTCCGCACAGGGTGAGCGCGCGGCCTTGTCCCTGGGGCGAGGCTTGGCTAAGTCCAGGGCATGACGACTGCACCGATCATCGCCCCATCCATTCTCGCCTCCGACTTCGCCAAGCTGGGCGAGGAAGTCGCCGCCATCGAGGCGGCGGGCGCCGACTGGGTGCATGTGGACGTGATGGACGGCCACTTCGTGCCGAACATCACGCTGGGCCCGGATATCGTGAAGGCCCTGCGGCCGCACGCGAAGATCCCGTTCGACGTCCACCTGATGATCGCGCCGGCCGACCCCTATCTGGAAGCTTTCCGTGAGGCGGGCGCCGACATCATCAGCGTCCACCCCGAAAGCGGCCCCCACCTGAACCGCACCCTGAAGCGCATCCGCGAACTGGGCGCCAAGGCCGGCGTGGTCTTCAATCCCTCGACCGATCCCAGCGTCATCCAATGGATGATGGATGAGATCGACCTGATCCTGGTCATGTCGATCAATCCCGGCTTTGGCGGTCAGAAGTTCATGCACTCGCAGCTGCGCAAGATCGAAACCCTGCGCAAGATGATCGACGCCACCGGCCGTCATATCGAGCTGGAAGTCGACGGCGGGGTGACGGCTGAAACCGCGCCGCTCTGCATTTCGGCCGGCGCCACGGCCCTGGTCGCCGGCACCGCGGTCTTCAAGGGCGGTCCCTCGAAATACGCCGACAACATCCGCGCGCTGAAGGGCGGCTAGCGGCGTGGCCGGAGCGGTCCCGGCGATTTCGAAAACCACAGGCGGCCTTTGGGGGCTGGCCCTGACGCAGGGCGCGTTGCGGCAGGTCCGACGTGAATGGGCCGGCTCGCCCCTGCACCGCTGGCTGCTGGCGCGTCCGCGACCCGAGGGATTGGCCGCCTTCCCCAAGGATCCGCGTCCCGCTGACAAGGAAGCTGGCCGCCGCATATTGGCTGGTCGGTTCACCTTCGCCGGCGTGATGCTGGACGTCGGCGTCGGCGGTGATCCGTGGGACCGGCCAAGCCCGAGCCACGGCTTCGCTGTCGGCCTGCACGGCTTTGACTGGATGCGCGACCTGCTGGTGCTGGGCGACGAGGGCGCGGCCGAGGCGCTGCGCCTGACGCTCGACTGGCGCGGCGTGTTCGGGCGCTGGAACGCCTTTTCCTGGAGCCCCGAGGTGCTGGAGCGGCGGGTGCTGCACCTGGCCTGCGGCGCCAGGGCGATCAGCGCCAAGGCTTCGGACATGGAAGCTACGCTGATCGCGCTGGATCTGGCGCGCCAGGCCCGCCATTTGATTTCGCTGGTCGATGGGCCGGTGCGTGCGGCCGAACGCGCCGCCGCCACCGCCCTGGCCGGAACCGCGCTTTCCGGCGATGTCGGCGAGAAGCTGATGGCGCAGGGCCTCACGCGGCTGGCCCAGACCCTGCCGGTCACCGTCCAGCCGGATGGCGGCCATGCCTCGCGCTGCCCCCGCGCGGCCTTGGAGCTTCTGCTCGATCTCCAGACCCTGGACGAGGCCCTCGTCCAGCGCGGCCGGGTCGCGCCCGAGGAGATGATGCGGGCCATCGACCGCCTAAGCGGGACGGTGCGTTTCTTCACCCTGGCCGACGGCGCCCTGCCTGAGCTTCAGGGCGGCGAGGCCGGCGCGCGGACCTATGTGGCCGCCGCGCGCGCCGCCGAGAACGCCGTGGCGCCGGTTCCAGCTTCCCGCAACGGCTATCACCGGCTCGAAGGTCCCAGCATCCAGGTGTTCGCTGACGGCGCTGCCCCAGCGCAAGGCGCCTGGAGCGTCACCGCCTGCGCCCAGCCGCTAGCCATGGAGGTCCTGGTGGGCGGGCGCCGGCTGATCGCGGCCAGCGCCTGGTCGCCGGAGGCCGCAGGGCCCCAGGCCCTGCGTCTGGTGGATGCGTCCTCGACGCTTTCCCTGGCCGACCAGGCCTGCGGCGAGCCTCTGCGGGGGTTCCGGGCCGCGGCCTTGGGACCACGGCTGGTCGGCGCCTATGAGAATGTCGAGGCCAAGCGCTATGAGGCCGACGGCGCCCTGTGGCTGGAGCTGTCGCATGACGGTTGGGAAAAGCGGTTCGGCCTGCGCCATGAGCGAAAGCTGTTCCTCGACCTGAACGCCGACGAACTGCGTGGCGAGGACGCCCTCGTCGCGGTGCAGCCGGGCCAGGGCGGCGAGGCGGGGCGGCGGTTCATTCCGTTCACCTCGCGCTTCCATGTCCACCCCGACGTCAGCGCCAGCCTGGCGCGCGACGGCAAGAGCGTGCTGCTGCGCGCCCACGAGGGCGAACCTGGCTGGTGGCTGCGCAACGACGCCCAGTCCGCCGACATCGAGACCTCGGTCTATTTCCAGGACGGCAAGCCTCGCCGCAGCCAGCAGATCGTGCTCCGCGGCCAGGCCCGCGCCGACAGTGGGGCTCGGCTTCGCTGGAAGTTCGCGGCGGCGGAGCCGCACTAACGGTCGCATTGACCCGCGCGCTCAGTGGGCCTAATTCGACGTCATTCCGCGTGACTGGCGAATGAAGGTGGGCGACCACCGGGGAGCGCGGAATATCTGCATGCCGCTCGCCTGGGCAATTTCCGTGTAACCCCACAGGAGACTGCCATGCCCGCCGCCCCCGATTTCCCGCCTGCACCCGACCTCGTCGCGCCCAAGCGCGCGCTGATCTCCGTCTCCGACAAGACCGGCCTGGTCGAGGCCGCCAAGGTTCTCGCCGAGCATGGTGTTGAGCTGGTCTCCACGGGCGGCACCCGCGCGGCGATCGCCGCAGCAGGCCTGGCGGTGAAGGATGTCTCCGACCTGACCAACTTCCCGGAGATGATGGACGGGCGCGTGAAGACGCTGCATCCCATCGTCCACGGCGGCCTGCTGGGGGTGCGCGACGCGCCCGAGCACGCGAAGGCGATGGCCGACCACGGCATCGGCGCCATCGATATCGTCTATGTGAATCTTTATCCGTTCGAGGCCACGGTCGCGAAGGGCGGTTCGTTCGAGGACTGCGTCGAGAACATCGACATCGGCGGTCCGGCCATGGTCCGCTCGGCGGCCAAGAACCACGGCTATGTGGCGATCTGCACCGAGATCTCCGACCTTGAAGAAGTGCTGGCTGAACTGAAAGCGAACGGCGGCACCAGCCTGGCGCTGCGCAAGAAGCTGGCGGCCCGGGCCTATGCCCGGACGGCATCCTATGACGCGGCGATCTCATCCTGGTTCGCAGGGCAACTGGGCGAGGAAGCCCCGCGTCGCCGCGCCTTTGCCGGCGAGCTCGCTCAGACCATGCGCTATGGCGAGAATCCCCACCAGGCGGCCTCGTTCTATCGCTTCGCCAACCCGCGGATCGGCGTGGCGACGGCCAAGCAGCTCCAAGGCAAGGAGCTCAGCTACAACAACATCAACGACACCGACGCGGCCTATGAGCTGATCGCCGAGTTCGACCCGGCCACGGCTCCGGCCTGCGCGATCATCAAGCACGCCAATCCCTGCGGCGTGGCGACCGGCGGCAGCCTGGCCGAGGCCTACGAGCGGGCCCTGGCCTGCGACCCGACCAGCGCATTCGGCGGCATCGTCGCCCTGAACACCAGGCTGGATGCGGCCACCGCGGCTAAGGTGCTCGAGGTCTTCACCGAGGTGGTGATCGCGCCGGACGCCGACGAGGACGCCATCGCGCTGTTCCGCAAGAAGAAGAACGTGCGGCTGCTGGTCACCGGCGGCCTGCCCGACCCGCATACGCCGGGCGAAACCTTCCGCTCGGTCTCCGGGGGCTTCCTGGTGCAGAGCCGCGACACCGCCCATCTGACCGCCGGCGACCTGAAGGTGGTGACCAAGCGCAGCCCCACCGACGAGGAAGTGCGCGACATGCTGTTCGCATTCACCATCGCCAAGCACGTGAAGTCGAACGCCATCGTCTATGCCCGCCAGGGCCAGACGCTGGGCGTCGGGGCCGGCCAGATGAACCGCAAGGACTCGGCCCGGATCGCCGCCCTGCGCGCGGCCGATTTCGGCTTGGACCTCAAGGGGTCGGCCTGCGCCTCCGAAGCCTTCTTCCCGTTCCCGGACGGACTGCTGCAGGCGGCGGATGCTGGCTGCACTGCAGTGATCCAGCCGGGCGGCTCGATTGGCGATGACAAGGTGATCGAGGCGGCCGACGAGCGCGGCATCGCCATGGTGTTCACCGGCGTGCGGGTTTTCCGGCACTAGTATCTAAAATTCGTCATCCTCCGGGCTCGCGTAGCGAGATCCGGGGGACCCAAGCGGCCTAGAAATTTCTGAAGCTCAGCTTGGGTCCCCCGGATCGTCTTGCAGACGACCGGAGGATGGCGAGGGTCTACCCCTTCGCCGTCTCGGCATTGGCAAGTTCGCGCAGCGCCGCATTGGCGATGGTGAGCTTGGCGAATGTCCAGGGACCGCCGGCGGCCTCGATCTCCTCGATCGCCTTGCGGGCGGTTTCGGCGGTGTCGTGGCGCAGGGCGCTCCAGGCCGCGATCGCCGCCTGGGCGGCTTCGTCGCTCTTTCCGGCCTTGGCGTCGGCGCTGTGGGCGATGACTTGCCGGGTCAGGCTGGCCTGCTCGGCCAGCAGGTCCTCGACCAGGCGGCGGACGGCTGTACGCTCGAAGGCGTCGCCAGCCGTGAACCCGGCGCTCGCCGCCCGCAGACGGTCGAAGGCAAAGCTGCGACCGACGTGGTCGTAGAGCCGCGCCGCGTCAGGCAGCGACCAGCTGGAGGCCTCCGCCAGATCGACGAGGTCCACCGCCACGGTGAGCGGCTGCAGGTTGGCGACCTTTCGAGCAAGCGCTTCCGGCGCGCCGGCCTCGGTCAGGCGAGCCACCTGGGCCTCCAGGCGGCCGCGTTCCACCGGCGACAAGATATCCGGCAGCAAGGTCGTCAGGGTCGCCGCGCCAGGGCCGTAGCGCTTGATCAGCGCCTCGACGCTGTGGCCGCCGCGCGAGGCGCGGCGAGCCAGCCAGAAGGTCTCGCCGCGCAGCGTGTAGGCTAGCCGCCGGTAAAGGGCCATCTGGCCCGCCGCCGGGATCTTGCCGTCGAGCGCCGAGACCCCGTCCCAAAGGGCGTCGAGGCCCAGCACCGCCTTGGCCGCCTCATAGGCGGTGACAAAGGCGGTGACGTCGCAGGAGGCCGCCGACATCAGCCGCGTCGGGAACGACGGCCCGCAACGGTTGACGGCGTCGTTGGCGACCACGGTGGCGATGATCTCGCGACGCAGGCGGTGACGGCGCAGGGCGTCGTCGTACTTGCGCACGCCTTTCGGGAAGTAGCCTTCCAGCAGCGCCTCGAAGTGGGGATCGTCGGCCACGGGGCTGTGGGCCATGTCGCCCTTCAGTTCCAGCTTGCCGTAGGCCAGCAGGACGGCGGCTTCCGGCCGGGTCAGGCCCTTGCCGGCCTGACGGCGTTCGGCAAGCACGGTGGCGTCAGGCAGCCCCTCGACCGCGCGGTCGAGCTGACCGCGGGCCTCCAGGTGGGCCATGTAGCGGGCGTGGGGTTCGAGTTCGCCCGCCGCATCCAGGTCCATCAGCGAAAGCGCCAGGGTCTGATCGTAGTTGTGGGCCAGAACGTGCTCGGCGACGTCCTGCGTCATCGACTTCAGCAGCTTGTCGCGCTTCGTCCGATTCAGCACGTCGGTGCGTTCCAGCATGCCGGTGAGGATCTTGATGTTCACCTCATGGTCGGAGGAGTCGACCCCGGCCGAGTTGTCGATGGCGTCGGTGTTCACCCGTCCGCCGCGCAGGGCGAACTCGATGCGGCCGGCCTGGGTGAGGCCCAGGTTCGCGCCTTCGCCGATCACCTTGACCCGCAGGTCGCCGGCGCTGACGCGCAGGGCGTCATTGGCCTTGTCGCCGACCTCGGCGTTGCTCTCGCCGCGCGCCTTCACATAGGTGCCGATGCCGCCGACATAGAGCAGCTCCGCCGGCGCCTTCAGTATGGCGTTCATCAGGTCGGCCGGCGCCAGGTTGTCGGCCTCGACGCCCAGCATGGCCTTCACTTCGCGGCTCAGCGGGATCGATTTCTGGCTGCGCGGGAAGACCCCGCCGCCCCTGGAGATCTTCTTGCGGTCGTAGTCGTCCCAGGACGAGCGCGGCAGCTCGAACATCCGCTTACGCTCTTCGTACGACGTCGCCGGATCCGGATTGGGGTCGAAGAAGATGTGGCGGTGGTCGAAGGCGGCCTGCAGGCGGATCTGGGTGGACAGCAGCATGCCGTTGCCGAACACGTCGCCCGACATGTCGCCCACGCCGACCACGGTGAAGGGCTCGGACTGGATGTCCTTGCCCAGCTCGCGGAAGTGGCGCTTGACCGCTTCCCAGGCGCCGCGGGCGGTGATGCCCATTTCCTTGTGGTCGTAACCGGCCGAACCACCCGAAGCGAAGGCGTCGCCCAGCCAGAAGCCGTAGGATTCGGCGATGCCGTTGGCGATGTCGGAGAAGGTGGCCGTGCCCTTGTCGGCCGCCACCACCAGATAGGGGTCGTCCCCGTCATGGATCACGACGCCCGGCGGATGCACGACCTTGCCGTCGGCGGTCAGGTTGTCGGTGATGTCGAGCAGACCCTGCAGGAAGGTCGTGTAGGCGCGGATCGCCTCGGCGCGGGTTGCATCCGGAGCGCCGCCCTTGGGCAGCTGCTTGGGATAGAAGCCGCCCTTCGAGCCGACCGGCACGATCACCGCGTTCTTGGTCTGCTGGGCCTTCACCAGGCCGAGCACCTCGGTGCGGAAGTCGTCGCGCCGATCGGACCAGCGCAGGCCGCCTCGGGCTACGGGGCCAAAGCGCAGGTGGACGCCCTCGATGTGGGTCGCCCAGACGAAAATCTCGCGATAGGGCTTGGGCAGCGGCAGGTCGGCCAGTTCCCCGGAGGCGACCTTGAAGCTGATATAGGGCTTGGGCCGGCCGTCGGCGCCGGTCTGGTAGTAGTTGGTCCGCTTGATCGCCCCGACCAGCAGGGCGATCCGGCGCAGGACGCGGTCGTCGTCCAGGCTATCGACCTGCTGCAGAGCCTGAACGATCTCTTCCATCACCTGGGCGGCCTGGGCCGTGCGGGTGGCGAGATCGGCCTTGATCGCCGGATCGAACTTGGTGCGGAACAGGTCGAGGATCAGCCGGGCGACGCCCGGGTGATTGGACAGGGCGGTTTCCTGAACCCGCTGGCTGGGATCGAGGCCCGACTGCTGGCGGTGACGGGCCAGAGCGCGGATCAACGCCGCCTCGCGCCACGAGATCGACAGTTCGAGCACCAGGCGGTTGAAGCCGTCGCTTTCGGTGTCGCCGGTCCAGACCGCGGTGAAGGCGTCCTCGAAGGCGTGCTTCACCTCGGCGAACACCAGGTGCTCGCCATGCTGGTCGTCAAGTTCGAACTCGTGAACCCATACGCGGCGGCCACCGGCGCTCATCACTGGGAAGCCGGTCTCGACCATGGCCTTCAGGCCCATGTTCTCAAGGATCGGCAGCACCTCGGCCAGCGGCGCGGGCGAACCGGGCCGGTAGAGCTTGAAGCGCATCTGGGTCTTGGAGTCGGCGGCGCGGCGGAAGGCGCGGATCCGCACGGGCTCGTCGGCCGCGAGGCTCTCGATGACGGCGATGTCGGTCAGAGCTTCTTCGGCGTCATAACGCTCGCGATAGCCGGCGGTGAAGGCCTCGGCGTAGCGCGACACCATGTCGGCGACTTCGGCGGTCGCCCGGCCGGAGGCGCGGACGGCGGCGGCGAAGCGGTCTTCCCAGGTCCGTGAGGCCGCGGCGATCTCGGTCTCGACCGCCTTGAGGTTGGGCTCGAGATGGTCGCTGGGTTCGAAGCCGATAATGAAGTGAACGCGGGCCAGCGGGCTGCCCGAGAAGCTTGGATGATAGGCCGTGACCCGGCCGCCATAGGCCTCTGCCAGGATCTCGCCGGCGCGGGCCCGCAGGTCGGAGTCGTAGCGTTCGCGCGGCACGAACAGCAGTACTGAGGCGAAGCGGTCGAACGGGTCGCGCCGTTCGAACACCCGGACGCGTGGGCGATCATTGAGGTGCAGAATGGCCAGCGCGGTGGCCAGCAGCTCATCCTCGGTCGCCTGGAACAGTTCTTCCCGGGGGTAGGTCTCCAGGATGTTGCGCAGGCGCTTTTCGTTGTGACTGCCGGGGGCCTTGCCGGCGCGCTCGAGGACCGCAGCCGCCTTGGCGCGGATCATCGGCACGGCATAGGCCGGCTCGTCATAGGCTTCGACCGTGAAGAGGCCCACGAAGCGGATCTCGCCGGAGGGCTTGCCGTCGGGGCCATAGCGCTTGATCCCGACGTAATCCATGTAGCCGCGGCGGTGGACGCGCGAGCGCATGTTGGACTTGGCGACGGTGACGGGGTCGTTGCTGAAGCCGGCCTGGATTTGGGCGGTCAGCACCGCCGGTTCCGAGGATCGGCGCAGCACGGTACGGGCCGGGTCGCGCAGGACGCCCAGGCCATCCTCGGGCTGGTACAGCGGCTCTTCCGGGGCGTAGGCGCCGTCCTTCAGGCGCGGATATTCGTAAACCCGGGCGCCGAGATAGACGAAGTGCTCGTCGCGCAGCCAGGCCAGGAACTGGACGTCTTCGTCGCGACCGGCGGTGGCCGGCGCGGCCTCCAGCTCATGGATGGTGCGAGCCATCAGGTCGAGCATGGCCGGGAAGTCGTCCACGGCGGCGCGGACATCGGCCAGGGTCGCTTGCAGGCCCGCGACCAGGGCGGCTTCGCGGTCGGAGCCGACCCGCTCGAGGATCACCTGGATCATCGATTCCTGGCGCGTCTGGCCCTCGGCGAGACGCGCGCCCTTGGCGTTGCGCGCGACCTGGACGACGGGGTGGAACATGGAGCGGACCGACAGGCCCTGGTCGGCGATTTCGCCCATGACGCTGTCGACCAGGAACGGCGCGTCGTCCTGCAGGATCTCAAGCCGTTCCAGACCCGGGGCGCCCTCGATGGGCTCCAGGCGGATGACGGGCAGCGCGCCCTTGCGCTGCGCCCCAAAGGCCCAGAAGTCGGCCAGCAGGGCGGCCAGCGCCTTGGTCGGAATTTCGGGAAGTTCGTCGGGCGCGGCGTCGTCGGCGGCCTGGACGATGAAGGCTTGGGCGGCGGGAGTTTCGTCGCCGGTGATCTCAGCGAAGGTCGAGATCAGACCGCGTTGGGCGGTGGTCAACTTGGGGCGCTTTGTCATGTTCAGGCTCCGGGCCGAAGTCCGGACGCGAGAACGCCGCCGGAGGAGAG
>JAVBXP010000053.1 GCA_030824495.1 bacterium
GAGCTTGAGGCCGCCCCTTCCACCGCTTCGCGGTCCCCCTCCCCCATGAATGGGGGAGGAAAAGATCCATTAGTCGATCGTGACGACGACCTTACCCATGGCCTGGCGGCTGCCGAGGTGGGCGATGGCGTCGGCGCCGCGTTCAAGCGGGAAGCGCTCGGAGACGTGCGGCTTCACCTTGCCCTGGGCGTAGAGCTCGAGCAGTTCATCGATGCTGGCCGAGAACAGCTCGGGATTGCGCGCGGCCCAGGTGCCCCAGAACACGCCGACGATGTCGCAGCCCTTGAGCAGGGCGAGGTTCAGCGGGATCTTCGGAATGTCGCCGGCGGCGAAGCCGACCACCAGATAGCGGCCTTCCCAGGCGATGGAACGCAGGGCCGGTTCGGCATAGTCGCCGCCGATGGCGTCGTAGATCACGTTGAAGCCTTCGGCCCCGCCAGCTTCCTTGAAGAGCGCGCCCAGCGCCTTCTGGCCGTCACGGTCGAACGGGCCGCGTCCATAGACCACGCCGTCGTCGGCGCCGTGCTTGATGGCCAGATCGACTTTCTCCTGGCTGGAGCAGGCGGCGATGACGCGCGCGCCCATGGCCTTGCCGAGCTCGACGGCCGCCAGGCCGACGCCGCCGGCCGCGCCGAGCACCAGCAGGGTCTCGCCGGCCTTCAGGTGAGCCCGGTCCTTCAGGGCGTGCCAGCTGGTGCCGTAGGTGAGGATGAAGGCCGCGGCGATGTCGTGCGGCATCGCATCGGGGATGTGCCACAGGCGGTTGGCCGGCAGCAGGACTTCCTCGGCCATGCCGCCCGAGCCGGTGTTGGCCAGAATGCGGTCGCCGACCTTCACATTGGTGACGCCCTCGCCGATGGCCTTGACCACGCCGGACAGCTCGCCGCCGGGCGAGAACGGGCGAGGGGGCTTGGACTGGTACTTGTCCTCGATCATCAGCACGTCGGGGAAGTTCACTCCGACCGCCTTGACCGAAATCACCGCATGGCCGGGCTTGGCCTCAGGGCTCGGAATGTCCTCGACCACCAGGGTCTCGGGGCCGCCCGTCACCTTGCTGAGCACCGCTCTCATGTCCGTCTCCCGCGTCTGTAAATGATTGGCGCGGACGCTAGCGCAGGGGCTGGACCGGCGAAAGAGGCGGTTCGAACATTTGTTTGAGTTGGCGCGGCGGCCTGCGGCTGACCGGAGGATGACGAGGTTATGGAGCGCCCATTTGGAATAAAGGCCCCGATCGCCTATATTCCTCGCCTTCCAGACAGCGAGTTTCCCTTGGGCGTCACCCTTGATCTTTCGCGCGGACCCTCCGCGCCGACCATCGTTAAGCCGAACCTCTCGGGCCTGACCCGCAAGGGGCTGGTCGAGGCGTTGGTGGCCGCCGAGGTGGTTCGGCCTGACAAGGCCAAGATGCGGGCCACCCAGCTCTGGCGCTGGATCCACCATTATGGCGTCACCGACTTCGCCGCGATGACTGACGTGGCCAAGGAAACCCGGGCCCTGCTGGAAGAAGCCTTCAGCCTGAACCGGCCGGAGATCGTCGAGCGGCAGGTGTCCAAGGACGGCACCCGCAAGTGGCTGATCCGCATGGCGCCGGGCATCGAGGTCGAGACGGTCTATATTCCCGACGTCGGCCGCTCGGGCGCTTTGTGCGTGTCCAGCCAAGTCGGGTGCACGCTGAACTGCACCTTCTGCCACACCGGCACCCAGGCCCTGGTTCGCAATCTGACGGCCGCCGAGATCGTCGCCCAGGTCCAGGTGGCCCGCGACGACCTGGCCGAGTGGCCCTCGCCGAAGGAAGACCGCCGGCTTTCGAACATCGTCTTCATGGGCATGGGCGAGCCGCTCTACAATCTCGACAACGTCGCCGACGCCATCGACATCATTTCCGATGGCGAAGGCATCGCGATCTCGCGCCGCCGCATCACCGTCTCCACCTCGGGCGTGGTCCCGGAGTTGACGGCTCTGGGCGAACGCACCCAGGCCATGCTGGCCATCTCGCTGCACGCCACCAATGACGAGCTGCGGGACGTACTGGTGCCGCTGAACAAGAAGTACGACATCGCCAAGCTGATGGCCGGCATCCGCGCCTATCCGGGCCTGTCGAACGCGCGCCGCGTGACCTTCGAATACGTGATGCTGAAGGGCGTCAATGACAGCCCGGCCGAGGCTCGCGCGCTGCTCAACCTGCTCAAGGGCATTCCGGCGAAGATCAACCTGATCCCGTTCAATCCATGGCCGGGCACAGACTACGAGTGTTCCGACTGGGGGGCGATCGAGAGCTTCGCCGCGATCCTCAACCGCGCCGGCTACGCCTCGCCGATCCGCACGCCGCGCGGTCGCGACATCCTGGCCGCCTGTGGTCAGCTCAAGTCCGAGAGCGAAAAGCTGCGGGCCAGCGCGCGACGCAAGCTGGCGGTCGAAGAGCCGGCCGCCTGAAGCCTAGCCATTGCAAAGCCACGGCTCGTCCGTGCTAACCATTCAGCCCAGTTTCTAGATTTCGCTGACGGGTCACATGCCGCCACAGCTTCAATCCCCGGAAATCCAGGCCTTCGCCACGGGTTTCCCGATCACCCTGCTGCACATCGGCATCACCGTGCTGATGCTGCTCATCGGTGCGACCATCTACGTCCTGATGACCCCGCATCGTGAGATCAGCCTGATCCGCGAAGGCAATTCGGCCGCCGCCCTTTCGCTGGGCGGGGTGCTGCTGGGTCTGGCCATCCCGCTGGCCACCTCCTTGGCGCGTTCGACCTCGATCATCGAGATCGGCCTGTGGGGCGCGGCGACCGTGGCGCTCCAACTGCTGATCTTCCGGCTCGTCGATCTTCTGCTGCACGGCCTGCCGCAGCGCATCCAGGATGGCGAGATCGCCGCCGCGGCCCTGCTGGTCGGCGCCAAGCTCGCCTCGGCCCTGATCATCGCGGCCGCCGTCGGCAGTTGAGCGTGCGCTGAAATGCATTTTCCCCGGCTGCCCGACTGGCTGGTCTATCTGGCGGTGGTGCTTGCCTTGCTGATCGCCGCTGTGGGTCGCCAGGAACGCGCCGACGCCCCGCCGCCGCCGCCACCGGTGGCTGGCGGTGAAGGCATGCCGCTGGGGCCTGCCTCGCCTTTCGATCCTCAGGTGGTGGTCGATGTGCCCGGCCAGGCCGAGCCCGGGATCGGCACGGCGTTTTCCGTCGCCGACTCTGGTGTCTGGGTCACCGCGCGGCATGTGGTGGACGGCTGCACCCAGGCCGCGATCGTCGTCGCCGACGGTCGCGGCGTCGAGGCCAAGGTCCATATCGATCCGCGCGGCGAGGCGGCGATCCTGACGACTGACGGCGGGGCCCCGCCTCTGCCGCTGGCGCTCGACCGACCGCTACGCAAGGGCGACCGCGCCTTCCACCCCGGCTTCCCGCAAGGCGAGGCCGGCGAGGCCACTTCGCGCCTGCTCGGACGTGAAAACCTGGAGGTCCGCGGCCGCGGCGCCCGCACGGAGTCGGTGCTTGTCTGGGCCGAGACCGGCCGCACCGACAGCCTGAAGGGCTCGCTGGCCGGGCTCTCCGGCGCACCGGCGCTCGACAGCGCCGGCCGGGTGATCGGCGTAACGGTGGCCGAGTCGCCCCGTCGTGGCCGCATCTACACCACGGCGCCGGAAACGGTGCTGGCGGCTCTGGCCTCCACCAACGAGCATCCGTCGAGCTTTGCGGTGGGCGAACCGATCACCACCGACAACTATGGCCGGGTGGCCGACACCCTGCGTCGCGACCTGCGGGTCGCGCAGGTCATCTGCATGAAGGCCGGCCCGGAAGCCTGATCGGAAGCGGTCAGCCGGGGGCTGCGGCTTTCTCGTCTATCGGCGGCAGGCGCGCGACCATGAAGGCCAGGGCGATGCCGATTGTTCCCAGCAGGGCCGAGTAGAAGAAGAACACCACATAGCCGGCGCCCAAGGCTGCGGACGAGACGCCAGACTTTTCCATCGCGCTGGCGAAGGTCTCAGGCGGCAGGCCGTAGAACCAGGCCTTCAGCGAGGAGAACATCGCGCCGGAATCGGCCGCCGCCGCCGCGCCCTCGACGATGCGCCCAGATTGCGATGCGATCAGTTTGCCGAGCAGGGCGTAGAGCGAGGAGAACAAGGCGTACTGGGTGGCGGTGAAGCCGGGGCCGGTCAGGCTGGACATGTAGGCGATCAGGCAGGTGCCGGAGAAGCCGGCGGCGATGTTATCGACCCCGATGGCGACGCTGAGCGCCCAGATCTGCGGTCCTTGGGTCGCCAGCCAGGCGAACACCAGATTTGAGATCGGTCCTGCGAAGGCGCCCACCACCAGGGAACGGATCAGGCCGAAGCGGGCGATGGCGAAGCCGCCGAGGCCGACGCCGACCACGGACATCACCGCGCCCAGCACCTTGCGGACCTCTGCGATCTCAAGCTTCGTGAAGCCCATGTCGAGGTAGAATGGGTTCATGATGTTGAGCACGAAGTCGGACAGCCGGTAGACGCAGATCAGGGCCAGGATCAGGCCCGCGGCCTGGCCGTAACGACGGAAGAAATCGGCGAGCGGCGCCCCCAGCGCAACGCTGAGATAGCGGCCCGGCCGCGTCTCGCGTCCCGGCGCCGGACGGGCGGCCAGGAAGATCACAACAGCGCCGATCACCACGCCAGCCACCTGGGCGAACACCCCGCCGGGCTTGGCTTCCCAGAGGGCCTCGATGCTGGCTGCTGGGCCGGGCAGTCCGACGTTGTTCAGCCCGGTCGACAGGATCGCCGCGTTGCCCGCCAGGCCCGACCCCAGCACCAGGGCGCCGAGGACGAACAACACCAGCCGGGTCGCCCATTCCAGGCCATCGCGACCTGGACGTTTCGGAATGTCGTCGGCGTCGATGCGGCGGACTTCATGCTTGGCCTCGCGCGGGGCGCCAAGCACGCCCAGCACGCCCACGGCCATCAGCAGCGCCATGATGGCGTAGGACGTGTTCCAGCCGACGAATTCGGAGAGGGCCAACGGCACGACGCCGGCCACGATCATGGCGATGCGGAAGCCCCACTGATAGGCGGCCGCCATCGCGCCCTGCTTCTCGGTGGTCGCCGCCTCGATCCGCCAGGCGTCGATGACGATGTCCTGGGTGGCCGAGACGAAGCCGACGAACACCGCGAACAGCGCCATCATCCCGAGGTTCACGGCCGGATTGGTCCCGGCGATCAGCCACAGCCCGAGCACAATCAGCACCTGGCAGACCAGCATCCACGAGCGGCGGTGGCCGAGCCATTTGGTGATCAGCGGGACCTTCACGCGGTCGACGAGCGGAGCCCACAGAAACTTCAGGGAATAGGCCAGGGTCGCCAGGCCGAAGAAGGCGATGACTTCCAGGGACAGGCCCGCGTCACGCAGCCAGGCCGACAGGGTGTCGAAGATCAGCAGGTTCGGCAGGCCAGAGGCGAAGCCGAGCGACAGCATCACCAGCGAGCGGCGCTCGCCATAGACGGCCAGGGCCTGCAGCGTTCCGGGCTTTGTTTCGCCCTGCGCGTCGGCCTGGCTCTCGGTGGTCATGTCGTGGCGTTCCCCTTGGCTTGGGGCCGCCCCCAGCGTCAGCCGACCTTGGCGTGGTCCGCCTTTTCCGTCCAGTCGCTGACCCCGGTCCAGCGAGCCAGGGCGGCACGCAGGGCGTCCGGCGTCAGCGGCTTGACCAGGAAGTCATCCATACCGGCGGCCAGGCAGGCGTGGCGGTCCTCTTCGAAGGCGTTGGCGGTCAAGGCCACCATCGGCGTGCGGACGCCTTGGCTCCGAACCCGCCGCGCGGCCTCCAAGCCCGACATGCCGGGCATGCGCATATCCATCAGGATCAGGTCGTAGGCGCCGACCGACAGGGCCGCGAGTGCTTCTTCGCCGCCGCCGGCCTGATCGACCCGGCAGCCTTCGCGGGTGAGCAGCGCGCGGGCGAGCAGGGCGTTGATGGGGTTGTCCTCGACCAGCAGGATCCGTGCGCCGGGCGCGGCGGCCGGAGCCACGCGGTCGTCGTCGTCGCGCTCGGCCTGGGGCGCGTGGGCGCCCAGCGCGGCGAGCACGCGTTCGGCCAGCGAGGCGCGGCGCAACGGCTTGATCAGATAGCCGCCATAGCCGGCGGCGCGATAGGCGTCGATCTGGCCGCGCTCTTCAGGCGCCAGCAGGATCAAGGACGTGCGGCCGGCTGGGGCGATTTGCGGCGCCAGCGCCCGGTCGATCAACAGCACATCGGGGGCGGTGGTCGCGGTCAGGGCGGCGGCGAGATCATGGGCGGTGACCGGCTCTCCGCCCGCAGCGATGATCTGGCGCCGCGCCGCGTCGGCCACGATGGGGCTGGCGCAGGCGATCGCCACGGTGCGGCCGGCAAGGCTCTGGTCGGGTTCCTGCGGCAGGCATGGGAAGTTGGCTTCGAACCAGAAGGCCGCGCCTCCGTGGCTGGCGGTCTCGACCCCGACGGCACCGTCCATCGCCTTGGCCAGCTTTCGGGCGATGGCGAGGCCCAGCCCCGCGCCGCCCAACTGCATGTCGTTCAGGGGATCAGCCTGTTCGAAGGCCTCGAAAATCTTTTCCCGCGCCGCCGCGCTGACGCCAGGACCGCTATCCTCGACGGTGAAGCGCAGGCCGTTGGTGGTTTGCGCCACAGTGATCAGCACCCCGCCCCGAGAGGTGAACTTGATGGCGTTGCCGGCGAAGTTCAGCAGGATCTGGCGCAGGCGGCCCTCGTCGGCGACGGCTTGGCCGATGCCGGCCGGCGCGGCCCAGGCGATCTCCAGGCCCTTTTCGTGGGCGCGGGGCGACAGCAGTTCGCAGACCGAGCGCAGCAGGCTCTCGACTTCGAAGGTCGCGGGGAACAGTTCGATCTTGTCCGCGCCCAGCCGCGCGAAATCGAGCACGTCGTTGACGAGCCCCAGCAGGTGCTCGCCGGACTCGCGCAGCGCCGCGACATAGGCGCGTTGCTCCTGGGTGAGGCCGGTGCCCTCCAGCAGGCGGGCCATCCCGAGCACGCCGTTCAGCGGGGTGCGGAATTCGTGGCTCAGCGACGCGAGTTGCTCGGCGCTGACGCGGGGCTCTTGGTTCGGATCGTCGTTCATCGACCGCGAACCTAGGGGGCTGGGACTTAACGGGCTGTCAAGCCCAGCCACTTTGAGTTGCGAGGCTGCTCGCGAACGTTGGTGGCGGCCTAGCTCTCCGCCATCTCCTGGGCCAAGGCGACCAACGCGGCCCGGGCCGAGGCGCGGGGAATGGCGGCGTAGGCTTCCAGCAGATCGGTCGCACCGCTAAGGGCCAGGGACTGCAGAATGTCGTCCGCGGCCTCGGACATGCCGCCTTCTTCGCCGACGAGCCAGCCTACGGTGGTGTCCAGGGCGGACGCGATCGAGACCAGCATCGAGCCCGAGACGCGGTTGGCGCCGCGCTCGTACTTTTGGATCTGTTGAAACGACACGCCAACCCGATCGGACAGAATGCCTTGGCTGATGCCCAGCGACTTTCTGCGCAGGCGCATTCGCGCCCCAATTGCGATATCTACCGGATCCGGTCCGATGGCGTCATCGAGGGGCATATGTTCCTCCCCACTCGCTCCAGGAAAGTTCTTTGTTGGGCAGGACGCCCGGCGGCACCATAACAAGTAGACGGGCTCCTAGGCGAGTCGCTAACATGTTCACCTTATGCGCGCACCGCAAGAGACAGTCGCCGACCCGGTAGAGCTTCTGACGCCGCGAGAGCGTGAATGCCTGCGCTTGGTCGACCGTCACCTCAGTTCGAAACAGATCGCCCGCGAGCTTGGGATGTCCAAGGCGTCGGTCGACACCTATTGCGATCGTGCGCGCAAGAAGCTTGGCGTCGGCGACCGCTATTCGGCTGCTCGCGCCTTGGCCGCGCGGGAAACCGCTGTCCCGATCGTATCGGGACAAGACGCAATCAGGACAGACACCGTCGCACTCCTATGGGCTGATGAAGCCCAGCAAGGAGACCGCACCGATGGGCGATTGGTTGAGAGAACTGGCGGACGCCAGGGTGACGACGGCGGACTTGGAACCCGATCGCGAAACGACGAACCGTCGGGCCGCGGTGGGCCAGGCGATGCGGGTCCGCGGGGAGGTGGAAGCCTTCGAGCGCCGTTGGCCGAACCCACAGAATTCCGAACCGGTCGTCCCGACCTTTACGTGGAGCCAGCTCGAACGCCAGCTGGCGGACCTGGCCGATACGCCGATGAAGGCCGCCATGGCGCGGGAGCTGGTTTCGGCCACCCGCAAGACGTCGCAATTCAAGCCGCCCGAAATGGTGCTGAGGGAAATCCTCTGTCTGACCTGGGCGCTGCTGGACGAGGGCTTCCAGCCGGATCTGGAGTCTGGCTTGGCGGGACCCGCCTAGGCCCGGCCGCTCGGCTGGGCATGGTCGGGGTGATCGCCATCATCGCGGCCCTGTCCTTCGGGGCGCTGCTGGCCGGGCTTCATGCCCTCCAGAACCTATTTTAGGTTTTTAATCTTAAACGAAAACGGGCTCTTAGCCCTGTTTACCGCACCCTCGAAATCGTCAGAAGGCGCACGGCTGCCCCGTGCGCCAGGAGATACCTCATGCTTAAGCAACGTCGTATGATCGCCGATCAAGTCGCGGCGAGTCTGTTCGAAGCCGAGGCCGCCATCGACGCCGCCCTCGCCAAGACCGCCGGCCTGGCCGGTGTGATGCCAGGCCTTCGGGCCGACGCCGGCCTCTCGGCCCTGATCGGCCAGGACGCGGTGGAACGGGCCAGCGAGGCGCTTGCGCTTCTCGCCAAGGCTCGCCGCGCCATCTGTGAGACGCACAGGGAATTGGACGTCGCCAAGGCTCAGATCGGCCTCGGCGCGGTCATGTACGGCGGGATGGAAAAGCCCCCGAACGCCGCCCTGGCCCCCAGCCGCGCCCTGCGCGCCGTAGCCGCCGGCTGACCACCTTCGTAAAATTTGCATCTTGCGGGATTAACCGCAGTATCAGGGCCCTCAGGAAGCTGAGGGCCCTTTCCTATGTTCAGCTCGACCCCGGAGCGTGTCTGGGCTGTCGTCATGTTCGCGGTGTCCGCCTTCGCGCTGTGGCGTGGAGGGCGGACCGAGCGCGCCGTCGCTGTGGCCAACATCGCCGCCTGGATCGCCACCATCGTGGTGCAGAACCGCCACGACTGGCTGGCCCCCCAGTGGGGGGTGCTGGCCGTCGATGTGCTCTTCCTGCTGCTGCTGCTCTGGTTCGTCGTCCGCAGCAGTCGGTTGTGGATCTTGCCGGCCGCGGCGTTTCAGCTTTTGGCGGTGGTCACCCATGCGGCGATCCTCGCCGACGGGGGGGTCCGGGCCTGGGCCTATGTGACGGCCCTGATCCTCTGGAGCTACCTGGTGCTCATCACCCTGGCGGTTGGGACCTACACCCATTGGCGAGGGGCTAGCGCGCCACCAGCACGCTGACTTGGGCTTCGCGCACGATCTTCTCAGCGTTTGAACCGAGCAGTCGTGAGGCCAGCGACGGCGGATGTGACCCGACGACGATCAGGTCGACCTCGTTGTCGCGAGCCTCGGCCAGAATCTCGCCCGACACCGAGCCGACGCGAACCTTGGTCATCACCGGCCGGGTCGTCGGACCGATCTTCGCCACCCACTTTTCCAGTTCCGCCTCGTGCCAGGCCTGCTCGTCGGCGTCGAAGGACTTGGGCAGGTAGGTGTTGTAGCGCGAGGAGCGCGGCGTCCTCACATTGATCATGGTGATCCGCGCGCCGGAGGCGCCCGCCAGCTCACGCACCCGAACGATCTCGCGTTCGGTGTTGGTCGGATCCTCGACGTCGATCGACACTAGGATGTGCTGAAAGCCCGGCATGAGCCCCCTCCTGATTTGTTCATATGACGTGTGAAGCTTGAGGATGGTTGCGTGACAGCGACCCAAAATCCAGGGCTGTACGTCGCCGGAGTTTCCGCAGGTCGGGTCGGCGCTCTCCGTCAGGCCAGAGCCGGAACCGCCTGGCCCATGCGACGATAGATCAGCGCCTCGGCCACATGGATGCGGCGCACGGGGCCGGGTCCCTCAAGGTCGGCGATAGTCCGGGCCAGCCGCAGGGTGCGGGTCCAGCCGCGCGCGGTCAGCCCGCCAGCCTCGGCCGCCTTGGCCAGCAGGGCGCGAGCGGCCGGGTCCAGGTCGGCGATCTTTTCCAGGAAATCGCCCTGCGCCTGGGCGTTGGGGCGCGCCGTCGCCATTGGCGGTGTCCGCGGCGCGGTCGGCCTGAAGCTGGCGCGCGAGGGCCACGCGGGCGGCGGCCTCAGCGGTACCCTCGGCCGGGGCGGGAAGCGCCAGGTCGGCGGCGGTCACCGGCGGCACGTCGATCTGCAGATCAATGCGGTCCATGAAGGGGCCGGAGACCTTCATCTGGTAATCGGTCTGGCAGCGCGGGGCGCGCCCGCAGGCCCCGCGTCCGGCGCCGCCCATGCCGCATTTGCAGGGGTTCTGAGCGGCGACCAGCTGGAAGCGGGCGGGATACCGAACGTGGGCGTTGGCGCGGGCCACCACCACCTCGCCGGTTTCAAGTGGCTGGCGCAGCGAATCCAGCGCCTGGCTGGAGAACTCCGGCAGTTCGTCGAGGAACAGCACGCCGTTGTGAGCCAGCGACACCTCCCCCGGCTTTACCTTCAGGCCGCCCCCGGTCAACGCCGCCATGCTGGCGGAGTGGTGCGGCGTCCGGAAAGGCCGGGTGCGCGTCAGGGCCCCCTTTGCGATCAGCCCAGCCACCGAATGGACCATCGAGGTTTCCAGCAACTCGGTGGGCGAGAGCGGCGGCAGCAGGCCGGGCAGGCGCGCGGCCATCATCGACTTGCCCGAACCCGGCGGTCCGCTGAACAACAGATTGTGGCCGCCGGCCGCGGCGATCTCCAGCGCCCGCTTGGCGTTCTCCTGCCCCTTCACGTCGCGCAGGTCGGGGACGCGCTCGCCGTCCATCATCGGTCCCGGCTTGGGCGGCGATAGGATCTGGGTTCCGCGGAAGTGATTGACCACCGCGATCAGGGATGGCGCGGCGAGGATGCGTGTGTCCCCGGCCCAGGCCGCCTCCGCGCCCGACGCTTCGGGGCAGATCAGGCCAAGGCCCATCGCTCCCGCGGCCACGGCTGCGGGCAGGGCCCCTGAGATCCCGACGATGCGGCCATCCAGCGACAGTTCGCCCATCGCCGCCCACTCGGTCAGGGCGTCGGGCGGCAGAATGCCCATGGCCGCCATCACCGCTAGGGCGATGGGCAGGTCGTAGTGGCTTCCCTCCTTGGGAAGGTCGGCCGGGGCCAGGTTGGCGATGATCCGCTTGGACGGCATGGCCAGCCCAAGGCCGGCAAAGGCGGCTCGAACCCGCTCGCGGCTTTCGGCGACCGCCTTGTCGCCGAGCCCCACCAGCATGAATTTCATCTCACCGCCGGTGAGCTGAACCTCGACGTCCACGCGACGCGCCTCGACGCCTTGAAAGGCCACCGTCACGACTCGGGACGCCATGCCAACCCCTAGAAATGGCTCAACTTATCCACAACCCCACCACGGCGCGCGGGGCAGATCAAGAACAAAAATAGAACTTTTGGAGAAGTTGAGGCGTTTCCGCGACTTATGCGTGTCTCTTTGTGTTGTAAACTAAGCCGTTGCGCGGATCTGTTCAATCCGGTCCCACATGATGGCGGTGGCGTCGATGCCGCTGAACTTCTTCAAGGCCTGGGCGCCGGTGGGCGAGGTCACGTTGATTTCGGTCATGTAGTCGCCGATCACGTCGATCCCGACGAACATCAGGCCGCGCCGTTTCAGCTCCGGGCGAATGATCGCGCAGAGCTCAAGGTCGCGCGCCGATAATTCGACCGCCTCGGCCGTGCCGCCAACGGCGAGGTTCGAACGGATCTGACCCTTCTTGGGCACCCGGTTGATGCCGCCGACCGCCTCGCCATCGACCAGCAGGATGCGCTTGTCGCCCTTAGAGACCGCCGGCAGGAACTTCTGGGCGATCACCGGCTCCCGGCCGATGGCGCGGTGCAGGTCGAGCATGGCGTCGAGATTGGGGTCGTCAGCCAGCAGGCGCGCCACGCCCGAACCACCCAGGCCGTAGAGCGGCTTGAGCACGATGTCGCCATGGCGGGCGCGGAAGTCGTAGATCGCCTCAAGGTCCGAGGTGATCAGGGTCGGCGGTTGCACGCCGGTGAAATCGGTCACGAACAGCTTCTCGGGCGCGTTGCGCACCTCGGTCGGGTTGTTCACCACCAGGGTCTTTGGGTGCACCTTGTCCAGGAAGTGGGTCGAGGTGATGTAGGCCATGTCGAACGGCGGGTCCTGGCGCAGTAGGATGACGTCGAAGCTGGCGAGGTCGCGAACCTCCCAAGGGCCGAACTTGGCGTGATCGCCGCTGACCGCCTGGACCGTGACCGAGCGTCCGCGCGCGGAGACCCTGCCGTCTTCCAGGGCGAGGCGCTCGGGCGTGTAGACGAACAGCTCATGCCCGCGTTCCTGGGCGTTCAGCAACATCAGGAAGGTCGTATCGCCCTCGATGTTGACGGCCTCGAGGGGGTCCATCTGGACAGCGACCTTCAACGGCATGGGGAGTTCTCCTAAAGGCCAAGACGCCAAGGCCAAGGCGTCTGAGATAGTTCGGTGATGTGGAAAGCGCCAGCCAGAAGGCCTGTCGGCGTTGTCAGTTCAGCCGCAGGCGAACCCGTTCGCGCTGGGCGCGCGCCGCCAGGGCCGCGCCGCCGTCCAAGGTGCTGGCGTGGGCCAGGGCCTGTAGTGCGCCGGCGAGGGCGCCTTGACCCTCGCGCGCGGCGGCGACGTCCAGCCACGGGCGGTGGTCGGCGGGATCAAGCAGGGCGCGGCGCAGGGCGGCGCGTTCGGCGCGCGCGAAGTCGCCCGACGCGCTGGCGCGGGCGAAGACGTTGTTCTGCAGTCGGATCAGCACAGCCCGGTCCGAGGCCGGCGCCATCAGGTGGTCCAACCGGTCGGCGACATTGGGGGTCAGGCCGGCGTGAAGGGCGCGCCGTGTCAGCTCCGACGGCAGCACGACGCGCCCCTCGCTGAACGGGTCCATGGCCAGCGGCCCCTCGACGGTCTCGATCCGCAGCAGGAAGTGGCCGGGGAAATCGACGCCCTGGACGGTCAGGCCGCACTTGCGCGCGACGTGCAGGTAATAGACCCCCAAGGCGACCGGCAGGCCCTTGCGGCGCTGGGCGACGGCGATGACGCAGGCGTTGTCGGGGTCGTCATAGGTGAAGAGGTCGCCGGTGAGCGCCAGGTCGCCGGCCATGGCCTCGGCCAGGGCCTCTTCGGGGCTCTCCATGCGCAGCCGGTCGGTCAGCCGCTCGACGCCGGTTCGCGCCAGGTCCTGGGCGATCTGCGGGTCACGCCCAGGCGCGTCGTGGACCGAGCAGGCGATGGCGGCTTCGAGCAACGGGAACTCGCCCTCCGGCGCGCGTCCGGCTTCGCTCAAAATTCCTTCGGCGTCCTCGCGGGTCATGGGCTCTGTTTTCAAGCGCCTTTCCAGGCGTCGGGACTGTGAATGGGCAGCCGGCCTGGCGCCAGGGCGACCAGATCGAGGCGAACCGCCAGGTTTTGCAAGCTGGGCCGGCGCGCGGCGATGGCTTGCCCGGCGCGGCGGAGCCGGTCGCGTTGCATCTGGGTCACGGTTTCGAGCGCGGCCTCCAGCGTCTGGCGCTGCTTCACCTCAACCACGGCCAGGACGCCGCCGCGCTTGGCCAGCAGGTCGATCTCGCCCTGCGGGGTGCGCAGTCTAAAGCCGAGGATCCGGTAGCCCTTCAGCATCAGCCATATCGCGGCCCAGGCTTCGGCGCGGCGGCCGGCCAACCTTGCGGCGGCGCCGCGGGCCTGACGCTGGGGGTTCAAGCCTCGCGCTCCTGCTTCAGCTCCATGGCGCGTCGATAGAGATCGCGGCGCTGCAGGCCGAGAGCCTTGGCGACTTCGGACGCGGCCTCGGCTGGGCGCAGGCGGGTCAGGGCGTCGGCCAGGGCGGTGTCGGCGTCGGCCGCGGTGGCCGCCTCCTCGCGGCCGGGGCCGACCAGTATGACGATTTCACCCTTGGGCGTGTCGCAGCGCGGATCGGCGGCGAGCTCGGACAAGGTTCCGCGGATCACCGTCTCATAGAGCTTGGTCAGCTCGCGGGCGACGGCGGCTTCGCGCGGGCCGAACACAGCGGCCATGTCGGCCAGACTCGAAGCCAGGCGAGGACCGCTCTCGAAGAACACGAGGGTGGTGCGGATCCCCGCCAGTTCCTCGAAGAAGGTCCGGCGCGCGGCGCTCTTGGGCGGCGCGAACCCGGCGAACATGAAGCGGTCGGTCGGCAGGCCGGCGACCGACAGCCCGGCCAGCAGGGCTGAGGCGCCGGGGATCGGATAGACGGCTGAACCCTGGGCCACGGCCTCGCGCACGATGCGGAAGCCGGGGTCGGAAACCAGCGGCGTGCCGGCGTCCGACACCAGGGCGACGCGGCCGCCCTCGGCCAGCACCGCCAAGGCCTTCAGGCCGCCTCGCTCGGCCGTGTGTTCATCGTAGCGTTCGAGTTTCTTGGAGAGGCCATAGGCGGTCAGCAGCTTGGCGGCGACGCGGGTGTCCTCGGCCAGCACCAGATCGGCCGCCGACAGAACGTCCAGCGCCCGCAAGGTGATGTCGCGCAGATTCCCGATCGGCGTGGCCACGATGTAGAGGCCCGGGTCCAGC
>JAVBXP010000017.1 GCA_030824495.1 bacterium
CTGCAGGCCCTGCAAACCAAGCAACAGCTTGGCGTCCAGGCCCTGTCGATCGCCAACCAGTCCTCGGGCATCCTGCTCGGACTGTTCCGCTAAGACCATCCAGGGCGCGCTCGCGCGCCCAAGGCGACGGCGGGAAGGGAAACCTTCCCGCCGTTTTCTTTTTTGCCTAGCTCGCCGGCGGCGGCGGCGCGGCCTCTTCATCACCACGCTCGGCGAACGCGATCTCATCGGCGCAAGCCCGAGACGCGGCGGCCTGATCAGCGATCTTGTTGCGCAGGGTTTCGACGCCCAGCGCCCCAGCCTTGGCGTCCAGGACATCCAGAGCGCCGGCCGCCACGACTTCTCGCGCGTCGACCGCGCGAACGCAGGGATCCTTTAGGCGCCCCCACAGCGGCAGGCCCCGGACCTTATCGACAGCGCCAGCGCATACCTGGCGCACATTCTGAATAAGCGCCCGCTTGGCTAGGTCGGGCTTGTTGACCGCCACCGCCGCGATTTCCTCGCTGCCGGCCTCCATCGCCCGCTCGCAGGGTTGCAGCGCGGCCCGCAGGTTCAACATCTCCAAGCTGGAGGGCGCCGCCGGCGCCAATGAGGCCGCGGGCTTCTTCGGTACGAAATCGCTGGGCTTGTCACAGGCGCCGAGCGCCAAAGCCCCACACACGACCACTGTTCTTAGCAAGACGAACACTCTTCCAACGACGGACGACCTCCGCCACCCAGCAATAAGTCCCAAAGCGACGGTTGGATGCGCCTCCGGCGCAAAGCTTGGCGGTTGGCCGCTGCTAGTTCGACATCTCGGCCACCAGCCTCCAAGCGCGCTTGGCCAGCAGGTATTCTCTGTTCACGATCATGTCCGGCTCCAGCCCCAGCATCACCGCGGCGATGTCCTGCGAAACGGCGCGGCTGTTGATGTAGTAGCTGTGAAGGGAGCGTTCGTCGGCTCCGGCCGCGATGTTCCGGCAGTCCACCAGCACAACCTTCTTGGGCAACATGTCCACCAGTCGTGGGCCGTCCGAGCCCAGGCGGTCGGGGTTGGCCTTGGTCTTGTCGGAGATCAGCAAGGCCCGGTCGCGCGGATTGAAATAGACCGTCACCTGCCGGCCGATATAGGGCAGCGGCTTCAGCTTATCGTCCTTCTCGAACGTATCATCGTCTTCGTCCGGCGCGGCCAGCAGGATCTGGTCGAACAGCCGCACGAGGCTCTTGGGCTCCTTGGCGATCACCGCCTGCAGGCCGTTGCGCAAGACGTAGACGCCCATGCTGTGGGCCAGCAAATGCAGTTGGCGCTGGCAATAATCGTTGGGCCCGAGTTCCTCGGTGACGAAGGTCTTCAGCCGCAGGAACGCTCGCGCCAGGGCCGGCCCAGAGGCCCGGGCGTCCTCCCGGTCGCTGTAGTAGGACATCAACGGGACGGCGGCCCCGTCGGACGGCCAGCTAAACACCACGACGTTCAGAGCCCGACCGTCGAACTGCACTTCACGCGCCAGTTCGGCTCCGGCGGCCAGCGCGCCCATGAAGCTGACATTGAAGCCGTGGATGAAGACCAGCGTATCGGACCGATCGCCTGCCATGCACCGGTGCAACTCCCGCAGGAACCGGTCGCTGCCCTTTAGGGTGAAGCCGTTCTCGGTGGCCTCTTCCGGATAGACCTCGACCTTGCTGGGCTTCGATCCTGCGCCAAAGTCGGCGTAGCCATAGCGTAGCGCCGCCACCCCATCGGGATTGAAGGTCTTGCCGAATATCTCGAGCTTATTTTCAGGCAGATGGTTGCGGTTGGTCGCAAAATGCACGCGAAGCTGCGCCATGAGCTCTCCCCACCTAAGGTAAGGCAGAGTGCAAGCCTAAGGCGACCAACCGCAAGCCAAATCCCGGTGGGTAGGGTTACTCCGCGGCCATCGCCAGAGCGCTGCCGCGGGTGAGCGAAGTCTTCGCAGCCAGCGCGGCCTTGGCGGCTTCGTACTCATTGGCCAAGCGATCGACCAACTGTCCGGCCGTCGGGATATCCTTCACCGCGCCGATGCCTTGGCCGCAGCCCCAGATGTCCTTCCAGGCCTTGGCCTTCTGGTTGCCGCCCGACCCGAAGTTCATCTTCGAAGGGTCAGCTTCAGGCAGGTTGTCCGGATCTAGGCCGGCGGCCTCGATGGAGGGGCGCAGATAGTTGCCATGCACGCCGGTGAAGAGGTTCGAATAGACGATGTCGTCGCCACGCGAGGCCACGATCATGTCCTTGTAGCCGTCCATCGCGCGCGCTTCCTGCGTGGCGATGAAGGCCGAGCCGATATAGGCGAGGTCCGCGCCCATGGCCTGAGCGCCCAGCACCGCTGCGCCATTGGCGATCGAACCCGACAGGGCGATCGGCCCCTCGAACCATTCGCGCAGTTCCTGCACCAGAGCGAAGGGAGACAGATGCCCAGCGTGGCCGCCCGCCCCAGCCGCCACCGGGATCAGGCCGTCGGCGCCCTTCTCCACCGCCTTGCGGGCGAAGCGGTCATTGATGACGTCGTGCAGCACGACGCCGCCATAGGAATGCATCGCCTGGTTCACGTCTTCACGCGCGCCTAGCGAGGTGATGGTGATCGGCACCTTGTACTTCACAGCCATCTCGACATCCTGTTCCAGGCGGTCGTTGGTCTTGTGAACGATCTGGTTCATGGCGAACGGGGCCGACAACCGGTCGGGGTTCTTGGCGTCCCAGGCGGCCAGTTCCTCGGTGATCTGCGCCAGCCACTCATCCAATTGGCTCACCGGTCGCGCGTTCAGCGCCGGGAACGACCCCACCACGCCGGCCTTGCACTGCGCGATCACCAGTTCGGGACCCGAGATGATGAACAGCGGCGAGGCGATCACCGGAATACGCAGGCGCTCGGAGAGAATGGGAGGCAGGGCCATGAGGGCGTCCTTTTGAATGGCGTCGATCTAATTTTTACAGCGTATACACAAACCGGGCGGGCGTGCAAGCACCCCTGAATCGTGACCCGGCGTGAACTTGACGCGCTGGCTGGAGACGGCCCAATGGCTCCCGATGAGCGATGCCCCGAACACTCTCGGCGAGTTCCCCGCCGCCACCGTCGCCGAATGGCGAGCCCTGGTCGAAAAGACCCTCAAAGGAGCGCCGTTCGAGAGCCTCCAGCGCACGACGCTGGAAGGTTTGCCGATCGCCCCGCTCTATGATGGCGAGACCGCCGCGCCGAGCTTTGCGCCACGGCCGCATGACGCCGAACGGCCCTGGGACATCCGCTCGATCATCGCACACCCCGATCCGGTTCGCGCCAACGCCGAGTTGCTGGCCGATCTGGAAGGCGGAGCCGCCTCGGCCCTGATCGTCGTTGATCCAGCCGGAGAAAACGGCGTCGCGGTGGGTTCGGCCGAGGAGCTGGCGCGCGTACTCGACGGCGTCATGTTGGAGTTCGCGCCGGCCGCTCTCGACGCTGGCTTGCTCGGCCCCAAGGCCGCCGACTGGCTCGCCGCGGCCGCCAAAAGCTCGCCGACCGCCCTGCTCTCCTTCCATCTGGACCCGTTGAGCAGCTTCGCGCGCGACGGCGTCAGCCCTGGGCCGATAGAGAGTCACGTGGTCTCGGCCGCGACGGTGGGCGCTCGGCTGATCGCGACCTTCCCGAAGGCGAGCCTGTTCCTCGCGTCGGGCCGAGTGGTTCACGAGGCCGGCGGCGGCGAGGCGGGCGAACTAGCCTTCGCCCTGGCCGCCGCGCTCACCTACGCCAAGGCCCTGGTCCGGGCGGGCTTGTCGATGGAGGCCGCCTTCGCCGCGATCCACCTAGGGCTTGCTGCCGATACAGATTACTTCGCGACCTTGGCCAAGCATCGCGCAGCGCGGTTGCTATGGACGCGTCTGGTCACCGCGTGCGGCGTGGATGTCCCCGCTCGCATCGAGGCGCGCTCCTCGCACCGCATGTTGGCGGCCCAAGATCCCTGGACCAACATGCTGCGCCTCAGCTCGGCGGCCTTCGGCGCAGCGGTCGGCGGCGCCGACGCGGTGGTGCTCGGCGCCTTCACAGATCCGCTTGGCCTGCCCACCGAGTTCGCGCGGCGCCAGACCCGCAACGCCCAGCTTGTCCTGATGGAAGAGGCTCACCTCGGCCGCGTGTCTGACCCTGCCGCCGGCTCTGGCTATGTCGAGGCCCTGACCGACGAAATGGCGCGCGCCGCCTGGGCGCAGTTCCAGGCCATCGAAGCGCAAGGTGGCCTCATCGCAGCGCTCGCCTCGGGCCACGTCGCCGCCCAGGTCGGCGCCGTCGTCGCCGCGCGTGAGGCCGCCGGGACGCCAAAGATCGTGGGCGTCACCGCCTTCCCACCGACCCAGGACGCCCCGGTCGAGGTCCAGCATCCCGCCCGGCACGCGACCGACGCCCCGTCCACCCGGCTGCCAGGTCCAGACGGCCATTGCCCGCCGCTTCGTCCGATCCGTCTCGCCGAGCCGCACGAGGCCGCACAATGAGCAAGTTCCCCGACTTCGCCACCCTGCCCTTCGACGGCGCTGCAACCACGCGGGCCATCGTCTCGGGCGACGTGTGGGATACGCCGGAAGGCGTGGCCGTGAAGCCGTCCTATGGTCCCCAGGATGTCGAGGGCTTGGCCTCGGGCTATCCGGGCCTCGCGCCGTTCCTGCGCGGACCCTATCCGACCATGTACCTGACCAATCCGTGGACCATCCGCCAATATGCGGGCTTCTCCACGGCCGAGGATTCCAACGCCTTCTACCGGCGCAACCTCGCCGCCGGCCAGATGGGCCTGTCGGTCGCCTTCGACCTCGCCACCCACCGCGGCTATGACAGCGACCACCCACGCGTGAAGGGCGATGTCGGCATGGCCGGCGTCGCCATCGACTCCATCTTCGACATGCGCACGCTGTTCGACGGTATCCCGCTCGACAAGATGAGCGTGTCGATGACCATGAACGGCGCGGTGCTGCCGATCCTGGCGCTCTACATCGTCGCCGCCGAGGAACAGGGCGTCAGCCACGACAAGCTGTCGGGCACGATCCAGAACGACATCCTCAAGGAGTTCCTGGTCCGGAACACCTACATCTATCCGCCCACGCCTTCTATGCGGATCATTTCAGACATCTTTTCATATACTTCGCGCGAGATGCCGAAGTTCAACTCGATCTCGATCAGCGGCTATCACATCCAGGAAGCCGGCGCGACGCTGGACCTGGAGCTGGCCTACACCCTGGCCGACGGCATTGAGTATGTCCGCGCCGGGGTCGCCGCCGGCATGAGCGTCGACCAGTTCGCCCCGCGCCTGTCGTTCTTCTGGAACGCGGGCATGAACGCTTTCATGGAAATCGCCAAGCAGCGCGCCGGCCGCCTGCTCTGGGCCAAGCTCATGAAGGACGAGTTCGATCCCAAGGACTCCCGCTCGCTCAGTCTGCGCGCTCACACTCAGACCAGCGGCTGGAGCCTCGCGGCCCACGACGTCTACAACAACGTGCCCCGCACCCTGGTCGAAGCGATCGCCGCGACCGGCGGCCAGACCCAGAGCCTGCACACCAACTCGCTGGACGAGGCCCTGGCCCTGCCCACCGACTTCTCCGCCCGCATCGCCCGTAACACTCAGCTCTTCCTGCAGCTCGAAAGCGGCCAGACGCGAGTCGTCGATCCCTGGGGCGGCTCCTACTATGTCGAGCGCTTGACCGCCGACCTCGCCGCTCGCGCCCTGGAGCACATCGCCGAGGTCGAGGCTCTGGGCGGCATGACCAAGGCGATCGAGGAAGGCCTGCCCAAGCGCCGGATCGAGGAGGCGTCGGCCCGCACCCAGGCGCGCATCGACGCCGGCCGCCAAAGCCTGATCGGGGTCAATCGCTACCGGCCCGAAGGCGCCGACGAAATCCCCATGCTGAAGGTGGACAACAGCGCTGTGCGCGAACGCCAGCTTGAAAAACTCGCCCGCCTGCGGGCCGAGCGTAACCCTCAGGAAGTGGAGGCCGCCCTCACCGCCCTGACCAATGGCGCGCGCGGGAACGGCAACCTGCTGGAGCTGTCGGTGAACGCGGCGCGCGCCAAGGCGACGGTCGGCGAGATCAGCCTGGCGTTGGAAAAAGTCTTCAACCGCCACGCCGCCGAGGCCTTTGCGGTGACCGGCGTTTATCTGCGCGAGGCAGGAACCACGCCCCAGGCCGAGAGAGCCAAGGCGATGACCGGGGCCTTCGTTCAGGCGGACGGCCGCAAGCCCCGGGTGCTGGTCGCCAAGATGGGCCAGGACGGCCATGACCGCGGCCAAAAGGTGATCGCCTCGGGGTTCGCCGACCTCGGGTTCGAGGTCGATATCGGCAACCTCTTCCAGACCCCCGCCGAGGCCGCCGCCCAGGCGGTCAGGCAAGGCGTCCACGTGGTCGGCGCCAGCTCCCTGGCCGCCGGTCACCTGACCCTGGTGCCCGAACTGAAGGACGAGTTAGCCAAGCTCGGCCGCTCCGACATCCTGGTGGTGGTCGGCGGGGTGATTCCGCCCGAGGACTTCCAGGCCCTGAGAGACGCCGGCGTCGCCGCCATCTTCACCCCCGGCACGGTGATCCCCGAGGCCGCCATCGAGGTGATGGAAAGACTGAACGAGCAGATGGGCTACGCCCAGTTGGAAAAGGCCTAGCGGCTCAACCCGACCCGATCAGGATCAGATTGCCCTCGCTATCGCGAAGCAGGGCGTAGCGCTCGCCAGGAGCCCAAGGCGCGTCGATCGGCTCTTGGTCGAAGACCACGCCTCTGGCGATGAGAACCCCATAGGCGGCGTCGACGTCCTCGACGACGATGTTAATGCTCGGCTGCTCGCCCGGCTCCTCGCCGGCCCGCCGTTCAAACAGGACGCGCGTCGGCGAGCCGGGGATCTCGAACTCGATCCAACGCCAGCCGCTTCCGTACTGCTGGTCAGTCGCCAAGTTCAGGCCGATCACATCGCGATAGAAGGCCACGGCCCGGTCCTGATTGGTGACCGGCAGACCCGAAAACTTGACGTGCTTGAACATCTCACCCTCCAGGCCGGCGGCTCCGGCGTTTCAGACGCGAATGCGGCTTTCCTTCTTGGCCTTGGGCTTGAGCTTGTCGCCTCGGTACCAACTGGCCGGCAGTTCGGACGGGCCGTGCCTGGCCTCGATATCCTTCTGCAACGCCTTGGCGGCCAGCAGATGGCCAGGGAAGAGCATATCGACCGTCCAGCTCACCACGGGGATCGCCGAGGCCGCGGAGTCAAACGCGATATAGGCCGCCATTCGCGTCAGCGTTCCCAGGGAAGCTCCAGCCGCCGCGCCATGCATCATCAGCAAGCCGCCCGCGCCAACGCTGTACACTGTGCTGGCGACAGGCACCCAGGCCAGGACCCCGTCCAGGCCGATGCCAAACGGCCCGACGCCGATCAAACGGTCCGAAAGCACCTTGATGCGTTCGGCCGAGCGCCACGCGCTATGAGCTTTTTCCCGATCGTCCGCCATCACGTCAAAACGCCGCCGCCGGTGGAAGGCTCCACCTTAGCCCCAAAGCTCACCCGGCGTAGGGTGAATTAGCGATCCGTCGTAGTGCAGACCGGGCTCGCGGTCCTTCGCCAGCAGCAGCGGACCGTCGAGATCGACGACGTCGGCGCCTTGGGCGATGATCATCGCCGGAGCCATGGCCAGCGATGTCGCCACCATGCAGCCGACCATGACCTCGAGCCCCAGCGTCCGAGCCTCTGCGACCACAGCCAGCGCCTCAGTTAGCCCACCGGCCTTATCCAGCTTTACGTTCACCGCGCCGTAGCGCCGCGCACAGACTGCAAGTTCGGCCCGCGTGTGCAGGCTCTCGTCCGCGCAAAGCCGAACCGGGCTTTCATAGCCTTCAAGCGCGTCGTCTTCGCCGGCCTTCAGCGGCTGCTCGATCATCTTCACATCCAGGCGCGCGAATTCCGGCGCAAGGCGCCTCAGGTCCTCGAACTCCAGCCCCTCGTTGGCGTCGACCACCAGCCGGACCTTGGGCGCGGCTTCCCGCACAGCGATCACCCGGTCGAGGTCGTCGCGGCCGCCAATCTTCAGCTTCAGGAACGGTCGCCGTGTCGCGGCGCGAGCGGCCTGCGCCATGGCCTGCGGGGTATCGAGGCTGATCGTGAAGGACGTCTTGACCGGGTCTAGCCGGCTACGGCCCGCCGTCTGCCAGGCCGGCACGCCCGAGAGCTTGGCCTCCAGATCCCAAAGTGCGCAGTCCAAGGCGTTGCGGGCCGCGCTCGCCGGCGCCGCGTCTTGCAGCGCCAGACGCGAAAGACCGCCTTCGACCTGATCCCTCAGCCCTTCGATCAGCGCGACCTCGCCAGCCATGGTCTGGCCAAAACGGCCATAGGGGACGGCCTCGCCTCGACCGACCGTCCCGCCCTGCGCGATCTCGACCACCAGGACATGAGCCTCGGTCTTGGCGCCCCGCGCGATCACGAAGGCGCTGGCCAGCGGCCAACGCTCCTCGCGAACGGTCAGGCTTCTCCTCAAGCCAGGTCGCCGGCCGCCGCGTCGAACAACAGGTAGGTTCGACCGGCCTCCGAGGTCAGCAACGCCTCGACCATGCGGCCGTCACGGTCGCGTTCGACGGCGTCCTGCAGCAGGTCATGATAGCGGCTCAGGTACTGGACCACCTGGCGCTTCAGGCCATCATCAGTGAACAACCGGCGGGCCAGGCGACGGGTCGCCGCCGGGGCCAGCTTCCTCACAACGGTTCGCGCGCCATCGGCGTCCTGCGCGTGCAAGATCACGGCGATCTCGTGCAGGCGACCGCGCGGCAGCAGCGCCGATGGATCGATGCCCATGGCGCCGATCTCCGCCGCCAGGGCTTCCTCCAGCGGGGCATGCACTAGTTCAGGCTCGGCGCCCTCGGTGTCGTCGATCGACGACAGGAGGTCCTTCCAGGTCCAGCCCTCGCCACCCTGTTCCTCACCACGCCCACCGGCCTGCCCAAAGACCGTGGAAAACTCCGCGTCGGTCGCGGTCGGCGTCAGTCGCAAACGCGGACGGGACGGATCGCGCGGGACCGGGATCGGCTCGTTGAGTTCAAGCTCGGTTTCGAAGGCCGCTTTCGGCGGCGGTTCGGTGACCGGCTCGATGACTGGCTCTGGCGCGACCTCAGGCTCTAGAATGGGATCGAGCGCCCCGACAACCTCGGGCTCGACCTCGACGGCCTTGCGGGAGCTGCGCGCCGGACGCTCGCGCGGCGGGGCCAGCGGCGCCAGGTTCGAGGTCGTCGCGACCGTTCCCATCATGCGAACCGCTTCGCTCAGCATCTCGTAGTTCCGGCGCACCCGGTCCTGAAACGCCTCGTCAATGGCCTGGGTCTCATCGGCGGTGCGCCGAGCATGATCCATCAAGTCGTCAATGCTGTCGGAAACCGCCTGGCGGACTTCCTCGGCCTGGCCACGCGCGGCGGCCGGCAGCCGGACGGCGCGATCCTCAATCGTCGCCAACATGGCGGACAGTTCGTCCAGGGTCGCCCGGGCGGCCCGAGCTCCCTCGTCGAGTTTGCGGATCGTCGCGGAACCCGCCTCATCGACCATGCGGGCCGATTGTTCGATCAGCGCGCGAGCTTCCTCCAGCCGGGCCTCGAACACCTTGTTCGCCTGCTGGCCAGCTGTGAAAGCCGCCTCGGAGAGCTGGTCGACCTGATCGCGCGCGGTTTCGGCATGCCGCTCGGCGGCCTGGCGAGTGCGCTCGGCCGCGCCGGTCAGGGCGGCGATGGTTGTTTGGGTCTGCTCTTCCAGGCGCGCGCGCTCGGCCGCAGCCGCTCGGGACACCGCTTCCATCGAATGCAGGGTCGATTGGCCGAATTCGTCTCGCTCGGCCTTCGCTGAGTCCGCCATCTCGCGGAACTGGTCGGTGGCCTCGGCCATCAGTTGGCGAAGGGCTTCGCCGCCCTTCACGGCCCGGTCACCCAGCTCGGCGGCCGACAGGCGAGCCTGGCCGATGAACTCGGCAAGTTGAGCCGCATGGGTTTCGGCCTGCGCCGCGAAGCTCTCGTGATCGGCGCGCAGCGCATGGGCGACATTGACCAGGCCGGCGCGCTGCTCGGTCAGGCCGGTCTGCACCGACTTGATCTGGTCGGTGACGCCCAGGCCCGCTGTCTCCAAGCGTGCGATGTGGCGGGTCAGGTCGTCGGCGGCGGTGCGCGCGACGTCGCTGGTCTCGCCGGCCGCCGCAGCGAGATCGGCCGCCCGCGCGGCCAAGGAGGCCTCTGCTTCACGCAACTGCGTCTCGGCCAGATCGGAGGCCTCGGCCACCATCTTGGCCTGCTGGGTGATCGCGTCTGTGACGGCCGTCGCCTGGGTGTCCAAGGTCTTGGCCAGGCCGCCCATTTCCGCGCGCTCGCGGCCAAGGCTCTCGGTCAAGCCGCCGGCGGTGCGCACCGCATTGGCTGCGGCCTCCACCAGTTTTTCGCTCTCGGCGGCCAGGGCCTGGCGCAGCGCCAGGATAGTCTCGCGGGCCTCGCCCGCCGCAGCGCCGGCGCGGACGATCTCGTCACGCACCGCTTGAATGACGTCGGCGGTCTGAGCTCCGGCCGCCATGGCCGGCGTCACCATCTCGTCGGCCAGCGCCTTGGCGCGCTGCGCCTCGACGCCCAGCTTCTGTCCCTGCCGCACCATATAGGCGGCGAGCCAGACAAAGGCCGCCGGCCCCACGGCCAGCATCGCGAACACCAGCAAGGCGAACGGCTCGAAATCAAACGGCGCGACCGCGCGCCGATAGCCCCAGGCGAACGCGATCGGACCACAGGCCCAGAGGACCGAAACCACCAGGGCGATCATGTAGATCGGCCAGCCCGATGGCAGCGATTGGGTTCCCGGCCGCAGCGCTTCTGCGCGTTGAGCAAGGGGATGTGCGGACGTCGCCATCGCTGCCTTAGCGGACGGCGAGACAGGCGCCGTGGGCGGCGCCGGCTTGGGCTCGAGGGTCAAATCCCCCACCGGCGGTGGTGCAAACGCGAAAGCATGGTCGTCCTCCCTGGCGGCGGCCTGGGCCGCGGCGCTCGAGAAGCTGCCTTCCTCCCCATCAAGGGATTGGAAATCAACTGGTTGGTGCCGCTTTTTGATCTTCATGGCCAGTCTGAAGCGGCCTTCCCATCCTGCGAGCGTGAATGAGCCGGTCTCATCCGCGCCTTCGCGCCAGTCGGAAGGATTACCGGCGAACTGGGGCGACGCAAAGCGCCATCAATGGGAATTTTCGCCAACCGCCGGACGGCAAGATCGGCGCCAACAAGAGGCGCGCTAGGCTTTCAACATCTTGGCGCGCGCTTCGGGACAATCCTCGCGAACCAGCTTGCCCGCCTTGCCCGCTCCGACGATGACTTTCGACGAGACCACGGTTGGGTATTTCTTGTTCATTGTCCGAGCCACCGTTCGCTCCGCGGGGACCGGCTCTTCCACCTTCTGGGCGTCGAGCGTCACGCCGAAGTGCGAATAGGCCGCGGCCGATGATGACACCACCACCGCTGCGACAATCTCGGTCAATGTCTGCATCGGAACTCTCCCGTACGTCCGATACGATTCCAGCGAGCGTCGTTATACGACGATGTCCGCAATTGGGCGACGCGTCTAAACATGAAATTTCGGTCATGTAACAATCACGCAGCGACGCGCAGAAATGATGCTCCCTCGTGGGTGAGCAGCCACTGCTTGCGGTCCATTCCGCCGCCATACCCCGTCAGGCTGCCGTTCGATCCGATCACCCGGTGGCACGGCACGACGACCCCCACGGGATTTGCGCCATTGGCCAGACCAACCGCCCGCATGGCCTTGGGCTTGCCGATGCGTTCGGCCAATCGCTTGTAGCTGACCGTCTCACCGACCGGGATCGTGCATAGCGCCGCCCAGACCGAGCGCTGGAACGCTGTCCCGCCGGTCCGCCACCTGATCTTGGCCAAGGCTCCAAGGTCGCCGGCGAAATAGGTCTCCAGTCCACTGCGGATCGCGTCCGGCGCGCGCCCTTCGCGGAGAACTGTCGGCGGGTTCTGTCGCCGCAGCAGCAGGTGCATCCGGTCCTCATGCGTCGTCCAGTCGAACGCCCGCAGGTATCCCTCATTGTCGGTGACCAGCAGCCCCTCCCCCACGGGTGTCGCGAGACGGTCGAGGTAGAGCGTCTCAGGCGGCTTTGGCATGTTTGGCCTCCGAGGGGTTCTTGGGGTCGGCGGACCACAGATGCGAAGCGGCGTATGCACGCCATGGCCGCCAGCGCTCGGCCCGCGCCAGCAACTCCGCCGGCGTCGGCCGCACGCCGCCTGGACCTTCGAGCGCCCGCATCAAGCCAATGTCCGCGCTGGGGAAGGCGTCCGGTTCGCGCAGCGCTCGCATGGCGATGTATTGGGCCGTCCACTCCCCGATCCCTGGCAGGGCCCGCAGCGCCGCCACGGCTTCGTCCAGACTGCGCCGGGTTCCGAACAGGTCAGGATCCGCAGCGGCTGCATTGGCCAGGCCAACCAGGGCGCGGCCACGCGCTCGCGGCATCGGCAGGTTTTCGACATCGATCAGCGAGAGCTGTATGGGCGTCGGGAAGAAATGCGTCAGTCCCAGCCTGCCCGCCGCCTCGTCCTCCAGCGGTGAGCCGTGCGCGGCGGTGATCTTGCCTGCCAAGACCCGCGCCGCCTGAACCGTGATCTGCTGGCCCAGCACCGCTCGCACCGACAGCTCGAACCCATCCCAGGCCCCGGGCGCCCGCAGACCCGGGCGCGCCGCCAACAAGGGCGCGAGATCGGGATCTTCGCAAAGGTGCGCGGCGATCACGGCGGGGTCGGCTGCAAGATCGAACACCCTGCGCACCCGCGCGATCACCGCCGGCCAGACCTGAACCCTCGGGAACCGCAAGGTCGCCCTAAGATAGGGACCATCTCCCGGTTCGATCATGATCACCCCGCGCGCCTCGCCCAAGGCCAGGGTCCGGGCGTATCGGCCGTCTCGGACGCTCTCGACGCCCGGAATGGCGCGGGCGGTCAGGAAGGCCAGCATCGCGTCCCAGTCATAGGGCGCGCGATACGGCAGGCGGATGGTCGCGGCGCCGCCGTCCCCCGCCGCGATTTCCGCCCCACCAAGCCGCCGCAACTTGGCCGGCGGACGGTCGAACAGTTGCTGAAAGGTCTCGTTGAACCGCCGCACGCTGCCAAAGCCCGCGGCCAGCGCCACCTCGGCCATCGGCATTCGGGTTTCATGCAGGAGTTGCTTGGCGAGCAGCACCCGCCGCGTCTGAGCCACCGCCACGGGTGAGGCGCCCACATGTTGCTGGAACAACCGACGAAGCTGGCGCTCGCCGACACCGAGCCGGCCGGCCAGCGTCTCCACATCGCCGGTGTCCATGGCGCCGGCCTCGATCAGGGCCATGGCCCGGGAGACAGTGTTGGAGGTCCCGCGCCAGGATCCGAGATCAGGCGAGGTCTCGGGCCGGCACCGCAGGCACGGCCGGAAACCAGCCTCCTGCGCCGCCGCCGCCGAGCGATAGAAGGTCATATTCTCGCGCTTTGGCGTGCGGGCCGGACAGATCGGCCGACAGTAAATCCCAGTGCTCTTCACGCCGCAGAAGATGCGCCCGTCGAACCGGGCGTCACGCATCTGAAAGGCGCGGTAGCAGGCGTCGTCATCCATATCCATGCTGGCGATGATCTGCTCCTGGACCGGCCATGTCTCGCGGTTTTCGGACGCGACCCGCAAAGCTTTCGCGGTTTTCGGACATAGCGGCCAAGCCGGCGCCGGCGCCAGCCCGGCGCCAATTTCCTCGTCCGCTTGTCAGTAAATCTCTATCGTCATCGCCGGTCGGGTCCCGTAAGCCATCGCTCAGGGCCAATCCGCGCGCCGCCCCCACACAGGCGGGCGGGTTCTTTCGTCATTAGTTTAGCAGGGTTCGGCCCCCGAGGTTCATGTGCAAGGTACAGCCCTGATGCAGGCCAAAGCGCCCGCGATCACTCCAGAGACCCTTACCCACCTGCAGCGCCTGGAGGCCGAGAGCATCCACATCATGCGCGAGGTCGTGGCCGAGGCTGAGCGTCCAGTGATGCTCTATTCGATCGGCAAGGACTCGGCCGTGATGCTGCACCTGGCGGCCAAGGCCTTCTATCCGTCCAAGCCGCCCTTCCCGCTGCTGCACGTCGATACGACCTGGAAGTTCCGGGCCATGTACGAAATGCGCGAGCGCATGGCCAAGGAGCTGGGCTTCGAGCTGCTGGTTCACAAGAACCCGGAAGCTGTCGAGCGGAACATCAATCCCTTCGACCACGGCTCGGCCCTGCACACCGACATCTGGAAGACCGAGGGCCTGAAGCAGGCGCTCGACAAGTACGGCTTCGACGCGGCCTTCGGCGGCGCTCGGCGCGATGAGGAAAAGTCCCGCGCCAAGGAGCGCATCTTCTCGTTCCGTTCGGCGCAGCACCGCTGGGATCCGAAGAACCAGCGGCCCGAGCTCTGGCATCTCTACAACGCGCGCAAGAACCACGGCGAAAGCGTCCGGGTGTTCCCGATCTCCAATTGGACCGAGCTGGACATCTGGCAATACATCCACCTGGAAAACATCCCCATCGTCCCGCTGTACTTCTCGGAAGTCCGGCCGGTGGTGGAGCGCGACGGCGCGCTGATCATGGTCGATGACGAGCGCATGCCGCTGCGCCCCGGCGAGACGCCGGAAATGAAGTCGGTCCGCTTCCGCACGCTCGGTTGCTATCCGCTGACCGGGGCGGTCGAAAGCACCGCCGCCACCCTGCCCGAGATCATCCAGGAGATGCTTCTCACCACCACATCTGAACGTCAGGGCCGCATGATCGACCACGACCAAGCCGCCTCGATGGAGAAGAAGAAGCAGGAGGGCTACTTCTGATGGCCCACCAATCCGACCTTATCGCCGATGACATCGAGGCCTACCTCAAGGCCCACGAACATAAGAGCCTGCTGCGGTTCCTGACCTGCGGCTCGGTGGACGACGGCAAGTCGACCCTGATCGGCCGGCTGCTCTACGACTCAAAGATGATCTTTGAAGACCAGCTTGCGGCCCTCGAGGCCGACAGCAAGAAGGTCGGCACCCAGGGCGGCGATATCGACTTCGCCCTGCTGGTCGATGGCTTGGCTGCCGAGCGCGAACAAGGCATCACCATCGACGTCGCCTATCGGTTCTTCTCGACCGACAAGCGCAAGTTCATCGTCGCCGACACCCCCGGCCACGAACAGTACACCCGCAACATGGTGACCGGCGCCTCGACCGCCGACGCCGCCATCATCCTGATCGACGCGCGCAAGGGCGTGCTGACCCAGACGCGCCGGCATTCCTATCTCGTCAGCCTGCTGGGCATCCGGCACGTCGTCCTGGCCATCAACAAGATGGACCTGGTCGGCTGGAGCCAGGACACCTTTGACACCATCCTGGCCGAGTACCGCGACTTCGCTGACCAGATCGGCATCAAGCAGTTCACCGCCATCCCGATGTCGGCGCTGAAGGGCGACAACATCACAGCCCACAGCGACGCCGCGCCCTGGTATGACGGCCCGGCGCTCCTGCCGCTGCTGGAAACCCTGCCGGTCGACGACGATCTGCGGGACAAGCCTTTCCGCATGCCGGTCCAGTGGGTCAACCGCCCCAACCTCGACTTCCGCGGCTTCTCGGGCCTCATCTCGTCGGGCACGATCCGCCCGGGCGACAAGATCAAGGCCCTGCCGTCGGGCCGCGAAAGCACGGTCGAACGCATCGTGACCTTCCGCGACGACCTCGACGTGGCCGTCGCCGGCCAATCGGTGACCTTGACCCTCACCGACGAGATCGACATCTCGCGCGGGGACGTGATCGCCGAGGCCGCGGCCCCGCCCCCGGTCGCCGATCAGTTCGAGGCGACGGTGGTGTGGATGGACGACGAGGCCATGCTGCCTGGCCGTCCGTACCTGCTGAAGCTCGGAACCCGCACGGTCTCAGCCCAGATCACCGAGCCCAAGTACAAGATCAATGTGAACACCCTGGAGCACCTGGCCGCCAAGCGGCTGGAGCTCAATGAGATCGGTGTCTGCAACCTGTCGCTGGACGCGCCGATCGCGTTCGACGCCTACACCGACAACCACGACCTGGGCGGCTTTATCCTGGTCGACCGGATCTCCAACCGGACGGTCGGCGCGGGCATGCTGCACTTCGCCCTGCGCCGCAGCCAAAACATCCACTGGCAGGCTCTGGACGTCGACAAGAACAGCCGTGCAGCGCTGAAGGGCCAACGCGGTCGCGTTGTCTGGCTGACCGGCCTTTCCGGCTCGGGCAAGTCGACCATCGCCAACCTGGTCGAGAAGCGTCTGCACGCCGACGGCCGCCATACCTATCTGCTGGATGGCGACAATGTCCGCCACGGCCTCAACAAGGATCTCGGCTTCACCGACGAGGACCGCGTCGAGAACATCCGCCGCGTGGCCGAGGTCTCCAAGCTGATGGTCGACGCCGGCCTGATCGTGCTGGTCTCGTTCATCTCGCCGTTCAGGGCCGAGCGCCGACTTGCGCGCGATCTCCAGGCCGAGGGCGATTTCGTCGAGGTCTATGTGAACACCCCGCTGGCCGTCGCAGAGCAACGCGACGTGAAGGGGCTCTACAAAAAGGCCCGTGCTGGGGAGTTGAAAAACTTCACCGGTATCGACAGCCCCTACGAGCCGCCTGAAAACGCAGAGATCACCGTCGATACGACCGCCATGTCGGCGACCGAAGCGGCCGAGCGGATCGTCGCCTGGCTCGAAGGCGAACTCGACTACTCGATCTAAAGGATGTTGGACGGGGCGCAGGCCCCGTCCAAATCCGATCAGATGACGCCCTGCGCCCGCATGGCGTCGGCGACCTTCACGAAGCCGGCGATGTTCGCGCCATCGACATAGCTCACCGTCCCATCCGGCCGCTTGCCGTACTGCAGGCAAGAGGCGTGGATGCCGCGCATGATCTCCAGCAGGCGCTGATCGACTTCTTCACGCGGCCACGACAGCCGCATGGCGTTCTGGCTCATCTCCAGGCCTGAGGTCGCCACCCCGCCGGCGTTGCTCGCCTTGCCCGGACCAAACAGCACACCGGCCTCTTCGAACACCTTCACCGCGTCGGCGTTGGAGGGCATGTTCGCCCCCTCGGCCACGCAGATCACGCCGTTGGACACCAGCTTCTCGGCGTCATGACCGTCGAGTTCGTTCTGCGTCGCGCAGGGCAGCGCGATATCGCAGGGGACGTGCCAGGGTCGAACGCCGGCCTCGAACCGCAGGCCCAGCTTGGCCGCGTATTCCGAGACCCGGCCGAAGTGGTGGTTCTTGACCTCCATCAACTCGGCCAGCTTCTCGGGCGTGAAGCCGTCCTCGTCGATGACCGTTCCGCTGGAGTCCGAGACGGTCACCACCTTGGCGCCCATCTGCATGGCCTTCTCGACCGCGTATTGCGCGACGTTGCCGGAGCCTGAGACGCAGACCCGCTGCCCCTCGATCGAGCGGCCGCCGTGGTTCAGCATCTCTTCGGCGAAATAGACCGTGCCGTAGCCGGTCGCCTCAGGCCGGATCAGCGAGCCGCCAAAGCTGAGGCCCTTGCCGGTAAAGACGCTGTCGGCGCGGTTTGTCAGCTTCTTCATCATGCCGGCCATGTAGCCGACCTCACGACCGCCCACGCCGATATCGCCGGCCGGCACGTCGGTGTCGGCGCCGATGTGGCGATGCAGTTCGATGATGAAGGCTTGGCAAAAGCGCATCATCTCGCCGGGGCTGCGGCCCTTGGGATCGAAGTTAGACCCGCCCTTGCCGCCGCCCATCGGCAGGGTCGTCAGGGCGTTTTTGAAGGTCTGCTCGAAGGCCAGGAACTTCAGGACCGACAGGTTGACCGTCGGGTGGAAGCGGATGCCGCCCTTGAATGGCCCGATCGCCGAGCTGTGTTGGATACGGAAGCCGCGATTGACCTGCACCCGGCCTTTGTCGTCGACCCACGGCACACGGAAGATGATCGTGCGTTCTGGCTCGACCAGGCGATGGATCAGCCCGTGTTCGCCATAGACCGGATTGCGCTCGATGAACGGCCAGAGGCTGGTCATCACCTCGGTCACCGCCTGCAGGAATTCCGGCTGCCCTTCGTTCTGGGCCGCGACGCCATTGAGGCAGTCGTCCAGGCTTTGAAATTTCATCGGGCGACCTCACCAAAGCGTTATTCTAAAAGGGTTTGAGCGCGATTTACGGGCAACCGCCGAGGCGCACAACCCGGCCGATGTTCAATAAATCGGCAGTCACGTGCTTTTGTGCAGCTTCCATAGGCGCCGGCCCTAGCGAGCACATGTAGTCTGAGAGCAGACGCCGCCCTGGTGTGACCGCCAACTGTGACGCTACTCTCAAATCCTCGCATGGCCGCCGAGGTGACGATGATGCTCAAGACCGTGCGGGAATCCCTAATATCGGCGTTGAAGTCGCCAGCTCGGCTGCTGAGCGACGGCGATCGCAGCGTGGTCGAGGCTGAGATCCATGACGCCGGCCGGCTGACCAACGCCTACAGTTTCATGCTGTTCAGCGCCTGCGGGATCGCCGCGCTGGGCCTGCTCCAATCCTCGGCGCCCGTGATTATCGGGGCGATGCTGATCTCGCCCTTGATGGGGCCGATCGTATCGATGGGCATGGCCCTGGCGCGCGTGGATCCACGCCGGTTCAGGTCGGCGGCCCTCACCCTGGCGATCGGCGTGCTTCTGTCGGTCCTGGCCTCCACCATCATCGTCTGGGCCTCGCCGCTCAAGGACGTCACGCCTGAAATTCTGGCCAGAACCCGGCCCACCCTGCTCGACCTCGTCGTTGCCCTGCTGTCGGGGTTTGTCGGCGCCTATCTTTCCATCAACCGCAAGGGTGGCGCGATCGCGGGCGTCGCCATCGCCACCTCGCTGATGCCGCCGCTCGCCGTGGTCGGCTACGGCGTGGCCACGGCGGCCTGGGACATCGCAGGCGGCGCCTTGCTGCTGTTCCTGACCAATGTTGTCGCCATCTTGGTTTCGGTGTTCGGCGTGGCGCGCCGATACGGCTTCCGGTCGGTCGAACGAACCGGCGCCGCCTGGGAAACGCCCGCTCTCGTCGCGGTCATGGTGGCGCTGTGCGTCCCGCTCGCCGCGTCCCTGCAGGGCATTGTGGTCGAAACGCGAGAGACCAACCGGGCCCGCGGCGCGATCAACCAGGCGTTCGCCGAGGCCTCGCCACACATCACCGAACTCAAGGTCCAGGCCCAGGGCGATGAGCCCGCCCTGGTTCAGGCCGTCGTGGTCACCCGCAAATACATCCCGAGCGCCGAGACCCAGGTCGCCAGCGCGCTGGGCCGCGGGACCAAGGTCGAGATCGAACAGATCCTGACCGCCAAGGGCGCCGCCGATCTGAGCAACAGCGCCTTGGCCAGCAGGCCTGCCTCCCCGCCGCTCGCCCCTAACGCCAGTCCAGAACAGCGACTGCGCGCCATGCTCACCACCATCGGCGAGGTCCAGGCCATCGAAAGGCGCGGCCCCGGCCTTGTCGTCACCTTCGTCATGAACGAGCACGGCGAGCTGGTGGACTATCTGGCGTTGGAGCAGGCCGCCCAGCGCTTCATGCCGCAGACGCCCCTGGAGCTGATCCCGCCGCTCGCGCCCTTGCCTCCGGTGCCGTTTGCTTACGGATCGACCTCGCTGTCCCCGGAGGCGGCGGCGAGCGTCGACACCATCGCCTGGGCCCTCAAGCGTTGGAACGCGCCCGCGGCCAAGGTCGAGGGCGGCGCGAGCCCCAACCCCCGAGGCAGGCGAGCCGCCGACTTCCGCATCGCGCAGGCCAGGGCCGCAGCGGTGGCCGAGCGGCTGGGGGCTCAAGGGATCAAGGACATCACCCTGGCGACGGAGGTCCCCGAAACGCTTTCGGGCGATGAGGCGCGCTACCTGACGGCGCGTGTGACGATGCTGCCGGCGCCCCCGCCGGCCGCTAGTCGTCCATGAGCTCTGGCCCAGGGAACAGGGTGCGATAGGGCCTTGCCTCGTCCACCGCCCGCGCCACCGAGGGCCGCCGCATCAGCCGGTCGAAATAGCTGGTGAGGATCGCGAGCCCCTCGCCAAAAGGCTCCAGACGCGCGGCATAGAACAATCCGGGCGCCGCGGCGCAGTCGGCCAGGGTGAAGTCCTCGCCCATCGCCCATGTCTTGCCCGCCAGCTCCTTTTCCAGCAAGCCATAGACCGTGCGTAGCTGGGCCCTTGCAGCCGCCACGCCCGTGGCATCCTTCTCGCCATCGGGACGCAGCCGGTCGGCGACGATCGCCTGCATCGGCGCCTGCACGTAGAGATCGAAAATCCGGTCCATCAGCCGGGTCCGCCACGCCAGGTCAGGATCGGCGGGGATGAGGCGCGCTTCGCCCGGATAGTGCAGTTCCAGATACTCGATGATGACGCTGGTCTCGGGGATCGTTTCCCCCCGCGCGTCGTCCTGCAGGACGGGCATCTTGCCCATCGGCCATAGCGCCAGGAACGCCGAGCGGGAGGCCTCCTCGCCCAGGTCCACGACGCAGGCCTCAAAAGGCGCGCCGTTCTCATAGAAGGCGATGATCGCCTTCTGGCAAAAGGAGGCGAAGGGGTGGAGGTGCAGCTTCAGCGACATGCCGACTCCATTGATGAAGTTAGTACTTAACTATCAGCCTCCCCACGCCCCCGCAACGATAGTTTAGGGGTCGCTAAATTAAATCCTCCTCAAAACTGGAGGACGATCTTTCCGAAATGCTCTCCGCTCTGCATGGCGGCGAAGGCTGCGGCGGCCTCTGTCCAGGGGAAGACCTTGTCGACCACTGGGCTGATACGGTGCAATTCGATCGCCCGGCACATCGCCTCGAACATCTCCCGAGAGCCGACCGACAGGCCCTGCAACCGAGCACTGTTGCCGATCAAGACGCCGGGGTTCACCCCCTCGCCCGCTCCCGCCACCACGCCGATGATCGCGATGTGACCGCCAATACGGACAGCCTTGAGGCTCTCCTGAATGGTGCCCGCCCCGCCGACCTCCATGACGAAATCGGCCCCGACGCCATGCGTCGCCTCGCGCACGGCCTTGGCCCACTCCGGGGTGGTCCGGTAGTTGATCAGGGTATCGGCGCCCATGGTCTTCGCCCGCGCCAGCTTCTCGTCGGAGGACGAGGTGATAACCGTGCGATAGCCGGCCGCCTTGGCGAACTGCAGACCGAAGATCGAGACCCCGCCCGTACCCTGCAGCACCACCGTGTCGCCGGGTTCCAGCCGCGCATCCTCGAACAGCCCGCGCCAGGCGGTCAGCGCCGCGCACGGCAAGGTCGCCACCTGCTGGTCGGTCAGGAAATCAGGAACTTTCGAGACCCCCTCCTGGCTGAACGTGGCCAGTTCTCGTCCCGCGCCGGGCACGGGGAAGCCCAGCGCCGAGCTGAGCTTCTCCAAGGTCGGCCGCCCGGAGGTCCAGTTCTGGAAGAACAGGGTGGCGACCCGGTCGCCGACCGCCACGCGCGTCACGCCCGGCCCCACGGCCTCGACGATCCCGCAACCGTCCGAGAAGGGGGTGATGACGCCGCCGGCCGTCGATGATCCGCGGCTATACATGCCGTTGATCATCAGCATGTCGCGGTAGTTCAGCGACACAGCCCTCATTCGCACCAGGACCTCGCCATGGCCCGGCGTCGGGTCGGGGCTTTCCACCACTTTCAGTGCATCAGCGCCCCAAGGCGCGGCGACTTCCAAGGCCCGCATGCGATCACTCCCTACGATCTCGTTGCCGGCATAGTCGCCGCTTCCGAGACGCCCGCAAGGCTGTCGTCGCGGAAGTCAGGCGTCCAAACGCCTGACGCCGTATAGCCGTAGCGCTCCGACCAGTCCCAACGCCGACATCGCCGCCATGGCCAGGTACCCCCACGTTCCGACAGCGTCGAACAGCCAGCCGGAGCCGATGGTGGCCGCCCCCATCAGCAAACCGCCCGACAGCGCCGAGTTGATGGTCTGCGCCGCCGAGGCGTTGGCCGGGGTCGATAGTCGCTCGACCAACTGCAGCGAGGCCAGGAAGGTCGCCGCATAGGTGAAGGTGTGCAGCGCCTGCATCGGCAGGACCACCCACAGCGGCGGCGCGAACGAGAGCACGATCCAGCGCACCAACGCCGCGCATCCGCCGATCATCAGCAAGTTGCGTGGCCCGATCCGCCGTCGCCAGGGTTCCATGAACCACATGAAGGCGACCTCGACCCCAACCGCGAGGCCCCACAACAAGCCGGTCGCGCTCTCCGGCAAGCCCTGCTGTTTCCAGGAGAGCGCCGAGAACGAGTAGTAGAAGGCATGGGCGGACTGGATCAGCCCGACCGAAACCACCGCCAGCATGAAATTCTTGTCTCGAAGCAGGTCGCTAAGGCCGGCGAGGCGCTCCGACAGCCGACTGGCCGCCCCGCCCTCCCGCACCGGATCAGGCGGCAACAAGCCCCGCGCCCCAGCCGCCGCCAGCATCGCCGCCGCCGTTATCCAGACCAGCACCAGCTCGGGCGAGAACCTCGCCAGCAGCAGGCCCACTGTCACATTGGCGATGATGAAAGCCACAGATCCGATCCCGCGCGGCCAGCCGTAGTTGAAGCCCTCGCGGCGAGCCCGGCCGAACACGATCACATCGGTCAGCGGGATCATGGTCGACAGGATCGTGTTGGCGATGAACCAGATCCCGAACCACCAGGCGAACCCGAACGGCGCCGCCAGCAGGCCGTAGGCCAAGGCGGTCGCCAGCCCCATCAGGATCAGCGGCGTGCGTCGCAGGTGGAAACTGTCGGCCCACATGGCGATGGCCGGCGCTGTGACTGCACGGGCGAACATCGGCGCCGAAAGAATCAGTCCGATTTCCGCGCCGGACAGACCGCGCGAGGCGAACCAGACAGGGATGTACGGTGAGCTGGCCCCTGTGCCGACGAACAGGGCCGCATAGAAGAGACCAAGGCGTACGGGCTGGGACATGATCGAAACCCTGCCTAGTCCGAGTCGGTCGCAATTTTCCCGAGCGATCTGGCCAATGTTGCCGCGCTTTAACTTCCGCTAGGGCGCCTCGTCGTGGTAGCGCCAAGCTTGAAATGTCCGAACACACCAAAGCCGCCAGCGTCTCCGAACTGCTCGACCAGATCGGCGCGCGTTCTGAACGTAAGGTGTCGGTCGGCGACCTCCTGGACACCTTCGGCGATCGCGCGTTCGGCGCCCTGATGTTCGTATTCGCAGCGCCGCTGGTGCTGCCCATGCCGCCCGGGGTTTCGGCCCTGCTCGGCGCGCCCCTGATCTTCATCACCGCCCAATGGACCATGGGCCGCAAGACGCTGTGGCTGCCAAAAGCGCTGCTCTCGCGCACGATGAGCATGTCCGACTTCCGGTCATTGACCGCGAAGCTGAAGCCTCACCTCGAACGGCTGGAACGCCGCCTGCGCCCGCGCCTCACCTTCATGTACAATCCGATGGGCGACCGGCTGGTTGGGGCTTTGTGCTTCATCCTTTCGCTGATCGTTTTCCTGCCGATCCCGTTCGGCAACATGCTGCCCTCCTTCGCCATCGCCGCCTTCGCGATCGGCGGCGCCGAGCGCGACGGTGTCGCGGCCCTGGTCGGCTGGGTCGCCGCGATCCTTTCGATCCTGGTGCTGGCGGTCCTCTCCAAGGCGATCGTCGCCGCGGTGGTGGCGTTCTTCGCCACGCTAGTCGGGATGTTTTAGCCCCGATCACGACTCCCGGTTGCCGGATTTCCATCTCGGCGTAAGGTCACGGTCTGGCCTTCGTCGATGGAGACTCCCATGGACCGTCCCAACAGCCTGGACCGCGCCCTGCGGACCCGCGCGCAGGCCGTGATCCCGGGAGGCATGTACGGCCATCAGGCGGTCGGCCTGCTGCCGGACGACTATCCCCAATTCTTCGCCAAGGCCGAGGGCGCCCACATCTGGGACGTCGACGGCAATCGCTATCTCGACCTGATGTGCGCGTACGGACCGAACCTGTTCGGCTATGCGAACCCCGAGATCGACGCGGCCTATGTTCGCCAACTCGGCCTGGGCGACACCCTGACCGGCCCCACCGAACTCATGGTCCGGCTGGCGGAGGAGTTGACCGCTCTGGTCAGTCACGCGTCCTGGGCCATGTTCTGCAAGAACGGCACCGACGCCACGACCATGGCCTTGATGACCGCGCGCGCCCATACGCGCCGCAAGACCATTGTGCGCGCAAAGGGCGCCTATCATGGCGCGGCTCCCTGGTGCACGCCGCGCCCAAGCGGAACCACCGACACCGACCGCGCCCACCAGGTGTTCTGCGACTACAACGATGTCGCCAGCCTGGAGGCGGCCGTCGCCGAGGCGGGCGATGACCTTGCCGCGATCTTCGCCGCGCCGTTCAAGCACGACGCCTTCATCGATCAGGCGCCCCCAAACCCGGCCTATGCCCGCCGCGCCCGTGAACTCTGCGACCAGACCGGCGCGTTGCTGATCGTCGATGACGTCAGGGCCGGCCTGCGGATGGCCCGCGACTGCTCATGGTCGCTGCTCGGGATCGAACCGGATCTGTCGACCTGGGGCAAATGCATCGCCAACGGCCATCCCATCTCGGCCTTGCTGGGTGCGGAAAAGGCAAGGGCCGCGGCCGCTTCGATCTATGTGACCGGATCTTTCTGGTACCAGGCCGCGCCGATGGCCGCGGCGCTGGAGACCCTGCGTCTGGTCCGAGACACCGACTATCTGGAACGTATCGAAGCGCTCGGCGACCGGCTCGCGGCCGGCCTGGTCGAGAGGGCGGCAGCAGCCGGCTTTGGCCTGCGCTGCTCGGGCCCGACCCAGATGCCGCTCTACCTCTTCGACGACGACCCGGACCTGAGAAAAGGCTTCTGCTGGGTCTCGCAGGTGCTGGCGCGCGGGGTCTACATGCACCCCTGGCACAACATGTTCCTCTGCGCGGCGATGACCGATGCAGACATCGACCAGGCGCTGGACGCCGCCGACGGCGCGTTCGCCGCCCTGAAGCAGCAGGCCCCGGGCTTGGCGCCGGTCGAAAAGCTCGCATTCCTCTCAGCCGGCCAAAGGTAGCGCCCCATGGCGATCGACGACTATTCCGAGCACGACGGCCTGGCCCTCGCATCCCTGGTCGCCAAGGGAGATGTGACGCCGCTTGAACTGGTGGACGCCGCCATCGCGCGGATCGAGCGCCATAACCCCACCCTGAACGCCGTCGTCTACAAGGCCTATGACGAGGCCCGCGCCCAGGCGCAGGGCCCGTTGCCGGAAGGGCCATTCAAAGGCGTGCCCTTCCTGATCAAGGATCTCGGCATGCCGGTGGCCGGTTGGCCGCGCAGCTATGGCAGCAAGTTCGCCCGCGGCGTGGTCGACGACGAAGACGGCGACCTCACCCATCGCTATCGCCAGGCAGGCGTCATCCCGCTCGGCAAGACCAACACCCCGGAATACGGCATCACCGGCACGACCGAGGGCGCGCATCTCGGCGCCTGCCGCAATCCCTGGAACCCCGACCACATTTCCGGCGGCTCGTCGGGCGGCGCGGCCTCGGCCGTGGCGGCCGGCATCGTGCCGCTCGCCCATGCTTCGGACGGCCTCGGCTCTATCCGTATCCCCGCCGCCTGCTGCGGGCTGGTCGGGCTCAAAGTCACCCGGGACCGCAATCCGAACGGGCAACAGGACACCGCCTACGCCATGGGCTTCACAGTTGACCACGTGGTGACCCGCACAGTGCGCGATTCTGCTGCGATGCTGGACGCCACCGGAACACCCCGCGCCGACGCCCCGTTCGCGGCCCCGCCCAAGGAACGGCCCTATATCGAGGAGGTGGAGCGCAGTCCGGGTAAGCTGCGGATCGCCTGGTCGTCGGAAACCCCGTCAGGCCGCCCGATCCACCCCGAGATCCAAGCCGCCCTGGAACGCACCGCAGTCCTGCTCAAGGGCCTCGGCCACGAGGTGGTCGAGCAAGGTCTCGGCATCGACTATCGGGCGCTCTACGCCGCCCGCACGCCGGTCTCAGGGGCGAACTTCGCCGCCGACATGGCCCGGTTGATCGAGCAAGTCGGCCGCGAACCCGAGCCGGACGAACTGGAACCGCTGACCTGGGCGGCGCTGAAAGGCGGCCGCAAGGTGACCGGCGAACAGGCCTTCCGCGGCTGGCAGGATCTGCGGGTGCTAAACCGCCAGACACTCGCCTTCTTTGAAGATTGGGACGTCTATCTATGCCCGGTGCTTGGCACGCCGGTTCCGGAAGTCGGGCTGATCGACCCCGTGGCTCTGGAACCTCGCGAGGTCAATCGCCGCCAGGGCGCGGCCTTCCCCTACACCCCGCCCTTCAATTTCTCCGGCCAACCCTCGCTCTCCCTACCTCTCGAGATGTCCGCCAGCGGGCTGCCCATCGGCATGATGTTCACCGCCCGCTTCGCCGACGAAGCCACCCTCTTCCGGCTGGCCGCCCAGTTGGAAAAGGAAGCGCCCTGGAAGACTCGAAAGCCAATGGTCTGGGGCTAGACCACCGCAAGCCACTCACAAGCGCGCAGGAAAAAAGATGACGAAGCTTTCCCTGAGTATCGCCTTCACCACCGGCCTGCTGGCCAGCAGTCTGCTTGTCGCCCCCGCCAACGCCCAGGCCCTGCAATCGCGTTACTGGCTTGAAGCTTCAGCCTACTGGCCAGACATAGACACCACGGTCAGCGTCACGGGGACCGGTGGAAGGGTCGGCACCGACATCAACCTTGAATCCGACCTCAACCTGCGTGACCGCAAAGCCCTGCCCGCCTTCCTCGCGGGCGCCAGGCTTTGGGATCGGGTTACGATCATCGGCGAGTACTACGCCCTTGATCGCAATGGTTCAGCGCAGGCGTCCCGCGACATCACCTTTGACGACGTCGTCTATCGAGCCGGCGCGCAGGTCGATAGTTCCTTCGAATCCAACATCTACCGGTTGGCGGTAGGCTATTCCTTCATCCGCCAGGAAAACCTCGAACTCGGCGCGGCCATCGGGCTGCACGCCACCGACTTCGAAGCCACGCTGTCAGGCGAAGGACAGATCGGCAACGCCGCGATTCAGACCCAGCGGCGCAAACGCGATCTCATAGCGCCCATGCCGACCGTTGGCCTCTATGGCGGTTACGCGATCACCCCGCGACTGACCGTGGCCGGCCGGGTGGACTACATGTCCCTCAGCGCCGGCAGCTACGACGGCAGCGTCATCAACACCGAGGCCAGGGCCAGCTACCGCATCTGGGAAAACGTCGGCGTGGGGGCGATGTATCGCTACGTCTCCTATGACTTCGACGTAGAGAAAAAGCGCTGGACCGGGCAGCTCGACTACAAGTTCAGCGGTCCCGCGATCTTCCTCCAGGCCGCCTTCTAAGCCCGCAGGCCACGGCAAGGCTCAGGGGGCCGACCGATGGAGAGCGATCCCAGGTTCACAGCGGCGCACTTTGTCCTGAGTGAGGACGCGCCGCAGTGCGACATGATCCTCAAGGGCGGCGTCACGTCCGGCGTCGTCTATCCCCGCGCCATCCTGGAGGTCGCTAAGAAGTACCGCCTCCGCTCCATCGGCGGGACCTCGGCTGGAGCGATCGCCGCCGGCTTCGCGGCGGCCGCCGAGTATGCGCGCCGAAACGGCGACCCTGCCGGCTACGCCCGGCTTGACGAGTGCTGCGCCAAGCTTCCCGGCATCCTCTCTGGCCTCTTTCAGCCGCCAGCTCATCTGCGCTCTCTGTTTCAGGCAGGGCTGGGCCTGACCGCGGCGAAGAACAGGCTTGGCGGCTTCCTTGGTCCGCTGCGATGGATCCTGACCAGCGGCGCTGGCCTCGGCGCCGCCGTCTATGCCGGTTTGCTCGCGATTACCGATCAGTTCACCGCGGCGCCAATTTGGAGCCCAGCGGCTATTCCCGGTCTGATCTTCGCAGTGATCGTCGGAGCCATTGCTCACCTGGCGCTTCGCCTGGGGCTCATGGTGTTCCGCGATCTGCGGCAGCAGAATTACGGGCTCTGCAGCGGCATGCCCGTGGGCGAGGCGAAGTCGCAATCCCTCACCGAGTGGCTTCACACCTCGCTGCAATTCATCGCGTTCGGCGACACGCCGCCGGACCGGCCGCTGACGCTTCGCGACCTGGAGGGTGGGGGTCAGTTTCCGGGTCTGGAGATCGACTTCCGGACGGTCACCACCAACCTTTCGATGCAGCAGCCGGAAGTCATCTCCCGCACGCGGCTCAGCCTCTTCTTCGACGCCGCGCAATGGGCGCGGCTCTTTCCGGCCGATGTGATGAACTACCTGCAGGCCGGGCAACCCGACCCCGCGTCCCCTCACCTGCACAGCCTGCCCAAAGGGCTGGATCTGCCGGTCCTCGTTGCGATCCGGATGAGCCTGAGTTTCCCGTTCCTGATCCAGGCCGTCCCGCTGTGGCTTCGAGACGCCGCCATCAAGGGTCGCCCCTTCAGTCAGATCTGGTTTTCGGACGGCGGCATCACCAGCAACTTCCCGATCCACTTCTTCGACGCGCTGTTGCCGAGCCGCCCGACCTTCGCCTTCAGCCTCGATGACCGGCCCGACACGTTTGAGACCAGCGATCGCATATCGATGCCGCAAAACGCACGGGACGGCAGCATCCTTCCCATCCATCGCATTGAGACACTCGGGAATTTCGCGGGCGCCCTGCTCGGCTCGGCCAAGGGCTGGCAAGACCAGATGCAGAGCGTCCTGCCAGGTCAGCGCCAGCGCGTGGTCCGGATCAAGCTGGACAAGGCGACAGAGGGCGGCCTCAACATCAATATGAGCAAAGAGGTCTCCGAGCGCTTGATGGGCTATGGCGGAGAGGCCGGGCGATTGGTCTGTCAGGAGTTCAATTTCGCCGAGCATCGCTGGCGGCGCGCTCTCGTGGCCCACGAACAACTCGAAGTGCTGACCGACACTCTGCGCAAGGCCTGGCCGGAATACGGGGTGTGGTACTCGGGGTACATTCGGCACGTCGAAAGCTACCGCAAAAGCATCAGCTTCGCCCACCGCCAGGAGATCGCTCGCCGGTTCTGGTCGCTCAGCGCCGCCAGCGTCGATCTCGGCCCGCCACTCAAGGTGAAGTACCCACGGCCGCCGGCGCGCCTTCGCACGACCCCCGAGCTCTGATCGTCCACAAAGCCCGGCGTTAACTTCTTCGCTAGCTTGCCGCGAAGATCGGCGCCACGCTCACGGACCGTAGCGTCAGTTTAAGTGCCCTAGCGTCTGTCTCACTCAAGGACCGGCTGGAAAGGCCGTGCACTGATGGCAGAGTTAGCCCTCTGGGCGAAATCCAAGGTCGTCGGCGGGATGTCGGAGATCGCGGTGCTGTCGCCGATCCGGCCCGGTTGTCCGCTCGGCGAACGTCGCACGCACGAAGAGCGGCTTCGCGCCACTATCGCCGACCTGGCCCGGCGCCATGAGCGGGGGCTTCCTACCGAACTCAACCGCGTCCCCTCGATCCACTTCGGCCGCATGATCATCATCCGGCCCGAGCAATATCTCGTCGGCTCCGAGGGCGTCAGCGGCGTCGATTACTATCCTGCTGTGGTTCGCACGACGAAGGATGGCGGGCGAATTCCACAGCCGATCGACGACATCACCATCGCCCCTGGGCACATCCCGAAATTTCGCTCCTGGTTGCTCACCCTGGTCGAGTTCGATGGCGACCTGAAGCTCTACCTGCGCGACATAGCGCGCTTCCTCGGCGGCGATTTCGACCTCGTGTTCCGCGATTGCGAGGACTATCCCACCACCAAGCACTTCGAGGAATTCTGGCAGTGGATCCGCTGCTACCAGATTAATATCGATCTGTTCTACGCCACCTATCCGAACCTGACGGTCACCCGGATCAAGCAACTGGAGGCCTTCAAGAGCCGCTTCGACACCTTCGTCGCCAGCGTGCGGCCGCCGCACGGCGACCCGAAGCAGGTCGACGAGCTGTTCGACAAGTTTCTGAGCGAGAACCTTCAGTACTGCGAGAATTTCCCCGACACCGACGGCCTGTTCCAGCCGCCGCTGAACGCGGGCGATGGCGGCTGAGATGGGATCGCCGCAGAACACCCAACCCGACGTTCAAGCCGCCCCACGCCAGAGCGGCCGGCCGCGCGACTGGTCCTTTTTCTTCTTCTTCCGGATCCTGACCCGCGCGGAGATGGCCGCGACCCAGGCCAGGGTGGCGGCCGCATCGACCAGTGAGGAAGCCTGGAGGATCTTGAAGCTCGACCTTGCCCAGCCCGGCCTCGCCACCGCGGGCCTCGTCGCCCAGTATGTCGCCGACCGAGACGTAAAGGCGGCCGCAGGACGGCCCGACGACGGTGCAACGCCACTCGACCATCCGTCACAAGAGTTCTTGAACTGGCTGGACGTGCTGGTGAACAAGCGCCGGGAGTCGTTCCTCTCCGGCTTGGCGGACCTGACCGGACTGGAAGGCCGAAGCTTCAGCGCTTCCCCGCCGCAACCCTTCGAGGCCGCCACCCTGCTTGCAGCCATGCGCGAGGGTCCCGAAGCCATGTTTCGGGCCGTGGTCCGAGACGTGGTCGCCCCGACAGCGGCGTTGGTCAGCTTCCTGAACGCCTCGCCCACGACCTATCTTGAGTTCATGAAGCTTCTCGCCGATGAGCTCGAAAACCCGGCGGTGGTGGACCCCGGCCCCCTGCCGTTGGCGATCCTGCACGAAATCCTGCGCCAAGGCGCTCCGGCCTTCACGCAAGGCCCCGCCGAGAACGACGACCCAAGCCGCGATCGTCCGCCCGTCAATCTGGCCTTCACCCACGCCGGGCTCGCGGCGCTGAAGATCGACCCGGCGACCCTGGCGTCCTTCCCCGAGGTCTTCAAGCAAGGCATGGCCGCGCGAGCACGGCGGCTGCACGACACCGGTCCGAGCGCCCCAGAAAACTGGGACGGCGAACTGGGCCTCGACAACGTCCATGGCTACGTCAGCGGCGGCTTCGATGGCCCTGGCCCGACCTCCGAGGCCTTTTGGCGAGCGCTTCGGCGCGATGTCCAAGCCTTCAATGACAAGGCCTCCGAGCGAGGAGAACTGCTGCACCTGTGGATCGGCTTGCTGTTCCGCTTCCTTGGCCTTGAGGTTGTCCACATCGAGCTCGGCCAAGAACCCTACGAGCTCGTCGGTGGACAGCAGGAGGGCGCAGAGCGCTCAAAGCAAGTAAAGCGCCTAGTCCATCGAACCGAGCACTTCGGTTTCCGCGACGGACTAAGCCAACCCTTCGCTAATCTGCGGCTGGAGGAACCACTTCCCGGCGGGGGCACCCCGACCGCCGATGGATGGAAGCCCGTGGCGGCCGGCGAGATATTCCTCGACCAGCACGACGAGGATGGTGAGGCCCATCGCTTCCCCATTTCAGAGGCCCTGCGGGCGGGATCGACCTATCTGGTGTTTCGAAAGCTGGAGCAGGACGTTCACGGCTTTCGAGCGTTCCTGGCCCAGCAACGGCCCTCCAGCATACCGGCGCGGGCGTTGCTCGCCGCCCAGATGGTCGGTCGTTGGCCCGATGGTACGCCGCTCGTCAATCAGCCCACCGAGAACCCCGGCCCGCCCGCTGAGGCGACAATCAATCACTTCCTCTATTTCGCGGCCGACAAGTCGGGAGAGAAATGCCCGCTCGGCGCGCACATCCGCCGGGTCAATCCGCGCGACACCGGCGGGCGTGATGAGGTCCGGCACCACCGCCTGCACCGGCGCGGGATCAGCTACGGCGGGTCGTTGCTGCGCGAGGACGCAGAGGACGACAGTGAAAAGCGGGGCCTGCTGTTCATCGCCGCCAACGCGCGCATCGACGTGCAGTTCGAGGTGGTCCAGGCCGACTGGATCAACGGCGGTGAATTCCTTGGCCAGGCGGGCCTGGGCCGCTGCCCCATGACCGGCGCGAACAACGGAACGGCGAGCGACGCATTCCTTGAGGCAGGAGCGCCGGCTCCCGTGACGGGGTTGCCGCGCTTCGTCGTCACCCGGGGCGGCGACTACTTCTTCGCCCCGGGCGTCAAGGTGCTGCGGGCGATGGTCGATCCCGGCGAGCACTTCAAGGCCGAGCCCTCCACCCTCACGCAGTACGCGTTCAGCATGGCGCAATCAGCTACGCCGTCGCTCATGAGCAAGGAGAGGCTGACAAGGTTCGCCGGCCAGCTGTTGATGGGCGCGCCGCCCATTCGCGCTGCATTGCCCCCACAGCCCGACGGCTCGATCCAGACGGTGGTGTTCGTGGGTCGCCACAGCGACGTCTCCCAAGTGTTGGGCAGCGTGGTCAATGAAACCGGCGACAACGTCGTCTTTTCGACGCGCCCCTATCACGAGGCCGGCCGGCAGATTGTTGGCGACAAGATCGCGATCCTAAGCGCCACTGACGTAGCTGGTCCGACAAGCAACGCTCGCGAGCGTCTCAAGACGGTGTTGGACCTGGGTTGGGCGACGCTTGAGGATGCCCTACCCGAAACCATCGACGTGATCCTGCGCCGGGAGGCGCAGGCGGGGCTCGAAGAGGCGCTTCGCACCGCGCTCAGGGACGCCAAGTCCGGACGCGGCCGCATCGATCTCGTCAGCGACTTCGCGGTCCAGGCCGCCTACGGAACCGTCGTGCGCCTCTACGGGGTGCCAGGGCCGAGCGAGCTCCCGCCAACGCCGCCCGGCCCCTCCTATTGGCAGGAGCATCAGGCCGACGTTCCGCGCCAGTGGATCGAGGCTGTCCAGGGCCTGCGTGATCCCGGCCTCACCGCCATGCAGGCTTGGTCAGTGATCCTGGCCGCCAGCCTGGTCAGCAACTTCCAGAATCAAGCGCTGCTGGCCAAGGGCGCCAAGTATGCGGCCTCGTGCATGCGGAAGCAGATCAGCACGCAGTTGATCACCGCGCGGGCCTCGAACCTCGCCAAGCCGTCCAACCTGATTGAGGCGTTTGTCGTGAACCGGACACGGCCCGAAATCGTGGAACGGTATCCGCAAGGGACCGCTGACAAGCAGTACTACAGCGACGTATCCGCACTGCTGCTCGAACTCGTGAGCACCACCTTGGCCGCGCCGCCGACCGCCTTCGGCTCGCTCATGACCACGGTCCTGAAGTTTCGCATCGATCTCGCCGCGCTGCTGCCGCAGCTGAAACCCGGCGGTCTGGCCCGCCTCATCTACGAAGCCGAGCGCCTCAATCCAGTACTGGCGCTGCGCATGCGCCAATGTGAGGCCGACACAACGCTGCCGCGCGGCCAGGCAGAGCCTCCCGCTGAACTACACAAGGGCGACTTCCTGCTGGCTATGGTCTCGGCGGCCAATCTCGACCCCCGGCGATTTGAGCAACCCCACCGGCTGTCGCTGACCCCTTTTGGTCCGACCGACGGCCCAGAGCGCCGCCTCGAGGATTATCTGATGTTCGGTGTGCACGGCGACGCGCGGCAATGCTGGGGCCGCAACCGCGTAGCCATGCCCTTGCTGGAAGAATGCGTCCAGGCCGCCAGCCGCCTGCGAGGCTTGCGACGGGTCGCTGGGCCAGACGGGGATCTCAAGACTCTGGCCAATGTGGCCATCGGGCTGACCGCCCGCTTCACGCAGATTGCGCCCGCCCCGCGTCCAATCCCGGCATGACCTTCCAGGCGGCCACGCCATAGCTGCTGCAGATCGCCTGCTGCTCGGCCAGATCGACCTCAATGCGCGGATCGCCTGGCGAGGTCAGGGTTAGAAGCTGCGCCCTCAAGCCCAGTCCATCCACCATCCAGCAGGGGTTGTTGAGACGGCGCGCTATGGCCAGGGCCTCCGCCAGCACTGCCAGGCCGCGCTCAACTTCGCCAGCCCGGACCAGCGCCTCCGCATAGCCGGCGAAGAGGTAATAGACCTCCAATTGGCCGGTCCTCAGGTGCAAACGGCGATGCAGGCAATCTTCCACCACCGCGATCGCCTCCTCGGCTCGCCCCACGCGCGACAGGGCGATCGCGATGCGCCCGGCGAGATTGGCCTTGATGGCGTCATAGCCGTAGCGCTCAGCCAAATCGCGGGCCACAGCCAGGACCTCGACCGCCTCAGCGTCCCGGCGCAGCATGATCAGGTTGCGGCCCAACGCGCAGCGAGCCAGCACTTCGGAGTATGGATCGCGCCGCGCGACCGCGACTTCGAGACCTCGCTGGGCGAATTCCAGACCCTGCGCGTACTCGCCGGTGTCCATCATGAACCAGCACATGAAGGACAAGACCATCGATCGAGGAATGCCGGCCGCGCCCAGCCGTGCGCCTTCCAGGTCGCCGGTCAGCATGTCGCCCAGTTCACGGCCCTGCGCGATGGCCTGCTGCAGCCTCCCCATGCCGTGCAGCACGTTCGCCAACATGATCTGGTTGGAGAAGATCAGCGCTGGAGCCTTCAAGGTCCGGGAGATCGCCAGTCCTTCCTCGGTGGCGGCCAGGCCCTCCTCGTAGCGCCCCTCGAACCAGCAGATCATCCCCAGTTGAGACAGGGTCCCGCTGACCAGCTCCGGCCGCCCTCTGCGCCGCGCCAGATCGATGATCCGCGGCAGGTGAGTGTTCATCTTCTCGAATTCGCCGAGCTGCACCGTCGATGCAAAGGCCATCAGCACGAAGGCGACGTACCGGTCCTCGGCGGGCTTGCCGATCCGGTCGATGAGGACGAGCGCGCGGTCGAAGATCAGGTTCAGGGAGGCCGCAGCCGAATTTCGCCGCGCCTCAAGCCCGGCCTGCCAGAGATAGTCCAGCGCCGCCGAATCCTCCCCGGCCCGCTCGGCATGGAACGCCAATTGCTCATAGCGCCCGTCGAGATTCCCATAGCGCGCCGTGATGGCCATCATCGCCGTCTTGTGAAGCTCCCGGCGGCGCTCCTTGGGGATGGTGTTGGCGCAGGCCTCCGAAATGATCTGATGCCGCATATGGGTCGAACGCCCGGCCGTCGGATGGATGAAGGCGAACTGCTCAAGTTCCGTCAGCTCCTGGACCAGGGACCCGGGCTCGGCCCCGACCACCGTCTCCACCAGCTCAACATCGACATGTTCGCCCAGCAGGCTCAGCGCCTGCGCCATGGCCCTGGCTGTAGGCGAGAGCTTCTGCAGTCGCGCATGGATGACCGACTCCACGGTGTGCGGAAGAACTGGAAGCGCCGCCGCATCCTCGCTCTCCATGGAGCGGATCAGTTCCTCCAGGACGAACGGCACGCCATCAGCGCGCTCGACCATGCGTTCCAGCATCGCCTCCGGAGGATGATCATCCGGCCAAAGCGCGCGGCCCAGTCCCATCATCACCTCGCGTGGCAACGGTTCGAGCGACACGACATCCCGCGCGATCTCGATCGCCTCATCCCTCGCTTCAGGCCGCGCCGTCAGCATGACGCAAAGAGGCTGCGGCATGTCCGACGCCGCCAGGAGACGCAGAAATTGACGGCTCTCGAAGTCGATTAGATGCAGGTCTTCGATCAACAGAATGGTGGCGCAGCCTGGCGAAAGAGCGCCGAACGCGTTGACCAGCGCCCCGATCAACTGCGGCTGCGCCACTTCCGAGGCCTTGTCCCGCACCGCCGCCGCTCTGGGCGCCAGCAGGTCTTCCAGCATCCGCCGGTCGCCGTCCTCCAGGCCCGCGGCGGCCAAGCCCGCGCGCAGTTCGGCGCTCGAACCGCCGGCTCCGGAAACCAGCATCTCGGAGATTAGGCTTCGCGCGGCCGCGAAGGGCGTGGTGCGCCTCTGTGCGTCCCCGAAATAGACCAAGGCCCGCGCGCCAGACTCCAGCGCCTCCCGCAGCGCTGCTGCGGCCAGGCGGCTCTTGCCGATACCAGGCTCGCCGATCAGGGCGATTGCAGCGCTCGCGCCGCCCGCGCGGGGGATCGCCCTACGCAGGGCCGCAAGTTCGCCATCCCGCCCGACGATCGGCGAACTGTAGCGCCGCGCGACATCTCCCTCGCCGTCGCTTTCAGGGCGCGCGGCCAACGTGAACGCCTTGGCGCGGACGCCTCCGAAGTTCTGCGCCCCTTCGTGCGGGGCCAGGGAAAGATAGACGCGGCAAAGCTTCACAGTCTGGTCGCTGACCACGACCCCTCCGCCCGGCGCCGTTTGCTGAAGCTTGGCGGCGATGTTGACCGTCGCTCCTACCGGGTCGAAGCGCGAGCGCCCCTCGCGATGGATCTGCCGCAACGCCACTAGGCCCGAATGCACCCCGACCCGGAACCGCACAGGGCGGCCGTCGGGTCCGGTGCGGCCGATATTGGTATGTTGGATGTCCCAGGCCGCGGCGCAGGCGCGGTCGGCGTGATCCTCCAGCGAGGCGGGCCACCCGAAGGTGGCGATCCCGCCGTCTCCGCCATAGTTCACAAGGCTGCCGCCCCAGCGTTCGATCACGCCGCGCAGGTGTTCGAAACACTCGTCGAACAGGAGTTGGGCGTCGTCTGGATCGGATGCGGCGATGTGGCCGGTGGAATCCACGATGTCCGCCGCAAGAACCGTGATGATCCTGCGTTCAGGAGCGCCAGCGGGGTCCCGATCGGTCTCTCGCACCATAGCCGCCAGGATACGGCGGAATTAACGAAAGATGAAACGCTGGGTTCTGGATCCCACAGGCGTAGGCTCTCGGTCGCCCCACATTAGAACTGTCCTGCTTCCACGCTAAGACCGTCAGGAGACTGGACAGTCGCGTTCTGACCGAAAACAGACGTCAAGGGCGGCTCGGCGTGGTCAGGCGGTTGGCCACGCTCGACCGAACTCCGGCATGGCGTGGCCCGCCTACGATCACACTGTGGGGACGGTCCCGCCGTCAACGACAAGCTCAGCGCCATGGATCGAGGAAGCCCGGTCCGAGGCTAAGAAGGCGATGGCTTCGGCGACTTCGAGGGGTTCGGCGCCGCGACCGATTGAAATTCCGCCGAGGCCTTTCAGGACGAGCTGACGCGCGTCCTCCAGCATGCCGCCGTTGGCGTCCTGCAGACGCTTGAGGAACACATCCGTCCCCTCGGTCATGATCCAGCCGGGGGAGACGGCGTTGACCCGCACCCCTTTCGGACCCAGCTCCTTGGAAATCGACTTGCTGTAGGTTCGGAGCGCAGCCTTGGCGGCGGCGTAGGCCGTGGTCGCATCCGGGAGAGGCAGGACCGACTGGATGGACGTGACATGCACCACCGCGCCAGCGCCCCGCTCGATCATCTGCGGGATCAGGAGGCGGTCAAGGCGAACCGCGGCGAGAAGGTTGAGGTTCAGCTCGGATAGCCAGTAGTCGTCCGTCAGCATAACGAAGCCGCCACCTGGCGTCGTCGAGCCGCCGAGGACGTGAGCCAGAATATCAACCCCGCCAAGACGCTCGATCGCCGCCTTCGCCAGGGCTTCCCCGCCCTCGGCTGTCGTCAGGTCCGCCTGGACGAACTCGACGCCGTCGATGGGCTCCAGGGCGCCGCGGGCGGAGGTGATCACGCGAGCGCCGCCTTCCAGGAACCGGTCGACGGTGGCGCGGCCAAGACCCTTGGTGCCGCCGCTGATGAGCACGCGCTTACCGGCAAACTCGGTCGGATCAGCCTTGCGGGTCATGCCGTGACCTCCAGCCTCTTGATCGCATCGCTTTCAAGGGTGAAGCGATAGGTGAAACGGATCGGGCTGCCCGGAAAGTCGCCATGGGCGGGGCCTTCGACGACTACCTCGCCGCCTTCGTGCCGAAGGGATTGGGGCGTGAAGATCGCCTTCACGGGAACCACTTCCTTTTCCAGCAGCCCTCGGATTTCCGAGCGCCCCTGAAAGACGGCGCCGTTGTCGCGAAAGACAGCGTCCGGCGCGAAGGCCTGAAGCATGGCCTCGACGTCGAGGCGGGCGTTGGCGGCCACATAGGCGGCGATGGGAGGTGGAAGGTCTAGCGACATGATTTGTCCTGCTTGCTGCGTGCAGCGGTCAGCTGCGCTCACCAGTCAAGGTAGCGATGGACATACCACGCGATAATCGGGACACTTCAGGACGTCGCATCACGGGTTTCGGGACAATGTCCGCTGGAATTACTGAATTAGACGCCGTCCTGATGGTCGCCCGGCGGGGCAAATTTCGCGCGGCGGCGCTGGAGCTGGGAATGTCGACGACTGCGCTCAGCAACGCGGTGGGAAAGCTGGAGCGCCAGCTCGGCGTAAGGCTCTTCAATCGGACGACGCGCAGCGTTTCACTGACCGAGGCGGGCGAGCTCTTCATCACCAAGGTGGCGCCGGCCGTCGGCGAAATTCACGAGGCGATGAACATCGCCCGCTCACAGCAGGCCACGCCTTCGGGCGCCTTGCGCATCAACGCCTTTCCAACGGCGGCGCGCGAGATCTTCTCCTGGCTCGTCCTGCCTTTCTTACGCGCCCACCCCCAGGTTCAAATCGACATCGTCACAGAGGGTCGACTGGTCGACATCGTTGCAGGCGGTTTCGACTTCGGCGTCCGCAGCGCCGACCTCGTGCCGATCGACATGATCGCCCTGCCTCTGGGAATGGCGCGACGGAACGTCGTGGTCGGCTCGCCGGACTATCTGAAGGTGCATGGGACGCCGCAGACGCCCGAGGACCTCGCACACCACGTCTGTCTCCGCGTTCGGCTTCCCAACGGTGCGATCTATCGCTGGCCCTTGGAGAAGGCTGGGCGTTCTGCGCACATCGACGTCGCCGGCGCCCTGACGCTCGACGAGGCAAGCCTTGCAAGGGCCGCCGCTCTGGCTTCCGTCGGTCTCACCCTAGCGATGGAGTCCGACGTGCGTGACGACGTTGAGGCAGGTCGGCTCGTGTGCGTGCTTGAGGACTGGACGCCCAAACTATCGCCTCTCAGTCTGTATTACCCCAACCGGCGCAACCCAACCGCCGCTTTCAAGGCGTTTGTCGACTTCGCGCGTCGCCACTCTGGAACCGCTGTTGCCTAAGGGCGTCGACGGGTCAGACGCCCAGCAGCGCTTCCAACGGTCCGAGGATGGGTCGTAAGCGGAACGGCGACCGTGCCGGATCGCAGGCCCACGGCCGACTTGGGACATCAGCTTTGATCATTCAGCGCTTCTGTCCGGCGGCATGCGAAGGTTCTGGCCGGTAGCCCGGCCATAAACCGCGCTCTCCGAAGACAACAGCTTTGACCCGCGGCAGCTTGCTCTCCTGCTCAGCCCCGCCCTGTGGGCCAACTGAGCTGTCTTGCGCCAGCACTCCGCCTCGTAGTCTCAGCGCGCCGAGAGAGCACGAGACCCTTGGTGAGTTCATTTGCTGTGCCGGATGCCGCCGCCGGTCCGCACTGCCCCTGTCCGCTTAGCTGATCAGGTTGTCTGGTAGACGCCCATCGCAGGCCGGCCTGCGGATCCTATTGGGGGTTCGGAGGGTTGGGCCTGCTTCAGCACCCCTACTGGTGTAGACGCCGATCACCCTTCATCGCTGGCGTTTCGAGCAATTCAGCGAGATCGAGGGCATCCTGGATCTCCAAGCCTACTTGCGCGACCTCCATGATCACGACGGGATGGCCCGTGAAGATGTCAAACACCGTCCAGCCAGCATAATCCTCTCGGATGTCGTAGCGCTTACTCATCGGGACCAGAATGGCTCCGCACAGGGGCGGAAGCTACCCCTCGACCATGGCGACTCTCCGCGCCATTGGCGCCGGCCAACTCTAGGCGTCAACCTGTGCGACCCACGTAATGGGCGAGCGATTTCGGAGTGTAGCCTTTAGAAGTACACGCTAGGATCGCCGCTTCGCGCGAACAGAACCGAATTAGATGTCACAGATTTTGAGAACGCTTTCCATCGCGGCCATTGGCGTCCTGATGATTGCAAGCTGCGAGCATTCCGCGTCACACGCACCTGACGCATCAATCGGCGCTGGCAACCCCTATCCCGTAAGCAACTACATTTGCGAGGACGGCACACGCCTGGCGGTGAGGCTGTTGGGCGATCGCGCTTCGGTCTCCGTCAACGACACGCCCGCAATCGATCTTCCTTCCATGGGGTCAGAGGGGACAACCTTTTCGAACGGCCAGCGGACGCTGACCATCGTGCAGGGGCGTCTATCGTGGGGTGTTGGTAGAGCCGTGCCCACTGCATGTACTGGAGGATAACCGAGCTTCTGCCGGTAAATCTCGCGGTCCGTTCTCAGGTAGACCATCGCCCCTGCTCAGGTGTCGGCGCGAGTGACTCTACAGTTGCCGCCGGGTCTAACGCGTGTGGGAACAACCTCGGAGGAGACCTCCATGCGCGCCTTTCTCTTTGCGCTCGCCATCGGGAGCAGCTTGGCCGCTACGGCGCCATCTGTCGCCCAGACCTTGAAGGTGAACCAAAACCTCAGCATCGACGTCACCGGCTTTAGCGGCGATCCGAACATCCTGCCTGACTTGGTGACCCATATCGAAGCCCTGAACGGCGGACGAGTGGCCGCCATAGCCTTTCACAATGTCGCCGGTGCTCCGGGCTACGCCGCTATCGTGCTGAAGGATTCTGACGTCCGGTTTTGGCGGCTCGACAGCCCGACCAGCGACGTTGTTGAGCTCACCGGTGCGTCGGTCCCCTCCTGGATGTTGACCTGGCGTAACCAACGGCGCGCGGCTGCCGTGAAGGACGCCAAGATCTCGCTAGCCGATGCGATCCGTACGGCTGAAGCCTCCCAACAGGGCGCACCTGCGGTCGTGGCCGGCATCGCGAAAAGCGCCTCCAACCCCACCTCGGACGTCCAGGCCTACATGGTCGGCATCCTGAAAGACGGCCGGCTGAAGCGCGTCGCAGTGAATTCGCAATCTGGATCGCCCATCCAGAACCCTGAAGCGCTGGATTGGTGAGAATAAGGGCGTCGGTTAGAAACAGGGGCACGTCCTCGCGTGCTGGGAAAGAGCGACTGCGTTTCGGGTTCCGGACAGGACAACAACGCGAAACTTCCACCGTCAGCTAGCAACTCGCCGGCTCAGATCGCGGATGTGCAATCACCAGCCTCTCGCTCAGCCAGTTGCAATGCGCCTACCGTGAAATCTGCCCTCCGCATCTGATCGCGAGTGGCTCTTGCCGCGTTGATTGCGAGTGAAGGGTGAGCTTGAGAACTTGCGACGTCGCATGGAAGCGGCGGTCGCCGCGCTCGACTTCGAGGAAGGCGCCCGACTGCGTGATCAGATCAGCCTGCTTCGAGGCAATCTAGACGCATCAACACACCAGGACTTCGACACCTCGCGCCTGCGCCGACAAACTCCAGGCCGCATGGGCCTCGGGACGAGCGAGCAAGCCGTATCTCCTCCTCCGGGATGGAAGCCGCCCAAGCCCCCCGATCCAATGACAAAAGGCCGTAGGCCATCGAAGGGCCGCAAGCGCTGAAGGCTTGGAGATGGCCGGTTATCTCGGGCAGCCCATTGAGGGGAGACCGCTCCCAGAGGCCTAGGTGCAGAGCCGCCTCGTTGGCCAGCACCCGCTTTGGGCCGATGCAAAGCTGCGCATCGCCGTTTTAGACGACACTAGAGCGCGGCATCTGCCCCTTGCACAGAATCCGTGGTTCTCTTGGTTCGGACAAACGTGCCAACAGCTGATGATAACAAGGAAGCGCCCCGCATGATGAAGCTCTATTCGGGCGATCTTAGCCCCTACTCCGCCCGCGTGCGGATGCAGATTTACGCCAAGGGCATCACCGACATCGCACTCGAGCGCCCCTCCGACTTCGGCCTGCCATCGTTCCGCAAACGCCTCCCGATCGGCCGCATCCCGGTGCTGGATATCGACGGCGACCTGATGCCGGAATCCGATGTCATCGCCGAGTATATTGAGCAGATTTATCCCGAACCATCGCTGCTGGGCGCGACCCCGCGTGAGACCGCCCATATTCGCACCATCGCCCGGATGGGCGACATCTACCTCATGAACAACATGTTCATGCTCTCGCCACAGAGCCGGGCGGTCGATCGCGATCAGGGCGTTGTGGATCTGCTCGGCGGCCAGGTCGTGCGGAACATCAAGGCTCTCGACAAAATGATCGGTACCGATGGTTACGCCTGCTCGGGCCGCCTCACCCTCGCCGACTGCGCGCTGACGCCAGCCCTGTTCCTCGTGGAAAACGTTCTTCCGGGGACCGGCGTGGAAAATCCAATCCCCAAGGCCGCCAACGTCGCCGCTTGGTGGGCGGCCATCCAGCAGAATGAGTACGCCGCCAAGACCCTGGCCGAGCTTCACCGAGGGCTGGAGGAACGGCGCGAACTCATCCGCACCGGCGCATTCGAGAAAATGATGGCCGCGGCCAAGGCCGCCATGCAGGCCTCGGACGCATAGATCCGAGATCGGGAGGCCGGGCTGCTTAGCCGCTCGGCCTCAGCAAGCAGATTGACAGTCGATCTCAAACATAACCGAAGACGGTCAAACCACTGAAGCCGTAACGCTTGCCCAGACTGGGCGGGCGGATGTGGGTCATGCCTCGTCGAACAGCGCGGCCTTTGACCGCCACTGCCTACGCGATCGAAGAAAGCCGGCTGCGCCGCCTCGGTGAGAGTTCGGCGTCGCGATCCAGCGGTTCCGCGACCGCGACGGGCAGTGCGAGGGCGGCGCGATGTAATCGCGTGATCTGCGAACTTCACGCCTTGGCGGGCGTTCACAGCTCAGCTGGAGAACACTCTTGAAACTCGAAAAATTGACGCTGTCCTCGATGGTCGCCGCCTCGGTCATCCTGGTCGGGACCTATTTCCTCGCCCAAGGAGCGGTGAAACTCGCCAGTCTGTGGATCCTGATCTTTGGATCGGTGGTCGTCGCGGTAATCGTTCGGTCTGTCGCCGATCCACTGGTGAACCGGTTTGGGTTCAAGGACGGTCTGGCCGTGCTGAGTGCGATCTTGATGATCCTTCTCGCGCTGGGCGGGATCGCTTACCTTTTTGGACAGCAGATTTCCGAACAAGTTCATCAACTGGCCCTGAAGCTGCCGGGCGCCTGGACCGAATTCCAGACGCGACTGCAAGCCTCTCCCGCCGCCGGCCAGATCGTGGAGCAGCTGCAAAAGCTGGGATCAGAGGCCGGGCGCGCACTTGCGCTCGCCCCGCGTATCGCGTTGGGCGCCGTTTCAGGTTTCGCTCTCCTGGTTCTGGTGTTGGTCGCCGGGGTGTTCTTGGCAGCTCAACCCGACCGCGCGCGCGAGGGGGTGCTGGCCATGGCGCCGAAGCCTTCCCGCGCCCGTTTGCGCGAGGTCATGAACACCTGTGGCCGCGCGCTGAAGGGCTGGGTGAAGGCGCAGGTGTTCGCCATGGTTTTGGTAGGCTCCCTGGTCGGCCTGGGACTTTGGGCTATCGGGGTGCCAGCTCCCCTCGCCCTTGGCCTGTTCACAGGCCTGGCCCAGTTCGTCCCCATCGTCGGCCCAATCTCGGCGGCGGTGCCGGCGTTGCTGGTCGCAGCGAGCGGCGGCACACAGATGTTGCTGATGACCCTGGTGCTATTCATTGGCGTTTCCCAGCTTGAGGCCAACCTCATCACTCCCCTCGTCCAGAAGAACTTCGCCTCGCTTCCCGTTGTGCTGGGCATCTTCGCAGTGGTCGGCTTGGGGACGCTGTTCGGCCCTCTAGGAGTTCTGTTCGCAACCCCACTCACATTGGTGCTCTACACCGCGATCACCATGCTCTACCGCCAGGACGTTCTCCATGACGAAGAAGCCCACGCGCCGGGTGAGACCTTGCGGTAGCGGCCGCATTTACTGCGAACCCGCGCTGCCAAATCAGCTTGAACTTTCACAACCTGGCCTGCCCAAGCGCGGCAGATAGGGGTGGAGCGCGCTGGCAATAATTGGCGCTGATCATGGACGATTGCGGGTCGCCGTCGACGATGCGCCGCGGGGTGTCGTCTCGGAAGGACGATCCGCAGTTCGCTCCCCTGTCGAGCTGAACGCCTCCTTCGGCTCACCGCGGGTCCGAAGGCGCTCGTAGACGCCTCGAGCGATCACCAGCTGTTCGTCGGTCGGAACGACCAGGATCTCGACAACGCCACCTGCGTCGATCCGGTCTGCTCCGGCCAAGTTCGCCTGCTGATCGAGCGTCGCGCCGAGCCAGCCGCTGAAGGCCACGATACGCTCACGGATCGGAGGCGCATTCTCGCCAACACCCGCGGTGAACACCAAGGTGTCGAGCCCTCCCAGCGCCGCCGCCAGCGAGCCGATTTCGCGTGCAATACGGTAGACGTATACCTCGAGCGCCTGCTTGGCGTGCGCAGCCTCGCTGGCCAACAGCGCGACCATGTCCCCGCTCAGCCCCGAGAGGCCGAGAAGACCTGAGCGTTGATATAGCAGGTCGCTCACCGCCGCAGGGCTCATGCCTTTCGCCTGGAGCAGGTACAGGATGACGCCGGGATCTATGGAGCCGCTGCGGGTGCTCATGGGCGGACCTTCAAGCGCCGAAAAGCCCATAGTCGTGGCGACGCTGCGCCCCTGGTTCATGGCGCAGAGCGACACCCCGCTGCCAAGGTGCAGAACAATTGCCCGCCCCCCGGACCGCTCCCCATCCCGTTGGCGCAGGACGCTGGCGATGTAGTCATAGGACAGGCCGTGAAATCCGTAGGCGAGCACGCCCTCGTCGATCAGATCCCGCGGTAGGCCATAGAGCCGCGCCGCCGCCGGCTGATCGGCATGAAAGGCGGTGTCGAAGACGCCGATCTGCAACGTGTTCGGAACACGTTGCGCCGCAATCTGCACCCCGCGCAGATTGAAGGGCTGGTGAAGCGGAGCTAGCGAGGACAGATCCTCGAGCTTGGCAAGGACGTCCTCGTCCAGGATTCGCGGTTCGCGGAATTCCAGGCCGCCATGAACGATGCGATGCCCGACGGCGACTATGCCATCGGCCTGCCGCTGGGCCGCCAGCCAGTCGAAAAGCCGCTCAAGCACGGCGTCGAGGTCGGCTTTCCCCGCCCACGGTTCGTCGGCGAGGACGATGCTCTCGGCGCTGGCCCGCATCCGAGGAACCCCGTTCAACCCGGAAATCTGTCCAGACAGCTTTAGAGGTAGGTCTGAGGTCGCGTCATAGACGGCGAACTTCAAGCTGGAAGACCCAGCATTCAGGGTCAGGATGGCGCCCGCTTTCATCTCAGGTACTTGGTCGGCTTATGCTGCGTGACCAGAATGGCGAGCGCGCAGGACGCCAGACGTGAAGCCTCGGGGTCGGAGCGGCTGGTCAACATGATCGGAACGCGGGCGCCTAAAACGATTCCCGCAGACTGCGCGTTCGACAGATAGAAGAGTTGTTTGGCCAGCATATTGCCGGACTCGATGTCTGGAACGATGAGGATGTCGGCCTCGCCAGCCACCTGCGAGACGATGCCCTTCGCCCTGGCCGCCTCCGGCGACACCGCGTTGTCGAAGGCCAGGGGGCCATCCAGCAACCCGCCAACGATCTGTCCACGATCGGTCATCTTGCATAGGGCGGCCGCGTCCAAGGTCGAGATCATCTTGGGATTGACGGTTTCCACTGCCGAGAGAATAGCCACCTTCGGCAGCGGCGTTCCCATGGCATGGGCCAGATCGATGGCGTTCTGCACGATGTCTCGCTTGGCGGCGAGGTCCGGCGAGATGTTCAGCGCCGCGTCGCTGACGAGCAACGGCCGAGGATAGGTGGGTACGTCCAGCACGAAGACGTGGCTCATCCTGCGGTCGGTTCGCAGGCCCGAGCCTGGCGCTACGACCGCTTCCAGCAATTCGTCGGTATGCAGCGCGCCCTTCATAATGGCGGCGGCCTGCCCGCTGGCGGCCATCGCGCAAGCCGTCTCGGCGGCCTGATGGCTATGTGCGACATCAACGAGTTGGAATGCTGAGATATCCCTGCCCGCGTCTCGAGCCGCCGCCTCGACCCTCGCCTTCGGGCCGATCAGAATCGGCGTGATCAGCCCCCGCTTGGCCGCCTCGACTGCGCCGGTCAACGAGAGCACATCGACCGGATGCACGACAGCTGTCGCCAGCGGCGGCTGCGCCTCGGCCATGCGCAGCAATCGCTGAAGCTGGCTTCCGGGAATGGAAACGTCGAGACTGATAGGATTATTCACGATCGTCACGTGCTCCCCGACTAAGTTTACCGGGCGCGAGAGGTCGCAGCGGCGCCGCGATCAGATCATCGCCCGCGCCGACGAAGGTAGCTAGGACCTTAAGCGAAAAGCACGCCATGTCCGCGGTCCATCCAGCCCCTCCGCGCCCAATGCCGGCCTCACATGCGGAGCCGAGCCCGTCGCTGTGGACAGCGATCTGGAGCGAGCAATGTACGACTTCGCTGCCGCCGACGACGCCGACGGGGCCACCAACGCTGGGTTTAGCGCCCAAGCGCGGTGGCTTGCCTTGAGCGAGGGTTGGCGCGACCTCAGCGCCGCGCGCCAACTGGCACGGCCAGGGTCGATCCTTCGCCTTTATCAGGCTCTGCTTGCGCTGCGCCAGCGGGCAGCAGGCCTTGCAGCTCGGCGGCTACGCCCTGCTCGGCGCGGTCGGCGGACTTCTCGCCTTCCAGCGGTCGTGACCGCAGAGCTGCATCCGTCGCTGTCCAGCCCGCCCCAACGCCGGCGAAAGGTCAAAGGCGAACGGGAAAGCGTTTCGGAGTCGGATACTCGACGGACTGAGATCCTAACTTGGAGCAGTCTCCAATAGAGGGCTTGCGATGGCGCCAGCCGGCGTTCAAATCCTGGCGTTCGGGCAAACATCGCGGAGTCCGTTTGGCGGGGCGCGGCGAGTTCGGAGTCTTTGAGACGATGTCACTTTGGTCGGGGGGCCGCAGGCTGCAGCGTGACCCCGCCGGCCTCGACATTCATCTAGTGACCGCCCTTCAACCTCGATAAACCCGCAAGACCGTGATCGGAGAGTAAGCCTTGGCGTCGAGTATCCATACATCCTTGGACGACATCTTCGTGGGTGATGGGGAAATGGCGCAGCTGATGCGTGCGCACGATTGGGCCTCGACCCCCCTGGGTCCGGCGCAATCTTGGCCAACCAGCCTCAAGGTCGCTCTTCGACTGCTGCTGACGTCACGGTTCGAGATGTGGCTGGGCTGGGGCCCCGACATCCATTTTTTCTACAATGACGCCTATCGTCCGACGCTCGGCATCAAGCACCCGCAGGCTCTTGGCATGCCGACTCAGGCGCTGTGGCCGGAGATCTGGGCCGACATAAAAGGCCGCCTTGAGACGGTCTATCACCACGGTGAGGCGACGTGGGATCGCGCGCTGCTGCTCTTGCTGGAGCGCAATGGCTATCCCGAGGAGACCTACCACACCTTCTCCTACAGTCCCCTGACCGGGGACACCGGAGAGGTTGAAGGGGTGTTCTGCGCGGTCACCGAGGAGACGACGCGGGTGATCGCTGAGCGCCGCCTGCGCTCGCTCCGTAGCCTGGGTGCGGCGCTGACGACGGCGGATTCGCGCCTCAAGGTCCTTCAGGCGGTCGAAGAGCGGTTGGCCGAGAACCCTTTCGACCTGCCCTTTACGCTGATCTATCTCTTCCGTGACGATGGCTCGGCGGTGCTGGCCGCCGCCTCCGGCGTCCCCCCGGGACACGCCTTGGCGCCCACCGAGCTGACGCCTCAGAACCAGATTTGGGATCTGAACCGCATCTGGCGGGGCGAAGAGTCTTTCTCCCTCGACGTCTCCGAACGGTCAGATCTTCCCACCGGCGCTTGGGACAGGCCGCCGCTGTCTGTGCGCATCAAGCCGCTAGCGCACCAGGGCGCGGAGCGGCCGCGCGGCGCACTGATTGTTGGGACCAATCCCTATCGGCCGGTTGACGACGACTATTCCGGCTTTCTCAAGTTGCTCGCCGGGCAGGTGGCTGCGGGGCTGTCCGGGGCCGAAGCTTACGAAGTCGAACGTCAGCGGGCCGAAGCACTCGCCGAGGCCGTTCAGCTGCGCCAGGAGGCGGCTGAGACCCTCCGCGTCGCCAATCTACAGCTGACCTCGGAGGTCGCGCTGCGGACGCAGGAGCGCGATTATCTCCGCACCCTGTTCCAGCAGGCCCCAAGCTTCATGGCCATACTGAGGGGCCCTGAGCACGTCTTTGACCTGATCAACGGCGCCTACTTTCAGCTCGTCGGCCATCGGGATCTGATCGGTCGCTCGGTGCGCGAGGCCTTGCCGGAGCTCGAGGGTCAAGGGTTCTTCGAACTGCTAGATGGAGTGCTCAGCGCCGGCGAACCGTTTATCGGCCGCAATATGCCGGTCATGTTGCAGCGGACAGTCGCCGGTCCGCTCGAGCAGCGCTTTGTAGATCTTATCTACCAGCCGATCCTAGGCCCTGACGGGGCGCCCATCGGCATCTTTGTCGATGGCTACGACGTCACTCATCGCAAGCAGGCCGAAGACCAGCTTCAGGAGCTCAACGAGACCCTGGAACAGCGCGTCGGCGAGCGGACCGAAGAGCTCGGCGATGCGCTCGCGCGGCTTGAGCAGGAATCTCGCGAGCGCCAGGCCGCAGAGGCCGCCTTGCGTCAGTCGCAGAAAATCGAGGCCCTCGGCAAGCTGACCGGGGGCGTCGCCCACGACTTCAACAACCTGCTGCAAGTGATCAGCGGCAATCTTCAGCTGCTGGGACGCGACGTAGCAGGCAACGACCGGGCTGAGAGGCGGGTGCAGAACGCGCTTGCCGGGGTTTCGCGCGGCGCGAAGCTGGCGTCACAATTGCTGGCCTTCGGACGACGCTCCCCCCTTGAGCCCAAGGTGGTGAACCTTGGGCGGCTCCTGAAGGATATGGACGATCTACTGCGCCGCTCGATTGGAGAAGATATCGAGGTGGAGACCATCGTCGGCGGGGGATTGTGGAACACCCTGGTGGACCCAGGGCAGATCGAGAACGCCATCCTCAACCTGGCCATCAACGGCCGGGACGCCATGCATGAGGGCGGGCGTCTGACGATCGAAGTCAACAACGCCTCGCTCGATGACAGCTATGCCACCCAGCACGATGACGTGAGGCCGGGGCAGTACGTCATGGTCGCAGTGACCGACACCGGTTCGGGTATACCGAAGGACATCATCGAGAGCGTCTTCGAGCCCTTCTTCAGCACCAAGCCCGAGGGCAAGGGCACAGGCCTTGGCCTATCCATGGTCTATGGCCTGACCAAGCAGTCAGGCGGACACATCAAAATCTACAGCGAGGTTGGGGAAGGAACGACGATCAAGCTCTACCTTCCACGCGCGGTGGGGGCTGAGGACGTCCTGGCGGACGTCAGCGCAGGGCCGGCGGTCGGCGGCACGGAAACCATCCTTGTCGTGGAAGATGACGAGGATGTCCGCGAGACCGCGGTCGGCTTGCTGACCGAGCTTGGCTACAGGGTGCTGAAGGCGCGGGACGCACAAAGCGCGCTGAACGTCATCGACAGCGGGATGGCGATCGACCTTCTGTTCACCGACGTGGTCATGCCTGGCCCGCTGCGCAGCCCAGAGCTTGCAAGGCGGACCAAGGAGCGACTGCCGCACATCGGTGTCTTGTTCACCTCGGGCTACACGGAAAACGCGATCGTGCACCATGGTCGCCTCGATCCGGGGGTAGAGCTCTTGTCAAAACCCTACTCCCGCGAGGCGTTGGCCCGCCGGATCCGGCATATTCTGGCCAATCAGGCCCAACGCCGTGTTCATGAACGCCCTCGCGCGACACTCGTGCATGACGAGAGGCGGCGGAACGATCCCAAACTGAATGTTTTGCTTGTCGAGGACGACGATCTGATCCGCAGCGGCACAGCCGACATGATCGCAGAGCTCGGTCACACCGTGAACTGCGCCAGCGATGGCGAAAGCGCCCTGCGGCTCCTCGCGGAAACGACGGCCGATGTCTTGATCACCGATGTCGGACTTCCGGATTTCTCCGGGACCGACCTGGCGCGACAGGCCATCCAGCAGCGGCCAGGCTTGAAGATCATTTTCGCAAGCGGCGACCAAGGCGCATCACAGGAGGCCGGCGCGCCCGATGGGATCAACCTGACCAAGCCATACACCTCGGACCAGATTGCAGCCGCTCTCTCCCGCGCCGTCAGTCACAAGGCTCTCAGCTAAGCCCACGAGCTATGCGGCGGCGGCGGCGGCGGGGCCTGGCCCGCGGGCCTGCCGCTCCCGAGAGGCTTGATAGAGCTGTGCTTTATCTAACGCGTTGCAACTCGCTGCAACTGCGGGGACTCGGGGCTAGAGCCGTCGCCAATCCATTCCCAATGCCAGGGTTCGAAGCTGTAGTTTACGAACCCGAACCTTTCGGCGTTGGCGAGCAGCCACCGATAGGCCCTCCCCTCTGATTGGTGCAGGCGATTGGCGTCAGCGCTGGAGTCTACGCTGAATCCGGGCGCGGCCCCGACCACGAGGTCCAAGGCTTGTCCGGTGCGGTGAACCGAACACTTCGCCCGAACAATTCCTCCGCAGTTACCGTCCCGCGCGCAGCGCGCGTCGTCATAGGCCGGACTGCGATAACCTGAAAAAACTCTGAGCAGTTGCGGGTCTTCAGCTAGGTCCGGCATCTCCGCCCGGGCCGCGGCCACCATCCGCCGATAGGCGCGCGCGACGTCCGACCGCAATTCGACCGACTTGCCCATATAGCCTTCGTCGGCGTCCAGACGCGTCAGTCCCGTCGACGCCGGCGGCGCCGGGCAGACGCCGGAAGCGCGTAGGGCGACATAGGGCCGAGCCGCCTGCCATTCGGCCTTCATCGACATCAGGGTGGTGACATCTGATCGCCCTTCGCCTGAAAGCCCGCGGCTGGCTTGCCAACGCGCGAGGGCCGCGGCGAAGCCCGGACTGTCCGGGGCGCAGGTCGTGCCGATGGCGCGCGCGACATGCGCCGAATAGATCGCCCAGCCCTTCTCAGCGCGTCCAAACGGCGACCAGTTCATTGTCCGCATGCTGTTGGCGTTGCGGCGCGCGGCCTGTTCGTAGCCGCTCGCCGCCTCGCAACTGGGAACCGGAGCCTCCAGCAGATCGCCGATCAGGTCGCTCCGATCATCCGGAATGGACGCAGCGGCCGCCGCCCTGGTCGCGCCCGGCGGCGTCCCGCCGCCTATCGAGAGCGTCAGTAGGATGACCGCCGCGCCGATTAAGCAGGTCCTGAACATCGGGCGATTGTGCCCGCGTAGGCCGGCTAAAAGAAGACGCGGGCGATAATGTCGCACCAAATCGCATCTGCGGCGTTACCCCCTCAATGACAGTGCAGCTTCCCGCCGCCCGCCTTGCGCCCGCGGCCTTGATGATTTCCCTGATCGCTGCTTGTGGTCCCCTCACCTCCCTAGGAGGTGACAGCCTTGTCCGTCCTAAGGAGGTCTCGGCCCAGTCCCTTCAACGCGCTCAGATGGATGAGCGTGTTAGGGCCTTCTACGCCGCGAGGGATTGGCGTCCGGCCTGGTCGCCGTCGAGCGCTCGCCAGCTTCAGGACGCCTTCAAGACGCTGGATAGCCACGCGATCGACTCCAAGCCGTTTGTCGCTCGCTTGGCGGCCAAGGACCCGCTAGGGCGCGAGATCGCGCTGACTAAGGCCGCGATGGCCTATGGCGACGCTTTGGCGCATGGCTTGATAGATCCCAGCAAGATCTTCGAGGTCTACGGCCTGGAGCGTAACGACCTGAACGTGGACCGCACGCTCGCCGCCGCGCTGAGCGCGGGCGATCTGGAGCCTTGGCTGAAGAACCTGGCTCCCAACGACCCGGAATACGACCGTCTTTCCAAGGCCTATCTCGGATATTTGAAGGACGCCGCTTCGCGCCAACCGGCCGCGATACCTTCTGGCGAGGCGATCAAGCCAGGCGATCAGGATCGGCGCATTCCGCAGATCGTCGAGGCGCTTGTGGCGGGTCGCTATTTGAAAGAGGCGCCCGCCTCCTCAGACCGATATGAGCCCGCCGTCGTCGAAGCCATCAAGCGCTTTCAGACCCAGCAGGGCGTTAATGACGACGGCGTCATCGGCGGCGACACCATCGCGATTCTGAACGCGGGCCCGGCCGACCGGGCGCGTCAGCTCGCCTTAAACCTGGAGGTCCGGCGTTGGCTGAAGCGAAATCCTCCGGCCACCCGGATCGACGTCAACACCGCAGCCGCCGTGATGACGACCTACGAAAATGGCAAAATCATCGATGTCCGGCGCGTGGTCGTCGGAAAACCTGACGCCGCCACCCCCAATCTGGCCGGAACCTTCAGCGACCTGGTTCTAAACCCGCCATGGAATGTGCCGCAGGGTATCGCCGAGAGAGAAATCCTCCCAAAGGGCGCGGCCTATTTGCGCGAGCACGACATGTATGTGGACGAGGGCCGGGTGGTCCAACGTCCCGGCCCGAAGGCCTCGCTGGGGCGGGTCAAATTCGACATGCAGAACCCGCACGCAATCTATCTGCACGACACGCCGTCAAAGACGGCGTTTGCAGCCAATGAGCGCCACGGCAGCCACGGATGCGTTCGGGTCGACGACGCTGTCGGCTATGCGCGCGGACTTTCGTCGGCGGCGGGGCTTCAATCGGAGTTCGACGCCAAGCTCGCGAAGGGCTCGACGGCGGCGGTGCGATTACAGACCCCGATGCCAGTTCGCCTCATGTACCAGACGGCATTTGTCGATCCGTCCGGGGAAATCGCCTTCCGACCCGACATCTACGGGTGGGACGAACAGTTGGCGGCGGCGCTGGGCATGCCGGCCCCGATGAAGCGCGAGACGCGGGTTTCAGATATCGATGTGGGGCCATAGGCTGGCGGCGATACGGCCGACCTGCGCGACCGCCGTCGTCTTGTGGAGTGGAGTGGGCTCGACGCTCCGGCCCGCGCGGCGTTCCAGGTTGCAGCGCGTGCCGACCAGGCCATGTGGCTCGCGGCCGCGGCTGGGCGGTCTTCAATTCCGTCATCGCCTTGGCGTTCTACCGCGACGCGAATGGCCGGTACCCGTCGATGGTCCGCGGCGTGAGCGTTGGATCGTTCCAAGCGATATCGACGAAGAGAGCATGGCAATTGTGGAGATTTGCCGCCTCTAGCTCGCGGATCAGAAGGCGCTTGCTCTCCAGCGGGAGGACGGTGATCAGATTGCCGGCGCAGTCGCGCCCGGCGGTTCATCTTGAATGGTCAACGTAAGCCTTTGAAGCTGCGGACGTGTTAAGGGGTTCGCAAGGCGACAGCCTTGCGAAACTCCGGGTCATTAGGCGGCGCGCTAGGGCGCGATCCAATCACACAGTCTCCGAAATGCGGCGAAGCCTAGCTGCACACTGGGAGCTCGGGATAGTCCGCTGCTACCTCTCGGGCGGCAGCCTTAACTTGCTTGCGTTGCTTCCTGGGCCAGCCTTAGCGTGGGAGGCTAGGTTCTGGAAAATCGAGCCACCCACAATTTCAGTATGTTAGCCGATCAAGGCTAAGTTGGCCCGACACTCTCGACACGAACAACCGTTGGCCCGGCCCTCGCCCCGCGCTAGTTTGCCCCAAGATTCTAGGAGTAATCGATGAGCGACCAGATCGAACGGCCCTGGGCCCTGATGCGCCACCATGCGGGCTGGGCCGACGTCTTCCACATCGACAGCGAGAGCGCGGACTCGATCACGGGCTTCTATCCCGATCGCGAGACCGTCGGTCCGCCGGTGAACTATAGCGTCCGCGCCGTGCTGGCTCGTTTCCCGACCATGGAGGCCGCCCGCGCCGCGCGCGAAGGCGCGGTGTTGGAATGGCGCAAACACGACGCCGAGGTCCGCGAGGCCGAGACCAAGCTGCGCGAGGCCGAAAAGGCCCGAGAGGACGCCTGGCTGAACTGCCTGCGCGGCGCCGCCAACGGCGGGTGACTTCCGAAACCCCGCGGCGCGGCCTGTTTTCACTGGTCGAACGCCGCCCTAAACTGACTCTGTTGATGGCGGTCCTAGCCGGCTTGGCGGCGACCGCCATCTTCCAAAACCTCCCACGTGAAGCGAAGAAGCTCACCCTGACGCCCGTTGTCCGGGCGGTGCTGGAAGATCCTGGCTCCCCGCGCGCGGGGGCCGAAAATCCAGACGTCACGATCGTCGTCTTCACCGACTACCAATGCTCGGTTTGCAAGGCGACGGCCCCTGCCCTTGCGCAGCTTCTGGCCGACGACAAGAAGGTTCAGATCATCTTCAAGGACTGGCCGATCCTTGGCGAGGCCTCGACCATCGCCGCGCACGCCGCCCTGGCGTCGGATCGCCAGGGCAAATATCTGCCGTTCCACAGCGCCTTGATGACCGCTCCCATGAAACTCAACGCCGAGCATGTTCGCCGGATCGCGGTCTCGACCGGTCTGGACGTCGAGCGCCTCACGGCGGACGAGGCGGCCCACTCAGCTGAGATCGAGGCTCAACTGACCCGGCACAACACCCAGGCCTTCTCGCTCGGCCTGCGCGGGACGCCTGCATACCTGGTCGGCCCATATCTTATCGAAGGCGGATTGAACGAGGCTCGGCTGGCCCAGGCGGTTCGCAGGGCGCGCGCCGCCGGGCCGCCCGCTCCGCCCTAGAGCCTCGCGCCCTTGGCGATGAACCAGGCCACCGCCACCGCCAGGACAACGCCGATCAACAGCCGCACCATCGACGCGGGCCGCAGAGCCTCTGTCGCCAGCCGCTGCTTGCCCGTGAGCATCGCGCCGATCAGGTTCTGGCGTTTCCACAGCCAGTAATAGCCGATGGCCGCCAGATGCAGGACGACCAAGCCCTGCACGACCCGGAACGTGGTCTCGTGCAGTTCCGCCGCGACCCGGCTGGCGTCAAAATCCACCAGATGCGAGAGCGGGCCGGACTCCAGTCCATCGATATCGCTGGCGAACAATCCAAGCCCGACCTGCACCAGCAATGCGGCCAGCATCGCCATGACGCTCCAGGCGCCGAGTGGATTATGGCCCGGCGCGCCGTTCAGCGTGCGCGATCCCAGGGTGCGGGCATAGGCCAGGGTCGCCTTAGGCCCCTTCAGGAAGCTTGCGAACCGCGCCGTAGATCCGCCGGCGACGCCCCACCACAGGCGAAACACCAGTAAGCCGATCACCCCATAGCCGGACCACCGGTGAACCTGCATGTTCTCGCCGGCCGTGAGCCACGACACCAACAGCAGAACCACCAGCGCCCAATGGAAAACGCGCGTCGGGCCATCCCAAATGCGTGCGCCCTCGCTGGGCGCGCTACCGCCCGCCACCTAGTCCTCGGCGCGATAGGGGTCGTGGCAGGCCTTGCACGAGCCGCCCACGGCCCGGACCTGCGTCTTCACCCCATCCAGGTTCCCTGCTGAAGCAAATGCCTGCAGCTTGGCCGCCTCGGTCTGCAGCTTGGTCCCCGCCGCCGCGAACTTGGCCGGCTCAGTCCAGATCGCCGGCTTGGCCTTAGTCTTGAAGCCCGCCTCCGGGCCCGAGCCCTTGGGGAACCACTTGGGGATTTGCTGAGATTGCGTGTTCACGATCGCCGAATTGGCCGCGATCAGCTTCATGTCCGGGGAGCTCTTCTTCAGCTCCTCGTTGATGGCCTTGAACGCCGCGCCCATCTTTTTGTAGCCGGCCTGCCGGGTGGCGATGGCGGTCTCAGCGGCCGAGGCGGCGAGCGCACCGGTGGCGGTCAGCGCGAGAACCAGCGCGATCGCGGCCCGGCTTGTCTTGGCATGGCGTCGGAACATCAACGGCCTCCCCTTTGGAAATTTGATGAGACTGAACTTTGGGGTGACCCTACCTGGGCGTCAATCGACCATCGGCTAGCGCGCCTTCGCCGTACGCACCGGCGCGCCTTCCCGGCCGGCGTTGGCGATCAGCGACCCGCAGGCCGCGTCCTTGGCCAGGCCAAGGTCCACGAAGGGCAGAATGACCGCCAGCGGAGTGAGCGTGGTCAACAGGGCCGCGATCCCACCTTGCGCAACCGCTGTCCCCGCCTCCACGCCGATCTTGGGGCTCTTGATCGCCCCCTTCACGGTGATCGGCGCCATCACCCGGATCAAGCGTGGTTCCTTGGCATGGCCCGCGATCCGGAAGTCGATCTTCTCGGTTCCCAGATTGATGGTCCCCTTGCCGGTTCCCAGGACCGGCTCGGTGTCGAAGACGATCTGATTGGCGGTCAGCACGCCGTTCTTGGCGTCGAAATGGGCCACCGCGCAGCGCAGATCGGTTTTGCTCTGGTCTTTGGCCAGCAGCAGACCAAGACCCTTGGTGACGTTGATCCCCATGAGTTCGGCGAAGGCTTCGCGGATTTCTCCCCCGGGCGCCACGATCAGCACCTCACCATTGGCGTTGGCGGCCGCCTGATGCACCGAATTCCCCGCGCCGCTGAGCTTCACCCTGCCCACCAAACTGCCGGTGAGCGGCGTTCCGCCCCCCGCCTTGATCGGGATAAGCTGCTCTATCCGCGCGTTCGACAGGCGCACATCAATGCTTGAGACCGGGACGTCCTTGCGAGCGTCCAATCGAACCTGCCCGGCGATATTGCCCTGGGGCAGGTCGAACCGCAGAGGATCGGCGATCAGCAACCCATCGTTCAGCTTCACCCGCACCGACGCCGCGCGCAGCGGCAGGTGCGGCGCGCGTATGCTTGCCGCGCGATACTTCACGTCTGCGTCCATGGCGCGAATGCGGTCCACCTTCAGGGTCGCATTGGGCAACAGGCGCTGCTCAGCGATCATCTCGCGCGCCACCGCCTTCTGGCCGGCCGAGACCGTTTCGCCAGGCGCTGCGGAGGGAGCCGCGCCGAAGATCGCGCCCAGATCGTCAAAGTCGAGCAGCTTGGAATGCAGATCGCCACGCAGGAACGGTCGCTCGCCGGCGGTGTCCACCGACAGGTCGCCCGCCATGTCGCTGTCGCCGACCTTCCCGCCTAGTCCGCCGACCTTCCAGAGCTTCACTTCGCGCGAAAGCTTCCCGGCTAACCGGTAGGGCGGCGTGTTGGGCAGGGGTACGCCGATCAGGTCGTAGAGATCGGCGAGGTCTGCACCACGGGCGACGAAATCGGCCTGGAAGCGCCCCAGATCGAACGGCTTTGGGATCGTCCCCTTGGCCGTGATCCGCGTGGGCCCTGCGCGAACGTCCGCGTTGAAGGGGTAGGCCTTATCCGGATCAACGTTCAGCAGCGGGCCACCTGCGAGATCGAGGATAAACGGCTCACCATTGATCGATCCCCGCCCCGCCATCGCAAAGCCCCGGTTGGCGGCCCCCAAACGCTCCGTCGCGTTGATCGTCGCGTCCAGGGTCAGCCGCCGCTTGGCGTCGGAGTATTTCAGCCGCCCATCGTCAATGACGAACCGCCGCACTGGCGGCATCTTGAACGGTTCCTTGTTTTTCTTTTTGCCGTTGGAGAAATCCCAGTTGGATCGCCCCTGGCGGTCGCGCACCAAGGCGACGACCGGTTTGTCCACCTCCAGGCGCAGCAGTACCAATTGGCCGCGCAGCAGCGGCAGGACCTTGATCTGCACCTCAAGCTTCTCGACCTCGGCCATAGGCCCTTTACCGGCCCAACTTGGATTGCCGATGCGGATCTTTCGGACCGTGGCGCTGGGCTTCAGCGAGAGCGCGTTGACGTCCAGATCGCCCAGGATCGCAACCTCCCGCCCGGTCTTCATCGAGGCGAACCGCGATATGGGCCCCCGCAGATAGTTCCAGTCGAAGAAGGCCAGGAAAAGTACGAAGGCGACCATCACGAGCGCGATCACCCCGCCGGTCCACGCCAAGCCGCGCCGATGCCGCCGCGCCCAGTCACCTAGGCGGTTGAAGATGTTCTCGGGGTCTTTGGTCGGGTGCTCAGGGGGCAATGTTAGGCTCCGGAGGTCAGTCCGGAACGCGCGAAACCCCAGTCGGTTGGAATCTAGTGCCTGACGCCCTGGCCAGAGACCGCCGCACGCAGGGTCGTGAGGATGACTTTCAGATCGAAGCTAAACCCTTGCAGCTCAAGATAATCAGCGTCCAGCCGGGCCTTTTCCTCGATAGGCAGGTCATCGCGTCCATTGACCTGAGCCCAGCCGGTCACGCCCGGGCGCAGCACCTCGACGCCGGCGGCGGTGCGCAGCGCGACAAGATCGTCCTGGTTGAACAGCGCCGGTCGCGGCCCCACCAGGCTCATATCCCCGATCAACACGCTCCAGAGCTGCGGCAACTCATCGAGGCTGGCGCGGCGTAGAAACCGGCCGAGCGGCGTGATCCAAGCCTGGGGATCGGCCAACAGGTGGGTGGCGACGTCGGGCGCGTCGGTCCGCATGGTGCGAAACTTGGGCATCCGGAAAATCTGGTTGAAGCGGCCGACCCGCCGCGACCAGTGAATGGCCGGCCCCGGGCTGTCCAAACGAACGGCCACGGCGATTGCGGCCAGCACTGGCGAGAGGACGATCAGTCCCCCAATAGCCGCCAATATGTCGAACGCCCGCTTGATCACGATGCCTCTTCCTCGCCGCAAGCCGGCGAAGAGGCATAGACCGCTCCGCGCGCCCGCGCCAAGCCTAGGCGGTCGGGGGTGCGTCCGCTACGGGACGCGCCTTGATCTTCGGCTTTGGCGGATCGGTAGCCACTTCGGACGTGGCCTCGACCGGCGAAGGCTCGATGACCATCTCTTCAACGGCTTCTACGGCTTCGACGAGCGTCGCCGGCTCCTCGAAGACGATAGCCTCCGGCTCAGAGGCCGGCGTGGTCAGCGGCAGGTCCACCGCGCCGAACGCGGCTTCCAGATGGGTGGCGGCTGCCCACCGCGTCATCCACCAATAGGCGACGCCCGCCGACGCGGCGCCGGCGAACATCAGCCACAACGGCGAAGCGGCGCCGAGCGGCACATAAAAGGGGTTAGGGGATTGCGGGGACAGGTCCCCGTCGAGTTGCGCGAGAGCCATGGTGACGCCTCCAAACAGCAAAGGTTTGTGCACTGCAACAAACCCTAACCCAACATCTCGCAGGCGCAAAATGAAGGTTAGGCGGCGGTCCAGACCCGCGCTTTGCCATTGTCGCCGAGGCGGCTGACGGTCCAGTCACAGATCGCCGTCAGCGGATCAGCAAAGCCGGCAGGAGCATTGGCCACGACCAGCGCGCAGCCGTTCATTTTCATGGGATCGGACAAGGGGCGCATCCGCGCCTCGGCCACCAGCAGCGACCCGGCATATGCGTCTTCGGCGTCCCGCACGAACGCATCGAAGGTCTCGAGATCCTTCAGTGGCAGCCAGACCAGGACCACCGCCTTCGGGTTCCTGGCGGCAACGCCGTTGATGGTGGTCACGATCCGGCGATAGTCGTCCGACTTTTCAAACGGTGGGTCGATGAGGACAAGCACCGATCCGGAGATCGGCGTCCTCGCCACCGCTTCGTTGAACCCGTCGGCGCAGACTGTCTTGGCGCCCGGCATTCCCCGCAGCGTCGCCTTCAGGACGTCGTGTTCCTCCGGCCGCAGTTCGCATCCCAGATAGGTGTCGCCCTGGCGCAGGGCTGCGGCGACCAGCAGCGGCGAACCGGGATAGAGGGTGGTGGCCCCACCGTTGTTCAGTTTCGAAACCGCGCGGCGTAGCGGCTGGAACGCGTCGGGCAGATCGTCGGCCTTCATCAACTGGCCGATTCCGGCCTCCGCCTCTCCCGACCGCTGCGCTTCATCACCGCTCAGATCGTAAAGTCCCCGCCCAGCATGGGTGTCGATGACGCTTAGCGCGCCAGGCTGCGCCTGCATCTTGGCGAGCAGGTCCAGAAGCGCCGCATGCTTCACCAGATCGGCGAAATTTCCGGCGTGGAAGGCGTGGCGGTAGTTCAATCCAAAGTCCCCTATCCGACGCAGGAACCGCGTCGATCCGGCCTCGTTTGAGGTCCGACGAGAGGGCGCTCTCTGCCACGTCTCGCCGCTTTTCCAAAGGCGCTCCATGCCCCGCGATGTCGACGACCGGCAAATGGCCGAGGCGAATGGCCTTGAGGGCGGGCTCGTCTATGTGAACGATCATGATTCCGGCCTCAGCCGCATAGGCGCCCCTAACGCCTTCCGCTACCGCGACGCGGCCGGCCGCCCGGTGAAGGATGAGGCGACACTGTCGCGTATCGGCGCTCTGGTCATCCCGCCGGCGTGGACATCGGTGTGGATCTGCCCGGACCCACACGGGCACATCCAGGCCACCGGTCGCGACGCCCGCGGCCGCAAACAGTACCGCTATCATCAGGACTGGGGACGGGCTCGCGGCGGAGTGAAGTTCAGCCGCCTGATCGCCTTTGGTCGCGCCCTCCCCCGCTTGCGCGCCCGGGTGGAGGCCGACCTATCCAAGCGTGGTTTGCCTCGCGAAAAGGTGCTGGCCGCGGTGGTGCGACTGATGGAGCTCACCCTGATCCGGGTAGGCAACGAGGAATACGCCAAGACCAACAAGAGCTTTGGCCTCACCACGCTTCGTGACCGCCACGCCAAGATCACCGGTGGCGGCGCGACCTTCGAATTCCGCGGCAAGAGCGGCAAGCTCCACAGCACCCGCTTTCAGGACCGCCGCCTCGCCCGGATCGTCAAATCCTGCCAGGACATTCCCGGCCAGCGCCTCTTCCAGTACCTGGATGATGACGGCGAGCGTCATTCCATCGAGTCCGCGGACGTCAACGCCTACATCCGCGAGGCCATGGGCGAGGACTTCTCCGCCAAGGATTTCCGAACCTGGGCCGGTACGCTTTCGGCCGCGCGCGGCCTGATCGAGCAACCAGCGTCCGCCACCGCCGGTGAAGCCAAGCGCCAAGTGGTCGTCACGGTGAAGGCCGTGGCCGCGCTTCTCGGCAACACCGCGGCAGTCTGCCGAGGCTCTTATATCCATCCCCTGATCCTGGAGGCCTACGAACGCGGGGCATTGCCGCTAAAGCGTGGCGGATCAGCTCGGAGCTTCGAACTCTCGGTGCTGAAATTTCTCGAAACGGCCCAAGAGTCCGCGACGTAAAGCTTTGAAAAGGCGGTACGCCACCCTAGCCAGCTGTCAGAAATCGGCGTTAGGCTCCCGCAAAAGAACGTAGGGAGGGCGGAATGCTCGGGAACAAACTGCGCTTCGGCGCCTTCATCGCGCCCTTCCACCCGCTCGACGAAAACCCGACCCTGGCGATCCAACGCGACTTGGAATTGGTCCAACTGATGGATCAGCTGGGCTACGAAGAAGCCTGGATCGGTGAGCACCATTCGGCCGCATACGAACTAATCGCCTCGCCGGAGGTCTTCATCGCCGCAGCGGCCGAACGCACCAAGCACATCCGTTTGGGCACCGGCGTTTCGTCGCTTCCCTACCACCATCCGATGATGTTGGCCGACCGCATCAACCAGCTCGACCACATGACCCGAGGCCGGGTGATGTTCGGCGCGGGCCCCGGCGCGCTCTCGTCCGACGCCTTCATGATGGGCATCCCCGTCGCCAAGCAGCGCGACCGCATGGACGAGGCGCTCGACGTCTTGGTGCGACTGCTGCGGGGCGAGGAGGTCAGCCACGAAAGCGACTGGTTCCAACTGGTCAACGCCCGCCTTCAGATGACGCCCTATTCGCGGCCGTCGGTGGAGATCGCCGTGGCCAGCCAGGTTTCTCCGACCGGGGCGCGGGCGGCGGGTAAGCACGGGATCGGCCTGCTTTCGCTCGGCGCCACCACCACCGCCGGCTTCAACTCGCTCGCCGCCAACTGGGGGATCGCCGAGGACATCGCCAAGGAGAACGGCCAGGTCATGGATCGCAACGCCTGGCGGCTGGTCGGCCAGATGCACATCGCCGAAACCAAGGACAAGGCGATCGAGCAAATCCGCTTCGGCCTGGAAAAATGGATCTACTACTTCCGCGAAATCGCCAACCTGCCGATGGTCCCAGATGACTTCGCCGGTGATCCGGTCGAGGCCTATCTGTCGCTCGGCCAGGCGGTGGTCGGCACGCCCGACGAGGCGATCGAGCGTATCGAGCAATTGGTCGAGGAGAGCGGCGGCTTCGGCTGTTACCTGATGATGGCGCACAATTGGGCCAACTGGGAAAACACCAAACGGTCCTACGAGATGATAGCCCGCTATGTGGTTCCGCATTTCCAGCAGCTCAACGTGAACCGCCAGGCGTCCATGGAGTGGGTGCGCCAGAACAAGACCGAGTTTACGGCCCAGACCCGCGCGGCCGTCGGCGCCCGCATTGTCTCGCACATGGTGGAAAAAGGCGCCGACCAGATCCGCCCGGAAATCGTCGCCCTCATCCAGGGATCGCTCCCCAAGAGATCGTCAGATTAGGAGTGTGGAGACTTCACCACAAACCATTGATTATACTTATTTCCTTCGCGCCCGGAGGAGCATTGGGCAGTGTTAATTGAAACGCCCTGTTGGCCTCGACCGCCGGCCGTCCGGCTGGGGATGCTGGCCATCTCGCGAGATCAGGGGAAGGCTTTGTCGACCGGCGGCGCGTTAAACCGATTGGACGTTGCCTAGCAGGTTGAGCAGAGCCCGATTCAAATAGTAGCTGTCGCGGCCCACCTTAAGCTTGCGCATCAAACCAATCCGCGTGAGCTCGTCGAGATAACGCGTTGCGGTGATCCGGCTCACCCCGAGATCGCGCTCGACAAAGGCGATTTTGCTATAGGGGTGGCTGAACATGTTGTTCAGCAGGTCCTGGCTGTAGATCTTTGGCAGTTCGTTTCGCAAACGGACCTTGTGGTCGAGCATCAAGTCTCGGATCGCGTGGACAAGGCGGGTCGTTTGGCCTGCCATCTGCTCCACCCCCTCCAGGATATAGAGCAGCCAATCCTCCCAAGCACCGTCGGTCCGGACCGCCTGGAGGAGACGATAATAGTCGCCCTTGTTCTGGTTTATGTAGCGCGACAGGTAGAGGACCGGCGTGCTCAGCAGATTCTCTTTCACGAGGTAGAGGATATTTAGGATCCGGCCGGTGCGGCCGTTGCCATCGTAGAAGGGGTGGATGGTCTCGAACTGATGGTGGATCACCGCCATCTTAACGAGGGGATCGAGGTCCAGCACATCCGAGCCATTGATGAAGAGCTCAAGGTTGCCCATCAGCAGCGCGACCTCATCATAGCTCTGCGGAGGTGTGAACACGACCTCGCCTGTCTTGTCGTTCTTCAGTGCTGTGCCCGGTAGCCTACGGAATCCGGCTTGGTTGCTTTCAAGCGTGGCCTGCATGGCCAGAATGTCGTTCACGGTGATCAGGCCCGTGCTGCGAACGGTCTCGAAGCCTTCGCGCATTGCACGCGCATAGGCGTAGACCTCCTTCGCCGCCAGCGTGGCGAAGCGGTCGGCCACATCGTCACTACGGTAGAGGTCATCGTGGGTGGTGACGATATTCTCGATCGCCGAGCTGTCCTTTGCCTCTTGGAGGGACAGGGTGTTGATCAAGATGCCCTCGTTTGGCACCAGTCCGGCGGCGCCCTTCAGCTCCGCCAAAGCGCGATGGGCGCTCGCCAGCTTCTTCAGGACAGGCTTGGTCTCCAAATCTAACGCCAGAGGCAAGCGCGGAGGAACATAGCTGGCAGCTTGAGGCATCCAATGAACCTGCATAGAATTATCGTATTTCTATACATAACCTCAGGATGTGTATAGACCAAGGCGGCGCCGTGCACACGTCGCCCACACGTTCAGAATTCAACCGTGTCTATGCATGGGCAGCAAATCTGCGCGGGACGAAGTCTGACCTACGCCGATCCTACAGGATGACAGCAGCGCGATTTCAGCTCACCGGTCCCACTCGTTACAACCGTCTCTCAAGCTGGCATCGGCCCGCCGAACCAAATTCTCGCTGAATCTTCCAGCGCTTGAAAACTCGCCCGGGTTGATATCCGCAGTCATAAAACCTTGCCTGGACTTGCAGGCCGGAGCGCCCCAGATCCCGGCAAACGGGGGATCTGGAGAGACGAAATGACTGATCTGTCCCTGCCGCCATCCGTGACCGTAAGCCCTACTGTTGTTGGCGTTTCCGTCCTCACCAACGACGGGATCACCGTCCAGGTCAGCCTGCCGCGCCCCCGGGGCCTGCACGATCTGCCGGCTGATGAGGTCGCCAATCGCGCCATGTGTCTGGCCCGCGAAGCGCTGCGGAACGCCGCGCGCAGTCTCGACCGGACGTAGAATTCGAATCGGCGAGGGCCGCCCCGCCCAACGCAATTCACAGACACGTGATCCGAACCATTGCGTGACCGCTTCGGTACTGACTTGCGGAGGGATCGTCCTCCTTTCGCAACGAGATACCCGGAGGGTGCTCCATGACTTTGAAGCTTATGGTCTCTGCGTCCGCGCTCATCTTTGCGGCCGCGCTCGCCAACACCGCCGCCGCCCGCGGCATGGACGTTGATGACAACAACTTCGCTGCGGCCGGCGTCGGCAACGACGGCACCGCCACCGCGACAGAAACCAACGACTCCTACAATACCGACAGCTCGACGGACACGGACACCACGACCAAGACGTGGACCGATAGCTCCACCGACACCAAGACTTGGACGGACAGCTCCACCGACACCAAGACAGAAACCGATACGACGACGAAGACTGACGATTCCTACAACACCGAAACTAAGACCTATACCGACAACTCAGTGGATACAGACACCACGACCAAGGCCGACGACTCCTACAACACCGAAACAAAGACCTATACTGACAACTCCGTAGACACGGATACCACGACGAAGGCTGACGACTCCTACAACACCACCACTAAGACTGACGATTCCTACAATACTGTGACGACCACGAAGACCGACGACTCGTATAACATCGACAGTTCGGTCAATACGAAGAACGACGACTCCTACAACACGACCAACAAGTCTTTCACCGAAAACAAGACTTGGAACGACAACTCGGTGCACACCTCGACCTCGACCCTGTCGAAGCAGGATCTCGATGCGAGCGTCACCGGGACCACGGTGACCTTCGAAGCCGAAAACCCGACCACCTTCACGACTGGGGCCATCGGACATAGCGGCGGGGCATTCGCCAGCTATGCCGGCATTCAAACCTCCAGCGCCAACACCGGCATCGGATCTTTGAACCAAGCGGCGACCTCTCTTGCCGCGAACGCCAGCATCTCCTTCGGCGCCGCCCCATAGCGCCAGAGAAGATGTGAGTGCTGGCCCGGCAGAACCCCCATCGGCCGGGCCAGGCTCGTTTTCATTCAGCGGTCTCACCGCGGAGAATTCAGATGCGCAAACTTCCAGCGATCATGGCGCTGATTATCGTCAGCAGCGCTGGCGCGCCCGCCTTCGCTCAAACGGCGCCCCATGAGAGTGATGCGCTCGCCCCATTGGCGGCAGAAGTCATGTCGACCGAAGCACTGGAAAGCGAAAGCGCCCAAGGTATCGACACCACCGTGCTGTCCGAACAGCAATTGAACGCCACCAACAGCGGCAACTCCGTCATCGCCAACACCATGCACACCGGCGACGTGGCGTTCTCGACAAGCGCGCTCAGCGGTTTCGCCGGCGTGGGCAACTTCGTGATCAACACGGGCAACAACAGCAACCTCCAGGGGACGATCAACGTCAGCATCGTCACCACTGCGCCGCCGCTATGACGCTGGCGCCCGCCATTCTCGTCTCGCCGCTTCTGGCGGCCTTGGCGATCTTCGCGGGTGGGCCGGCGGCGGCTCAAGTCTCGATTGTCGAGGGCGGCGCCAACTACAATCTCAACGTCATATCCATGCGCGACATCCCGTTCCGGACGGTGGTGCGCCAGCAGTACGACTACAGTTGCGGCTCGGCCGCGCTAGCGACCTTGCTCACCTATCACTACGGCGTACGGGTCAATGAGGGGCAGATCTTCAAGTCCATGTACGAGCACGGCGACCAGGCCAAGATCCGCGAGGTCGGCTTCTCCCTGCTTGATATGAAGCGATATCTGGAAGCTCGCGGCCTGACCGCCGATGGCTATCGCGCCACCTTCGACCAGCTTGCCGCGGCCAAGGCGCCGGCCCTGCTCGTGGTGAGGACCGGGACATACCGCCACTTCGTGGTGCTCAAGGGCGTTCGCGACGGCAAGGTGTTGATCGGCGACCCGGCCATGGGCCTCAAGATCTACGAGCGCGAAGAGTTCATGCAGATGTGGAACGGCATCGCCTTCGCCATCCACGACAGCCCGACCCGCGAGCCAGGCTATAATCGCGAAGAAGAGTGGCGGCCTTGGGCGGTCGCGCCGCTGGGAATGCCGCTGGACGACAGGTCGCTCTCGTCCTTCACCCGCGAGTTGCCGCCGATCTACCAGATCACCGACATCATCTCGCTCGATCCGATTTTCCGATGAAACGCCCCCTCGCCCTTTTCGCCATCACCGTCGGGGCGGCGGTCTGCGCGGCCTGGCCGGCGACCCAGGCGGCGGCGACCTCGGACTTCGCCGAGGCCGAGGTCTTATCCCTCGACCAACTGAATGATATCCGCGGCGGCCTTCAGCTCCCCAGCGGCGGCGAGTTCGGCTTTGGCGCGGTGATGAGCACCTTCGTCGACGGCAGCCTGGCCCTGCAGACCCGCCTGACCTGGACCGCGCTCGGCCCGGTGGAAACCGTCGAGGTTGGAATGTTGACGCCCGACCTGACGGCGGCGGCCGCCGCCGGCGGCATCAATCTCCAGAACGGGCCGGCCGTCCAAGGCCTCGTGGTCGGCGGCGATGGCGGTATCACCGCAGTGGTCCACAGCGTGTCGGGCGAGCACCTCACCCATCTGGTGATCAACAACGCCAACAATCGCGACATCCGCCAGTCCACCGACATCACGCTCGACATCCCTGGCTTTGCCCAGATGCAGCAGGATATCGCCGCCCAGAACATGGACCTGCGCCTGCAGAGCGCCATGGGCCTGGCGCTCCGCGACGCGGCGATCCGTTAGAAGCGATAGGGCAGCCGGAACACCACCCGCATGTCCGGAGCGTCGCTGGTCACCCCGAACTCAAAGCTATTGGTCAGGGTGAGCCGTTCGGTCAGGCGATAGGACAGCCCCATCTGCAGCGCGCCGACCTGCAGCGTGTTGGAACGCTGGGTGGTCTCGCCATACTCCGACTCCGTCGCGAAGATGAAATTGTGGCTGTAACCGAACGAGACCGAGAACCGCGGGTTCAGAGCCAGGCCAAAGCCGATGTTCGCGCCGATGGAATCGCCAGGATCAACCCGGCCGACCATCACCTCGCCAATCACCTTATTGATGTCGCGGGGGATGTGATAGAGGTAGCTAATTCCGCCGAAAATGACTGCTGGATCAGTTGGATACAGCATCGTCACGCCCACTTCAGCCGCCCAGAATCCCGAGCCGGTCGCCAGGCTCGTTGCGACGCCAAACTCATCATATTCGACATCATAAGGGCTCTTGCCGGTCGGCGGCTTGACCCGAGCGTTGGCGACAAAGATCGGATCGCCCGGCAGGCCGCTTGTGAGCTGATAACGGGCCGAAACCTCGACGTCGCCGATGTCGTTGGCCTCAAGCTTGGTGGTCCGGGTAATACTCTCGTCGCGCTGGGCGAGCGTCGTCACCCGGTCGTGGCGGTAGACATATGGGATACGCCCCTCGATCTCGAAGCGGTCGCCCAGGCCATAGCGGGCGGTCAATGTGCCGACGATGGAATCCCGATCGGCGTCGTTGGCGTCGATGACCCCGAGCTGAACGCCGGGCACAATCTCCACGCCGCGGAACACCAGCCGATTGGCGCTTGATCGGGTGTACTCAAGCGTCGGCTCGACAATCAGCGTCCCGCCTGGGGTTAGCACCCCCATGCCGGGCGGGATCGCGGCGACGTCCTCCTCGAGCCGGCGGGCTGGAGAGGGCGGAGCCTCCCCAACAGGCCCGGTAGGCAGGGGCCCGCCAGCGGCCGAAGGCGGCGCCTGACGCGCGGCAAGTTGCACCGGCGCCGAACCGCCGGGCTGCGGCGCGGCCACGCCGTGCCCCGCGCGGATGTCGGACAAAATCTGTTCGCGTTGCTCCCGCAGGGCGCGGATCTCCAGTCCCTGGCTTTCGATCAGCGCCCGCTGCTCGACCAGCTTTCGCTCCTGCTCGCTGATACGCAGGCCCTGCGCGTTCAACTGCGCCTCGATCTTCGCGAGTTGTTCCTCGGCCTCGGATGCCTGCGCCGGCGAGGCCAGCACGAACGGAGCGGCCAGCAGGCCGCCGGCCAAAAGGCCGGCGCGATACTTCCTGGAAAGGGCGATGCTCATCTTGTCTCCAGTGCGGCCGGGATCGTCCGGTCTCCCGGACGCCCGAGTTCAGGTCGTCAGGGGATGGCGAGCGGGTTCACGCTCGCAGGCGGCCATCGCGTAGAGGGTGCGACTTCGGTTCACCGGCGGATCGAGCAACAGGGCCAGTTGCTCCCTGGCCCGGTTGACGCGGCTCTTCATTGTCCCCAGCGGACAGCCGCAGACCTGAGCTGCTTCCTCGTAGGTCAGGCCCGTCGCGAGGACGAGCAGCACCGCTTCGCGCCCATCCCGACTAAGAGTGTCCAGCGCCTCCAGCAACTCGCTGTATTCGACACGCCACTCCTGCTCGGCTGAACAAGTAAGGCTGGCGGCGAACTGGCCATCGACGTCCTGGACCGTCAGTCGCCGCTTGGCGATGTCTGTGTAGAAGCGGCTCCGGAGGATCTGGAACAGCCAGGGTTTGAGCTGAGCGTCTGGCTGGAAGGTGGCTCGATAGCTCCAAGCGCGCATGAGCGCGTCTTGTACGAGATCATCAGCTTCGCTACGCGATCGCGTCAAAGCAGTCGCATAGGCCCTCAGTTGAGGAATAAGTCTAACGACCTCATCCTTGAAAGGTGAGTTCGACATGACAATGGGCGTTTCCCCCTCGGCCATGTACGCGACCAAGGTGTTTTTTGTTGCTTTAAGCTGAACGCAGACCCCAAGCCACACGCAAACAATCTACTGACCCGAATACGCAACAGCCTTCAATTTGGATCACAGCAAGCCGCAAATACTACTCAAGATACATCTCGTCGCCCTTAGGTAGGTAGTTAGGGTCAACTGGAATTTGTAGCCTACAACTGGCTTGCGACCCTTGACCTTCTGGCGGCGACTAAGGCGACCAACGCTCCACCTGAAATCACGGCGAGCCGTGCGTTTGAACCCAAGGAAAACGCCGCGAAGTCGCCGACGCGATAAGTCCTGCCGCCGCGACGAAAGCCGCCGTTGAGCACGCAGACAACGGCGGCCCCCGGCCAAGAGGAACGCTGCGGCCCAGCGCGCGCTCGCAGCATGTAAAGGCGCCAATCTCGTCGTTGCGACGCGCGCAAGGTGACCAACCATCGGCCCGGCCCCATAATTCGTCGCGGGCCAAGCTTGACGCCCATCACTCGTCTCGAAAATTCTCGCGCGCGGCGTCGCGGTCCGGCTCTGGCGCGCGCCGGATCGACGCCCTCGATCGCCTTGAGCACACGGCCCAGCGCGGCGAGTCCCATGCGCTCTGGCGCAGCGCCATGCAGCAAAGCTCCGCCGACCTCTTCGAACGTTTGCACTGCGCCCTGACAGCAAGGGCAGAACTGCAGGTGGGCAAGGACCACCACACCCGGCGCGGTGTGGAGGGCGCCGCTAGCGTAGTCGGAAAGCACGCCCACCGAGGGGTGGGCCGATAGGGTCACCGCCGCGAGACCGTGGCGCGCAGGTGAGCTACCGCGAGCCGCAAGCGAGACTTGACCGTGCCAAGCGGCAATCCCAATTCTTGAGCGATGTCGGCGTGGGCGCGTCCCATGAAGAATGACATGTGCAGCACCTCAAGTTGCTCCTGAGGAAGGGCGCTGAGGGCCTTGCGTATATCCCTCTCGCTCTCCCTCCCGACATATACCTCCTCAGGCGTTTTCGGTTCGGTGAGGCTTGGCTGCAGATCCTCCGCCAGCAAGGACGGGTGCCGCTCTCGACGCAGCGCATCGACCCTAAGGTTGCGAGCGATCGTGAAGATCCAGGCCGAGGCGCTGGCTTTCGATGGATCGAATGTTCCAGCCTTGCGCCAGACGTTGATCAGCGTCTCCTGGGCGAGATCTTCCGCCGCCTCTGGGCTTAGCCCCTGATGGCACAGGTAGGCCTTCACCCGGGGCGCGAAGTCGATGAACAACCGAACGAATCCCGCCCGATCTTCCGAGCGTGAAATCCGTAGTATGTCCTCGGTCGTCGACTGACGACTGTTGCTGACAATATCAAGCTTCACTTTGGCGCTTCCGTCCGAGCTGCGCGCAAATTGAGCGTTAGGTTAAGTTATCCCTAAAATTGACGATTACACAATCGCGCCGCACAGGCGACACAATAATATCAATGCGTTACCTGCATGGCGGCGCCGCAGTCTTGGACTGACGCCGCACTACAATATCTAGCCGAAGATGGACGCCTAGCGCCTAGGCCTAGGCGTCCCCGAGGTCAGTCCTCCGTATCCACGGAGGCCTGCATCGCCGGCGCGTAGCGCGGGCCGGTCACGGTTTGCGGGTTAACCAGCGCCTCGACCTTGGCCATCACCTCGGGCGAGAGCTTGATTTCGGCGGCCTTGGCGTTCTCCGCCATGTGATCGGGGCTCGTGGTGCCTGGGATCGGCACCTGTGCATCGTCCTTGGCCAGCAACCAGGCCAAGCATAGCTGGGCCGGCGTGCACCCGGCTTCATCTGCGAGGCCTGCAAAGCCGGCGAACATCTTCAGGTTGGCCTCGAAGGCGTCACCTTGGAACCGCGGCATCCCCTTGCGGAAATCGCCCTCCTCCAGCTGAGCCAGGTCGGTCACCCCGCCGGCCAGGAACCCGCGTCCAACGGGACTGAAGGCGACAAAGGTCACCCCCAGCTCGCGACAAGCGTCGAGGACCGCGATCTCCGGGTTCCGGGTCCAGGGCGAGTATTCGGTTTGCAGGGCGGTGATCGGGTGCACCGCGTGCGCCCGGCGCAGGGTGGCGGCCGACACTTCGGACAGGCCAATCGTCTTGATCTTGCCTTCGGCCACCAGCTCGGCGAGCGCGCCGACGCTCTCCTCGATCGGGACGCGCTTATCCCAACGATGCAGATAGTAGAGATCGATCACGTCGGTCTGGAGACGCCGCAGGCTTCCCTCGCAGGTCGCTTTCAGGACTTCGGGGCGCCCATTCAGCTCGCGCTGATCGCCATTGGTCAGGCCGCACTTCGACGCGAGCACGAACTCGCTGCGCCGATGCTTCAGGACTTCGCCGACCAGGGTCTCATTGTGCCCGACGCCATAAACCGCAGCAGTGTCGAAAAAGGTGTAGCCAGCGTCCAGAGCACCCAGCAGCACCCGCTCGGCCTGCTCGCGAGGCGGCGGCGTTCCATAGGCGTGGGAAAGGCTCATGCAGCCCAATCCAATCGCCGAGACACTGAAGGGTCCTAGCTGTCGCTGATCCATGCGCCGCGCTCCATTCCTATGACGTCACTTGGAAAAGGCGTCACCAGGCCAAGCCGGTCAAGAGCGCTCTAGGGGTTGACCGTCATCTTGATCAGGATCCGGCCGGGATTCGCGAGGGCGAAGGCCTCGGGCACTTCCACTTGGCTGGCCAACTGAACCGCCGCCGCCGCCTTGGTTCCTTCGGCGTCCACTGCCTTGCAGTCGGTCAGGTTCGCACCAGTGACCTGACAATCGACCAGAACCGCTTGTGAGACCGCCTCGACGACGGACGTCGTTTGCGGGGCTGAGGCATAGGAACCTGATAGCGCGGTGGTGGCGGCGAGAACGATCAGGAACATGGGGCCTCGGCTGTTAACGAAGGTTACTCAAAGATGAAGACCGACCGAAGGCAAGTGTTTCATTTCGGCGCCGTCGGCGTTTTCCACCGCAATCGCCGTGCCCATCAGCCGGGACCGGCGGCCGCGAAGCCAGACACCAAGGGCTGATCGAGGACGCCTTGTGCGGCGCCAACCAGGAAAACGCCGCGAAATCAGGCGGCGGCGCCCAGACCGGTTGCAATGCAGCAGACCAATGCTGCGACGCAAAATCTTAACTTGAATAGCCAGGCCAGCGCGGGCAGGAAGAAATCCAGGTGAAGCGGTCACGACCAGATTGAACCGCCGCCGAGAGGGAAACGCCGGGAGGTGGTTGTTCTCAACCCCCTTTCCGGGAATACAAATTATGATCCGCACTGCCATTCTGACCGCCGTGGCCGCTCTGGCCATCACCGCTCCCGCCCACGCCGGCTCGGTCCGCGTCGCCCTCGCCGGCAAGTCGCCCGCCCAGGTCGAAGCCGAAGTGACCAAGGCCGCCAAGACCGTTTGCTTCCGCGAAACCCGCAGCGAAACCCTGGCGCTCGAAGCCTATACGCGCTGCGTGAAGGCGACCACTGAAGTCGCGATGGGCACCTTGTCGACCGCCCAGATCCCGTCGTCCTCGACCATGGCCGCGAACTAAAAAATCCCAGTAAGCTTGCAAAGGCCGGCGGCGACGCCGGCCTTTCGCTTGTCTAGCAACAGCGGAAGCCGCCTGACCCGCCGCCATATCGAGCATCCTGGCGGTTGCGGAAAAACTCGGCGCGCGTCATCGGCGGCTGCCCTGGATGGGTCCGCGCGACATGCTCAACATAGGTGTCGTAGTTCGGCACCCCGACCATCAGCCGCGCGCCGTCACAGAGGCAGCGGGCGAAATCGGCGAAGGGGTTCGACTGGCCCATCGCCCTACTCCGCCGCGATCATGGCAGGCTCGGCTTCACGGGCCGTCCAGCCATCAGCGCGATAGGCCTTGATGCAGGCCTTGATCCCGAACCAAATCATGCTCAGTACGACCGCGATGAACAGGACGCAGAGCGCCGCGTCGATACGGTCGTTCCAGACGATCTTGGCCATCTGTCCGGCGTCCTTGGCCGGGGCCAGCACCTCGCCGGCCGCCAGGGCGTCGCCATAGCGCTTGGCGTGCGCCAGGAAGCCGATGGCCGGATCGGAGGAAAACACCTTCTGGGCTCCGGCCGTCAGGGTGCAGATGCACAGCCAAAGCGCCGGCACGATCGTGACCCAGGCGTAGCGCTCACGCTTCATCTTGAAGATCACCACGGTCGCCAGGATCAGGGCGATCGCCGCCAGCATCTGGTTGGAGATCCCAAACAGCGGCCACAGCGTATTCACCCCGCCGAGCGGATCGGTCACCCCCTGGTGCAGGAAGTAGCCCCAGGCCGCGACGCAGAGCGCGGTCGCGGTGATGTTGGCCGGCCAGGACGCGGTGTTCTTGAAGCCAGGCGCGAAGGTTCCCAGCAGGTCCTGCAGCATGAACCGCCCGGCCCGCGTGCCGGCGTCCACCGCCGTCAAGATGAACAGCGCCTCGAACAGGATGGCGAAGTGGTACCAGAACGCCATCATCGCCTTGCCCCCCAGCACGTGGGAGAAGATGTGCGCCATGCCGACGGCCAGGGTCGGAGCGCCGCCAGCGCGCGAGATGATGGTGGTCTCGCCCACGTCCTTTGCGGTCTGCTCGATCACCTCAGGCGAAACCGGATGGCCCATCGCCGCAACCGCGGCCGAGGCGCTTTCGGCGGTCGTACCGACCACGGCGGCCGGGCTGTTCATTGTGAAGTAGATGCCAGGATCGAGGATGGAGGCGGCGATCAAGGCCATGATCGCCACAAAGCTCTCCATCAGCATGCCGCCGTAGCCGATGAAGCGAGCGTTGACCTCGTTGTCGATCAGCTTGGGCGTGGTGCCCGAGGCGATCAACGCGTGGAAGCCCGAGACCGCGCCGCAGGCGATAGTGATGAACAGGAACGGGAACAGCGTCCCGGACCAGACCGGCCCGCCGCCATGGATGAAGGGCGTCAGAGCCGGCATCTGCAGGTTGGGCCGCATGATCACGATGCCGATGGCCAGGGCCAGGATCGCCCCGATCTTCAGGAAGGTCGAAAGATAGTCGCGCGGCGCCAGCAACAGCCAGACCGGCAGCACGGCGGCGATCGCGCCATAGCCGATCAGGATCCAGCAAAGCTGAATGCCGGTCAGGGTGAACAGCGGCGCCAGGGTCGGCGAGGCCGCGACATGCTGGCCCAGCACGATCGCCCCGATCAGCAGGGCGAAGCCGACGATCGAAACTTCGGCGATCTGGCCCGGTCGGATGTAGCGCATATAGACGCCCATCAAGATGGCGATGGGAACCGTGGCCGCGACGGTGAACGTGCCCCACGGACTGCCGGTCAGCGCCTTGACGACGATCAGGGCTAGCACCGCTAGGATGATCACCATGATCATGAAGGCGCCAAACAGCGCGATCACGCCTGGGATTGGTCCCATCTCCTCGCGGATCAGCTCGCCCAGCGATTTGCCGTCCCGGCGCATCGAAATCACCAGAACCAGGAAGTCCTGCACGGCCCCGGCCAGAACCACGCCGGCCAGGATCCACAGCACGCCCGGCAGATAGCCCATCTGGGCCGCCAGCACCGGTCCGACCAGGGGGCCCGCCCCAGCAATGGCCGCGAAGTGGTGTCCGAAGAGAACGTTCTTGTTGGTGGGGACATAGTCCAGGCCGTCATTGCGGGTGACCGCCGGCGTCAGGCGCGAGCCGTCCAGGCGCATCACGTTCTTGGCGATGTAGAGGCTGTAGTAGCGGTAGGCGACCAGATAGACCGACAGCGCGGCGGCCAGGATCCAGAGGGCGTTGACGTTCTCGCCGCGCGCAGTCGCGACGACCGAAAGCGCGACAGCGCCGATCAGGGCGAGCACCGCCCAAGGACCGTGTTTGCGAACCCACGTCATCTCGCCACTCCCCAACTTCCAGCCGCCCACCCGGCAGGCTCCATTGGTTACATCCGATTGAGCCCGAACGGGAACCTCTCTACGACCCACGGGATGGTGAAATCTGCGATCAACCCCGACCTGGCGGCGACTCTCAAGGTCGTGGCGAGCGGCTGCTCCGCTCTGCAGGACGATTGGTGGGTGTTCGGCGGCGCGGCCATGGCTCTGGCTGGCGTGCCAGGTCTCGATCCGCCCGACGTCGATCTGATCGTCAGTGAACGGGATGCTGCAACCCTGATCACCACCTGGAGCGCGCAAGTCGAAACCGGCGCGCCCTCACCGCTTTTCCGGTCGAAGGTTTTCGCCCGAACGAGAATCGCGCCGCTGCCGATCGAGATCATGGCCGGGTTCGAGGTTTACGAAGGCGGCGCCTGGTCGACCGTCCGGCCAGCCACCCGCCAGCTCGCCGCGTTCAACGCCGGCGCCATCTTCATCCCCACCCCGGCCGAGCAGGCGCAAATCTGTCGCCGCTTTGGCCGCCCCAAGGACCTCGCCCGCGTCGATGTTCTTCAAGCGCTCGGCTGACAGCCCCTGCCCCCGACGATCGGCTGGAGACTAGTCACGCCCCTCCCGCACCCGCACGATCAGCGACTGGCTCGCCGTGGCCATCAGCTCCCCGTCCTCGGCGAACAGATACATGGCCCCGTGCCCAAAGCCGCCGTGCACACCCGTGATCCTGATGTCGCAGAGCACCCACTCGGTCGGCACGATCCGGCGGTAGCGGATGGTGTTGTCGAGGCTGTTGCCGCCGGCGTTGAGCCCCAGGGCATTGCCGATAGCGCCTGGGATGAAGTCGGCCATGATCGCCAGCAGGCTGGAGTCGGCCGGCAGTCCCTCGCGTGAGCGAATCCACAACAGCAGTCGCCCGTCATCGGCCGGCTCGCCGCCAGCCTGGGTGCCGCCATAATTGCCCTTGGCCACCCGGACCTCGATCCGGCTGTGCAGATCATCGCCGCCGCCTCGCCAATGGGCGGCGGGCTCGCAGTCCTCGGGCCGCGCAACGTCTGGCATCGTCAGCCACTGCTTGGAGATGTCGCTGGGCCGTGCGCCCAGGGCCGCGTTGACCGTCAGGATCTCCTTGTCGCCGACATGGCTGATAACCCGCGCCTGACTGTTGTACTTGCCGGCCGCAGGCACGCGCACATCGAGGTCCACGACGCTGGGCGGTCGCGCATAGGAGAGATATTGGGCGGTCGCCCAGATCACCGGCCGTCCGCAGGTCCGCTCCAGGGCGACGATGGCCGAGGCCATGCCGACGCCGCCGAACATGAAGAGATTGTCCCGCGAGCCCACGCAGACGGCTGGGGTCAGCGGCAGGTACCAGCGGTGGGGATTGTGCGTCGCGCGTAGGTCGAAAAACAGGGGATCGCTCATGGCGCTCTCATGCAAAGAGCCGCGCTTCGGTGCAAGCTAGTTTCCCTAACGGGAGGCCGCAGCGGCCTCCGCTTCGTTGCGAAGACGGCGATCAGCCTCCTGCATCAACGCATCGGTGGATTGGTTGCGGGCTTCTCGAACACGGATTTCGTCCACCAGCCGCTGGTCGGCGTTCTGTTCGTGTAGGGCATAAAGGAAGGCGCCAAAGCCCCCCACGGCGCCGACCGTCATGACCATCGCTGCGATGGCCGCGATGCCGGTCCAGGCTTTGGACTGCTGTCCGGGAGGCGCCGGCTTCAGGTAGGCCGCGCCGATGAAGATAACGCCCGCGAGGAAGGTTGCGCAGCCGCCCTGATGGATCATCGCCCGCTGCGCGACCAAGTCGGCGTTGGCGATCACGCTGGGCGCGAGGCCGATTAAGCGATTGCCCTCGGTTAGTTGCGAGACCTCGATCGTGCCCGAAAACACGACCTGGGCGAGCCCCAGGATCGCGAGAATCCATCCAGCGATGATCATCGAAGCCTCCAATTGCAGAACGCGCGCCCGAATCCGCCGGACGCGCCAACTCTACGCCGGACCTAAAGCGATTGCGGGTCGAAACGAAGGCGTTCGGCCAATCGGCGGTGCGGCCTATGGCGCATCGAGCGGGGATGGGTTTTCCGACACATGGAAGCCAATCCACAACCGGCCGACAACAGACGAGCCGAGTATAGATTCGGCTGTGAAAACGGCGGGCGCTTCGCCGGCTACAGAGTTCGCGTGAGGCTTATAGGCTCCAAACTTGCAAGGCGCGCAGTTGTTGGGCGGTGATCTCGGCGGCCGAATCATCAAGCGAGCGGCGAACTGATCAGTCGAGATTTTGCAAGTCCGTGCCGCCCGACACGTCGCCTCCGGTTCCGCGCCCCGTCCAATGGCGCTTCCCTAGAAGTCGCCCGAGCGGATAATGCGGCGAGCTTGGTGCGGTGGAATGATCGCCGTGATGTGCGCCGCCCAGCGAATCTTGCAGTTCTCCTTTGTAGGGCCGACCACGCTTTCTAGGTCGTAGCGTCCCGCCTTCGAACCGCGCAGCAGGCGTTTAACCAGCACCTCATCGGCGTCGGTCTCCACAACGACGACGTGTCCCAGCATGTCCGGCGTCGGCGGCGTTCGCTGGTCCTCGAAGTAGATCAGCCCGCCGTCATCGGCCACGCCGCGCATCGAGTGCCCAGCGATCCGAAGGGCTACCGCCCGGTTCGTTCCGCCTGGCGGCAGCGGGGCTAGATCACCGGCCTCCTGGCCCGTGGCGAACAGGACCACCCCTTCGCTGTCGGCCCCTACCCGGCCGATGACCGGCACCAAGATCGGATCGGGACTTTTTGGCGGAACTGCGTCCGGATCTGTCGTATCGATCCCATCATATAGCCAGTCTGATCCCACCCCGAACGCCTCGGCGTATTCCTTGGCGCGAGCATAGGAGTAGGTCGCATTGCCGTTCTCGTTGGAGGTGTAGGTGTTGCGGTTCCAATCGAACTTTGCGGCGGCGGCGGCGGCCGTGGAGAAGCCGGCGCCCTGGCGGGCGATTTTGAGGCGAGCGGCGCGATCTTCAGCTGACATGAGATGTATATATCATACATTTTTTCTTGCGCCATTACAGTATGTTTTATACGGTCACGGCCATGACCACGCGCCCCAAACCTTCCGGACCGCCCGCCAAGGACTCCCTCTCGGTAGAGCTGGGCGGCTGGTTTAAAGCCAACGCCACTGGCGGCGGCGTCGTGGTTATTGGGGTCATCTTGGTGGCGCTGGGGGCGCTGGGCCTGGCGCAGTTCTGGCTGACGATGGGCGGATGAGCGCCTAATTCGCGTAGGGGCTGCGGCTGTCGCGCGGGTCGTCAACCGCCGCGCCTAACCGGTCGGTTTGGAAATAGGCGCGTCCGGTGCCACGGCACCACGCGTGCGACGCGAGGTCGCTTACCGTCCTTCTAGGCGCGTCCCCATATCCAGGCTGTCGCGAAACGAGCCCAATCGGAGCGCGACGCCGCGCCGGATCTCCAGCTCCGGCGCCTGCGGGGCGGTGTCCTCTCTCGCCGTCCCGCTCCCTTGCGTTTCAGCGCGCGTCCAATCGCAGCGATGAAGGGAGAGGCGGCCATGCTGGGGGAGAGCCAGCCGCCTCTCTCACTTGGGTTCGCACCGCCGCGCTAGATCAGGCGCTAGCCCAAAAGCCATCGATCTGCGAGTTGAGGGTTGAGGAACCGCCGTCCAAGCCCCTCGGCCTTCTCACTCGGCGAGCACGTAGCTTGTGCTGCGCCCACCGCCTGGCTCTTTGAAGAGCATCCCCCCTTTGATCAGCGCCTCAATGTCGCGAAGCGCCGTGTCCTGGGAGGTCTTGGCGAGCGTCGCATATTTCGAGCTGGTGAGCTTGCCTTCGAAGCCGTCGAGCAGGCGGTTGAGAACGATGCGCTGCCGGTTGTTGATCTTGATGTCGCCGAACTTCTCCCAGAAGGCCGCCTTATCAAGAACGTTGCCCAGGATGCCTTCCGCTCGATCAAAGGCGCGGTCGAGGCATCTCAAGAACCACATCAGCCAGTCGGTGACATCGCTGTCGCCGCTCTGTGTCGCTTCCAGCATCTCGTAGTAGGCCTTGGAGTCCGCGCGGATCTGCGAGGACATGCTGTAGAAGCGCTGTCCGCTGCTCTCCGAACGCGCGAGGGCCATATCGGCGATGGCGCGCGCGATCCGCCCGTTGCCGTCTTGAAACGGGTGAATAGTAACGAACCAGAGATGGGCGATGCCGGCCTTGATCACAGCATCCGTGTCAGGCTTTGCGTCGAACCATTTCAGGAAGGCGGCCATCTCGTCGTCGAGACGTTCGGCGGCCGGCGCTTCGAAGTGAACGCGCTGACTGCGCGCGCCTGAAACAACCTGCATCGGACCTGTTCTATCGTCGCGCCAGTTGCCGACGATGATCTTCTCCAGGCCGCTACGGCCGGTTGGAAACAGCGCCGAGTGCCAGGCGAAGAGACGTTTCTTTGTGAGCGATTTGTCGAAGTGGGTCGTCGCATCAACGAGCATCTCGACAACGCCATCGACGTTCCGATCGCTCGGCGTCAGCCCAACGATATCCATTCCGAGTTTGCGGGCGATCGAAGAGCGAACCTGCTTTTGATCGAGGTGTTCGCCTTCAATCTCACTGGATGTCGTGACCTCTTCGGTCAGCGTCCTTAAGTAGGCTTCTTCGCGTAGGCTTAGCCCTAAGGATTCCATTCGGCCGATTAGCCGGCCTTGGCGGTGACGAACCGCGCCAAGCTGCTCTTCAAGGGCGTCGTTGCGCCATGTCAGGTTAGGCCAGTCGATTCGTTCGTGGATGTAGGTTGTCATAATCACCGCATCTTATGCGGAGATTATAGCTGATATTCGCCGCAAATTTCAATCTTAATCGCCGCAACTTTTGCGGAGATTAATGCCGACATTCTCCGCAAACGATAAGTTAGCCGCGCGGGGCGGTGTCTTTCTGCCGTCTAGCTCCCGTGGGTTTCATCGAGCGTCCAGTTGCAGCGACGAAGGGCGAGGCGGCCATGCTGCTGGAGAGCCAGCCGCCTCTCCCAATTGGGTTCGCCCCGCCGCGCTAGATCAGGCGCTAGCCCAAAAGCCCATCGACCTGGCGCTGATGTTCGCCCCGCTGAACCCCACCGTGTCGAGGATCATGGTCTTGAAGGCGTCGGCCTCGGCCTCGCCGGCCAGGAGCCGCAGGCTCTTGATGATCCGCGTGATGCGCAGGTGGTTGTGATCGGCTGGCACAAGCCAATGGCGGGTGCGAGCATAGAAGTTCCGCATACGCGCCGCGGCGGCCCGCAGGTTGGTCACCGCGATGTCCGAAGACCGGATCTGCAGCACATCGTCAGCGCTCAACACCGGGGCTCCCGGAACCGCCGAACTGGCCTCAGGCAGCGGGAACAGCCACTGGATGTAGTCATGCCGCCGTTCCAGCTGGACGTTGTCCATGGCCAGCACCTTGAAAAGGCTCCTGCCGGCGCCGTCGCGGCCTTCTCCCAGTAGAAATCGAACAATCGCGCTAGCCATGGCCGACGGGTTTAAACCCAAACGCGGCCCCTGTATGGCGAGGCGGCAATCGCCCAGTCGCCACAATCCGAGCCGTGTTCTTAGAACCTAGAACTCGTCCCAGTCGGCTTCACCGTTCACAACCCGCAGCTTGCCCGCTGTCGCTGCGCCGGAGCCATGGCCGCCGCTCCGGACAGCCGGCCTCGATGCGGTTCTGTGGGCGCGTTTCACACTCGCGTCCGCCGCGCTCGGACCACCGAGGTCAAACTGCCCCATGAGCTTGGCTAGGTTTTCGGCCTCGCTGGCGAGCGCATGGCTGGCGGCCGTGCTTTCCTCAACCATGGCCGCGTTCTGCTGCGTCACCTGGTCCATCTGGTTGACGGCGGCATTGACCTGCTGCAGGCCGGTGGCCTGCTCCTGGGCCGAGGCTGCGATCTCGCTCACGATGCCGGTGATTTCGCCGACTTGGGTCACGATCCGCTCCAGCGCATTACCGGTTTCCGCGACGAGCTGAACGCCCTGGCCGACCTGCGTCGATGACGCGGAGATCAGGACTTTGATTTCCTTCGCCGCATCAGCCGAGCGCTGCGCCAAGGCCCGCACTTCGGAGGCGACAACCGCAAAGCCCCGGCCGGCCTCCCCGGCGCGAGCTGCTTCAACGCCGGCGTTAAGAGCCAGGAGGTTCGTCTGGAACGCGATCTCGTCGATGACGCCGATAATGTTGCCGATTTCGCCCGCCGACTTCTCTATCTCGCCCATGGCGGCGACTGCCCGCGTGACCACGCCGCCGCTGTGTTCGGCGTCGGTGCGAGCGGTGGCGACGACTACGCGAGCGTGGTCGGCGCCCTCGGCGGTCTTCTTGACCGTTGCGGTGATTTCATCGAGCGCCGCCGCCGTCTCTTCGAGGCTGGCTGCCTGCTGCTCAGTGCGGCGCGAGAGATCGTCGGCAGCCTGGCTGATTTCGCCCGCGCCGGAACCGATGGTGTTGGTGTTGGCCACCACCACCCTCATGGCGTCCTGGAGTTTGACTATGGCGCCATTGAAGTCGCTCTTGAGCTTCTCGTACTGAGGGGCCACGTCATGGCGAACCCGGGCGGTCAGATCGCCCGCCGAAAGCTGGGCCAAACCAGCCCCTAGGCCATCGACGACGACGGCCAGGTCGCGCGCTGCGCGGGCCTCGTTTTCGGCAGTACGCATGCGCTCAGCCTCAGCGGCTGCGCGCAGGTCTTCCTGCTCCTTGCGCAGCCGGCGCGCGTCCGCGAGTTCGTGCCGGAAAGCTTCCAAGGCGCGGGCGACAGCGCCGAGTTCATCTTGGCCATCGACGCCGGGAACCGCATCGTCGTACCTGCCTGCACTCAGCGCCTCAACCGACGAAGTGGCGCGCGCCAGTGGGCGTTGTACCAACGTGCGGACTGCAAAGAACAGAGCAGTGAGGAGTGCGCCAAGCATCACCAATCCACCGATGATGACACTGATCGTCAGATTCCTAACGGGGGCCTGGACAGTGCTTTTCGGCGCATCGACGACTACGCCCCACGTTGCATCGAGTCCGGCCAGATGAACCGGCGAGATCAGACGATCCATCGCCGCCTTGCCAGCGCGCACGCCTTCGATCTGCACGTCCTTGCCGGTGGAGAGCGCGGTCTTGACCTGCTCAGCGCCCGGATCTGCATAGTCTTTCATCCGCAGGGCAGTATCGGGGTGCGCGACCCATTTTCCGCTCCCGGACAGGAGCATGACGCGGCCATCGCCGTATGGCTTCAACAGCGCCAGGCTTCCGGCCAGATCGTCCAGGGCGATATCGAGCCCGGCGACGCCGATCAACTTGCCGTTTGAAATTACGGGAAAGGCGATGGAGGTCATCAGGACAGTCTTGCCACCAACCTCATAGGGATAGGGTTCGGTGATAACCGGTTTGCGGCTATTGGCCGCCCGGTCGTAGAACTCCTCGCCGTAGACTTTGGAATCTTCGGGCGGCTCTATCGAGATCACGCCCTTGGCCTGCGCTAGATAGGGCATGAAGGCGCCGGTGCTGTTCGAGCCGAGCGCCGTTTGCCCGGCGAACTCCGCGCTGCGACCGTCCCAAGCGTCCGGCGCGCTGAAGAACCAGCTGCCCATCACTAGATCGGAGGACAGTGCGTTCGGCTTCAACAGGGAAACGATGGTCGCGCGATCGCGAATTCCAGCCTCATGGGCGGCGGAGATCGACGCGGCCATCGAGCGCGCCGTGGACTCCACCCGGCCTAGCTTTGTGGCGATGTCGCCTGCCGCCGCACTTCCCAATGACTGACTATAGTTATCGGAAAGGGAGCCGACGGTATGCTGCGTCTGCGTTGTCAGCAGGATTACCGCCAGAAGCAACAACACGCCGATGGCGGCCCCCGCCACGATGAGCAGTTTGGTTGAGATCGAGCGCCGCATCGCGTTTCCTAGGCTTCAGAGCGCGCCTACTGCGCGCTCGACCCGACCTCTGCAGGACAACCCCTTAAGCAGGGATTGATCAGTGAAGATCGATTCGAAGGCTTCGCGGCCGAGTCACAATTGAGCTTGGGCTCATGCGCCTGGGCATTGCACTGGGCGCTACGACCGCGCCGGTCGGTCTCGCCTTCCTCTTCTCGGGCCTTATTGCCATCTCTCAATGAGGCGCCGTGGCCGCCTACCACCCGAGGCTACGACCAAAGGGTGCTCTCTGGCGACGTGCACAAGCCCGACGGAACGACCGGTTCGCGCCATGAGCGAAGGCCTGAACACCCGCGACATATATCTCGATCAGATCCTCTTCGGCACGGCGGCTGGGCCTATAGCTCATGACCCACGCCAGCTCGACGGCGGGCTTCGGCGCGGATGTCCTGCACCGTCATCTCGCTCACGCCGCTCTCGACGCCTTCGTCAATGAGATGCTGCAAATGCGCGATCTTCTCAGCGCGCTCCTGATCCCTCCGGATCAGGTCGCGGACATAGTCGCTCGCATTGCTGTAGCGGCCTGTTTCAGCTCGCCCTTCCACCCAATCTTTCATGGCGTCAGGCAGGGAAACATTCATGGTCGCCATTGGGATACCTCCGCAGTCAAAGCGGCAAGATTGGCAAAGATTGTCAATTTTTGAGATCCGCCGGATTAGAGGATCGCTCGCGCGCTGCGTGCCGTCCCGCCGAACCACAGCTCATCCACCAACCCGAAAGCCCCTACTCCGCCCATCCGGAAGGAGGGACCGCCCAAAGGTCCAATGCGGCCCGCTTATCGGCCAGACGCTCTTTGGGACATAGACAGTGAGGACCGCAGCGCCCTCCACATGCGCAAGACATAGGTGCGGCGATTCATCGCCCGCTCGGGCGGATTGGCGCCTGGATAGGCTGTCGGTCGATAAAGAAGCGTGGAAGCTCATCGCTGGCTTGCCGCTAATCGAACGGCGCGTCGATTGAGCTCGGAGGCGTCGAGAACCATCGCTTGCGCCGCGCGCGGCTCCAGCTTGCGCAGGACCCGGTATCGACCGGTGGCCTCAAGCGCCTAGGCCATCGTCCAGATGTGCGGCTTTGTCGGTCACGCTAATCGACGATCCGGAAGACGGCGCCGCTCGCCGGTTCGCGATAGAGATCCACCCGTTCGCCATCCCAATGATAGTCAAGGTGGCGGCCCTGCACCGGATTTCCGGCCAAGTCCGGATAGAAGAGCCCCACGCAGTTTCCCTCCGACGTCCGAACGCTTGGATAGACCACGCCACCAGCTCCAGCGGCGTGCAGCTGGGCGCCCACGATGCGGCTCTCGACATAGCTGTCGCGATCAAGAACCCCTGCGAATTTGCGCTGGTCGCCGCGCAGGTCGCGCAAGTCGGCGTCGACCGTCAGGATGATCTCACGGAATTGGGACGTCCAACCGGGAGCCTCGTTCGTCATCGCCATGAAGCGGCCGTGGTGATGGATGGTCTCAAGTAGCGCCACATCGAAAGCTTCGCCTGCGTAGAGCACGCCGAAACGACCGTCGCTGAACCGGCTGGGCCGGTCAGGACTGACATGGGTGAAGGGCGCCATCAGATAGCTGGCGCCTTGCCCGCCCACCCGCCTCGACGGAGGGACCAGGTCGAGATTGCCCACGTTCTCCATCAGTCGTGGGTTGGTCTTCTGTTCGGCCGATAGCAGCAAGGCCCAATCGGCCGGATCGGCGATATCCTCGAAGAGATCGATCGGCGGGTAGATGCTGCGGATGATCCGCACGGCGGCGCGCCACGTGACGCGCGCCGTCGGCGTTTCTTCGACATTGATCACCAGGCGCTACGCTCGGCGTCGAGGAAACGCCGCACCCGCATCAGGTCCGTCAACTCTCCACCCAGCATGATCTCGAGGGCTGAGCGTCCGCCGAACGCCTGATTGGACGCCTTGATCCAGCCATAGCCGCGCTGCGGCTCACGAAAGATAATGCGCAGCGCTTTATGGACGCCCATTAGGTTTGATAGCCGCGCCTTGGCGTCTCGGTCGATCCGACCTTGCTCGCCAGCCTTCCATCGCCGGTAGGTGCGCACCGGCATGTCCAGCAGGGTCGCCCCCTGCTCGTCGGTCAACTCCCAGCGCCCGAAGAGATTGACCACGGCGCGAAACATCGCAGCGGCTTCGGAATCCGAGATTGGATCGGGTCGAAACGCGTGCACCGCCGTATCAATCGGAAGGACAAGGGTCATGCTCGGCTCTCCATATGGCCGAATGTGGACCAAGTACGGCCAAATGGCAAGAATTACGCCCGGTGATCGGGCGTGCTGGCCAGAGAGGCCTGGGGTGGTCGCGGCGTGTGCCGATCAGAAGCGCTCGAGGTGACGCCCGAGCCCCGCCAACCGAAATCTCCATCAGCGCGCCCTTTAGCCTGCCCCCGCGACGTAGCGGTCGTTGTCCTGCTTAACGCTGGTCAGCCTGCGCACGCTGTAGATTTCGCCGAGAGCTTAGCTTGCCTGCCGACTTGAGAACGGTTGCCAGCGTGGCCAGCAAAGCTTATTGCGACGCATTCTTAAATTTTTACGCGGCCGCACATGCGCACTCCATCTCTTCGCCTGCTGGCGACTGTATCTTGCGCCGTGTTGGCTCACGCTGCTCCGGCCTGGGCTCAACAAGGACTTGATGAACCGACGACGGTGGCTGACCTCGTGGTGACCGGTTCACAGGTGGCCCTGCCGCCGGCCTATGTCGGCGGCCAGGTGGCGACGGGCGGCCGGGTGGGCCTGTTTGGGGCGCTGGGCACGATGGACACCCCGTTCTCCTCGACCAGCTTCACCGAGGAACTGGTGCGCAACCAGCAGGCCCGCAGCGTCGCCGACGTCTTGCAGAACGACCCGGGCGTGCGCGTCTCCAAGGGCTTCGGCAATTTCCAGGAGCTGTACGTCATCCGCGGCTTCCCGGTCTATTCGGACGACATGACCTACAACGGACTTTACGGCGTTCTGCCGCGCCAGTTCGTGGCGGCCGAACTGCTCGAGCGGGTCGAGGTCTTCCGAGGCGCGACGGCCTTTCTGAACGGCGCCGCGCCCGGCGGCAGCGGCGTGGGCGGGGCCGTCAATCTGGCGCCTAAGCGCGCGCGCAGCGAACCCCTGACCCGCGTGACCGCGGGGTGGGAGGGCCGCGATGAGATCTACGCCGCCGCCGACGTTTCGCGCCGCTTTGGCGCGGACGATGCCTGGGGACTGCGCTTAAACCTCGCCGTCCGAGACGGCGAAAGCTCGGTCGAGGACGAGAACCGTGAAATGAGGGTGCTGGGCCTTGGCCTGGACCGGCGCGGCGAGCGCGCCCGCTTCTCGGCTGATCTGGGATGGCAGGACCACAAGATCGAGGCCCCCCGTCCGCAGGTGACCCCAGCGGGCGCTATCCCCGCGCCGCCATCGGCCGACAGCAACTTCGCCCAGCCCTGGACCTATACCGACGAGACGCAGTTGTTCGGCGCCGTTCGCGGCGAATTCGACATCACTGACGCCGTGAGCGTCTGGGGCGCCATGGGCGGCCGCGACGGCAAGGAACGCAACAGCCTGGCCAACCCCACGGCCCAGGCCGACGGAACTCTCAGCGCCAATCGGTTCGACAACGGACGGCGAGATAGGGTTTTCTCGGCTGATGTCGGGGTTCGCGCCGACTTCGACACCGGCCCCGTCGGGCACCGGCTGGTGGCGTCGGCCGCCCAGGTCCGGTCGCGGGAGAGCAACTCCTACGCCTTCTCCGATTTCGCGGGCTTCGCCAGCGATCTCTACAACCCGGTCGCGGTACCAAGACCGCCCGCCACGGCCCTGACCGCCGGTTCGCTGAGCGATCCCACCGTCGTCGCACGGGTCAAGACGACCAGCTTCGCCGTGGCGGACATGCTGTCCTTCTTGGAGGGCCGCGTCCTGGTGACGGTCGGAGCTCGCTATCAGGACATCGACACGCGGTCCTACGACTACAACACCAGCGCCCGAACCGGCGGCTACGCCAGCGACGCGGTCACCCCTGTCTTCGCCGCAGTCTACAAGCCCAGCGACAAGGTTTCACTATACGCCAACTACTCAGAGGCGCTGCTGCCCGGAAAGATCGCGCCGGGCACAATCAATAGTCAGCCCGTGGAGAACGCAGGCGACGTCCTGAAGCCCTTCCGCGCCGAACAGGTCGAGATCGGCGTCAAGTACGACGCGGGTTTGTTTGCCGGCACGTTGAGCGCCTTCCGCACCACCCTGCCGAACGAATATTTCGACACGGCGACCGGGATCTACAGCGCGGGCGGCGAGCAGGAGAACCGGGGCGTCGAGTTGACCGCCTTTGGCGAACCGATTGAGGGACTGCGTCTCCTGGGCGGCGCGACCTGGCTAGACGCTGAAGTGGTCAAGGCGCTGAACCCTACGCTCGACGGCAAGTCGCCGATCGGCGTGCCGGGATTCCAGGCCAATATGAACCTTGAGTGGGATGTACGGGCCGTGGCGGGCCTGACCCTGGAAGGCCGCATGGTCTATACCGGCGCCCAACCCGCCAGCGCCGACAACAAGGTGGAGTTAGACTCCTGGACCCGTTTCGACGCGGGCGTCCGTTACGCCTTTGAAGCGGGCGGCCAGCCGACGACCTTCCAGGCGCGGGTCGAAAATATCGCGAACGAGGACCAATGGGTCGCGGTCGGCGGCTACCCAGGTTCGAACTACCTGACGCTCGGCGCGCCGCGCACCTTCCGTGTGTCTATCTCGACGGAGTTCTGACCCGAATGCAGACGCGGACCATCCGCGCCTGGACCTGGGTCCACAAATGGTCGAGCCTAGTCTCGACCCTCTTTCTGCTGATGCTGTGCGTCACCGGCCTTCCGCTGGTGTTCACGCATGAGATCGATGAGGTGCTGCTGAGCGAGCAGTGGGAGCCCGCCAATCCGGGTGGGCCCCGGCTGAACCTCGATCAGGTTCTGGAGGTCGCCCTCTCCCGCCATCCGGGCGAGGTCGCGGCTTTCATGAGCTTCGACGAGGACCGGCCAGTCGTGAACGTCACCAGCGTCGATCCGAGCGGACCGGCGGGCGTCTATAACTTCCAGCCTATCGATCAAACCAGCGGAGAGGCCGCGCCGCTCGTCGCCGGTCACCCGGCGATGGAGTTTCTCCTCCAACTGCACACCGACATGTTCCTTGGACTGCCGGGAATGTTGTTCCTGGGCGCCATGGGCCTGCTCCTGGTCGCGGCGCTGGTGTCGGGGGTGGTGCTCTACGCCCCCTTCATGAGGCGACTGCCTTTCGGCACGGTGCGCGCGGACAAGGCGGCGCGAACGCGCTGGCTCGACTATCACAATCTGCTGGGCGTGGTGACCTTGGCCTGGGTGCTGATGGTCGGCGTGACGGGCGTGGTCAACACACTAGCGACGCCTGTTATCGCCTACTGGAAGGACACCGCCCTTAGCGAACTAACCGCCGCCTACGACACCCCGGTGACGGCGGGCGAGCGCGCGCCGCTCGACGCGGCGGTCAAGCGCGCCAAAGCAGCGCTGCCCGGCATGACGTTGCAGTTCGTGGCCTTCCCCGGATCGTCCTATTCGACCGACCACCATTATGCGGTGTTCTTCCATGGCGACACGCCGCTGACGACCCATATGACAACGCCCGCCCTGATCGACGCGCGGACAGGCGCGCTGTCGGCGGTCGCACCGATGCCTTGGTATGTGAAGACGCTGTCGTTATCTCAGCCCCTGCACTTCGGCGACTATGGCGGCCTGGGGCTGAAGATCCTTTGGGCGCTGCTGGACATCGCCACCATTGTGATCTTGGTGTCGGGCCTCTACCTCTGGCTGGCCAAGCGTAAGAAGACATGAGCCGCAAGGATCTCAGCCTTCGCGCCATATTCGCCGCGCCGCTCTTGCTGTTCGTGGTCAGCTTGATCGGCTTGGTCGTGGCCTTGCTGGGCGATGGCCCGTGGGACTGGGTCGGCCAGGCGCTCCTGGCCTCGACCATGGTTGTCCTGGCCCGGGTCCTTGTCACCCGCAGACGCCGGTAGCGGTAGCGCCTCACCCTCCCCCGCCCAGCCGCGAGAGGGCATTGGTGGACCGGCCGCCACGATAGCTGCGCTCGCCAGCGGCCACGATCTCAGTCGAAGGCGATCTGCCTACACCGCTAGTTGCGGAAAAGGACGGGCGGACGTGACACCCGTTTCTCTAAAGAGATTACCAGCCACCTGGGTTACTCTGAGCCCTGAGTACGGCGCGCGCAGAAGCCTGTCATGCTGGGCCGACCGAGCAGCGAAACCTGCTCAACCTGCGCGGAGGCCTGCCGACCTGACTGGCTCAGCAACTCGAGCCTCGAGCCTCAGGAGCGCCACGAAGTCCTTGAATCCGCCTTCGACGGGGGCATCGCCGGCAGCGTTAGTCTCAAGGCGTGGCGACTAGGGTTACGTTTAGCGCCTGCAGCGCGTCGAATAAGCCGGCCAATCGGGTGACATAGATGAGCGGCAATACGGCCCGCCCGCCCGGCAGGGCGCGATCATAGACATAAGAGGCAGGTGCGACCGGTCAGGCGCGAGGTGTAGATCAGACCCAGCGATTCGGTCTGCTCTTAGACCGCCTTGCTTAGTTTTCTCTCTTGCCCCTGCGCGTTCCCGCGGGCGGCTTCGAACAATCGCTTCGCCCGGGAGGCGCGCAATGACCGACGAACCGAAAAAGCTACGTGGATTTGCCAAGCTATCTCCTGAGCGACGGCGTGAGATAGCCGCCAAGGGCGGCCGGAGCGTCGAACCCCAGGAGCGGGTGTTCTCAAAGGATCGCGACCTTGCCGCGCGCGCTGGCCGAACAGGCGGCGGCGTCAGCCGCGACCGTAAGCCTCGCCTTTCTGACTAGACGCCGTTGCGGCTTGGCCTTCCGTATACCCTGATCAACCAAGGCGAACTGCGGGCCCAGGCTGCCCACAGAGGAGGCCGCGGCGACCTACCTTCACCTTCATTCGGCTTGAAAATCAGGATGTTGGGATATACGCTTTGGATATCCAATGGTGACCTCCATGAAGCGCACAACGCTATTCCAGTCAAATCGCTCGCAAGCTGTGCGACTTCCAAAGGATGTTGCCTTCCCGGAGGGGGTTCGCTCAGTCGCGATCCTTCGAGAGGGAAAGCGCAGAGTCATCGTGCCATCCGACGCGGTTTGGGATGACTTCTTCGACTCCCCTGGGGTAGATCTTGGGGAGCGAAATCAGCCTGAAATACAAGGGCGTGAAGTGTTCTGATGCTTCGCTACCTGCTCGATACGAACCTGTGCATTCGGGTGTTGCGAGATCGGCCGCGGCAAATACGGGAGCGGTTTAATCTCGAAGCTGACGGCCTTTGCACGTCCACGATAGTGCTCACCGAGCTTCTCCACGGCGCGGCCAAATCCGCGCGACCTGAACAAAATCGAAATGAGGTGGAGCGCTTCGCCGCTCGGCTGGAAGTGCTGCCCTTCGATGACGCCGCCGCTGATCACGCCGCTGACATCCGAGCGAGCCTGGAGCGCCGGGGATTGCCGATCGGCGGTTACGATCTGCTGATTGCCGGCCACGCTCGAAGCCGCGGGCTCACGGTGGTCACCGGCAATCTTACGGAGTTCGGTCGTGTAGATGGCTTGCGGTCTGAAGACTGGCTCGCTGATGATTAGGAGTCTGCCTCTCGCGCCTGGCAGTCATTGGGTAACCACAGCATCCTCAAACCCGTGAGCGGACATGAGGATAAGCGCACGGCATCGCCGGCGATCTCAGCCAGGCAAGGCGGCCCCCACCGGAGGGTTTCGTGAGGGTAGAGCTAGACAGCATAAAGCCCCCAGCGGTTGAGCTGGGGGCTTTATGTGATGCTTGGGTGCGGGGACAGGATTTGAACCTGTGACCTTCAGGTTATGAGCCTGACGAGCTACCGGGCTGCTCCACCCCG
>JAVBXP010000035.1 GCA_030824495.1 bacterium
GCTCCCGAGCCGTCAGCTTGCCCTTGGCGTGCTGGCTGGCGATCCGCCGCTCGCCCCCGCCCAGCCGAGCCTCGCCCCGACGCTTCTCCAGCTCTTCAAGGATGTGCTTCATCGGGCCCTTTGGTGAAACTGTGGGGACTAAACGCCACCGAATTTCGGCGTGGATCGTGCAGAAATCAGAGATTTGCACTACGATTCAACCAAGATCGTGCATAAGCTTCGCGCCTGCCCTCGCCTATTTTGTAAAGTTGCGAAATGCGCCAGAAAGTCTTCGTCGGTCCCCGCGTCCGCGCCCTGCGTGAAGCACGTGGCTGGAAGCTGGAGGCCTGCGCGACCCGGCTCGGCATCTCGGTCAGCTACCTGTCACAGATCGAGGCCAATCAACGGCCCGTCAGCTCCCGCGTCCTGATCGCCCTGGTCGAGACCTTCGACGTCGCCGCCGAAGCGCTGGACGCCGACAACGACCAGCGCCTGCTGGCCGATCTGCGCGAAGCGGTCGCCGAGGCCTCGGCCGGCGCGCCGCCCATTCCTCTCTCTGAGTTGCGCCAGGTGGCCCAACAGTCGCCGGGCTTCGCTCACCGCTACCTTCAACTGCACCACGCCTATCGCCGGATGGACGAGCGCCTGAAGCTGACGGAGGAGGCCGTCGCCCTGGACGAGGCGGTCGCCGCCAGCGCCCTGCTGCCCTACGAGGAGGTCAGGGACTATTTCCACTACTGCGACAACTACGTGCACGCCCTCGACATAGCGGCTGAGGCGCTGTCGCCACGGTGCATTGGCCGGGATGGCGAGAGCCTCGAGCGGGCCTTGGAAAACTACCTCCAGCAATCGCTCGGCATCGTTATCGAGCGACGGTTCGCCGGGGATCTGCTCCGCCGACTGGATCCCGCCACACGCGTCCTGACCCTGAATTCTGCGCAGCCGATCGAGAGCCGTTGCTTTCAGATGGCCTATCAGATCGTGGCCGAAGACCTGGGCGCGATCATTGAAGCCGAACTGGCGGCCGCCGGGCTGCGCAGCCCCGCGGCCCAGGCCATCGGCCGGATCAGCCTGACCAACTACGCCGCGGGCGCTCTGCTGCTGCCCTACGAGGCGTTTCGGGCCCAGGCCATGGTCACCCGCCATGACGTCGACCGTCTGGCCCTGCAGTTCCAGACCAGCTTCGAGCAGACATGCCACCGGCTCAGCACCCTGCAGCGGCCTGGATCGCGCGGGGTGCCGTTCTATTTCCTGCGGGTCGACCGCGCCGGCAACATCACCAAACGCCATAGCGCCACCCGATTCCAGTTCGCCCGGTTCGGCGGGACCTGCCCACTGTGGAATATTCATGAAGCCCTGGACGGCGCGGGCCAGACTCTCATCCAGCTCGCCGAGATGCCGGACGGCGAGCGCTACCTCTGCTTGGCCTGGGGGATTGAAAAGCGCTCGGGCTCGCACCTGGAGCCTGGGCGTCGCTACGCACTGGGCCTCGGCTGCGACGTGCAGCATGCCAGCGCCCTGGTCTATGCCGATGGCCTCGACCTGAAAGCTCGGGCCACCCCCATCGGCGTAAGCTGCCGGATCTGCGAACGGGAGAACTGCCGGCAACGGGCCTTCCCGCCCATTGATCGCGCGCTGGCGGTGCCCGGCGCCGAACGGTCGATCGTCCCGTTCACCCTACGGCCGCTCAAGACCCCAGCCTAAAATGTTGACTTCCCGACGAGGGCGCGGCCAGCATGCGTAAGTAGAGCTAACGGACAGCTCACCCTTGACGGGCTGTTCCAACGCCGTCGCTGTTACGAGGGTAGCGTATGGGGGCTTGGCAAACAGCGGCGGACACCGACGCCAAGGATCGTGACCCAGTCGGGTCCGCCTCCGACTTGCTCCAGCGTCCTTCACCGACCTCAACCGTCGCCTGCAAGGATGTCGTTCGTTGAGCGACATCACCATCATGGCGGCCATCATCGCGGTCGCGGTCGTCCTGTTCGTCTGGAACAAACTTCCGGTCGTCGTGGTGGCCATGGGCACGGCCCTGGCGCTCTACGCGACCGGCGTCCTGTCGCTGGACGACGCGCTGAGCGGCCTGGGCGACCCCGCCGTCATCTTCATCGCCACACTGTTCATCGTCAGCGCGGGGCTGGAAGCCACAGGCCTGACGACCTGGGCCGGCCAGATGTTGATCGCGAAGGCAGGCGAGAACAGCCGCGCGCGGCTGCTGGTCCTGACCGCCTTGCTCGTGGCGTTCCTGGCGGCCCTGATCAGCGTGAACGGCGCTGTGGCCGCCCTGCTGCCTGTCGTTGTGGTCATGGCGATGCGCCTGAAACGCGCCCCTTCGCAACTGCTCATGCCGCTGGTGTTCTCGGCCCACGCCGGGTCGCTGCTGGCCCTGACCGGGTCGCCGGTCAACGTGTTGATCTCCAATGCGGCAAGCGATGCAGGTTTGGGACGCTTCGCGTTCTTCGAATTCGCGCTTGTCGGCGCGCCGCTGCTGCTGGGGTCGATCGCGATCATCGTGTTCTTCGGCGAGCGGCTGCTGCCGAACACTATCAGCCGGAAGATCCCGGCCGATCTCAGCACCCACGCCCAGACCCTGGTCGAGCAATACGGCCTCAGCAGCGACGCCTTCCAGATGCGGGTTCGCGCCAGTTCTCCCTTCGTCGGCGCCCCGATAACCTCCATCGATCTGCGGAGCTTCCCGGACCTGCAGCTCATCGCGGTCAAGCAGGACGACGGTAATCCCCCGCGTCGAAAGAACATCGCAGAGGGCGACTTCTTCATCCTGCGCGGCAGTCCAGACGCAGCCGTGGCTTTCGCAGCTCAAAACCATCTGGCCTTCCGCGAGCAGAACGCCGCCGCCGAGTTGCAGGACACGCTGTTCAACCGCAATTCCGGCCTGGCCGAGGTCATCATACCGCCGCGGTCGGGCATGATCGGCACAGCAGTGTTTCCGGGCATGATCACCGAGAGCGGCGACCTGATCGTGCTGGCCGTCCAGCGACGCGGCACGGACCTGATCCCCAACGAAACCATCCTCGAAGCTGGCGACACCCTGCTGCTCCAGGGCACCTGGAAGGCGCTGGACCTCAACCTCAACGATCCCGACGTCCTGATGGTCAATTCGCCCGAAGTGGTTCGCCGTCAGGCCGTGCCATTGGGCGCAGGCGCCAAGCAGACCGTGGTGATCCTGCTGGCGATGGTGGTCATGCTCGCCACCGGAATTGTCCCGCCTGTCATCGCCGGCATGCTGGCCGCGGGCGCGATGATCCTGACCGGCGTCCTGACGGTGGAGCAGTCCTTCCGCTCCATCAACTGGACGACCGTCATTCTGGTTGGCGCAATGATGCCGCTCTCGACCGCCATGTATGAGACCGGCGCGGCGGCTCTGCTCGCCGACGGGCTCGTCAACATCGTGGGCGACTCCGGCCCGGTCTTCCTGCTGGCGGGCCTGTTTATTCTCACCGCCGTGCTCGGCCAGTTGATCAGCAACACGGCCACCGCCCTGATCGTGATCCCAATCGCCCTGGCCGCCGCCCAAGGCATGGGCGTGTCGCCCCGGCCGGTGTTGATGAGCGTCGGCGTCGCCGCGGCCGCGGCCTTCCTGACCCCCATCGCCACGCCGACCAACCTCATGGTCATGGCGCCCGGCGGCTACAAGTTCAGCGACTACTGGAAGCTCGGCCTGCCGCTGCTGATCTGGTTCTTCATCGTCGCCACCTTCTACGTCCCCCTGATCTGGCGGTTCTGATGAGAACGACCCCGGAGACCTCCACGACTCCGCCACCAACCTAACGGCACGGTTGCATTTTAGATAATTGCGCGCCCAATTGCAGATACGTCACCGGTTCTCGCCGCCTAGCTCAGGCTGACGACAGAGCAGATCTTTTGAAGGACTGACGCCCGTGAACCAACCCGCAGCAGCGCAGAGGTCAACGACCCAGCGCTTTCTTGATGCGATCGAGAAGGTGGGGAACAAGGTCCCCCACCCTGCGGTCATCTTCCTGATCCTGATCGCAATTGTCGTGGCTCTATCCCACGTCTTCTACCTGATGGGCGTCAGCGTCACCTATCAGGTCGTCAATCCCGAAACCCATCAGGTCGAGAACGCTGCAGCGACGGCCAAGAGCCTGCTCACCGGCGACGGCATCCGGTTCATGTTCACCGGCGTCGTCCAGAACTTCATGAATTTCAACGCGGTCGGGGTGATCATCGTCGCCATGGTCGGGGTGGGGGTCGCCGAATCCGCCGGCCTGATCAAGGCCCTGATCCGCAAACTGGTGATCGTCGCTCCCCGCAAGGCCCTCACCTACATCCTGGTCTTCGTCGGCATCCTGTCGAGCATCGCGGCCGACGCCGGCTACCTGGTGCTGATCCCGCTCGCCGCCGCCGCCTTCATGAGCGTTGGGCGCCATCCGCTCGCCGGCCTCGCCGCCGCCTTCGCCGCGGTGGCCGGCGCGTTCGGGGTGAACATCCTGATCGTTCCGCTCGACGGTATCCTGACCGAGATCACCAACGACGCCATCCACCTGATGAACCCGGCCATTTCGATCGGCTTGGCCGCCAACATCTGGTTCTCGATCGCCTCCGTCGTATTGCTGACCGTCGTGGTCGCCATCGTCACCGAGAAGGTGGTCGAGCCCCGGCTCGGCCCCTGGGGTGAAGTCGACGAGGAAGTCGAGAACGCCAAGCTGGCGCCCGAAGAGGTCCGCGGTCTGAGGTTCGCGACCTTCGCCTTGGTCGCGGTGGCGATCTTCCTGGCCATACTGACCGTCCCGTCAGGCGCCCCGCTGCGCGATCCGGTCACCGACGCCCTGGTCGGCAATTCACCCTTCATGAACAGCCTGATCGTCGTCATCGCCCTGGTCTTCATGGCCATGGGCATCGGGTATGGCTATGGCGCCAAGACGATGACCAGCATGAACGACGTCATCGACGCCATGACCCAGGCGATCGCCAGCTTGGCCAGTCTGATCTTCCTGCTGCTGATCATCAGCCAGTTCCTGGCCTATTTCGAATACACCAACATGGCGACCCTGGCCGCGGTATCTCTGGCCGACATCCTGACCCAGGCCGACGTGGACGCCCTGTGGCTGCTGATCGGCTTCGTCGTCGTGGTCATGATCCTCGACCTGATCATCACCGGAGCGATCCCGAAATGGGCGATCTTCGCGCCGATCTTCGTCCCACTGTTGATGAAGCTCAACATGTCGCCGGAAGCCGTGCTGGCCGCCTACCGGGTAGGCGACTCGCCGATGAACGCAGTGACCCCCCTCAACGCCTATTTCGCCATGATCGTGGTGTTTGCGCAGCGCTATCAGAAGGAAGCCGGCGTCGGCACGATCATCGCGCTGATGCTGCCCTATGTCGTCGCGATCGGCGTGAGTTGGACACTCCTTCTGGCCGCCTGGCAGATCCTTGGATTGCCATGGGGCGTGAACTGACACCGCGCACCGCCACACCCGTCTAGGAGAGTGCTGATGAACATCACCTTGTTGAGCGGATCGCCCGAAACGATCCAGACTGGCACGTTGGTCATCGGCGTCTTCGCCGACGGCGCGCTTCCACCCACCGCCCAGCTGCTGGACGCGGCGCTGGGCGGCCGCCTCGCCTCGCTCGTAAAGCTTGGCGAAGTCGGGGCTGAGGCCGGGTCGACCCTGGTGCTGCACGGACCGACCGGCGTCGCCGCTGAGCGGCTGCTGATCGTCAGCCTGGGCAAGACGCAGCCGCTATCCGAAAAGGCCTTCCGCGATGCATTGGCCGGCGCCGGCAAGGCGCTGGCCTCCAGTGTCGCGACGCAGGCCTGCGTCATCCTCTCCGATCTGGCCCCCGCCGGTCGCTCGCCCGAATGGCGGCTGCGCCACGCCGCCCGCATCCTCGCCGACGGGGCCTATCGTTTCGACGCACCTGGCAAGCGACGCGACGCACCCAAGCCACCTGGCGCTGGCGAGATCGGCCTGCTGATTGAGGCGCCGACCACCGAAGAGCTCAAGACCGCCGCCCGCGAAGGCGCAGCCATCGCCGAGGGCATGGCGCTCGCCAAGGATCTGGGGAACCTGCCACCCAACGTCTGCAATCCGGGCTATCTGGCCGAGACCGGCCAAGCCCTGGGCAAGGAGTTCGGTTTCGAGGTCGATGTCCTTGAGCGCGCCGATCTCGAAAAGCTCGGCATGTGGTCGCTGCTGGCGGTAGGCCGCGCGTCCTACTCCCCCTGCAAGCTGGTCGTGATGCACTATCGCGGCGGCCCGGCGGGCGCCCAACCGATCGTCCTGGTCGGCAAGGGCGTCACCTTCGACACCGGCGGCGTCTCGCTAAAGCCCGCCGCACTGCTCGATGAAATGAAGTACGATATGAGCGGCGCTGGCAGCGTGCTCGGCACGCTCAAGACTATCGCCCGCCTCGGCCTGCCCATCAACGTCATCGGCATTGTGCCGGCCGTGGAGAATATGCCAGGCGGCAACGCCGCCCGCCCCGGCGACGTCGTCACCTCAATGTCGGGCCAGACTATCGAGATCCTGAACACCGACGCCGAGGGCCGCCTGATCCTCTGCGACGCCCTGACCTATGCCGAACGCTTCAATCCCGCCTGCGTCGTGGATATCGCGACCCTGACCGGCGCCTGCGTCGTCGCCCTGGGCAGTCACGCCAGCGGCCTGTTCGCCAACGACGAGCCCCTGGCGGCCGAACTCCTGAAGGGCGGCGTCGATTCAGGAGACCGCGCCTGGCAGCTTCCCCTGTGGGACGACTATCAGGTGCAGCTGAAAAGCAATTTTGCCGACATGAGCAATCTTGGCGGACCGGCCGCCGGTTCCGTCACCGCCGCCTGCTTCCTTGCGCGCTTCACCAAGACCTACAAATGGGCGCACCTGGATGTCGCTGGCACAGCCTCGATCGGCGGCGACGCAAAGGGTTCGACGGGCCGGCCGGTGCCATTGTTGTCGGAGTTTCTGCTGTCTCGGTCGCAGGCTACCTAGAGGAAAGTGGGCTCGATGAGACCTTTCGCTCGCAGGCGATGCATCGCAAAGGCGAGAAAGAGATGGTCTGCATCTGGCTCTTTGCGACGTTCCGCCCTATCGCCGCCACCTTACGCCCTATGGTCCCTTTCGGTCCGCGACGTGGGCGGTGTTTAAGTGAATGGCATGAACGACTTCATCGATCTGACCGGGGCCTCCGGCGCGACCTACCGTTTCCGCCGCCGAGCCGTGGCCGGCGATCACCTGCCGATCGCAGGTAATTTCGCCTTGGTGACCCTTGTCGACGGCAAGGTAACCGTTACCACGCTTGGTAAATCCAACGATCTCTCGCGCCTGGTCGCTCCGACCGAGCCGCCGGAAGCACAGGTCTACACACGCCTGAATGTCGCGCGGGCGATCCGGACTTCCGAGCACGACGACCTGGCCGCCGCCTATCCCGCGGCCGAAGTCATCGAGCACTAGGCCGCCTTCGGCCGGCTACCAGGTGATTCGCAAACCGGCCGCGGCGGCATGCGCCGCGCCGGTTGTGCGGAGTTCGGCGTCGTAGTTCGCGAATATATCGACAGACTTGCCCGCCGCCGCGAGGACGCCCAGGCCGACCAAAGCGCTGTCGCGGGCGGTGCGAGGCCCGCGAGATGTGAACGTGGCTGTCGGCGCGCCGATGAAGGCCGCCTGAAACTCCCCATGATCATCGAGGAACTCGTGCAGCCACTGGGCGCGCGCGGCGATCTGGCCCGACGTCTTGCCAAGCGTAAGCGGGGCTGAGAGCTCCAGGCCCAGACCACCCTCCAGGCTGTCGGCGTTGTTGGAGCCGGACACCAGCCCGAGACTGCCCACGCCCTGCTCGCTAAAGCCGTCCTGGCGAAGCCTGGCATAGCGAAGCGAGGCCAGCGGGCGGGCGGTCGCATCGCCCAAGTCGATTGCGTAGGACGCCTCACTGAAGGCGCTGATGCGTCGCCCGTCATAGTCGGCGCGAGCTCGGCCGCTGCCGCCGCCGAGAATTAGGGTCCGCTCGACCTCATTCGAAAGCGCTGCGTAGCTCAGCCAGCTATCCACCGCGATCGGGCCGCTGGCGTAGGCGCTGTAGAGCGCGCCTTCGTAGCTGGTGACTTCCCCCTTGCCGTCCCAGGCGTCGAAATCGACATCGGTAGCGCCATAGCCAAGACTGACGCCCACGCGCAGCGACGGCGAAACCTGCCAGTCGCGGCCGGCGACCAGGCCGCCCATGCTGTAGTCAGCGCCAGCGGCTTCGGCATCGCGGCCTTGGCGCCCCCATTGGCCGTAGCCCCGCAACCACACGCCGTCGTCTGACGCAGGCCCCGCTCTGAGGGCAGTCAAACGCGCCGGCAGGGTCTGGGCGAGCGGCAGGCCACCGGTCAGGGCGATGGAGGCGAGCGAGGCGTGAGCTTCCCCCGAGAGGCTGGCGAGCGATGCCCTGGCTTGCTCCGTGGACGATCCCTGCAGCGCCATGGCGCCGAGCAGGAAGCCGAGGTCCCCCGCGCTCACGCCGCGCTCGAACGCGCCGCCAACCGCGCAGGCGTTGCTGCCCCTGCAAGCCGAACTATCATCGAACGCCAAGCGGTTCAGGGTCAGATAGACCGCGCCCGCGTCATAGCTGAGCGACGGTTTGAGATAGGCGTAGTCCTCGGCATACACCCCATCGAACCGACCGATGACACCCTCGCCAGCTCTGACAAGGACCTCAGTGAAGGAGTTCAGATAGAGGCCAGGCGTGATGATGGCCTCGACCGCTCCACCCTCGAGATATGCCTCTCCACTGACCGCGAGCCGGTTGCTGAGGCCAAACGGCGTGATCTGGCCGACAACGACGCCGGTATCAGCGTTCACGAAGTCGCCGTCGATGCCAAGCGTCCCGGTCAGAAGCGCGTCGCCGGGCGCGACAAAGCCTTCGCTATGCACGGGCCCGCGCACCACGCCCCGACCGGCAAGGGCTCCGTCGTAGGCGATGAAGGTCGGTGAGGCGATGCCACCCATGACCGCCAGCAGCCCCTCGTTGACGCGCGTCGCGCCCGAATAGGTGCTCTGGCCATAGAGCACGAGCGTCCCGGCGCCGGACTTGGTCAGACCGCCAGCGCCGGAGATGTTGTTGTACCACTCGCTCGTTCCGCGCGGCTGAACGACATGGAAGTCGCCCCAATCGAAGCGACCTGGGCCATCCACCGCCCGGGCGACGTTCAGCAGGCCATAGCCGTAGACCTCATCCACACCAGGCGCGCCGAGATCGGTAGCGGTTCCTAGCAGGGTCTGACGCACCTGATCGGTGGTGAAATGGGGGAACATCTGCGTGACCAGGGCCGCGGCGCCGGCGACGTGGGGCGCCGCAAATGAGGTTCCATGGCCTTGCACATAGTCGCCAAAGGCGTCGGCCATCCAAAGACCGAACCCGTCGGTCTCGAAGTCGCCGCCCGGCGCGGCGAGGCACCAGGCCTTGGCCACACCACAAGCGTTCGCATAGGAGGCCAGCTCGCCCGTGAAGCCTACAGCGGTGACCGCGAGCCATCCGCGCTCCAGTTCCGGGAACAGGTAAGGCAAGCCGGCCTGGGTGGTCGGCTGGGCCCACCCATCATTGTGGGTGATGAAGATCACCAGGCCTTCGCGTTCAACCGCCCGCCGGGACGCCGCGACCAGATCGGGGTCGAAGGCCTCCATTTCGGCTGCGCTCCAACTGGTGATTTCCTGGTCATAGCCCCAGCTGTTGTTGAGAATTCGCACGCCGCGATCCATCAACCCACCCCAGGCTTGCTGAAGCAGCGTGGCGTCCGAGGCCATGTTTCCATTTTCATCAAAGACACCGGCGCTGACGATGCGAGCGCCCGGGGCCACGCCATGGATGCCGACACCGTCGCGCTTGCCGGCGATTATCGAGGCCACCGCCGTTCCGTGACCATTGCTGTCGGTCACCACCGGGGATCGCGCCACGTAGTCGTAGCCACCCGCGACCTGGCCCTGGAGCTCGGGATGGTCCGTGGCCACGCCTGAGTCGATCACGCCGACCAGAACGCCGGTCCCATCGACGCCGCTCGCATAGGCGTAGTCGGCGCCGATCATGTTGACGCCCCACGAGTCTCGGAACTCAGTGGTGCGGTAGGTCCTCCGGTCTGTGGGGTCGCCCGCGGTCTGAGCCAGGGCGCCTGTCGTCAGGCAAGACGACAGCATCAGCGTCGCAAGGACGCTCTTGGACCTAAGATTCACGTAACCCCCCGGAAACGGTCCGGCGCTCACGGCGCAGGACTTGACGGGTTTGGGCATGCGCTACGGGAAGCCGGAGATCAACCCGCTTTACGTGCATTTTTCTCGATTATAGTGTGTGGCGAGTAGACGTCCGCGCCCTTACTTCAGCGGCCATCGTCCAAAGCAAGCGTAGTCGCCTGGTCCCCGCCCCCGGCCGATCAGCACGAATTCTCGGGCAAGCCAACAGACCGGATTCGCCAATACGGTCGGCGCAATACGCGGGGCGCGGTAGGCGAGCGTCAGATGCGGCGTATATCGCCCCTTCGCCCGCAGAGGCCACCTCATCTTCGCCTCGCGCAGAAGAGCGTGCTGCAGGCGTGTCATGGCCGCCGTTGTCTCAGTCGCGCAACAGAGCACCAGACTGTTTCCAAAGCTGCAGGCCGTGGGCAGCACGATCTCGAAGGGAGCCGCCGCGACCGCCGCACCCACCTCTCTCATGGCGTCCAAGTCGCCCGACCCCACGTCAAGGCGCAGCCCCAACAACGAGATGTGGAAACGACCCGCCGGATATAGCGGCGCATCGCTAATCAGCTTGCCCGCCGCCGAAAGACGAGCGCCCGCGGCCGCGCCTGGCGTCACCGCAAAAAACACCACCTGCGCGCCATCCGAGGATGGCGCCGGGAGGTCGAGGCACGGCTGTTCGCTCATGCTCAATTTCCTTGCTCGAACGAGAACAAACATAGAACAGATATTCACGGAGGCAACGGTGAGCTGTCATATCGACCCACCATCGTCGCCGAAGATCGACAACCCGGAGCGCCTGGCGTCTAACTGCGCCTGCCGGCCCCTTTCACGAGAGCGAGCAAAGCCGTGACCCAATCCGCCGCCATCGCGCCACGCCACTACCCGACCGCCGCGGCCAAGTGCGCCGATCTGGTGGTCCATGTCGTTGGCCTGACCCTGGCCCTGGTTGGCGGGATCGTGCTGCTCACCCTGGCGGTGAGAGACCAGTCGCTTAGTAAGGCGGTCGCCGTCGGCATCTACGCCGTGGGCCTGCTGGCGATGCTGGGCTTTTCCACCGCCTACAATTTCGCCAAGCCGGAGTATCGGCCGGTCCTGAGACGCCTGGACCATGCCGGCATCTTCCTGATGATCGCCGGTTCCTACACCCCGTTCACCACCCAGACTCTAAGCGGCGCCTGGGCCTGGGGCATGACTATCGCGGTGTGGTCGATCGCCCTGTTCGGCGCGCTCGGTAAGGTCTTCTTGCCAATCGTCGACCGGCGCCTGTGGGTCGCCGCCTACCTCGCGCTCGGCTGGATCATCGTCCTGGCCCTGAAGCCGCTGATCGACGGCGCCAGCCCTCTCACCCTGACCCTGCTGGTGGTGGGCGGCCTGCTCTACTCCACCGGCGTCGCCTTCTATGTGAACAAGCGGCTGCGCTTCGCCCGGGCGATCTGGCACGGCCACGTCGTCGCCGGAGCCGGCGCACACTGGGCGGCTGTCCTGCTGGGGGTCGTCCTGGCGACGCACTAAGCGGCGTGCCACGGATAGGACGCAGCGTGCGATCGCCGCTGACATCCAGTTCGGCTATGCCCGCACCGAGTAGTTCGCGAAGGCGAGCGCGGCTCAAGCGCCACTCTCGCCTGTGCGTCTGGCGCCGAACCGGTTAGGCCTTAGATTGGTTCGTTCATTTCGCGTTGCGGCGCCAACCGGAGCTTCGTCGCCCACATGGCTCAATCTGTCGATCGCTTCCTTCGCCACCGCCCACGCATTTCGACCCACGCACCGCTGGGCCGCGTGTTCAGCGTGACTCAGCAAAGCTGGGACCTGACCGACGACCCGAAGAAGATACCCCCGATGATCGACGTCATCGCCACCGGCCGCAGCGCGGCGGAGGCGGCCGACCTGGCGAGAGCCGCCGCGGTCACCTTCAACCGTCACGGTTTCCACAAACCCTCAGGCGCTTGGTGGGCGTCGGAAGACGGCCGATTTCATCGCTTCGTGATCGGCAACCGAGGCCAGGCGTCGGCTACGCTAGTCGCCGGAATCGGCTTGGCGGGCATCCTCGCGGGCGCCGCGGGACTGGCCTTCGCCCAGCAACGCACCAAGGGCCGCAAGCGCTCCTGACAGGCCTGACGCCCGATGCGCTTGCATGACGCAGGTTGCCTGCGCCGCTAAGTAGGGTCAGGCGAGGTGTCGAAGCCAAGCCGACCTTCTCGCCGACCTGGATCAAGCGCTCGGAACCCTGTCATGAGCTTCAAACACCTCTTTTCCCACGCCCTGGCTGCGGCGCCGGACCGATTGCACTTCGCGGCGCACAGCCACCACCTGTGGCCCGACGCCACCCGGACAGCGCAGCTCGCGGCCTGGGATGACGCCGCGCGCCTTGCGGACCTGAAGTGGGACAAGGTGATTGGGGAAGTGCTCCCGCAAGCTCAGCGTCATGTGGCCGGCGAGCTTGGCCTGCCCTCGCCCGAGACCATCGTCTTCGCCTCCAACACCCATGACCATCTGATCAAGCTGGTCTCCGCCATGGGCAAGTCCCAGATCCGGATCTTGTCGACCGACTCCGAGTTCCACTCGTTCCGCCGCCAGACCGAGCGCTGGGCCGAGAGCGGGCGCATTTCCCTGGAACTGGTCCCCCAGCATCCGCTTGAGACCCTGACCGAACGCTTCCTGGCGCGGGCGACCGAGGGCGAGCACGACCTGATCTTCGTCAGCCAGGTCTTCTTCAACACTGGCAGGATCTTCGACGGGGTGGACGCTCTGGCGGCCCTGAGCACGCCGGCCGGCCCGTGGGTCGTCATCGACGGCTATCACGCCTTCTGTGCGATCGACGTGGACTTGGCGGCGGTGGCCGATCGCATCTTCTACCTCGGCGGCGGGTACAAATACGCCATGGCCGGTGAAGGCGCCGCGTTCCTCCATGCCCCGCCCGGGTTTGGCTCTCGGCCGGAGATCACCGGATGGTACGCCGAGATCGCGCAACTGGAGGAAGCCTCCAGCGGGGTGCGGTATTCGCCAAACGCTCAACGTTTTGCCGGCGCCACCTTCGACCCTAGCGGCCTCTATCGCCTGCACGCCGCGTTCATGGCCCTGCGTGAGGCCGGCCAAACCACGTCCAGCATCTCCGCCCATGTCCGGGGCCTACACGAGCAGCTGCTTCAAGGCGTTTCGCGTGGCGACGCCGGCGCCCTTTCAGACGCCCAGTTGCTGAACCCGCTAGGCGCGGGCCAGCATGCCCGCTTCCTCGCCTTGAAGGACCCGCGGGCCGCCTTGTGGAAAGCCGCGCTCGCTGAGCACGACGTGCTGGTCGATGTCCGCGACGACGTCCTGCGGATAGGCCTGGCGATCTATCACGACCCCGAGGACGTGGAGCGCTTCATCAGGACCTGTGCAGCGGCGCTCTAGCCGCTCCTGTCACTCCCACTCGACAATCAACGACAACCATAGATATTGATATTATTGGGTAATTTTTCCCAAAATTCGACGAATTCCGTCAGCAGCCATCTCAATATTCTGGACTGTTGAAGGCACAACCGGGGTTTAGCGCATCAGGTGGTCCAGCCATTCCGTCGAACCCCCGCCAGCCGCAGCCAAAGCCTGGAAATCCTGCGCCGCATGACGAGAGATTTCGACAAGAGGAACAACACGAAAATCTCAAGTTACCTGGACGGCGCATTGGCGAAAGGTAATCCTTCCGCTTCACCCACTACGGATTGATGGAGCCCGCCGCCTGCCGCCTGCTCACCCCACCACTCAACGCTGGCTGTGGTACGACACCGAGACGGCCGAGTGCGTCCCGCTGGATCAGCGCTCCTACCCGACGACGCCGTTCCGTGGGGAAATGGTCCCGCGGCCCGAGTGGGTCTGCAGTGGGCCTGATGGCGGCTTGCACGAGGACGCCAGCTTTAGGCAGATAGACGTTGAAGTCGCCTGCCCCCCAAACGATCGGGACGAGGTGAGTTGGGTCGGCGACTACGCACTCACCCTGGTCGCCCACAGTTGGCTATCTGAGATTCAAGACCTCATCGATCCGGGGCGGATACACCTGGGTTTGGTTCGCCGGAATGGCGAGATCGTCGAGGGATGGTCGACGATCCATGAATACCGCCCGCCCCCCTTGCTGGCCACGGAGGGTAGCACCAAGACCTGCCCAACGTGTGGTTACGCCTACACGGTGCTTCATGGCCGAGAATTTTTCTCAGATGAGGCCGTCCTGGGCAGGCCTCTCATCCTCAACAGCAACGGCATCTTCGTTCGGGAGGACTTGGCCCGCGCACGCAACTTGAGGACGCCTCGCGGCGCGTTTGAGCCAGGCTTGATTGAGTTCGAAACAGGCGGCCAGTAGGCGACTCGGCGCGGTCAGGCGAGGACCAAGTTGCGTATATGCCGCTGCAACGGCCAAGCCGTGGCGCCTCTGTCAGACTGCGGACGAACGACTCGATGGAATGAACGGCGAGCTACTCACGCCCGATGCGGACCTGCTCTTTGACCGTGGCAGCTTCGGCGAGGACGCCGACGTGATGGTCTCGAGGCGCGTGGACAAACGCGACTTGCGCAGGCTCGGCTTTGGGCAGCTAGCGCTCGAGCACTTCGGCTTCGAAGAGGCGCCAGCCATCTGGATGGCGGACACTTTCGCTCCGCTACAACAGCGCTACCTCGCCTACCATCGCGCCGAGGTATTCATCGGGTAACGGCTCCAGCCCGCCGGCGTCCCCAAAACGCCAACCCATGCAGAAGAGTGCGTAGGCGTTCTTATTGCCCATCGATCCGACGCGCTAACTTTGACCGGAAAACTCAAGCAGCGCCCTCACTCCCACTCGATAGTGCCCGGGGGCTTGGACGTGACGTCGTAGACGACGCGGTTCACGCCGCGGACCTCGTTGATGATCCGCGTCGCGCAGCGGCCCAGGACCTCCCAGGGGAACTCGAAGAAGTCGGCGGTCATGCCGTCCGTGGAGGTGACGGCGCGCAGGGCCAGCACGTCCTCGTAGGTGCGCGCATCGCCCATCACCCCGACCGTCTTCACCGGCAGCAATACGGCGAAGGCTTGCCAGATCGAGTCGTAGAGGCCCGCCTTGCGGATCTCGTCCAGATAGATGGCGTCGGCCTGTTGCAGCACGGCGACCTTCTCACGGGTGATCTCGCCCGGGATGCGGATGGCCAGACCAGGGCCGGGGAACGGATGGCGGCCGACGAAGGCCGGCGGCAGGCCGAGCTCGACGCCGAGCACGCGCACCTCGTCCTTGAACAGTTCGCGCAGCGGCTCGACCAGCTTGAGCTTCATATAGTCCGGCAGGCCGCCGACATTGTGGTGGCTCTTGATCACCGCCGAGGGACCGCCGCGCGCCGAGACGCTCTCGATCACGTCGGGATAGAGCGTGCCCTGGGCCAGGAAGTTAGCGCCGTCGATCTTGGCAGCTTCCTTGTCGAAGACGTCGATGAACAGGCGCCCGATGGTCTTGCGCTTGGTTTCCGGATCCGAGACGCCGGCCAGTTCGCCGAGGAACAGGTCGGCGGCGTCCACGTGGACCAGCGGGATGTTGTAGTGGTCGCGGAACATGGTGACGACCTGGGTCGCCTCGTCCTTGCGCAGCAGGCCGGTGTCGACGAACACGCAGGTCAGCTGGTCGCCGATCGCCTCGTGGATCAGCACGGCGGCCACGGAGGAGTCGACCCCGCCGGACAGGCCGCAGATCACCTTGCCGTCGCCGACCTGGTCGCGGATCTTCTGGACCATCTCGCCGCGGAAGGCGGCCATGGTCCAGTCGCCCTTCAGCCCGGCGATCTTGTGGGTGAAGTTGCGCAGCATCAGCGCGCCGCGCGGGGTGTGGGCGACTTCCGGGTGGAACTGGATGCCGTAGAAACGGCGTCCCTCGTCGGCGATCACGGCGAAGGGGGAGCCCTCCGACGAGGCCACGACGTGGAAGCCCTGCGGGATCGCCGTGATCTTGTCGCCGTGGCTCATCCAAACGGTTTCCTTGGCGCCGACCGCGCCCAGACCGTCCAGCAGCGGACTTTCGCGCTCGATCAGGATTTCCGCCCGGCCAAACTCGCGGGTGTGGCCGCCTTCGACGGCGCCGCCGAGTTCGGCGCACATGGTCATCTCGCCGTAGCAGATGCCCAGCACCGGCACGCCCAGCTCGAAGACCTTCTTCGTGACGGCGGGGCTTTCGTCTTCATGGACGCTGGCGGGGCCGCCGGACAGGATCACAGCCTTGGGCCCGAAGGCGTCGAGCATCGCCTCGACCTTGTCGAAGGGATGGACCTCGCAATAGACGCCGCTCTCGCGCAGGCGGCGGGCGATCAGCTGAGTGACCTGGCTGCCGAAGTCGACGATCAGGACGCGTTCGTGAGCGGGGGCTTGTTCAGTCATTGCGGGGTCCATTTGGCGCGCTCAAGCACGGCGACGAAGAAGCCGTCGGTGGCCGAACTGCGGGGCGAAAGGCGAAGATATCCCTCCGCCGTCAGATGACGGACGAGGTTTGGGTTGTTGGTGGCCGGTATCACGCGGAAGTCCATCCAGCGCTCGAGGAAGGCGGCGACGCGGTCCTCGTCTTCCTCGGGCAGCACAGAGCAGGTGACATAGACGATCCGGCCGCCCGGCTTCACGTACTGAACGCCCAGGTCGAGCACCGCGTCCTGATCGGCCATGCGCTGCGCCAGGAGGGCAGGCTTCAACCGCCACTTGGTGTCTGGATGACGACGCCACGCGCCGGTCCCCGAGCAAGGGGCGTCGATGAAGACGACATCGATCTTGTCTTCGAGATCCTTGAGCGCATTGGGATAGATCGGCGAGCGGACCTGGAGATTGCGCACGCCGGCCCGTTCGGATCGGCGGACCGTATCGGCCAGACGGCGCGCCTCGCTGTCATAGGCGTAGATCTGGCCCTTGTTGGCCATGGCGGCGGCGAGCGCGAGCGTCTTGCCCCCTCCCCCCGCGCAGAGATCGAGCACCTGCGATCCCTTTATGTCGCCCGCCGCCTCGGCGGCGATCTGGGAGGCGAGATCTTGCACCTCGAACCAGCCCTTGGAGAAGGCCGGCACGGTTTCCAGCGACGCGCCGCGCTGGCTCGGGTCGGGCGCGGCCATCCGTAGGGCGTTGGGCAAGACGCCCGTCGGCTCGGCATTGAGCGGGCCTAGCGCCTTGAGCGCCTGTTCGACATCGGTCTTCAAGGTGTTGACCCGAAGATCGACGGGGGCGCGTTCGGACAGCATCGCGCCTTCCAGCGCCGCATCGTCGCCGAAAGCCCGCGCCAGCGAGGCCTCAAGCCAGTCGGGATAGTCGCCGCGAACGGCGGCCGGCGCATCGGCCAGATCGCGGGGCTGGACCAGCGCGGTGCGTTCAGCCTCGGTCAAGGCGCCTGGACCATGTGGTTCGTCGCCAGCGGCCTCGGCGACCCGCTCCACCGGCCAGTTCCAGAACACATGCAGTGCGCAGAGCGTGGCCGCGCGCGGGCTGTCGTCAGCCATCCGCCAGCCGAGCGAACGGCGACGGCGCAGGACGTCGAGCACCAGGCCCGAAACCCAGGCGCGGTCCTTAGATCCAGCAAACCGGGACGCATCACCCCACGCCTTGAGCGCCAGCTTCACAGGCCGGTGGCGCGTCTCGACGTCGGTGAGGATCTCGATGGCTGCGGAGAGGCGTCCGCCGTCACGCAAGGGCTCTACTCACATTCACAGGAAAATAGCGGCGATGACCGCCAGGGCGCCCCCGAAGCCCACGAACCAGATCAGGCTACGCAGGTAGGGAACGTTGAGCACATAGGCGATGGGATGGAGCGCGCGCGAGGCGACATAGAGCACTGAGCCCCACAGCGTCAGCGGCCCTAGCTTGGCGGCGAGATAGGCCGTCACCAGAGCCGCCGCAAACAGCGGGAAGGTCTCCATGAAGTTCGCGAACGACCGGTTCAGCCTGGCGGCCACGCCGGTCACAGGGCGTGCTTCGTCCCGTGAACCGGCGGCCCATTCCAGACCTTGCTGACGCCGCGAGGCGGCCGCCGCCCAGAGCAACTGGAGCATGCCGATGATGACGGCGGCGCCCAGCAGCTTCAGTTCGACGGCCATGGTCATCAGACCGGGCTCGTATAGTTCGGCGCCTCGCGGGTCATCATCACGTCATGGACGTGGCTCTCGCGGAGCCCCGCGCCGGTGATGCGGATGAAGCGCGCCTTGTTCCGGAAGGTCTCCAGATCGCCGGCGCCCACATAGCCCATGGCCGCCCGCAAGCCGCCGACCATCTGGTGCAGGATCGGGGTGATCGGACCCTTGTAGGCGACCTGGCCCTCGATGCCCTCAGGCACCAGCTTCAGGGCCGAGACTTCCTTCTGGAAGTAGCGGTCGGCCGAGCCATTGGCCATCGCGCCCAGCGAACCCATGCCGCGATAGGCCTTGTACGAACGCCCCTGGTACAGGAACACCTCGCCCGGCGCCTCGTCGGTGCCGGCGAACGCCGAGCCCATCATGGCCACCTGGGCGCCCATGGCGAGCGCCTTGGCCAGATCGCCGGAATACTTGATCCCGCCGTCGGCGATGACCGGAACGTCGGTGCCGCCCGCGGCGCGGACTGCGTCGGCGATGGCGGTCAGCTGGGGAACGCCCACACCAGCCACGATCCGGGTGGTGCAGATCGAGCCAGGACCGATACCGACCTTCACGGCGTCGGCGCCAGCGTCGATCAGAGCGCGTGCGCCGTCATAGGTGGCGACATTGCCGGCGACGATCTGGACGCGGTTGGTTTCGCGCTTCAGGCGGTCGACCGCCTTGGAGACGTCGGCGTTGTGGCCGTGGGCGGTGTCGATCACCACCACGTCCACACCGGCGTCCACCAGGGCCATTGAGCGCTCATAGCCGTTGTCGCCAACGGTCGAGGCCGCCCCGACCAGCAGGCGCCCCTGGGCGTCCTTGGCGGCGCTCGGATAGGCCTGGGCCTTCTCCATGTCCTTGACGGTGATCAGGCCGACCGCGTGGTAGTCGTCATCGACGACGATGATGCGTTCGATCTTGTGCTTGCGCAGCAGGTCACGGGCCTCGGCCTGGGTGCAACCCTCGCGGACAACGATGAGGTTGTCCTTGGTCATCAATTCCTTGGCCGGGATGTCGTCACGGCCTTCGAACCGCATGTCGCGGTTGGTCAGGATGCCGACGAGCTTGTTCGAACCGCGCTCGACCACCGGAAAGCCGGAGATCTTGCGACGCGCCTTGATCTCCCGGACCTCACGAAGGGTGGTGTCAGGATGGATGGTCAGCGGATTGATGACCATGCCGCTCTCGTACCGCTTCACTTCGCGGACTTGGTCGGCCTGCTCTTCGACCGTCAGATTACGGTGCAGCACACCCAGGCCGCCAGCCTGCGCCATGGCGATGGCGAGACGGCTCTCGGTGACCGTGTCCATGGCGGAGGACACGAGAGGGATATTGAGACTAATTTCGCGGGTGAACTTGGTGGTCGTGTCCACCTGGGTAGGCATCACATCTGATGCGCCCGGTTCCAGCAAAACGTCGTCGAAGGTAAGACCTTCGCGAATGTCCATGAAAGGCTCCATTTTGCGAGCCGCGTATAAGCCCTCTGGGGCGCCTCGGGCAAGGGCGGGTTCCAGTGTAATCATGCCGCAGCTTCCTCTTTTTGGGGTTGGAGCCGTCTTTCGAGGCCGAAAGTCATGGAAAACATCACCAGGCAGAGCCCGGCGGACAGGGCGAGCGCCATGCGCGGCGACTCGGCCAGGGCGAATCCGTAGAGCGCCGGGCCGCCGATCTGGACGAGTTGGGCGGGCCGAGAGAGCAGCGCAGAGCGGTAGGCGTAGTTCTCCGGACCATAGAGGTGGAGCGGCAGCACGCCCTTTGCGACGGTGGTCATGCCGCTGCCCGCGCCATGGCCCAGGGCCATCAGCGACGCGCCCTTTGCTCCCAAAGTCAGGAGGCAAGCCGCCCCGAGCGGGTGCATCAGTGTGGCGACCCGCGTGGCGATCAGCGGCGAAAAGCGCCGCATCACCGTGAACTCGGCGAAGCGCACACTGACCGAGGCCACCCCGACCAGGGCCGCCACAGTCGCAGCTTTGGTCGGCGTCAGGCCAAAGGCGGCCAACAGGCGCGGCAGGTTACTGCTCATGGCCGTGGAGATGAACCAGGCGCAAGCGAACAACACCGCCAGTTGGATCATGCGCCGATCCCACACCACCGGCTCATTAGCGCCGCCCCTGCCGTGATGCTCGCGCCCGCCAACGCGCGGCAGGATCCAGGCAGAAAGCGGCAGGCAGATCCCGACATGAAGCGCCGCCCAGGCCAAGCAGGCGCCGCGCCAACCGAAATGGTGTTCCAGGTAAGCGCTCAACGGCCAGCCCAGCGTCGATCCGAGGCCGCCCAGTAGAGCGACGCCTGTGATCGGTCGCCGCGCTCCCTCGCCATAGAGCGAGACCAGGATCGCGAACGGCGTCCCGTACATGCCGATCGCCATGGCGAGCCCAAGGACAAGAATTGCGAAGGCTAGCGTCAGGCCGTTTGTCGCCAGGGCCAGCAGGATCAAGCCGGCGGCGAATATCACGTTGGACGCCAGCAGCACTTCCTTGCCGCCGCGCGCCTCGATCCATCGCGCGGTTCGCGTCGCCACCAGCGGCGTGACCGCTAGGGCGACCGACATCAGGCTGAAGATGACGGTGGGGCTAAGCCTCAGGTCCGCTGCGATGGCGTCGCCCAGGACACCGAGAAGATAGAAGCTGGAGGCGAAAGCTATGGTCTGGCCGAACCCGAGCACCAGCGTGATCGCTGTCTGTGACGTGCGTGGATGGGTGGCCGTTCCCGACATTCCGAGCTTGTGCGCCGATTGTCGAATTGAGGAAATCGACATATTGGTTCTTCGATGTTCGAAAATCTCACATCTTCATCTCTGCCCTCGCTGAACGCCCTGCGCGCCTTCGAGGCCATGGCTCGCACCGGCCGCGCCACTCTGGCGGCCCAGGAGCTGAATGTGACGCACAGCGCCGTCAGCCGTCAGGTCAAGGCGCTGGAGGAAGCCCTCGGCGTGCGGTTGTTCGCTGGGCCCAAGCACAGGCTGGAGCTGACCCAAGCCGGACGCGAACTGTTGCCGGCGCTGACCAGCGCCTTCGACCAGATCGCCACCGCTGTTCGGCAGACACGTGGCGCCGGCGAGGATCTGCATGTCGCCGTCAACGCCAGCGTCTCGGTGAAGTGGCTGATCCCGCGCCTGAGCGGCTTTGCGGACGCCTATCCAAGTGTTCGGCTGCATCTTGCCGAGCTGCCGTCGCACGCCACCTCCTACCGCGGGGCGCATGCGGTCGTGCGGATGGTGCCGACCAGTCGCTTGGCGGACCCCGACGCGACGAGCTTTATCCAGAGCGATCTGGGCCTGGTGATGTCGCCAGCCCTGGCGGAGCGCTTCGCCGACAACCCGCTAAGAGCGCCCAGGCTGTCGGCCCAGACCCATCAGCAAGGCTGGGCGATCTGGGGCGCGCTGGCCGGCATGGAGCTGCCTCCAGCGCCCGAGCAGCCCTTCGCCCACCTGCACTTCGCGATCGACGCGGCGATCGCAGGGCTTGGCGTCGCGGTCATGCCCTGGCCGTTGGTGGCCGACTATGTGCGTAGCGGGCGACTGGTCGCCCCGTTCGGCTTCCGCAAGGCCGAAAGCGCCTTTGCATTGCTCGCCGCGCCCGGCGCGTCTAGCCGGGCCTTGGATCAATTCCGCAAGTGGTTGGTCGCAGAGGGAGCGAAGACGCCCCCTGCTCCGCCCTATCGACCTTTAAAGCCGGTCGCCACGAGGTAGACCTCGGAGCTGTCCGCGCGGCTGGCTTTCGGCTTGATGTGGCGCACGTCGTCAAACTGGCGGTTCAACTCGCCGATGATCTCGTGGGTCTCACCGCCCTGGAACGCCTTGGACAGGAAGGCGCCGCCCGGCCGCAGGACGCTGACGGCGAAGTCGGCGGCGGTTTCGATCAGCGTCATGATCCGCAGGTGGTCGGTGCGACGATGCCCGACGGTGTTCGGCGCCATGTCCGACAACACCAGGTCCGGCGGCCCGCCGAGCAGTTCGATCAGCCTGGGGCCGCATTCCGGATCGGTGAAATCCATCTCCAGGATGTGAGCCGGCGGCAACGGATCGACCGGCAGCAGGTCGACGCCGACGATATTTGTCACGCCCCGCTCGATCGCCACTTGGGTCCACCCACCAGGCGCGAGGCCGAGGTCGATGACCCGCACGCCGGGCTTCAACAGCCTCAGCTTGTCGTCGAGTTCACTCAGCTTGTAGGCCGCACGGCTGCGATATCCATGAGCACGCGCCTTGGCGGCGAAGGGGTCGTTGATCTGACGCGACAACCAGGCCTGGGACGACGGCGTCCGGTCCTTCGCGGTCTTGAGGCGCGCGGGCTTCACCCGGCCCTCTTCGGTTCCGCCCGAGGGCGGCTTGACCATGCGTTTGCGGGGCGGCTCTGTCATTCAGGGGCGTTTACAGGGGAAGCGCCGCCCGATCTACGGCCGCGACGCCGACGCCTCCGCTTACGCTTGGTTCCGACGCCCGACATCAGCGACATCAGTATGCCTTCGCGCAGGCCGCGATCGGCGACCCGCACGCGTGAGCAGGGCCAGAGTTCCTGCACCGCCTGGAGGATCGCCGCGCCCGCCAGCACCAGGTCGGCGCGTTCTGCGCCAATGCAAGGCTCATTGGCGCGCTCCTGGGGACTGAGGCGCAGCAGCGTCTGGGCCGCCACGTCGCACTCGTCCCGGGTCATCCAGATGCCATCGACCTGGCTGCGGTCATAACGCCGCAGGCCAAGATGCATGCCCGCCAGGCTGGTGATGGCGCCCGATGTCCCCACCATATGCGCGCGGTCGCCGTCGAATATCGGCCGCAGCGGATCGGCATGACGGAACTCGCGGATCTCGTCCTTGACCGTCTCGACCATGGCGCGGAACCAGGTTTCGGTGGCCGCAGGACCTTCCGGAAAACGTTCGGCGAGGGTGACGACACCGATCGGGATGGAGAGCCACGCCTTGATCGGCAAGCGACCAGCGGCGAACTTCGCCAGCTCGGTTTCCAGGCCGCCCGAGGTCAGGTCGACCCAGGACAGCTCCGTCGACCCGCCGCCGACATCGACCACCAGCGCGGCCTCCGCCTTCCGATCCAGCAGGTTTAGGCAGCCGGCGACCGATAGCTGGGCTTCCTCGCGCGGCGTGATGATCTGCAGCTGCAGGCCTGTTTCAGCCGCGACGCGCGCGACGAACTCGGGGCCGTTCTCGGCTCCGCGGCACGCCTGGGTGGCGATCGCCTTCAGCTTCACCACCTTGCGGCGGCGGACTTTTTCGGCGCTGACCTTCAGGGCTGCGAGCGCGCGGTCCATGGCCGCTTCGGACAACCTGCCCGTCTGCGAGAGCCCCTCGCCCAGCCGCACGATGCGCGAATAGGCTTCGACAACCCGAAAGCCTCGCCCCGAGGGTGTGGCGATCAACAGGCGGCAATTGTTCGTACCAAGATCGAGCGCGCCGTAACAAGGCGACTCGGCCGTTCCTGAGGAATTGCTCTTTTTGGCTCCTGGAGCCGTCTCGAGATCAAGCGTCATCGTCACCGGCTTGGTGGCCGGAACGCTTGTAAATCAAGGATCTGGAGCGCGTTCGGCGAGAACGCGCTCAACAGCGCCGCAGTCATTGACCGCCATCCGTCCCTATGAAGCGCCGACACGACACCTCGTTTCAGGAGAGACTGTAGCAAGCTGGCTCGCCTCTCGGAAGGCACGCCCTTGCACATGCGAAGATGAGCGGTACGTTCACCTCCCAGTTAGGCGCCAAGGTCTAGAATCGTTTCTATGGACGCTCGTATAGAAAAACGTGGAAGCGACACGGTCACGCCGCCGGCGGTTCTCGCCGAGCCGCGCCTGGCGAAATACGCCATCGGCCAGGTCGTGAGACACCGTCACTACCCCTTCCGGGGCGTGATCTTTGACGTGGACCCCACCTTCTCCAACACCGAGCAATGGTGGCTTTCGATCCCCGAGGAAATTCGGCCGCGCAAGGACCAGCCGTTCTACCACCTGCTGGCCGAGAACGAGGAGAACGCGTACGTCGCCTATGTCTCCGAACAGAACCTCGTGCCCGACGACAGCGGCGAGCCCGTCGGTCATCCGCAGGCCTCGTTGATCTTCGAGTCCTTCCATGAGGGGCAGTACACGCTGCGCCCGCGGATCAGCCACTAGGGGCGATCCGCACGGGCGTTTCAATCGGGGCTCCAGCAACGCAAACTTTCACCGGCCGGACCTGATTTCGGCACACAGTTCGCACTGAAGTTTCGCGGAAGTGCGCTCATTCTATCGAGATGAGCGCAGATAGCCCCACGCCAGCCCCGCCCCCCGGCGCACGTCCCGACTGGACGATCGACCAGGATTGGCAATCCTATTCCCAGGCCGAACACGATGTCTGGACGACGCTTTACGAGCGTCAGACCAGACTGCTGCCGGGCCGGGCCTGCGACGCCTTCCTGAACGGTCTCGACGCGCTTGACCTGCATCGGGGCGGCATCCCCGAGTTCTCTCGCATCAATGAGGAACTGAGCCGGCTGACAGGCTGGAGCGTTGTAGCCGTGCCGGGCCTTGTTCCCGACGAGGTGTTCTTCGAGCATCTTGCCAATCGCCGGTTCCCGGCTGGCAGCTTTATTCGCAAGCCCGAAGAGTTGGACTATCTGCAAGAGCCGGACGTTTTCCACGACGTCTTCGGCCACGTGCCGATGCTGACCGACCCCACCTTCGCCGACTACATGCAGGCCTATGGTCAGGGCGGCATGCGCGCGCTCGGCCGCGGTCAGCTGCACAATCTGGCGAGGCTCTACTGGTACACGGTGGAGTTCGGCTTGCTGGAGACCTCGGAAGGCCTGCGGATCTACGGCGCGGGCATCGTCTCCAGCCGCGCGGAATCGATCTTCGCCCTGGATGACCCGTCGCCCAACCGACTAGGCTTCGATCTGGAGCGGGTGATGCGCACGCCCTACCGGATCGACGACTTCCAGCAGGTCTATTTCGTCATTCCGTCGCTGAAAGCGCTGCTGAACGCCACGCTCCAGGACTTCGAGCCGATCTATCAGCGCCTAACCCAGGCGCCAGACATCGACATCGACGTCATGGCCCCTGGCGATCGGGTGTTCACCTGCGGAACCCAGGCCTACGCCATGGCAGGTGGACGGTTGGCCTCGGCCTAACCGCCCGCCTTGTCGCGCGCTATCAGGGTTTCGATGCCCTTCTGGATCTCCAGCCTCTGGGCGGGGGTGAAGACCCGGTAGCGCTGGGCGTTTGGTCCCGACGCAGCGCTGATCTCCTCGTCGGTCACATATATGAATCGGCCCTGGAAGGCGCCCGTCACCGGCTGGCCGTAGGCAATGCGGATCCCCTCGAGCCGCACCGCGCAGTTCTCCAGCGTGTCGATATTGGGCGCGACAGGCTTGAAGTCCGGCTTGCCGTTCATACCCTCGACCATGCGCCAGCAGACGCCCGTGTGCCCAGGAGCCGTCAGCGGCTTCTCGCAGCCGAACAGCCCTACGGCGGCCGTTAGCCCCAGCAAAACCTTGCGCATATCGGCCCTCAATAGTCCCTGCGCCAGCGTACCGCGAGCTTGCCGTCGCCCTGGCTGGCGATCTGGGAAATAACCGAGAGGTTGCGGCCAAACCGCCATTCCACCTGGGCCGAGGGACCATCGCGGCCACCGCCGGTGATTTCCAGATAGACGTTCTCGGTCAGGTACTTGCCGCCGGACACTGTGACGCCTGACTCATCGCCTCCCGCGAGGGCGAGACGGTCCAGCCCGGCGAAGCTCCGCAGGTTCCCGACCACGTCGAACCCGCCGCCGCCAGCCAGCGACGACAGGGCCGAGGCAAGCTGAGCTGCCTCCAACGGTGACAACTGCGCGGCCGAGCGGCCGAACAGCACCTGCGACAACACCTCGTCCTGGGGAAGGACCGGGGTTGAACTAAGGGTGATCTCAGGGCGCGCCGCCGTGCCCTGGATCCGCACGACGGCCGTCAGCGATGGGTCTTCTCGCGTCGCCGTCAGGTCCAGTCGGATTGTCGCTGGGGTAGAGCCCAGGTGCACGACGCCGCGATCATCGAACTCAAAGCGCCGGCCAGCAAAGTCGTATTCGCCACGCACCACGCGCGCCGCGCCGGTCAGGATCGGCCTCGCAGTGGTTCCGCTGACCTGAGCGTCGAGGGAGAGCTCAACATCCAGCCCCCTGCCCCGTAGATAGATCCGCCGTGGCGCCCGCAGCCGAACGTCCAGCGCCACCGCCAGTCCCCGGCGAGCGACCGGCTGCAACGACTGCGACAAGTCCTTCGGTCGATTGATCTCAACCACGTCGATGCTCACCACGCCCGATGGCGCGGACATGTTCGCCGAGACGTCGGCGCGGTCGATGACCAGATCGCCGCCCAGACGCACCTGGCCATTGGCGGCGCGGTCCAGGGTCGCCTGCCCCGAGGCCGAGGCCGTCGCCATGTCGTTGTCGATCAAGCGAAAGTTCTTGAGATCCAGGCGGAAGGTCGAGACCCCCTCGCGAAGCAGACTGACCCGGCCGGCGCCGGACAGCGTCCCGCCGTGCCCGTCGGCGGCCGTCGCCTGGGTGATGTCGACGGCGTTGTTGGCCATTGATGCGCGCAGCAGAACATCGGTCAGGATCAGGCCCGTGGCGCCATCGACGAACCGGCCGCCGTCCACCTGGGCCGTGCCGGTCGCGCGCGGATCATTGATCGTGCCGCCCAGTGTTCCTTTCAGTTGAACATGCCCAGCCAGCTCGCGTTCGCCACTGGCCAGTAGTTCCCACAACGGCTTGACCTCGCCGTCGGCGAAGAAGTCCCCGCGGATCGGGCGATTGCGAACGATGGCGATGCGGAACGGGTTCGCGGTCGCCTCGGCGGGAAGGACCACGTTTGCATTGGCGCGAAGGCCCTGCTCGTTGGTCATGGCGGCGTTCAGCGTGACGGTGTCGCCAGCCAGCCGCGCCTTGATCGCTCCGTCCATACCCAGTTCGCGCGGAGAGCCTCGGCCACGTGCGTCGTCAAGCTTGGCGTCCAGCATGCCTTCCAAGGCCTTGCCACGTCCGGTCAGCGTCAGCGTCGCATCGGCCCGGCCGGTCAGGTCTGGATTGATGATCCCGAGGCCGAGCTTTTCAATCTCCGCCCGGATGGTGGTGACGTCCTTGGCCAGCCGCGCGTCGAGATCGATCCGCCCCTCATCGGCCGCCGCCAGACGTAGCTTGGCGCTGGTCTCGGCGCCGCCGAATCGGACCATCGCCGTCTCGGTCGTCTTCAGAACGCGCGCGCCCACATGACCTGAGCCATCGAAGCTCAGGGCGTAGCCTGGCTTGGCGTCCGCCAGCGCGCCGCGCCCCTGCACGCCCCACTCCCCGTTGCTCGCAACGCCCTCGAGATCAATTGCATATGGCAGGCGCGACATCGGGCCATCGGCGGTCAGGCTGCCTTTGCGAACCGCGAACTTCGCGCCGGGAAGAACCGCGTCCGTAGCGGTCAAATTCAAGGTCGCATGCGGGCCGCCGGCGGCGTCCACGATCTTCACCGCGCCGGCGACTTGGCCATGCTCAAGGAAGGCGCCCTCAACGACGCGAAGTTGCAAATTAGCGGCTGACGGCGTGGCGCGCCGAAGCGCGACTGAGCCCTCGGCCGTCAACCCGCCCGCATTGACCAGGAGATCCGACAGGTCCACCCCGCCACGCGGGAAGCGGAAGGCCGAGCGCGCCTGCGCCGGCCCATAGTCGCTGACCGCGGTCAGAGCGACGACGCCGCTGGAACCATCGGCTCGGCGCAGGAAGCTCAGCGTGAGCTTGGCGTCCTTCAAGGGCAGACGCGGAAGATCGATCGCCTCGAAATTGGCGAGCAGGTCGGCGCGCGGCGCGCCAATGCTGCCCGTGAGCGCTCCAGAACCCTTGGCCTTACCGGTGATCTCCACCGGCCCCGCCCGGAAGGGACCATCGGCGGACCAATCGAGTTTGAAGCGCAAGGCTCCGTCGGCGCCGAGGACACCTGCCGTCTCGGCGCGGATCGCCGCTCCATTCAAGCTGCCGTTCGAAACCGAGACCTTGCGCCCCTCGACCGCCGCCTGGGCCTTCAATCTGGGCGTTGCACCGAGCAGCCGGTCCAGTTCGGAGAAACCGGAGGCGAAGCGCGCGCCTTTGGCGTCCAGGCTGAGATTCCATGGTCGTCCGGCCCGCGCCTGGCTGGCAGACCAATCGGCTGACAACGACCCGGCCGCCCCCGCACGCGCCGCCGCCAAGTTCGAGAACTGGGCCTGGCCTTTGAAGTTCAGGCCGCCCAGCAGGCTGCGCCCGCCGCTTGCGCGCACCTTCAAACCTGCGCCGGTCGCCTGGATGTCGCGCAGCAACATCCGGCCGTCCGCGAGCCGGGCCGCGTCGAACGCCGCGGTCGGCCGGGCGCCCAGCAAGGCCGCCGGGAGCCCGGTTCCTCGTCCTCCAGCTCCCGTGATCTTGCCCTCGATGGCCAAGACCTTGTTGCGGCGGGTGAAGGTGAACGGTCCCGACACGCGGTCGAGGCTGTAGTCCCCGACCTGCAATCGGGAGACATCGGCCGTGCCGGCGAACCGCAAGTCATCGAATGAGCCGGTCAGCACTCCGTCCACCCGGCTAAAGCCCATTGGCGGGCCGCCCGTCACCTTGGAGAGTTCTCGCGCCGTAGCGCCGACGGCGACACCCGCAGGGCCGGCCATGCGCTTGCCGAGATTGGCCTTGCCCTTGGCCGTGACCGCCAGATTGGCCGACGTGACCTGAGCGTCGAGATCGTAGAGTTCGGCCGGGGCCTGGGTCCCCTTGATGCTGAACTGCACATCAGGCCCAAGACGACCGACTAGGTCCTTGGTCAGCGTCGAGGCGCTGAGCAGAACCCTGCCGCTCGCGGCCCCGCCCTCCTTGGTCCAGGCGCCCGAAGCATCCAGCGGCGTGACCGCGCCCGATTTCGCCAGGGCGGTGAACCGACCCTGCGGTCCTTGGCCCTTGGCCTGGATTTGAAGTGAGAATGGCTGATCCGCCGGCAAGCCAAGGCTGCCCGCAAGGGCGCCGCCTTTGGCCTCGACCGCGTCGGCGATCACCAGCAAGGGCCGGCCGCCGCCGAAATCAAACTCCGCGTTCAGATGGTCGCCGGGCGTCAGAACGCTGGTGATCGCGACCTTGCCGTTCTGACCACCGTTGCGTTTTTGGACATCCACATTGGCGACGACGTCATAGACGCCGCGCGCGACGCTGAATTCCGGCGTCAACTCCAGGCGGGTGACGGCGCGGTCTATATTGATCGAGATCGGCAGTCCGGCCGACTCGGTCTTGGGCTCCATCGTCGGCCGTCGCAGGATGACGACCTTTTCGGCGACGATGTCTTCGGCATGGAACCGGCGCCTGAAGAGCGCGGCGTAACTCCATGTCATTTCGATATTTTTGGCCTCGAGCCAGACACCTTTCTCATCGCTGATCGTCAGCCGGCGTACGGTGAACTCGCGCCAGACGTCCCCGCCCAGCCCCTCGATCTTCAACCGGCCAAACCGGCCGATTTTCAAGCCGCTGGCTCGGGCCTCGATCAGCAATCGTCCCTGCGGCAGCAACACGCCGTAGCGCGCGGTCAGGGCGATCCCGCCAATGACCAGCGCCAGGACGGCGCACACCACAAGAATGATCTTGGGCAACAGCGAGCTCTTCGCGACCTTCGCGACGGCCTCGGTGGCTTCCTCGACAGGTGTGGTCGGCGGCTCGCTCAAAACGCCTGCCCAATGCTGAGATAGATCTGGAAGGACGGATCGCCCTCGCGCTTGTCGAGGGGGATGGCTATGTCGGCGCGGATCGGGCCAAAGCCCAGGTCGTAGCGAACACCGACGCCCACACCGACGCTCACGTCGTCTCCGGTTGGGATCTCGTCAGTGCCGACGGCGCCTGCGTCGGCGAATGCGACGAAGCCCCAGCGCTCGCCAATTTTCTGCCGAAGCTCCACAGACGTCTCCAGCAACGAGGCGCCGCCCTGCGGGGTGTTGTCCGGGAATCGAGGACCGATAGCCTGGAAGGCGTAGCCCCTGACTGAACCGCCGCCCCCGGCATAGAACCGCCGTGAAGCCGGCACGTCCGGAACGGTCGCTCCGATCATAGAGCCGACACGCAGCCGCCCGGCGATGACGGTGCGAGCCTTCTCGCCAAACGGCACATAGACAGTGCCCTGGCTCTGGATCTTCACATAGGGCAGGCCCTCGTCGCCGATCAGGTAGGTGGGCTCAGCCCGCACCTCCAACCGCCAGCCGCGTCGTGGGTCCAGCGGATCGTCCGAACGATCGAGCGCACCGGCGGCGAGGCCTGCGATCGTAAGCAAATTGGTGCCGAGCGGACTCTTGAGGAATTCCTGCTGATCCTCGGTCTTGCCGTAGTCAACCGAGCCGCCGAACGTGAGATAGGATGTCTTGCGGAAGCGCCGCGTCACGTCGGCCCGGACGCCGAAGCCGGTTTCGTCATAGGCGTCGGTTCGGGTGCGATATCCGCCAGCGCCGGCCTTGAACGTCTGTTGCGGCTTCAGCCAGTGCGGGAGAGTTATCTCCCCGCCCAGCCTGCTGTCGACGCTCGATAGTCGCGCCAGGGCGGCGATGGTGTCGGCCCGGCCAAGAACATTGAAATGGGTCCAGCGAGCGTCGGCGCCGACGCCCTCGCTGGTGGAATAGCTCGCCCCGAGCTCAAGCGTCCGCCGCTTGCGATCTGCCAGGCTGACGACGATCGCCCGAAGCCCCTCGGCGTTGATCTGGTCCTTCGGCGCCAGCGAAACGGTCACCGAGTCATAGACGCCGGTATCGAGCAGACGCCGCTCCAACTCGCCAACGTCTTCTGGATCGTAGATGTCGCCCTTCCGCCAGGGCGTCAGATGCTCCAGCCAGGCGCGGTTCGTGCGCCCGACGCTCGTCAGTTGGACCGCATCAAGCCGGACAAGATCGCCAGCGATGATCTTGTAGGTCGGCTGAACCGTGCTGTCCGCGTGGTCGACCGTAACAACGCGCGGCGCCGGCGTGACGTCGGCATAGCCCCGCTTCTGCACCGCCGCGACGATCCGTCCCTCGGCGTTGATGACATCAATGGCCCGACCGGGCGCGCCGGTCGCCAAGCCCAGCACAGCTTCACCAGCCTGCTGAACCTCCGGCAATGGCGCAGGTTCGATCCAATCGATCTGCGGGTCGGTAAAGGCGAATCGCGGCCCGGGCTTGATACGAACGATCGCGACCGGCGGCTCGGTCTCGCTGACGTCGGGCTCGACCTGATGGCCGTAGTAGCCTTCTGAACGCAGCACTGCGATGGCGCTTTCGCCCGCGGCGACGGCGCGGCGGCGCGCCTCGAAACGATTGGCGATCGGCCGGTCAGTCTCACCGATGGCGTTGACAATGGCGGTCCGCAGACTCGCGCTGATGTCCCCCTCGACGGTGGCCCGTGGAGACTCGGCCCGGGCGGTCCCAGACACACAAATGGCCGCCGAGGCGGCGACCGCGACGACTAAACGTCCCACGCCCATCCCTTTAATCGCGCCCCGATACTCGATGTAAACTGCGTCGCGGCGTGATGTCACCCATGCCGATAGGGTCAAGCTGCACCATTTGAGGCAGATGGATGCTCAAATATTGTGCGACGCCCCTCAGTACGGGGTTCGCTTCCGAATAGCGGACCCATTTCACCGCCTCCTTCCTAAGCTCGGCATTCCGTTCGGCGCGAAAGGACTTGGCTGTGGAGTACGGTGTGGCGACAGCGCAAAGACCCGATGAGGCCGCGGCTTTCTCGCCGGCGGAACTCGCTCAGGCCCCGGTCGCCTATGATGAAATGCTGGCCGCTTTGGGCGATGTCCGGCCCCACTACGCGGCTCTCGACCGCCGTATCGCCACCTTGGCCTCCGCCGAGATGTCGGAGCGCCAACGGACTCTTGAGCGTTTCTTCCTGCTGCAGGGAATAACCTTCACCGTCTATGGGGGCGAGAGCTCTACCGAGCGGATCATCCCGACCGACCTGTTGCCGCGTATCATCCCAGCGGCCGAATGGGCGAAGATCGAGGCGGGCCTGACGCAGCGGCTGCGCGCGCTGAACATGTTCCTCTCCGACATCTATGGGGATCAGCAGATCCTGATGGACGGGGTCGTACCGCGCGAACTGGTGCTCGGCGCACCCTCCTATCGACGCGAGATGCAGAATCTCTACGTCCCCCACCAGGCCTATGCGAACGTCTGCGGCTCCGACCTGATCCGCCAGCCCGACGGCGCCTTCGCGGTGCTGGAAGACAATCTGCGCGTGCCTTCCGGCGTCTCCTACATGCTGGCGAACCGCGAGGCGTCGCGGAGAACCTTCCCGGGGACCTTCAGGGCCGCTGGCGTCCGCGCCATCGACCGCTACCCCGACCTGCTGCTAGCGACGCTGAAGGGCATGGCGGCCGACTGGCGGCCCAATCCGCAGATCGTGGTGCTGACGCCTGGCGTCTACAACTCGGCCTATTACGAGCACGCCTATCTGGCCCGCCTGATGGGCTGCCCGCTGGTCGAGGGCCGCGACCTCGTCGTCCACGACAACATGGTCTACATGCGGACCACCACCGGCCTGCGCCGCATCGACGTGATCTATCGCCGCGTCGATGACGACTTCATCGACCCGCTCACCTTCCGGCGCGACTCCGGCCTCGGGGTCGCCGGGCTGTTCAACGTCTATCGCGCCGGCAATGTGGTGATCTGCAACGCGCCGGGGACCGGGGTCGCCGACGACAAGGCGGTCTACGCCTACGTACCGGCCATCATCCGCTACTATCTCGGCGAAGACGCCATCCTGCCGAACATCGAGACCTATCTTTGCCGCGAGGCCTCGCAACTTCAGCACGTGCTTGGCAATCTCGACAAGCTGGTGGTCAAGGCGGTGGGGGCCTCCGGCGGCTATGGCATGTTGATCGGGCCCCACGCCAGCCAGAAGGAGCGCGAAGACTTCGCCGATGCCATCAAGGCCGATCCCGCCAACTACATCGCCCAGCCGACCATCCAGCTCTCCACCGCGCCCTGCCTGATCGACGGGGTGATCGAGCCCCGCCACGTCGACCTGCGCCCCTTCATCCTGTCTGGCGAAAAGATCGTCGTGACGCCCGGTGCCTTGACCCGCGTGGCGCTTCGCAAGGGCTCGCTGGTGGTGAACTCCAGCCAGGGTGGTGGATCCAAGGACACCTGGATTCTCGAGGACACGGCCGACGAGGAGATGGCGTCATGATGCTCGCGAGGGTCGCCGACAGCCTCTACTGGATCGGCCGCTATGTGGAACGCGCCGAGCATCTGTGCCGCCTGTCGGACGTGATGCTGAACGCCACGCTCGACCGTACCGAAGCCGCCAGCCAGGCCACCCGCATCGTGCTGGCGGCCGTGGGCGATACCGAAGGCGCCCGCGCGGCCAGCCCCTATGAACTGGCCTTTGCGCTCGCTCTCAATCGCGAGGATGGCGGATCGATCACCAGCTCGCTGGCCTTGGCGCGGGAGAACGCCCGGCAGGTCCGCGACCAGATCACCACCGAAACCTGGGAGCGGTTGAACCTGCTGTACCTGCGGGTGACGGGACCCGAAGCGCCCAAGGCGTTCGCCGACAGCCCTTCAACCTTCCTGCACGAGATCATCGCCGACCTGCATCTGTTCAAGGGTGCGGCTGACGCCACAATGAGCCACGGCGAGGGTTGGCGCTTCCTGCTGCTGGGGGTCTATCTGGAGCGGGCGCAGCTCGTCGGCCGGCTGCTCGGGGTCTGTTTCGGCGACGGCCGCCGACGCCCACTGGACGACCACATGGCGCTGATGAGCGTCCTGCGGATGAGCTGTGGCCTGGAGCCCTATCTGCGCCGGTTCACCGCCGACATCCAGCCGCGCAAGATCCTGGAGTTCCTGCTGCTTGACGAGGAGTTCCCCCGCTCGATCCGCTTCGCCACCGCGCGGATCGAGGAACACCTCAGCGCCACCGCCCGCTATGTCGACGCCGCCGGACACGCCGGGCCGGAACGTTTGGCGGGCCGATTGCGCGCCCGTTTGCAATACGCAGACATGGATGAACTGGACGTCGCAGGCGCCGGCGCCCTGATCTCCACCGTGCTCGACGAATGCGCGGCGCTGCACCAGGCGATCTACGACACCTTCGTCGCCTATTCCCTCGAAATGCGTCTACCGGCGTAAGGACCACTCACGTGCTTTTGGAAGTCCGCCACGTCACCCAATACCACTACGCCGAAACCGTCCGCGAGAGCGTGATGGAGGTGTGGATGCAGCCTCAGAAGGGGATCCGGCAGCGGCTGGTTTCCTTCGAGTTGGAGCTCGATCCCGCCGCGCAGCTGTTTTCCTACGCCGACCCGTTCGGCAACGCCGTATACCACTTCGACGTGCCCCAACCGCACAACCGGCTGAACATCGTCGCCCGCTCGGCGGTCGAGACGCAGGCGCCCCCGCCCCTGCCCGAGGCCTTGGACCAGGGGGAGTGGGACCGGCTGCGCAGTGATTTCGTGCGCGGGGAAAACTTCGACTTCCTCACTCATCACGGCTTCGCCATCGAGACGCCGGCGCTGCGCGCATACGTTGCCCAGCATGAGCTCGACGAACTGCGCCGGCGCGATCCGCTGACCGCGGTGCGGCGCCTGTCCGAAACCATCTATTCCTCATTCGCCTATGAGGCGGGCGTGACGCATGCCGACAGCCCCATCGACCAGGCGCTAAGCGCCGGGCGCGGGGTCTGCCAGGACTTCGCCCACATCATGATCGCCATCTGCCGGTCGTGGGGCATCCCGGCGCGGTACGTCTCGGGTTACCTGTTCACCGACCGTCAGGCCGGGGACCGTTCAGACCCCGACGCCACCCATGCCTGGGTAGAGGTGTTCCTGCCCTCGACCCGCTGGATCGGGCTGGACCCGACCAACAATGTTGAGGCCGGGGAACGCCATATCGCCGCCGCCGTGGGACGGGACTACAACGACGTCCCGCCATCGCGCGGCGTCTACAAGGGCGAGGCCGAAAGCCAACTGGCGGTCGGCGTCTCCGTCCGACGCGCGCGGGCGGCGCTGACCGAGCCAGAATTCATTCGCATCGCCCAGCCGTCATTCTCGCGCAACGGCCGCCGCAGAGGCCCCGCAGGCGGGATCGCCTACGATCAGCAGCAGCAACAACAGCAGCAGTAGTAGGCGTCAGGCGCTGAAGACGTAGGAGCGGTCGGCGGCGAGGCTCAGCTTCGCGCCGGGCTGCAGATCTCCGGCGTTCTGGCGTGCGAAGGCCGCTTCGATCCGCTGGCCGCTGGCGGTCGCGCCGTCCACCCGCACGACTGCGCCTTGCGGGGCGATGCGTTCGGTCACGATGTTCAGGTTCGACTGATCGGCCGGAGCCACGACGAGCTCATGGGGACGAACAAAGGCCACCGCCGCGCCATCAGTGACGCCGGGCGCCGGCAAGGCGATGTCCGCCGATTGGAAACGTCCACCCTTCACCGCGCCCTCGAAGCGGTTGGACTCGCCAACGAAGCCACAGACGAAGGCCCCGACTGGGTTGTCGTGAACCTCGTGGGGCGCGCCGACCTGTTCGATCGCGCCCTTGTTCAGGATCGCTACCCGATCGGCCAGTTCCAGGGCCTCTTCCTGGTCGTGAGTGACGAAGATGGTGGTGACGCCCGTCGCGTCGTGGATCCGGCGCAACTCCTTGCGCAGCGACTTACGCACCGTGGCGTCGAGCGCGCCGAAAGGCTCGTCCAGCAGCAGCACGCTGGGGTTCACCGCAAGGGCCCGCGCAAGGGCCACCCGCTGGCGCTGCCCGCCTGAAAGCTGGGCCGGATAGCGTTTGCCGAGTTCCCCCAGTTCAACAAGCTTCAGCAGCTCATCGACGCGCGCGGTGATTTCGCTCTTTGACGGCTTGGCCTGCCCTTTGCGAACATCCAGGCCGAAGGCCACGTTCTTGGCCACGGTCATGTGGCGGAACAACGCGTACTGCTGGAAGACGAAACCGACCCGGCGCGCAGCGGCGCTGGTGTAGGTCATGTCCTGGTCGCCGTAGAGGATCTGGCCCTTTTCGGGGAACTCAAGGCCCGCAATGACCCGCAGCAGCGTGGTCTTGCCCGAGCCCGACGGGCCCAACAGCGCCAGAAGTTCGCCGTCGGCGATCTCAAGGCTCACGCCATTGAGCGCCGGATAGCGGCCAAAAGTCTTCTCCACCGAGCGGATGGAAATGGTCATGCAATACGTCTCTCGGTCAGTGGCGGCCGGGCCGCGACTGCGGCTGGACGAGTTCAAGCAGGGCCTTCAGCACCAAGGTGACGATGGCCAATAGGCACAACAGAGCGGCGACGGCGAAAGCGCCGACGAAATCATACTCGTTGTAGAGGATCTCCACATGCAACGGCATGGTGTTGGTCAGGCCCCGGATGTGGCCCGACACCACCGACACCGCGCCGAACTCGCCCATGGCGCGGGCGTTGCACAGCAGCACGCCATACAGCAGGCCCCAGCGAACGTTGGGCGCGGTCACGCTCCAGAAGGTGCGCAAGCCCGAGGCGCCCATTGAGACGGCGGCCTCCTCCTCGTCCACGCCCTGCTCCTGCATCAACGGGATCAGTTCACGGGCGACGAACGGGAAGGTCACGAAGATAGTCGCCAGCACGATGCCGGGGACTGCGAAGATGATCTTGATGTCGTGATCCAGCAGCCACGGGCCAAACCAGCCCTGGGCGCCGAACACCAGCACATAGATCAAGCCCGCGACCACCGGCGACACCGAGAACGGCAAGTCGATCAGGGTGATCAGGAACGGCTTTAGCGGAAACTCGTACTTTGCGATCGCCCAGGACGCGCAAAGGCCGAACACCACGTTGAACGGTACGGTGATCGCCGCGGTGATCAGGGTCAGCTTGATCGCCGCGCGCGCGTCCTCGTTCTGGATCGCCTCTAGGGCGGCAGGCAACCCCTTGCGGGTCGCCTCGAAGAACACCGTGATCAACGGCAGGATCAGGACGCAGACCAGGAACAGTCCAACCAGCGTCAGGATGACGACCTTGGCCCAGACAGGATCCTCGGTGGGATGGCGTAAGCGGCTCATTGGCCGAGCCTCCGCGCCCACGCCTGGATGGCGTTGATGACGAACAGCATCAGGAACGAGACCGCCAGCATGACTACCGCGATGGTCGCCGCGCCAGCATAGTCATACTGCTCCAGCTCGATGGTGATCAGCAGCGGGGCGATCTCCGACTTGTAGGGCATGTTGCCGGCGATGAAGATCACCGAGCCGTATTCACCGACCGCGCGGGCGAAGGCCAAGGCAATCCCGGTCAGCCAGGCCGGGCCCAGCGCCGGCAGGATCACGCGAAGGATGGTGTCGAAGCGGTTGGCGCCCAGGCTGGCGGCGGCCTCTTCCACATCAGCGGCCAGATCGCGCATCACCGGCTCCAGCGTGCGCACCACGAAGGGCAGGCCGATGAAGGTCAGGGCGATCACCACCCCTAGCGGGGTGTAGGCGATCTTGATCCCGGCCGGCGCGAACAGCGCTCCGATCCAGCCGTTGGGCGCATAGAGCGTAGCCAGCGCGATACCGGCCACGGCGGTCGGAAGAGCGAAAGGCAGGTCGATGATGCCGTTGACCAGGCTCTTGAAGGGAAACTGATAGCGAATGAGCGCCCAGGCGGTCAGCACGCCAAACACGCCATTGATGATCGCGGCGATGAAGGCCGCGCCGAATGACAACCGATAGGCCGTCAGGGCGCGCTCATTGAAAGCGGCCTGCAGGAATTCCGGGAAGGTCTGCTCGGAAGCCTTGAGCGCCACCGCGCTCAGCGGGATGAGCACGATCAGCGACAGGATGGTCAGCGTCACGCCCATAGTGAGCGCAAATCCCGGGATGGCCGAACGGCGTCGGATCATCGGCCGGCGTGCCGCGACGATCTGGGAGGTTTCGGTCGCGGTCATTCAAGCGGCCCCGGTTCAAACGCATAAACGCCGAGGCGCGCGGATAGCTGCGCCTCGGCTCAGCCCATCGCTAATTCCCAGCGCGCCTATCGACAATATAGTTTTTCTGAGGGCGACGGAGGAAAGGCTAGGCTGGACTGGTTTCGGGCACGGCCGGTGGATAGCGAACGGGCTTCTACGCGCGCCGCATCAGGAAAATCCCTCAGTCACCACCGTATATGACCCGAGCCAGCATTCCCTCGCGAGGTCCTATAGCCGACGAGCGTCATTGCGGCCGTCCTGGCCCTGACCCTAGCCGAGGAGGCTGCTCATGACTGAAGATTGGTCCCAGGATGTCAGAAAATACGTGCCTGACGCCGACGAGGGCGTCATCGCCGCCATCGTGCGCCACTGTGGCATAGCTCTGCAGAACCGCGATTCATCGCTCGTATCGTTCGCCGACCAAACCGAACTGGACCGGGTCCGCGAAAACTACCTGAAAAAGAAGCTGGGCCTCAGCGCCCCGGATTCCGAGCTCGACGCCAGCATCGCGGCCGTGGGCGAGCGGATGAACGCCGACCGCACCAAGAACCGGGTCACGGTCTACTATCTGCTGGCCGAACACTTCCGGAAATTGTCGGTGTTCGGTGGGCGTGACACGATCGCCGCCGCGCCGGTCGCCGCATCAGCCGCAGCGCTAGGCGTCGCCGCCTCCACTGTCGCCAGCATGCCAGATCGCCGCCCCGAGCGAGATGTCGCCGCAGCCCAGCCAGCCGCCCAAGCCTACAGCGCCCGGCCGGCCGCAGCGGCGGCCGCGCCTGCAGCGGGCGGCCTGATGCGTTGGCTGCCCTGGCTGATCCTTGGCCTGGCTGTGCTCGGGCTAGTGTGGTGGATGCTCGCCAACCGGCAGCCTACCGCGCCAGTCGTCGAGACGGCGCCGCCCGCCGCAGTCGTCGCGAGCGAGGCGCCGCCAGCGGCTGTAACCGCGCCCGCCACCACGGTCGTCGCCCCGGTCGCCGGGTTCCCGGCGAAGGTCTTCTTCGCGAACGACTCGGCGGCGATCCCAGCCGATGGAGGACAGGTCATCGAGGCCGCCGCGGCAGCGCTCAAGAGCGACGGCGGCAAGGCGTCCATTACCGCCTACACCGATCGCACCGGTGACCTGGCCCACAACCAGGAACTCGCAAAAAACCGCGCGATCGCCGTACGCGACGCCCTCGTCACCGCTGGCGTGCCCACGGCGAACATCGAAATGCGCCCACCGGCCATGGTCGAGGCCGGCGCCGCCAACACGATGGACGCCGACGCCCGTCGCGTTGAAATCAACCGCCTCTAGATCTCCACGACCTAAGGCCCGCTCCCTGCACCGGGGCGGGCCGCTAGGGCGCCTGCCCTGTTCCAACGCATTTGAAAGTCGTCGGAGGTTTCTCACCGACGTCAGGGCGAGGCCGCCAGCCATCGGAAGCGACTCACCAAGTGAGGTGATGGACCAGATTCGAAAGCCAGAAGCTCACCGCTCAGCTGCGGGAGCAATTTTGACAAACATCCTGAAAATCCCAGCGAAATCAACGCTGAGAAGACAGGATGGTAGGCCGGGTGAGTTTCGAACTCACGACCATTCGATTAAAAGGCGGCTGGTCGTAGTTGATCTTGCACGCGACCGTCCAACTGTTCTCGTTCGGTTCACCCCCTCGCCCGCCTGGGTTTGCCGAGAGAGTCTGACGGTTCCCCACACCAAATTGCGCGGCTCGCCTTCCAGATCGTTGACTCGTTTGTTCTCACTCTGTTCACGTTCAGCGCATGAAGCCCTCGAACGTCGTCCCGTTCCCTCTCCAGCCTAAACCGGTGCCCTCAGTTCCGATTGTCGGCTTCGTCGGCGCGGGCGGCCGAGTGATTTTCACCAAGCCCTTGGCCACGTGATGAGCACCCGTGTCGCCAAGCTCACGCGCAGCCGCCTGTTGGAGAAAGACGGGGGCGGCACGCTCTATTTCATCGTGCATGCCGGACGGCGGCCAGAGTTCTTGACGCCCGAACTCGTTCCTGAGTTCGAGGGCGAGGAAGCGTGGTTTGAGATCGAACGCTCACGCGGACCGGTTTGGTCGACGTGGAAAGTGCTGCGCCAAGTCGAGAGGCCTGCGTGATCAATGGGCGCTCGCTCTTTCATGATCCCCCGATGGACCGAGGACGTTGGTCGCCTGCGGGCGACCGACGGCGTTCGTGTCTACGAGAAATGCGACAAGTGCGAGCGGGAGGGCGTGGTCGATCTCGATGCGCTGATTGACGAGTTCGGGCCGCGCTACACCCTCTGGAACCGGCGGTCGCCCTGCCTGACCGAGGGCTGCGAAGGCAGGCGCTGGTACCGAGCCCAGCCGCGCAACTACTTCCACCGGATCATGATGGACGCCCCGCAGGGTTTCGTTGCTGAACTGCATGAGCGCTGGAAGGCCTCGCTCCACCCCGACACCCGCGACAACTTCCCGGTGATCCCTATGCTCCAGGCCACGGACCAGGTCATCATCGCCGGGTGCGGGCCGTGTGAGCAACTCTTCTACCTCGGCCCTATCAGCGCCGGCGCCTGGGGGGAGCAGATCACTCTTTCCGAACTGACGACGCGCCTGCGCGCCATGTGCCGGCCGGGCTGCGAGATGTGTACGGACATGACCCCCCGGTCCAGCATGCCGCCAGGTGAGTTCGAGTGACCAAGTACGAAACCCTCGGCAACATGATGTCGTACGACACCATCCTGAAGACGAGGTGCGCCTGCGGTCATGAGGGCAGCTTCTCGCACCGGGACGCCCTCACCCTCTTCGGGTCAGACGCCACTCCGTTCGACGTTCGCCGCCGGCTCCGCTGCAGCAAGTGCCAACAGGTCGGCAAGGCCGAGGTCTGGATCTAGGTATGGTCGGTCGCCGCGTTTAAAGCCAAGCTCCCTGGATGAAGCTGTCGCCATCGCAACGACGTCGCGCCCAGGGATTTGCTCTAGTCGGCATCGGGATTCCCATAGCCTGGCCAGCTGCGGCACTTTTCTACATTCGGTGGCCCCGGGGAAAAGCAATCAGCAGCGGGCCCTTATTCGACCTACCGCCACACGTCGCAGTCGTACTCTGGGCAACCATCGGCATTGGGGCAGCATTGGCCCTAGCAGGAGCGTATCTGATCAAGTCGGCGAGGCAGATGTAAGTCTGGAGTTGAGCGCGATCCGGCGCCAATCTCGATCCATGTGCAATAACTACATCCACAAGGGCGACATCTTCGGCTGGGCTTCGGCTCACGAGAAGTTCCTCGGCGAAGAGTTGGACCTACCGGCCGGCGCGGCTGACGGCACCTCAAACGTCGATCTGACATGGAAAGAACAACTCTTCCCTGACTATCGAGCGCCGATCGTAGTCCGGACGGCTGAAGGTCGGCACCGGGCGGCCTTCGCTCGCTGGGGAATGCCGAGCTCGAAGCAGGCGCTATTCAGGGCCGCCGAGAACCGAGCCAACAAACTCCGCGCCAAGGGCAAGGAGGTGGACTTTCCCGAGCTGCTGAAGATGGAGCCGGACGGCGGAACGACGAACGTCCGCAACACCGACAGCCGCCATTGGGCGCCTTACCTCGGCGTGGAGAACCGCTGCCTGGTGCCGCTCACTGGCTTCGCCGAGCCTGATCAGGTCGGCGGATCGCGCGAGAACGTCTGGTTCACCCTCGCCAATGGCCAGCCCCTCGCCTACTTCGCCGGCGTCCACACCCTCGACTATGGCTGCGTCCGGAAGATCAAGACGGGCTGGGAAACGTGCGACCTCTACGCCTTCCTCACGACCGACGCGAACGCCGAGGTCGGAGCCGTCCACGACAAGGCGATGCCGGTGATTTTGACGACGGCGGAGGAATGTCAGACGTGGCTGAATGCGCCATGGAACGAAGCCCGGGCACTTCAGCGGCCCCTGCCTGACGGATCGCTGAAGGTGGTTGGGCGAGGTCGAGAGCCGGGGCCGCTTGCTGCCGCCTAGTTCGGCACGCCGCGCGCTGCGAGCTGTCGAAGGCCTTGCTCAGCAAGTTCCTCGCCGAGGGTGATGGCCGTCTCGGCTGGCAGCGCGACGGCTACCTCTTCGCCGTCGGCAGTCTTGAGGATCAGCGCGACATGGAGGGCGTCGTCGGAGCGACCCGTGGTCCACCCAGAAATCAGCAGCAGATCTAGTTCCATTCAGTGAATATGGCGGACCCTGTGAACGGCGACTAGACCAAGTGGCCCCGCCCAGTATGTGCCGGTGGACGGGGCCTTGGACGTGGTCTGCCAACGGAAGCGGTGATCCGTCTGCGTCCTTCCAACTGGCGTCCCCGCCCGTTAGTTCCGCCTAAGAAGAACGCAGGCGCGCCGCTGCGGCGTCGAGTGTCGCGCGGTCGTTGCCATGGTCTTTGATCAGCTTCTCCGCCTCGGCGACGCTGATGCCGTGCTTGTCGGCGAAATACTTCACCTCATAGGGCTCACTGCCGGAAACCCGGCTGCGGTCTGGTTCGCCGCGATCGTTCTTGTCGTCTGACATGATGCGTCCCACCCCATTTTGCCCCAGGTTGGCCCCGCCCAGGATGGGAGTTCGGGCGGGGCCTAGCCGGGACGGTTTGCAGACTAGTAGGAGCTGCCCCGACCTAACGAGGTTTGGTGACCGGTCGTTCCCTCACGATTTCCAAGACAAGGCGACGCCCGTGATCCTCACGACTCCGGATGAGATTCAGACCTGGCTGACCGCCCCCGTAGAAAGCGAGGCCCGCAAGCTGCGGCGCCCGCTGCCGGATAGATCATTGAAGATCATCGCCGCCGGCGCGCGGCCGAAACACGGGTGACCTAGCCGCGCGCCGCGCTACCGTTGGTAGTAGCGTGTTGCTTTTGCACAGAAATATATCATTTTGTTCGGCATGCGAGGGTCGGGGCGTGCCGCTATATTCTTTCTTCCTGATCAATCATCTTGGGGAGCCGTTCGAAGCTTCGGAATGCAGCTTCGATTGCGATCGCGAAGCTTGCGCTCACGCCGAGGCTATCGCTTCTCGCCGGGGCTATCCCGTTGAGGTGAAATCGGACGGCGTTCGCATCAAGCTCGCCCCGCTGATGACGTGGAAGGCCGAAGATTGGTTGGACAGAACCCGACTATCGCAATTTTTCGCAAGTCGTGGCGTTCATCCGCGCCTCGTCAGACCGCCCTCATGCGTCAAGTGCAGGAGGCCCATGGACTCCGCCGACGCCAAGCTTTGCGAGACTTGTCGCAGCACACCCGGTGGACGTCGAGTTCCTAGCGAGCGCCAGCCGTAGGGCGCTCTCTCACAACTTCCTCCGGTCGCTTGTCCTCTCGCAGCCCCTTGAAGCTGGCCTGCCGCAGTTTGCCGCTCGCGGTCCATTCGGCGATCTCAGCCGCGGCGACCAGCTCCGGCCGGACCCAATGAATCTCTGATGTCTTGCGGGGCGCCTCCCCGCCGTCGAAGGGCGAGGCCTCGGTCTCTAGCGCCCGCAGGCGGGTCAGCAGCGTCTTGTCGGCGCCGAACCCTGTCTGGATCGAGCCGGCATAGGTCAGCTTCCCGCGCTCATAGACACCCACGAGCAGGCCCTTGAACGGCCGATGCGGCTCCATTTTGTAGCCGCCGATCACGAGTTCCTGGCTCGGTCGGCACTTGGCCTTGACCCAGTTGTCGCCCCGCCCGGCGCCATAGGTCGCATCGACGCGCTTTGAGACGATCCCCTCGAGGTTCATGGCGCAAGCGCTGGCCAGCAGCGAAGGCCCGTGCTGATCGAAGTGGTCGACGGAACGGATGCGGTCGCTGTGGCTCGCGGCCAGGACCTCGCCCAGGATGTGCTGGCGCCCCTTCCAGCTATAGGGCCGAGCGTCCTCGCCCTTCCCCCACAGCACATCGAACACAAACACGACGAGCTGGCCGGTCTTGCCCGGCGAGATCGACGCGCGGAGCTTGGAGAAGTCCGGCTGGCCATCGGCGTTGATGGCGCAAAGCTCGCCGTCGAGAATGCAGTCGGGCAATTCGCCGAAGTCCGCTACCAGTTCGGGGAACTTGGCCGTCCAGTCATGGCCGTTGCGGGTGAAGATCGTGACCGCGCCGGCGCGTACATGGATCTGGATCCGGTAGCCGTCGAACTTGATCTCATGGATCCATTGGGTGCCATCAGGCGGCTTGGCGACCAGGCGCGGATGCTGGAGCAGCTGAAACTCTGTCGGCTGCCTTGGCTGCACGCCCTGCTGTTTTCTCGCCACCTGGGAACCTCCTCGCCTCTGATGAGTCGAATCACCCTGAGAAGGGAGCGTTCCATGCTCGATCCGAGATTCGGCTTTGTCGGTCAGCGCGTCGGCGGCGATCCGCTCGATGAGCGCGAGCACCTCTACACATGCAAGGCGTGCGGCCAGGATGTGGACAAGCGCGACTTGGCCGCAGTGTTCCACCACGAAGAGCCCGGCCATGACCCCCTGCCCGTCCACGAGGCGGAGCGCATCCTGCGGGTGTCAAAGATGCTGGTGTTCAACCTCTCGGAACGGCCTAAGCGTCCACGCGCTATCACTGAGGCTGGGGACATCACCGGGAGATCGCCATGCGACCCGACGAGCCGAAGAACTTCGACCCGCACGAGCCCATCGACCTCGCCGATGCGGCCCAAGTCAAACAAGTCACCGAAGCCCTAGACGCCACCCACGAAGAGTTGGCGGAGGCCATCGACAAGGTTGGCTCGCAGCCTGTCGCGGTCGCGATCTACCTGGGGCGGCCCGGCGCAGTGTTGACGGAATCGCGCTAACGCCTCGGGCATGACCGACGAAGAGATCGAGCGCATGGCGCGGGTGCTGCAAGCCGAAGGCTATCCGTTTGGTCCACCTCGGCCGCCGCAGCCCTGGGCGATCCTCAAAGAGGAATCTCGGGAGTTCTGGCGGGACAAGGCCCGCGCGGGCGTGCAGCCAGGCCAAGCTGCTGCCGAGGCTGAGGTGATAAAGCAGGCGCGCGGCGACTATGACGTCAGGCCGGCGCCGACCTTCAAGCCGCGTTGAGACGACAAAAGGCCCGCCCCCGGTGAAGGGAGCGGGCCAACATCACAGAGGCTCCAACGCAGCAAACGTGGCTGAGCTGAAGCTGATTTCCGAGCTATATTCGATCTATAGGCGGGATATATTCTGCGGCTGCCTAGGCGGCGCTGAACACGTTCCGGCGACGCGACGTGCGGACCATCGAACCCACTGCGCCGAAGCCGATGATCATCATCGCCCAAGTGGCGGGCTCGGGAACGGCCGCCCCGATCTCGAACGTCAAGTTGTCGATGCCAAAGTCACCGCCATTTTGGATGAACTCTATCGAGCGGATCCCGGAGCCGGAAAGGACATGCGGTCCTGTGATGGAGGATCCCGAATAATTGCTCAGCGTCGCGATCAGATTGTGCGCGGCATCATATGCATTGGCGGTCACGCTGGAGGCGCTGACATTGATAAAGCTAACTTGTGACTGCAACTGATCGAACGTGACACTCATCGACGAGCCACTTAGCGGACCCGCAAAGGCGCCATAGTTCGGCGCTGGGCAACCGCCTCCGCAGCTCCGGAACCCTCCTCCGTTGAAGGTCACTCCCGCATAGCTCGTGGCGATGTACGACGAGATGGGAAATCCTTCGAAATCCAGCGTGACCGTCGCCGCATGGGCGGCGTTGGCTGAAAGGAAGGCGGCACCGACCGCGCCGGCAATAATGTTGAGTTTCATGTTTCCCCCGGCCGCATGAGCGGCTCCACCTACCCTGTCCCAAGTTGACACAGGAGCCTGACGCCTAGATCGCTTTGCAATCAGCGGTCCACCCAATTCGCGCATAAGGTGAACAGCGCTCTCTAGCGGTCCTTCTAGCTATCAGGCGGCGGCTTGGGGCATCGGAACGGCAAGCTCGCGCCGTTCGTCACCGACCAGCGGCAGATCCGCGCGACGGTTTCCCAGCCTCGCTCGCCCCAGGCCTCGACCTCGTCATCGTGCAGTGCGAGGGCATTGTCGCTTCCGCTCGCCACAGCCTCGACGCTCAGTTCCGGCTTGGCCTCGACTTTAAGGTCGGCAGTTGGCGGGTAGCCGGTCAGCCGGGGTTCCTTGCTGGCGCAACTGCACGCAAGCACGAGCAAGGCGGCCAGGGCTAGGCCGTTGGTCGGGCGCAGATTGGATCGCATCGGATCGCTCCTGTTGAGCTGCTGTGATGTTGGTGTTCGAGGCCGCGCGCTCGCCGGCGGCGGTCTCGTTGGCCCGCCCTGCCCGCTCGATCGCACCGACCTGGCCGGCGAGCTGTTTGTCGGTTTGGTGGGCGGCACCTGAGCAGTGGCCAAGCAGGAACGCCGGGCCGGCGATGACAACGGCTCCGACGACAGCCGGCCACCATGTTCGCGCAATCGTGCGCGCGGCCATCCACTCGATCATGGACATCTCCTTGCTGTTTGGTGAGAAGGTCGCCGCGTCGCGCTGGACGCAGCGATATGGAAGACGAGATGAGCCGGATTGGCCCACTGCTAAGCAACACAGGTCGCGGCGCCCTCTACGGGATCGGCGCGGTCATTCTGTTTGGCTTCGTGTTGGCGCTCATCTTCAGCGACGGAAAGCTGTCCGGCGCGAGCCAATTCCCCGACGGTTGGAAGTGTCAGACCTTCGGCAAGGGTGCGTCGTACTGCAGCGCGCCAGCGCGCTGAGCCTGCTGGCTAACTAATCAACCTACGTTTCCGGGCCGCAGACCCTCTTCCAGCAAACCCATCACCTTCGCGGCGGCTTCGCGCTTGGTGACCTTGCCGTCCTTGTTGGTATCGAGCCCGGCGTTCTGACGGTAGGCGACGCCACCGGTGAACAGGGCGTAGTCCTCCCGCTGGCCCACTGCCTTGGGCCAGAGGATCGCCATGTAGATGTCGGCCAGGGTCTTCAGGCGGCCCTTGTAGGGCGAGAAATACTTCCAGACCCAATTGAGCTGATCCTCGGGGGTCAGGCGGGCCAGCGCCTCCACGGTCGTGCCCATCCCACGCGTCGTCGACGGCATGAACTGGATGAGGCCAGTAGCACCGGACCCCGCCATGTTCTTGATGTCCGCTCGGAAGGAACGGCCGCTCTCCCAAGCCATGCATGCCATCAGGTGGTTGGGGTCGAGGCCCAGGTCTTCGCCGATCCACCGGACGCGGTCACGGAAGACTGCCGATACCTTGGCGCCCCAGGCCAAGCCCCGAACTGGCGGCGGCGTGGGCGCAGGAGCGGGTACGGGCGGCGCGGCGGCTGGTTCGGCCAGCGCCGCGTCAACGCGTGCCAGAGCAGCCCGCAGATCGGCCCGAACAAGTTCGAGAACTTCCCGGCTCATTGGGCGCGCTCCCATGGCGGCGCTTCTTCAGGCGGGGTCGCATCGCGCACCGTCACGTCAACATCGGCCGCAGCGGTAATCTGAGCGGTTCCGGGCGGCGGGGTAGACCGCGCCCTCTCCTTCTCGACTTCAGCGTTCTGGCCGGCGATGCGGGTGTTTTCGAATGCCTTGCCGGCGTAGAGAGCTGTCCCCCAGCCAGCGAGCACGCCAAGCACCAGGGCGCCGCCCTCGGCCGTGGTCACCTTGTCGGCGATGACGATGGTGGCCCAGGCGCCCGACCCGCTGGCTGCGTAGATCGCAAACGGCCTGGCCAAGTCGGCGATGAACGCCTTCACAGCGTCCGCAGTTGATCGGGACATCAGTTCTTGTCCTCGGATGAGAGGGTGGTGAAGCCGGCCCGCGTGCTGACGAGATTGCCGATCTGGCGTTCGATGACGCTCACGGACCGGCCAAGCGATTCCAGCTTCTCGCTCTGGTGCTTGCCGTTGATCTCCACGGTCGTCCGCATGGTCACGAACTCGTCCCGGAGCGTCCAAAACTTATCGAGGCCAGTCTCGACGTTGCCAAGGCGGCCATCCATCAGCCGGCGCTCGCCCTCGGTCTTGTCGGCCTGGCCTTCGACCTCCTCGATACGCTGCTCCACCTTTGAGAGCGTCGATGCGATGTTCTTCATCGCCTCGCTCCATTGCCCGACAAAGCGGCCCACGATGAAGAGGTTGACTGCCGTGCCGCTCAGCATGACGGCGACCGAGATCGCGATGCCGATCCATTGAGTAGACATTCGGGCGTGAACTCCGTCCGAGACTATGGGGCTGTTGAGGGCACTGCGCAGGGGACGCGTTCGCCGAACGGCGAATTGCGGATTGACAACCCAGCTGAGGGTGAGCTTGGTGGCCACAACCTGGGGAGGGTGCAATGAAAGTGGGAATTAAGCGGTTCGACGTCGCAATGGACGTGAAGACCAAGGGGATCGAACTCGACGTCTATGCGAACGACGGAAAATTTCGCGGAGATCTTGTTGTCACGAAAACTGGTCTGATCTGGTGTGAAGGCAAAACCAAGCGTGAGAACGGCAGCAAGGTCAGCTGGGATGAGTTCATCAAATGGATGAACGCCTAGATTGCCGACACCGCCGCGAGGGCCGCTTGGTCCCGTGGCGGTGTAGCTAGCTCCGCGATCACGCGACCTCGCTGTTCAGATCTCCACCCTGTTGGGCAACCAACGGTTGACACTCCGCACGTAGGCGGCTTGGTTAACCCCAATGTATCGGGGGAAAGCATGAAGCGTTCGATTGCGGCTCTAGCGGCCGCGGCGTTCTTGGTGGCTAGTCCGGCAATGGCTGCGACAGTTCTACCAGTGGCCGCTGGCAACCAACTCACTTGGTCATTCAATGGGCCGGACCTCGGTGAGGCTCAGTCTTTCCAGCTGGAATATTCAGGCGCCCTGAACAACCTACGCATCTTTGCCGGTGGAACGTATGAATGGTGGTTTCCGGTTTTCGTCGGCAGTGGCCCCGACGACTTTGATCTTTGGTCTGACTTCGAAGGCGGCGGAGCCAACTGCCAGGACAGTTATGACGGCTTCTCCTGCTACACCTCCACCTACCCCGGTGGCATCGAAGTGTCGGTTGACCTACTGAAGCGCACTCATGAGAAGACCGTGCTGGGCATCCGCTTTAAGCACTGGGGTCCGGACCGTGAGATTTGCACTCCCAACGGCTCAAAGTGTCAGAACAACGGATGGCACGGATTAGGGACGACGATCCGCGCTGATTTCGCCGGACCTCAAGCGCCCTCAAATGCGACGCTTTCGACTTCGGCGGTACCGGAGCCGACCACATGGGCCGTGATGATTGCCGGCTTCGGCTTGGCGGGTGCTGGCCTCAGGAAATCGCGAGCACTGCGGCGAGCGCAGCCTGCCCTTCAGCTGGCGTCCTGAAGTCGATAATTATCCGGCCCTTGGTCTTCAGGGGCTCCACCTTGGCGACCGTCCGTTTGGCGATGATCTCCCGCAGGTCGTCGCCGGCGGGCGGCGCTTCCGGCTCCGGATCACCAGTGAGGCCGCGCTTCACCCCTGCATAGATCGCAGCCGGCGTTCCCAACTTGGCCACGGCCGCCGAAAGCTCCTCGCCAAAGAACCCGGGCTTGTCGGGGCTGGTCCGCTGCACCGTGATGTTGTCCTCAAGGACGGTTCCGGTCGCGCCCTTGGCCGCATCGGAGATCGAGCCCACCAGATTGCCGCGCGCCTCGATGTTCTTGCAGCTCGCCTGGATGATGATGCCGATATCCTTGGCGACCGCGCCGGTTGGCCTGTCCTGGATCATTACGTTGTCGAAGATCTTCCCGTCGGTGACGTCGGAGACGATTAGCCCCTGATGGTCGCCGCCGATGATTGAGTTGCCGCTGTACTCGTAGCCGATGATCCCACCGGCCTTCCCCTGGACCCAGCCGCCCATCATCGGCTCTCCGTCGCCGGTCTCCATGCGGTTGGTCTTGACCTTGATATTGGTCAGCGGCGTTGGTCCGCCGTTCCAAATGGCGATCCAGTCGCCATGATCGCCGCCCCTCGCGGTGTCGCCGTAGCGCCAGGGCTTGGCGCTGTGGAGATGGTTTTCCTCGATGAGCAGGTCGAAGCCGCCGCCTACGATGGCCGACTTGCGGGTGTGGTGGATCTCGTTGTCGGCGATCGTGGTCCCCTGCCCGCCCACGTTCATGCCGCGATAGAGGTGATGGATCTCGTTGCCCTGGATGAGGACGTCCTCGCAGGCGATCACCGTGACCCCGTGACAGGTCGGCCAACCGATCACGTTCTGCGTCTTGTCGAGCGCCTCAGCGGTCTCCGGCACGCCATTGACGGCGGGACCGCTGGCCACTTCGCCATTCACCAATCGGATGCGCTTGGACTTCTGCAGGTAGACCACGGCCGTATCCGGGACCGTCGTCATATCAGGCGTGTAGAGGACGGCCAGGCCATCGAAGGTCACGCCCTCGCACTCCCGCAAGGCAATGCTGCGCAGGCGGGCCGCGCGTGGCTCAGGCGAGACGATCCGGAGCGGCTCGGCGAACACGCGCCGACGCAGGGTAACGTCGCCGTAGTCGCCGGGAGCAAGGCGGACCTCCTCGCCGCCCTTGGCCGATAGCAAGACGGCCGCCAGCGTCGCCGGCGTAGCGTTGAGTGAGATCATCTTCGCACCGTAAGTCTGGAGGGAAAGCCGAGCCGTCAGGCGGCCAAGGCGGCGCTGATTGTGGCGAAGTACCCGTTTGCCGGCGTGTCGCCGCCATCAGCCAGACGCTGAACGCCCACGACTGAGGGATGCAGGCCGTCGCCCGAATAGTAAGTCGTGTTCGCGGCGTCGGCCGCCGTGCTGAACCGCTTCGCGCCGCCAGCCTCGATGTTCGCCAACTCCAGGAGGCCCATCTTGCCGGCGAAGGCGCCGCCAGTGTTGGTGCCCGTATCGACGAGATACTGAGGATCGCGCAGCAGGCCTCGAAGCGTCTCGATCATCGGCTGCACGATGGCGCCGGAGCGGCTGATGTTGGTCGCCTGCAGGCCAGACCAGCCGCGCTGAAGCGCCCCGGTCGAGGTCGTATTCCAGAACGCGACCAGCGCCGAATACGCGGCGGCGGCAGTCGTGCCGGCATTGAGATCGTTGGTGAGAACGTGGTTGACGATGATGTTCTTGCCGGGAAGCGTCTGGGCAAGCATGCCGTTGGCGGCGTCACGCTGGAGAACCAGGTCGGCGACCTTGTACCCACCGATCGCGATGTTGATGACGCGCGTGGACGCCGGAAGGCTGATCGGCGAACCGGGATTGGTCAGCAGGGCGCCGAGGCTTTGATAGCCGGAGACCGGCGGAATACCCCGGCTCAAGCTGTCGCCCATGATCACGACCGTGTCGGTGACGGCAGGGATCGCCCAGTTATCCACGATCTTGGCGGCGGCGGCGTCGGCTTGGGCGTCGGTGACCAGGCCCGTCACGATGATCATCTCGTAGACGTCCATTTCAGCCCAGGTGCCCGAGGCGGCGGGACTGAAGGCGAAACGGCCGATTTCCGCCCCGGCGATACCGGTGATCGACACCGGGATCTGCGCTACCGAGGCGAACTCCTTGTTGATGTACAGGCGCTGAGCGCCATTGGCTGTGGGGCGGCTGACGACGCCCACAACCTGCATCTGCGCCCCGACCAGGATCTTGGCGCGCTTGGCCGCATCGGTGCTGGCGGCGATGTTGTTGCCGACCAGGAAGGGCGCCTGCTTCAAGCTGGTGGCGACCGAGACCGTCGCCGCGCCGGTATTGGGCGGCGTAGAGCCGTTGACCCCTTGCGAGAAGTAGGACTGGGCCGGAGATCCGGGCCCGCCACGCGGTGCGCGCATGACAAAGAAGACCGCGAAGGCGCGGGTGTCAGACACCAGAGCTGCGGCGATCTTCAGCCACTCGGCGTTGGTGAAGCGCGCAAAGCGGCGACCGCGGTCGTCGGTGACGTCCAGCGGGCCGACGCCGGCCGAGCCCTCAGATGCGTTGGCCAGGCCCATCCGGTCGGTGATTGACGTGATCCGGCCGCCCGAGGTGGTCACAGTGGCCGTGGGCAGGTGATAGTGGACAGCCGCGGTGACGCCGGTCCCCGAAAGGTCAGTGGCGTCTGCGCCAGGCGACGCGGCCGACGAAACGGTCAGATTGAACGGCCCCAGTGAGGCGGTCAGACCATCGGCGTCAGTCACCGTGATGGTGAGCGACGCCGTGCCCGAGGCCACGGGCGTGCCGGAGATTCCGCCGTCCTCATCGTCGAACGACAAGCCCGTTTGCGGTGTGCCGGAAAGCGCGAAGCTGTACGGAGCATGGCCCCCGCTTTGGACGGGCGTGAAGGCATACGGAGAGCCGACGAAGGCGGTGCCGGGCGTCCCCGATAGCTGGAGGGGCCCCGCGATCGTCACCGGGTCGCTGATCGCGGTAGTCGGGCCGATATCGTTGGCCGCATCCACCTCGACCGTCATGGCGCCCGCGCCTGCCGCGACATCCGCCGCGGTCCAAACATAGGCGGGGTTGGTCGAAACCGTCGTCGCACCGCGCTTGATCGCATAGGTGAAGTTCGGACTGGGCAGTCCTGTCCAGGAGCCCGGATTGACCGCGGCGCTCTGCCCTTGCGTCAGCGGCCCTTCGAAGAACGGCTTGACCACATTCACCGGCGCCGTTGTGGCGGCCGGCCGCGCGGCCGTGGGGATCACACCCAGGCCAATAGCGATGCCGATGCTCATGGGGCGCGTTCTCCGAAACTCAGGTGCTTAAGCGGGCCAGCCGTCAGCGGCGGCGGCGATGAAGGCGCAAAGACCTTCGGCGTCGTCAGGCAGCGCGGCCTCGATGGCGTCCGACGCAGCGCGGACTTCTTTGATCCAGGCGGCGGCCGAGAGCATCGCCTCGCGCTCCGCCGTCTCCTCGGCCGTCAACTCGCGGTCCAGGCGGATATCCACCAGCTCAGTCGCCCGCATGTTCATGTTGGCCTGCTTCCAGGTCGGATAGAGCGCCAGGATGCGCTGCCCGGCCTCTGCCTTCACCTCGGCGATCCGGCAGGCACGCACGCTTTCGATTCCAGCATCCGACCAGACCCAAGTCGGAACGCCATCGACGTCCTCAAGTTCGGGCGGATGGCCCAGGCCGGGCACAGGCGGCGAACCGGCGATTTCGGCACGAACAAGCCCCTGCTCCGCCGTTCCGTCGTCGGTCAGGCCCGCGAGCCACGCCTGGGAGCATGCAACACGCCCGATGCTGACGGTCTGGTCGTTCGGATGAACCCACGCAGCATCAGGCTGTGCGGCTGGCTTAGCTGCGTAGGGCATGTGTCGTTCCCGCGTTCAGGATGATCAAGGAACCTGGAAGGTCCCGTTGCCGGTGAAGGTGTGGACCGTGTAGCCACCGCTCGACGAGACCGAGCCACCGGTCGCGCGCTGTGGCCCTGCATACCGCAAGACGACAATCCCGTTCTGACCGGCCAGGGCGTTCAAGGCGGTCGAGTTTCCCCCATTGCCAGTATTGGGCGTGATGGGCGCGCCTAGACCGCCTTCGGCGTAGATGACCGCGCTGCCAGTGATGCTGCTGACGACCCCGTTACCGCCGTTCCCAGGGGCCCCGGCCGAACCTGCGCCGCCCCCGCCTCCTGAGGCTCCCGTTCCGACGGCGCCAGCATGGCCTTGCCCCGCAACGCCGGCGCCTGCGGCAAGGCCGCTCGAGCCACCGCCACCACCTGAGCCGCCCAATCGACCGGCGCTGTTCTGGGCTGCCCCTCCGCCGCCGCCGCCGACGGCCACCGCGATGGCGCCCAAGGATGAGTTACCTCCATCCTGACCGCCGCTCGTTGCGCCACCCCCTAGGCCGCCGATACCGATGACGATCGAGAGGATGTCCGTGTTGGCGATGATGGCTGTTCCGGCCAGAAGTCCGCCCGCGCCGCCGCCACCGCCCGCAATGCCGCTGGCGCCGCCGCCGCCACCGCCGCCGCCAGCGACGACGAGATACTCAGCAACCAGCGACTCTTCGAAGATCATCTCCTCGTCAAACATCAGTTCGTCGGGGCTCGAATGAAGGTGACGACAACCCGCGTGGCTGTCCCCGACCCGTCAACAGTGATCACCCGAAGCTGAAGGTAATCCTTGCCGCTGGCGGTCGTAGACAGCACCGGTAGCCCGCCAGCACGGAAGTAGACGCCGCTTGCCCAGGCGAGGATGCGGCTGCCCGTTACATCCTGCGTGATCTCCAGCAGGAAGGTGTCGTTCGGGCTGCAATTGGTGATCGCGGCGAGGGCGCGGTTGCCGCCGATGGTCCAGGTGAAGTTCCGGCCGACCAGGCCGTTGGGTGTGACGGTGGCGCCATCAATGAGCGGAACCCAGACCTTGGCGTCACGGATCGTCTTGGGGGTCGGCGCGGCGGCGTCCGACGCTCCGGCCCACAAGTCTTCCTTGGTCGCCGCAGCGCCGAAGAACGCTGCATCAATGATCTGCCACGCGCTGAACAAGCCCGCTCCGAAAGCGCCGGACGACACGACCGTCACCGCGAAGGCGGATGAGGAAGTTACGCTGCTTATCGTCCCGAACATCCGGATCGTCGGATCGGAGATCTGAACGATCACGACTCGCTTGTTCAGGACTGCCAGCTTGGGCTTGGCCTCCAGCAAGCCGACTGTTTTGACCCCAGCGCCGACGACGAGCGGCGAACTGCTCCGGCCCACCAAGCCGGCCGCGTCTGTCGCGACGAGGGCCGCAGCCTCGATCTCCGAAGCTCGATTGAAAACCTCGGTGGCGTTGTTGAAGGTCACCAGACCAGCGGCGTTCATGCCGTCAATCGACTCGGGAAGCTCGATCCAGGCTTGGTCGGCGCGGGCTTCGAAGTTGTCCGGGTCAGTTGAAAGCGGAACCGGAGTGGTGATTTCAGGGATGGGCGTTGGCGCGGTGGGCAAGGTCAGGCCTCCTCAACGTCTAGGTCGATCCGCGCGTCTGGATGCCCGGGAGTGAGTTCAAAGCGCCGCCACACGCCAACGCGCTGGAGGCTGCTGAAGTAAGGGTTCTTGGCGTCCCGCAAGCCGCCCCAGAAGGCGGGCGTGGCCTTGGTGTCGGTCCGCAGCGCACGAATCTCGGGCACGCGCTCGGCTTCCGCGAAACAGGTGGCGCTCAGGATTGGGATCACCCGACCGGGAATGAACGAAGTCGCCGAGCCCTCGATGTTTCGGCCGAAGCGCGAGTAATTGTCCGCTCCGTCGCTCGGCTGTTCCTCGACATCACCGATGAAGACGGCACGGTTGATGAAGAGGGCGCCGACCGTCACCTCCCCTCCCGCTCGGAAGAAGGTGATCGTGACCTCGGCGCTGCTCACCAGGGGCAGGTCCAGGACCATAGACGCGTCCCGGAACGTGAATCCCTTGGTGAGCCAGTCGCGCCACGACCGAACCACGCGGGTACTGAGGCTCTCTGAATAGCTCCAGATCTCCTCCCCCGCCTGCTTCATGGAGATCGTGAAGCTGTCCGCCATGACGCTAGCCAGACCTACGGCGTCGATCCGGCGACCAGGAGTGATTGTGTAGGAGAGCGGCGACGGAGCGGTTGTGCCGGTGCTGCTGTTGAGGTCCAGCGCCCGCCAGCGGTTCGTCGGGCCAAGCTCAAGCCATTTCGTATCGTCGGTCAGCAGAGCTGTGTTGGCGGCGACGAGGCTCTCGTACTCGAGGTGGGCCACCGGATCGATGACATGGGCACCGAGAGCGTAGCTGCCTGGGACGAAGGTCCCATAGGTGGTTCCTAGATGGCGCCACCAGGCAGGAGACGAAGCGGGCGGATGGCCGATGTTCGGAGCCTGAAGCGATCGGTAGACTTCGAAGCTGTTCAAGGCTCCAGCGACGCTGACGTCGGCGTCCGCGCCGTAGGTCGTTCCAGCGCTGTAGGCAGCCGGCGCGACCTCAGGGACGCTGGTGGCCGTGAGCATAGCCTCGGCGATGGTGGTTCGGCTCTCGCCGAGGGGCTGGATCACGTACATCAGGCAGCCACCACGACGACTGGATCGTCAGGAGATTGCCCGCGCACGTAGGCGCCGTTGAACTCTTGGCGCTTGCCGCGCTGATCCATGTTCTTGGTGTTTTCCGCCGCCCGGTCGGCAGCCTTGCGGAGTTCACCAACTTCCCTTGTCAGATCCTCGACAAGGGCCTCGAGCCTGCCCGTATCGCCGCCGCGGGAGCGAACGCCCAGGCCGTTTGGCCCCATCTCAAGCGGCATGATCGCCTCAGGCCCCTGCTCGCCCATGACACCCATGTTGAAGGGCGTGGGCTCGCTGACGATGCCGTTGGTGAAGGCGCCGCCGCGTGCGAACGGGCGATAGGCCCGGCCCTCGGCTTGGCCGTAGCGCTCCCAGTGGTAGGCCGCGAACTCCTCTTTCGACCGTCCGGACGCCATTCCGCCGCCGCTGGCGTAGAGCGCGGCCAAGTCGGCGTTCTTATCGACGTAGCCAGTAAGGCCGACCGCCTGTGAGCCTGCGCCCGCCCCGCCCTCGGCTGGCTTGGCGGCTTGAGCGGCAGCCAGCGCACCAAGAGCGCCTTGAAGGTTGTTGACCGCCTGAGCGACTGTCAGAACCGACGAGTTGATCGTGATCAGAGCGCCGACCTGGGCGTCCAGCCGGGCAAGTTCCTCGGTGGCGAGCGCGGCTTCCTGTTCAGCCGTCAGAATCCCTCGAATGGCCTCATCGACCGACATGAGGTTGTCGTTCGCGCCCAGCAGCGGGCTCATAAGGTTGTCGAGCGCCAAGAGCTGCTTCTCGGCCGCCGTCAGTTGGGTCTGGGCGGTTCTTGCGGCCTCGTCCGTACGCCGGCGCACCGCGGCCAGATCGCGCTGGAAGTCGAGTTCCGTCGCGCTCGCTGATTGGGAAGCCTCGGCGAAAGCCCGGCCGCGCTCGACGAAGTTGTCGTTGGTCGCGCTGGCGAACTGGCGCCGGGTGTAACCGTACTGCCGGCTCGGGTCGTTCGCCACAGCCATCATGTCGAGTTCCTTGCGGAAGTCGGCGAAGGTCTCGACCAGCGAGCGAACGCTGGAGATCGTGCCTTCGATGGCGCCGCGTTCGCGCTGATAGGCGTCGCGGAGACGGGCACGGGCGGTTTCCACGCCGGCGATGATCGCGTTGAGCCGGTCCTTGTCGGCCTCATAGGCCGCGCGGAGATCGTCTTGCGCCTTGGAAACTGCGTCCTTGGCCAGATCGACGGCCTTCACCCAGTCTTCCAGGGCGTGGACGTACTCCGCCAGCGCTCGGCTCGCGCCCTTGAGCGTCGCAAGCTCGGCCTCGCGACGCTTGGTCAGGGCGCCGATCTCATCCCCCGAAAGTTCGAGGATGCGAAGCTGCAGCTCAGCCTGACGGTTCGCCTCTTCCAGGGCGGCGGCGCGCGCGCTCTCCATGTCGCGCGCCTCTTGCTCCAGCTTCGCGCGCTTCTTGGCCTTCTGGTCGCCAAGGATGCCACTGAGGAGACTGAACCCGGCCACGGCTATGCCGATTGGCCCAGCCAGACCAGCAATTGCGCCACCAATCGCCCCGAAGCTTCCGGCCATTCCCGCTGCAGCGCCAGCGGCGGAGAACCCAGAGCCGACGGCGCTTATCGCGGAGCCTGCTCGACCACCTACGGCACCGCCAACTCCGGTTAGCACCCCGCCCACAGCGCCCATACGCTGGGATTTGGTGGCTGTGACGTCGAACGCGGCTTGAAGCTGCTTGATCACATTGAACAGGCCAGCGAACGCCGCAGCCCAGTTCTTATCCTTGATGCCGTAGAAGACGTCATCGATTGCATATCGGATGTCAGCCGCTTGGCGAGCGGCCTCTTCGAAGGCGGCAGCAAGACCTTCCGCACCAGTCGTGAAGGCAGGGTTCGGCGTAGCGACAAACTCGCCAATCGCCTTGTTCAGATCATCGACGGCTTCCTTGCCCTTCATCAGGCCGACGAGCTGATCTGTGTACTCGTTGATCAGATCGGCAGCTTCTTTCGTCGGCGCGGCGGCGGCCTCCATCATGGAGTTCCATTCCAGGAGCCAGAGTGCTGACTTCCCGAACTCGAAGACCTGCTTTGCGAGTGAATCCGCATAGGCAACCGAGCGCTCGGCGGCCTTAGCCATGGCCTCGGCGTTGGCGTCCACCGCTTTCGAATTGTCCTTCAGCGCACGTGAGTGATCGTCGGTCGCCTTGGTCGCCTTCTGCCGAGCCAAAAACTCCTTATCGGCCTGCTTGGCGATGCGGTCGGCAATCCCCTCCCGGCCGGCGCGAAAGTTGCCCTCGATTGACTTCGCCATCCGCTCGTACTCGGCGGTCAGCTTGGCGTTCGCGACGCGGATTTCCGGCAGATTGACGTGGTCAAGCGCGCTCTTCCCGGCCGCCGTGAGCATGTAGTTCACGCCGTCGATGACCTTGTTGATCATCCCCTCGACAGCGTTGATCGTAAGGTTGGCGGCGCCCTGGACGATCACGCCGAACACCTCTGGCAGCCGGCGCCAGTTCTGCACGATCAATTGGTAGGCCGCGCCGAAGTGACCGACGGTCTTGTCGGCCCACCACATGACGCCGTCGACTATCGCATCGAGGGTCGCGCCGAAGGCCTTGCCCAGCCACCGCAGCCCGTCGCCGATCGGGCCATTCACAATCATCTCGCCGACGACATGGACCGTCGCGTTCCAGGTGTCCCCCCAGGTGGTCGCGTACTTCGTTGACTTGTCGATCTCGCGCTCGAACAGAGCGAAGGCGCCAACGGCCAGGCCAACCGCGGTTCCCACCGCAAGAATAGCGGGGAGGAAACGCCCAACGCCGCCGCCGAGGCCCTTCATCACATCGCCAAAGCCCATGCCTTGGGTCTTCGCCTGGGCGAACACGTCAGCAATTTGTGGACCCTGTTGGATCAAGATCATCAGGGGCGACATGCCCATCGCCGCGGTGACCCCGATGTCGGCGAACTGGCGCGACAGGTTCAGGCCGGCCTGGGTCAGAGCTTTGGATGACCCTGTCGCCTTCCCTTGCAGCCCGATCAGCGTGCCATGACCGCGCGCGGCGGCATCCATCCGCTGGTCCAGGATGGCCGTCGCCTTGGCGTAGTCGCTCGCCCCAATGGCTCCGGCTTTGAACAGGCTCGTCGCCTCGGCCATCTCCGCGTTAAGGCGCGCCTGGGCCGCCCTCGTTGGATCGATGGAGTTCAGTAGCCTGTCAATCCGCGCCTCTAGCGCGCCAGCCGCAGCGGCCTCTGCCTTCATGGCCACGAGAGCCTGGGAGCCCCGATAGGCCGCGTTGCGCTTCTCAAGGGCGGCCTCTACCCGACCCCAGGCGGCAGTTTCCCGCTCTGCGGCGCGCACCGCAGCACGTTCCGCCTGAAGGGTGGACCTTTCGACAACGCCCTGAGCTTGAGCGTGCTCGGTCGCAGCCCTGGCCGCGCTCCGCGAACCTGCGGCGGTCTTCTCCAGCCCAATGCCGGCCATCTCGGTCGCAGTTTTGACTCGTCGGGCGCTCGCATCGACCTTCGCCCCGGCGGCTTCAAGGCCTTCCAGACGCTCCCGAGCCGTGACGGCCTGGGTGCTGTCGATCTCAAAAACCAGGGAGGCGACATCGATAGACATGCGTGCGCCTCCCTGGCGATATGCTAAGGTTTCCGCCCACCTGGAGCGACGAATGGACGTTGATGACGAATGGACCGGGGTGGACGAAATCAGCGCTTCGCTGATCGCTCACCAGGCATTGGTCCATGCTCTATTCACGACGCTTCAGGAGCGCGGACTGCTCAGCCCTGAAGATGTGGATCAGATCCATTTCGACGCCGCCGGCGCCCTAGAGCGAGCCGAGCCGCATGCGCCGCGGGCGATCCGACGCGCCCGGGCGATCTTTGACCAGACGTCCCGAAATCTAGCGAGAGCGCCCGCCAAGCCTGCCTAGGCATGTCGGAGTTGTGCGGCCCTGGCCGGTGAAGGCCGCTTCGCATCCTTCGCCGCATCCAACTCGCTCAGGTATGCCGACGACAGCCTGCGCAGCGTCTCCGCCTCCCAAGCCGTGAGCACCGTCCCGGTGAGGTTCGACCAGTGGCCGATCTCCGTGAACGTGAGCACCTCACCGGCCGCAGCCGGCCCGAGCGCGAACAGATAGTCGACGAGGTGTTCACCAGCGTCGATAGCCGGCAACGCGAGGTCAGGAACGTCGGCGCCCAGGTTGGCCTTGTTCTGGAAGGTCGTGAGACGGGAAACTGAGGCCTTCTTGTCGGCCCTCTCAGGCGTGGCCTGAAGCCACGCCCGGTGACGAACGTGAAGCTCTAGCTGCTTTGCGCAGCCTTCGTAAAACGTCCCCAGTCCCCCGCCTGGTTGTTCACCTGATCAGTGATCCAGCCCATCTTCCGGTCCAGATAGAGCGCGCGGAACGTGTCGCGGGCGTCGGTCGGCAGGCCCTTGTAGGTGAAGTTGTTGAGCGACACCGTGATCGTGGACAGGAACGCGGCGACGTCGGCCGCCTCTTCGTCCGCCGTGGTCTCAACCCGGCCGCCACTGGCCCTAGCGCGCTTCATGTTGCGGTTCGACTGCGCTGATTTGGCGGCCTTAAATTGCTTCGAGCCCGGCCCGTAGACGGTCACGCTCATCGGAACGCCGCCGACCGTCGTCGTACCGCCATCCTCGTCCGGAACTTCGGCGCCGCCGACAAGCATCGGCTCCTTCGTGCTCGGATGCTCAAGGACTACGTCGAAGGTGTCTGCGACCTCGATCGCGGAGATGTCGAAGAGTTCAGCCAAAGTGGTCTCCTGAAAAAGCAGAACGGCGCGACCGTCCCGTAAAGTTGTCGGGGGAAGCAGTTGTTCTGGCTGCGCTTAGGTCGGCAGGACGGTGATCAACGACCCGGACTTGATCTCCAGGTTGAAGGTCGTGCCGGTGACCGTGTCGGCACCCCCGACGTTAGTCGGCGCGCTGGTAACTTGAGCCAGAAAGTACTTGATCGTGCCGTCCTGCAGCGTCTCACGGAACGAGTAGAAGTCGTCGTCGTCGAGCGCGGTCGCGACCAGGGCTTGGCCAGGATCGCCGGGGGCATAGGCGGCCTGGACGGTCTTCGCGCCGTCATTGAAGCTGCCCTTGAGCTTCACCACGCCTCGGCTTTTGAGCGGCTGGTGATTGACGATGTTGTAGGTGCGGCCGGTGGCGCCCTGGTCAGTGACTTCTTCGATATCGACCCACGTCAGAGCGGCAAATCCGACCGCGTTGGGGGTGGCCGGCAGGGCGGCAGAAATCGCCAGCTCAGAACCAGCAGACGTGAAGGCTTCAGTAGCTCCCGGCATGGTGTCGCTCCTTGTGCGGGGTGGGGATCACGTCGGGAGAAGCCCGACGTTCGGACGCACCGTGGCCGGTGGCGTTTGGGTGTTTCAGACTTCGGGGTCGGCGGCGGCCGGGGTCGGCTTCGCCGACGGGTCAGCCTTGGCGGCGCCACGCTTCTTCGCGGCGGCGGCCTTCGGCGCAGCCTTGGGCTTCGCGCCGCCAATCTCGGTGGCCTTCAGGTGGCCACGGGCGAACACCGCCTGATTTACGTCGGCGTCGAACTCACCGCTCTCGCCGGGCGCCAGGCGGGCGATGAACATGTTGCCGTCGGGCCGGCGGGCGTTGAACCGGCGCGTGGTGTCGCCCGCGTTTTTCACGGTGTGCATGGTGGCGTCCTCGGAGAAGCGGGCGCGAGGCCCGGGGGCTCAGCGGTCGGAGAACCGGACCCTGATGATCGTGACGTCCCGGTCGCCCTGGGGCGTGCCCCGGGTGATGACCGGCTTGCGCATGATCTTCACCGTGGCCCCGCCGCCGAGCAGCTTGAGGGTCCGAGGGAAGAGCGCGCGGATCTCTTCGGCACGCGCCCATGCCTCGCCGATCCCTTCGGCGGGCAGCAGTGGGTACATGAGCCGGACCTGAAAGACGCCGCGACCGTGGTCACTCCCTGCGAGGGTGATCGCCTCGGCCTCTGAGAAGACGGTCGTAACCTCCTGATATGGAACGCCAGGGGTCGGCGTGAAGCTTCGCTTCTCGAACACCGTCTGGGCCGCCCAGCCGAGGCTCAGCAGGCGCGTCTGCAACAGCCCGCGCATCACCTGATCGCTCATGACGAATGTCTCCGAGCTATGGTGGCGGCCATGGGCGAGAACTCACCCGCCGCCCACATGATGCCGATAGGCGCTTGGGACGAATGAGCGTCCTCGATGGCCCCAGCGTGCGGCGCGTTGTTGGAGAGGTAGACCTTTTGACCAGCGTGCTCAGGCAGTTGGTCGAGATCGTTGACGGCGCGGATGTCGGTTCGCTCCGTCGTCGCCCGCGAGGGCGCGCCAACAGAGAAGAACCAGGACGATTGCAGATTGCCCGGCCGGTAGTCGGCAGGCGGCGGCGATTTCCAGAGCTCCGGATAGCCGAACGGCGTCCACTCGGTGGAAAGGCGGTCGGCGAACTCCAGGACCGTCTCGCGGACAACGCGATCAACTCGATCCAGGCCTTTGGCCCGATGCGCGCGGATACCAGCGGCAAGCCCCATGCGGCCCTCGTCGATTAATAAGGACTTTGGAACGATCGCCCTGAGACACTGAGCCTATGAGACACACAGAAACTCGGGGAGCCCACGAGAACCAACGGGCATTCGAACGACGTATCGGCGGTGCATGTTCAGGGACCGGCGCGACGCCGATCTACGGCGGCCGACAGGCGAATATCTACGGCAGCGAGGCTGACGTGGTGATGGCGAAACTGAAGCTTGGGCCGCCCGACTAGCGGCGAAGCTGGAGCTTGAAGAGAACTGGCATACCGGCCGGCGCGACGGTGTCGACATGCTTGATAGCCCATGGGCCATCGAGCTTCGTAAGTATGTGACGGTCGGCGACCGGCTGCGTGATCGGCGAACCGTCCGCCTTCAACGGTGAGAGCAGGAACTGAACGTCGCCCACCAGAACAAGGCCGCCAGCGATCGAATGGGCCGAATAGACATCTTCCACGCCTGAGCCGGTCTGGACGATCGGCGCGCCGGGCATGCTGGTGTCGGTTGCGGGGTCGAAGACATCCTCGCCTGGCGCAGTGATAGTGACAACCTGCCCCTTGCCGCCCTTCGACTTAGGGCCGAGCAATCGGCCCGCGGTCGTCAGGAAGCGTACATCGTAGTTGGCCATAGCCGCCTCTAAGCTTGACAATACAACGGTCAGTTGCGCTCAGTCGCGAACTCACAGGAGAGGCGCGCGTGGCAAATCGGAATGGCGAATTTGTCCTGGTCATCGACCCGGACAACGACATGCACTTGGTCGAAGCTGACTTCCTATGGAGCGTCACAGTCGCATTGGAGAGCTTAATTTCCGCCGGCTTTGTCGCGATCCACGGCCATGGAACTCCACCCCCCCGCCTCTACCACACCGCCTCACCGGAACTTGGAAGCGTCAGGTTTTGGCTCATAGCCGCCAGCGCGATTTCCATTACTGCCGACATAGTCCAGATCGCCGGCGTTTCAGTGAAAGACGTATTCGAGGCACTCAATTCGGCGGTTGCTAGTCCAGCTGCCGCGGCGCCACAGATCGGTGAAGGTGCCGCACGTTGTCTCGCAGACCCCGCCTACATTGATGGCGTGAGCAAGTTGCTTGGGGCAGCATCTCGCGCCGGATATCGATCCGTGCGGATTGAAGATCCGGTTTGCCCAACCATTGAGTTGAGAGCGCATCCCTCCCCCCCTTCCGAGGTGGTTGAACTTGAGGCACGCGAGCATTTCCTGCTCAGAGAACTACGCGCCATTGATGTCCGGCTGGCGGACGCAATGACGGAGAACCATCAACAGGTGATCGTCGACTACACGGAACGCCGAGGCACTATACTTCGAGAACTCGAGCGGGTGCGATCGGCTCGCCGCTCGCTGGAGGGACACACCAGCGAAGCGGGAAACTAAGCGCGGAGACCGGATTTTACTCCAAAGAATCTGTCAGGCCCAAAACCAAGAATCGCCACTCACGCAGCCGCTAATTAGCGGTCCAACCAGGCGCTCGACGAAGCCGTAACTCCCGTCCTGAGGGCCGGAAGCGCCGTACTCGACTTCGAGAGGTCCGACCTTCTCGCGCTTAATCCAACCTTGTGAGGTCGCATCTGGCGCTAGGGGCGACGTCGCGGCGCGTGCGGCCAGTTCAATCGTGGCAGTGACGATCCCTGCGGGAAGCGCCGCTATCGGAAGTCCATCGCCATCAATCAGTGGCTGATCATCACCCGTCGCACGATTGACGCGGGGCCATAGAAGCCCCTGCTCCACCGTTTGGCGCGAGCCGAGGTACGAAGCGCCATAAGTGGCATCGAGGTACGCAGCCGCCTCGCGCAGCGCCCCGTCTTGCTTACCGACTACGTCGGCAGCAGCAACCCACAGGGCCGCGTTCGAGTCCTGGGGACGTTTCGCCCAGTAGGTCGAAGCCATCGCGACGGAGGCGTAGCTCTCGGCGCCCGCGATGCCCGAACCATCCTCGACCAGAAGCGCCACAGATCAGGCCTTCAGCGAGCGCTTGGACTTCGGAATTGATCCGCCGGACTTATCGCCATCGTCGAGTTCAATGGGAGCGACACCGGAGACATCAGAGGTCGGCTGGGCACCGCCTGAGCTCGCTTCGACGTTCGACTGGGCGACGGCCTGATCGGGATCACCGACATAGCCCTCTTCCATCAATCCGATGATCAGCTCATCGCGAACGTCCTCCAGGCTCTCGGCGACCAGTGCGCGAGTTCGCATGCCGTCCGCCGAGTAAGGGAAGGCCTTCAAGATCTTCACCAGCATGGATCAGTCCTCGACTGTGGCGACTATGGCCGTCGCCGCGGTGACGCGACGGACGACAAAGGGCGGGATGAAGCCCGCGGCTACGTCGAAAAAGCTCAGCGTGTCTGCATCGTCGTTGCCGAACGGAACAACAGTGAGATTTCCTGCAGTCAGACAGGTGATGGCCTTCGGGACGGGATCGAGATCGTCGGCGCCCGGGGCGACGACCCGCCCCTTGCGGCCAAAGGAGCCGGGAGTGCGGACGTAGGCGGCGTAAGGATCAGTCGCCATGAGGCGCCTCCGAAGGCTGAATTGAAGTGGGCGGCGGACCCCGGCCGCCCTCCGGGTCGTCGACGCTAGACCGGGGGGTTCGCAGTCGGCTGAAGCGCGGGGTGGCCCAGGATCGCAATCGCCGACAGGAAGACGTTGCCCGTATTGGCGGCGGGAGTGACGGTCAGGCGAGTGAACCGCTTGGAACCGATGTACCCGAGCTTGAAGACCTTATCGTCGGCCGCGACCGTGAAGCTCGCCAGAGCCTCAGTGCCCAGCAAGTCCTTGTCATCGACAGCGACCGCGCCGGCCATCGCCGGGTCATTGCTTTCTTCGAGCAGGGTCGTGAACGTCGCGTCGGCGTCGCCGAGCGAGCCGGTCGAAAGGATGTAGGTCAGGCTATCGAAGCCCTGCTTGTCGATGATTTGGCCGACATAGGCCGAGTTATCCGTAGTCGCCGCGACGGGGCTGAGCACCCGCTTCGGGGCGATGTGGTTCATCAGGTCGCGCATGACGCGATCTCCCTTGATCTGAGGATGGGTTGGGCGGCCGGTTGAGGCGGGCCGCCCGGCGCCTCAGGTGCTAGGCCGCGCCTACGACCAGCTTCACCGCTTCGTAATTCACCACGTCCCCGCCCACCCGGGCGCGGCTGTAGAAAATTACATAGGGCTTGGCGGTGTAGGGGTCGCGCAGGGTCGTAATGCCAAGGCGGCGCACGATCGTGTAGGCCTGCTTGAAGTCGCCAAAGGCGGCCATGATCGCCCCCGCGCCCGGGGTTGCGATGTCTGTCGCGCGACGCACCGGATAGCCCAGCAAAGTGGCGCGACCGGGCTTTTCGCGGGTGTTCCCGAAGTCCCAGATGTAGCGGCCTTCGCCATCCTTCAGCTTGGCGACGTTGCGGATGCCGAGGCGGTTCAGGAGCCACGAGGCGTTCGCCTCATAGGGGTCCTTAAGCTCGAACACCGTGTTGATGAGGCCATCGAACGCGAAGTCCGCGGCCGCACCCGACGCGACCTGTTGGATTTGGCCAGGTCCCATTCCGTTGGGATAGGTCAGCAGGCCGCGAGGCTTGTTCTGACCGTCCCCAGTGAGGAAGGCCGACGCCTCGAGGCGGCCGAACTTCTCGCCGACCTTACGAGCCAGCCAGGCCTCGATGTCGATGCCCGCGTCCTCAAGCATGTTCTGCGTCGCGCGGGGCGAAGCGTACATTTCGTGGGCGACGATCTTCGACATGCCGAGCGTCGGAGTACCCGTTTCCGGGCGGGCGTCGGTTTCGCCAACCCAGCCAGCGCCGGCTTCAGCTTCGTCCCGCGGGATCTCCAGTTCCTTGGCGCCGATCGTCTCGGTGTACGCCACCTCGCTCATCGGCGAGGACTCGTAAGCCTTCTCGATGATGCGGCGGCTGGTCTCGGTCGGAACCAGATAGCCGCCGTCGGGATCGGACCCGGTTTGGAGAGCAGCTTGGAAGGCCGGCGCCAGCGCGTGCTGGCCGCCTTGAGCGTCACGACGCATGTAGAGCGCGAAGTTCTCGTTCCAGGCCTTGATGGCGTCGCCGTCCGGCTTGATCTCAGCTCCGACCTTCAACGTGCCGTTGTTGGCCATCTTCGCCAGCATGAACTGGTAGGCCGCTTCCTCGCCGCCATCCTTCCCATTGCGCCAGTCAGCACGGTCGCCGCGGTTTAGGGCCGTGGCGACCTTGTCGACGTTCGCGCTCACGTCCTGCAGGCCACTTTCCAGGGCGTTCTGCTTGGTCTCAACGGACGCCGCGAACTTGTCGATGCGTTCCGAGGTCACGATGTCTGCAGCCTTCGGCAGGCCGTCGATCAAGGCGCGCATCTCGGTCAGTTCGCGCTTCGTCTCGTCGCCGAGCGCGTTGATGTTTTCGCCGTGCTTACGGATCTCAGACTCAATGGCCTGGATCGTTTTGGTGTCGATGTTCCCGTCAGCCACGTGGGCCTCCTATTGAGCGGTTTTGAACTGGGCGTTGGTCGCTTCGAGGGTCCGAAGCAGGCTCGTCAGCCCCTCACCGCCAGCGTCCCGCGTGGCGTCTTCCGGGCTCGTCTTGCAGGCGCGCATGAGGGCGCGGGCCTGCGATCGAGTGCGGGGCCCAGCGTCGCGCATGAGCTCCTTCTCGATATCTCGGGCGGTGATCGCCAGGCCGGGGTCTGAGCCCTCCCAAAGCAGCGCGTCAGGGACCTTGGCGAACACGTTGGTGAGGTCGAACTTCGCCATCACGGCGTCAGCTTCGGCGGCGCCCACCGTCAGCAGCTGGTCGGCGAAGCCCTTATCGACGGCGGCGGCTGAACCCAGCCAGGTCTCGTCGTCCATCATGTCGCGCACGGCGCGTATGCCGACCTTGGCGCGACCAACGTAGGTCCGGCCGATGGCCTCATCGATCTGCGCCAGCACCTCGGCCGAAGCGAGGAAGTCGTGGCGGTTGCCGGCCGCATAGGTCCAGGCGTTGTGAATCATGAAGAAGGCGTTGGAGGCGATGGAGATCGTGTCGCCGGCCATGGCGATGACCGAGGCAATGGAGGCAGCGATGCCCGTGACCTCGATGCTGACCTTGCCTCGATGAGCCAGGAGGTCGTTGAACATCGCGATGCCGTCGAAGACATCGCCACCCGGAGAGTTGATCCGCAGGGTGAAATCGCCGCTGATGCTCTTGAGTTGGTCGCGGAAGTCCTTCGCGGTCACGCCCCAGTAGCCAATCTCGTCGTAGAGTTCGACGACCTGAGCGCCGGCGGCGACTTCCTTGGCGGCGAAGTGAGTACCGTTCGCCCGGGCAAAGAACTTCCCGCGCGGGCCGCCCGGAAGCGACCCGCTGATGTCGATACGATCCATCTGCTGGTTTCCTTAGGCGGCCTTCGCCGGGTCTGGGTTGACCTTGGTCTCGTCGGGCGCGCCTTCGGGCTTCCCGTCGCTGTCATCAGCCTCGCTGGTCGCGGGACCAGTTGGTTTGAAGAAGGCCTCGCCCTCCTCTCCTCCGATGGCGTCGTAATCGAGCATGGCGCGAGCTTCATCGCGCTTGATCAGGCCCGACTTGAACAGATCGGCCGCCGCTTTGCGTTTGGTCTCTCGGCGCGGCTCCAGGGCCGGGACGCCGTCTAGATCGGCCACCAGGCGCAGGCGTTCGCCGTAGCGCGGCGTAAGCCAAGCGTTGAGAGCGTCGATGGCCCTGCCAACGACAGGAAGCACCGTCTCTTCGTAGAGCTGCAGTCGCGCCATAGCGAGATTGTTGAAGGTGCTGGAGCCGGGCACGATCAGGATGTGCGGGACACCGAAGCTAGTGCAGATGTCGCGCGCCGCGTCGGCCTTGCCGGCGGCGAAGTCCATGTCGCGAGGCGTCAGCCCCATAGCCTGCCAGTCGATGTTGCCGCCGAGGACCATCGGCCGGCCGGCGTTGAGCGAGCCGGCATGACGATCCTCAAGGCGCTTCTCAGCAGCTTCGATCACGGGGGCCGGAGCGCTCTGAGCGACGCCATTGGCCATCACAGGCTTGAAGATCAACGCGCCGGAAGGTCGAGCTCCGTTCTGAAGCAGCGCCTTGTTGTGCTTTGAGGATTCGTTGTGCTGGTCGATGCCGTAGGCGGCCGGCTCGACCCTGCTAAGCCCGTACCAGTCGTTGAGCGGGTGGAACTCCCGAAGGTGCATGATCGGGCCGCGACCGGTGATTTGGTCGACGTCCCAGCGGATCGTCTGGCCGTTGACGTCGTAGGTGTAGGCCTCCGGCAAACCACGGCTGCCTGGGACCACCTTCATGCGGTCGGGCCGCAGCGTCCAAAGCTCACTCGGCGGACGACTGTCGAATGGCGCGACGCCCTCGATGTAGGTGCTTCCCTCGAGGAGGAGGTAGGCGAAGAACGCCTCGAAGAACGCTTGGCCGCCGATCATCGGACCGGGGCGGTCCAATAGGTCGAGCAGCTTGTGATCCTCGACCTCCGCCTTCTTGTCCATCAGTAGGAAGGGGACCGAAGCCGCGGCCTCGGCGATCATCTTGGTGCAGCGGAAGCCAATCGGGTTCTTGATGAACCCCTCGTCGGCAAGGCGGTCGTATTGGCGAGGCGTCCAGACCGGCTGGCCGACCGACCAAGCGGCAATGCCAGGTCCCGTAGCCGAAGCGTTCCGGATGCCGCCGCCGCGCCCCATGAGGCGATCCCAAATGCTCACTCCGGCGCGCCCACGTACCAACTGAACGGCGCCGCGCCGAGCTTAAGCTCGGACACTGCCCAAACCAGAGCATCCATACGGTTTGGAGAGGCATCACCTTGGTAGCCGGCGGGAGTGGTCATCAGCATCTCCGCCTCCATGAGTGTGAACTGCGTCTGGTGGCGAATGCGACCTTGGTCGTAGAAGGCGGCGATTGGCTCAGCGCGGACGTGCTTGCCGCGGCTAGCGTGAACCAGAACAACGCGGGTGTTGACGTTGGCGGCGAGCAGCGTGCTCCCCACCATCTCCCCCCCGAAGTTCTTCTCAGCGACGACGCAGTCCGCTTCCCAGCGCTCGACGCACTTGGCTACAGCGGTGGCCCAGGCGTGCGGACTGCTGGCCGGACACGTCGCGTCCTCAAGCACAATCGCGCCGTCGCCATACTCCGCGACAACCACGATGCCGACGTCGTCACCGCCGCCCGAAGGGTCAACGCCGACGACTACCCTGCCCCAGCCCTCCTCGATGAAGCGGCCGGACTGCCAGGCGCTATCCAGGCCATCCCGGGTCCAGATCGCCCCCTGAACCGACGGCATGTAGGCGCCGAGCCAAATCCAGGCGGCGCGGAGGCGGTCCTTCAGGAAGTCCAACTCCATCAGCTCGCGCAGAGCTTCAGGGAAGAACGGGTTCTGGTCGTAGTTGATCTTCCGGACGATCGCCCGCTTGGGCTTCACAGGGCCGCGGAAGAAGACGTCGATCGGGTCGGTGGCGAGCCGGGGGTTCCAGATAGCCCACAGCTCGGAGATGGCGGTTCGAAGGATGGTCGGCAGCAGGACGTCGAGCGAGGCCTGGCGCACCTCCTGCGCCTCCTCAAGGATCGTCAGCCCCGCGCCTTCCAGCGACTTGATGCCGTCTGGCTTGTTGCCCTTCCACAAGCCGATGAAGAGGATCTTCTGACCGCCCAGCCCGACGAACGTCCCATCGACCTCGCGGAAGTAGGTGTGCAGAAGGCCATAGTGCTCAAGCCGGTTGCGGACCAGCTCCAGCGACGACTCCTTCAGGTTCGCCATGATCTCCCGTAGGAAGATCGTCCGCAGCTTCGGCGTCGTCACCGTGTGGAAGATCGCAGCGTCAGCGACCTCCCAGGATTTCGCCCCGCCCCGACCGCCGAATGCCGCTCTGAACCGGTAGGACCCCAGCGGCTTTTCGGTCAGGAACCGATACGCCGGGATGGGCTCATAGATCACTCGGAGGTCTCGTAGTCCTCGTCGCTCGCGGCGACCGGCGGGCCAGCAGCAGTGCTGACGTATGTCACGGTCATCACCCCGGCCATCGTTCCATCGACTTCAACCGACTGCCGTGGCTTGCCAAACCCGCGATCGAGGATGGCGGTAGCTGCCGACACGCGAGCCGCGCTCGGAGCCTTCGCGTTGTTGGCTACCGCGACCAGCACCTTCAGCGCCGCCCCAGCGTGCTCCTTCGCCATGACGGCGATGTCGAGCTTAGCTTGTGAGACAGCGCCCTTCCGACGACCCGCGCCGGGACGTTTCCCGCCGTGAGCGGCCATCTTGATTTCCTTGATTGTTATTCAAGTCCTGGAGCGCGAGAGTTGCATCGGGAGGCGCTATGCATGGTCGACAGTACTGGGTTCTTTGCCGAGCTTGACCATCAGGGCGAAGCCGTCACACAGGACAAGGTCGACAAGCACCTGTACTCAGGCGGCCGGCACGAATTGGCTATCACATGGTTGGAGCGAAAGCGGCAGTCTCGAGAGGAGGCCGCAGCCTCTGCATCAGCGGCCATTCAAATTGAACAGATTGAGTTGGCGCGACGGTCCACCGAGGCTGCTGAAGACGCTGCGAGGGCAGCGCGCAAAGCCAATCGCCACGCAGATACCGCAAATCGAATTGCGATCGCGGCGCTGGCTGCAGCAGCCGTGGCCATAGTCCTATCTTTAATCGGACTACTGCAGGGCGGGTGATACACGCAAAACCTGCAGCGGTTAGGCTGAACTAGTACTCAGCCGACACCTCCGCCAACAGCTTGATCAGGCGGTAGGTGAACAATGCGCAGAGGAAGCACCAGCCGGCCACACTCGACCAAAACCCTGTTGGGTTGTCGGCGCGCGTAAAACTGTAGCCGAAGTGTTCAAGTCGCCCAGACTTGATCGACTTGTAGGCAAACCAACCGCTGATGAACACCATAGAGAGCGAGAGGAAGAGTCTGAAACCCAAGCGCTTGCCCCCCGGCAGCAAAAAGCCCCGACGCGAGGCCAGGGCTTGTCCGGACGCGCGAAGCGACCTTGGCTATATCTATGGGTGATTTGCGCGGAAACTGAAACGAATTGTCTCGCCCCTCAACGTGGGCCGAAGTGTCGTTCTACCCTGGCAAGGCATTTCTCAGCCTGCGCCCACGAAGTGCCTCCACGAATGCAATTCTGCTCGGCCATGTTCCGCTGCCATTCCTTCAGCGCCTGCTTTGCCCGCCCTTCATCGACTTGCACGGTTTGTCGCAGCACACCCACGGCCAAGTCAGCGTAAAAGGCAGACGTCATCGCCAACATGGCAGTCATCATGATGGCAGCGAACCCACGGCCAGGAACAAACCTCCGGGGAGCGTCAAGGTGCTCAAACCACCTAGTAATTGGGACGGCGATGTACACCCCGGCAAGAGCGCCCATCAGAAAGCCCGTCACCCGGCCGGCCCCCTTATCGAGCACTGAAACAACCGTGCCGATGACCGCGGTAACCGCAAGCATCTCGATATAGCGGAATAATCGATCAACGACGGCGTCTGGCTTAATGGCAATTGCGCGTCGCAACACCCGGGATGTCGGCGCAAGAAATTTCTGCGCCGCCCGAGCACCTACGCGCCATTGCTCTCGCAGTCCCACTGCCACCCCCGATCCGGACAGGTCCGAATGGCCCCAAGGTAGACGCCAGCTAGATCAATCGTAAAGCCAAGCGCGATCACCAACCCCTCGGCTTCACTGTCCTTCCCGCCTTCCCGTCAGCCGACAACTGCACCGATGCCTCGATTGCGGTCGGCACCGCCGTAGGGAGTTCGGTCAGACGTGCGAAGGGCGGCCCTAAGACCGCCCCTCTTTAACTAGCTCTGCGCTGCCGCCTTTGCCGCAGCGAAGGTTGCGGCCGATGCGGATGCCATCTCTCCCTGTATCAAACGTGAGGCAGGGCAGCTCCGATTTTGGCGTTAGCTTCTCCCAGAGCTTGATGTCGATGATGTCGTCAGGGTCTAGCCCCAACTCAGCGGCGTTGGTGATCGCCTCCAACATGTTTGGATGAAGCCAGGCCGCGTGCTCCGTGAAGTGCTTCCACTTGGCGACAAGAGCCGGATCAGCAGCGCGAGCGGTGCCGGCCGGCAGCACGACTGAAGCGGCGGCAGTTGCCGCTATGACGGCGCGACGGGTGAGTTGCCCAACCATCACAGCCCCTATCGACCGAGCGACGAGGTGACGTAGCCCGACCGGGCCGCGTTCACGCCGGCGTACGGACCGTGAGAGGCGCGGCGGATCGGGCTGGCGACCATCGAGCCGAAGCTGACGTAACGCTGGCCCTGAGCCTTCGCCCAGGACAGAGCCGGCGCTTGGCCGATACGCTTCATGAAGCGCCAGGCACCCGCGAGAGCATCAGCGAAGGTCCGCGGATCCGGCCCCTTCTCTTCTGCCCGGAACAGGTCCCAGGCTAGGTTCATGATGCGACGGAGTTGCTCGCGCCGCGAGGCGCGCGTAGAGGCGTGGTTAGCCCGCATCTCGATCTCCTAAGGATCGGGGTTCTGGTTAGGGCCGGTAGAGAGGTTGCCGCCTCTCTTCCGGTCCGCTATTACTAGCGCCAGAAAATGCCGAACGCAATACCTAGCGCCAGAAAATCGAAGGGTCGTCCGAAGGTGGACGCCGTGCCCGTCAACGTGCGCATTCCGCCAGAACTGCTATCGGCTTTGGACGCCTTCATCGCCAAGCAACCCGAGCCGAAACCCTCACGGCCGGAAGCTATTCGGCAAGCGCTGGTCGCACTTCAGAAACTCGGCGGACTGGATTAGCCGCACTCCCCGTTCAACTAACGAGGCCCGAGCCCAGCGCGAGACACCACGCTGTAAGCCCAAGCTGCCTGGTCGACTCCAGATCAGCACTGGTGCACCAGCCCTCGCGAATTGCTGCGCCAGGTCACTACTGGCTATAGCTGCACGTAAGGGCTGCAAGCCAGCGGGGGGAAATATGATTAAGTCTATGGATGGCCAGTGGATTGGCCGGGCCCAAGGTGATGTCCCAGGGTTGGCTGTGGTCGAAATTGACGACTTTGGCCCGACGCTCAATGTGATCGCATATCTGTTCCCGGATGACGTGAACCTGCCTGGCAGCGCCGTTCACATTTCACCCGCAGATCGCGGCCCGAAGTTTGAGGTTGGGGGTGCCACGGTCGTTCCCCTGAACCCTCGAGACGGAGTTTGGCTGAGTCCGCAGGAAGCCGAAAACCAATTTCCAAATGCCATTGTGCCACGGCTGGCTGACGTGACTCTTGAGCTCCTCAATGACGGCGGATTGTCATTTTCCTACGCGACGGAATTGACGGTGGGCACCGGCATATTGAACCGAAGTAGGGCTGACCAGCCTTCTGACTTGATCCCAAGTGATAAGGTTGACTCTTGGGAAGAGTTCAAATCTATCGCCTTTTCGGTTGAACCAAACCGATACCTTTACCGTGGTCAATCCGAGCGGCGACGGCTGAGAACATCGTTTCATCGAACGAGAAGAAAGAACCTCGCCACCTATAGAGATCAGGACGTGAACGAATTACGTCGGGCACTTAGCTCGCGGCTAAATCACGTCTTCGATCCTCGAGATCCCAGCCAGACAGGGGCCTTTTACAACTTACTGCAGCATCATGGGTACCCGACACCGCTATTGGATTGGTCCCTATCTCCGTTCGTCGCGGCTTATTTCGCATTCAGCGCGCGGACCGAGGGACGATCGGATACCGATTGCGTTCGAATATTTGTATTCGATGCAAAGGCCTGGAAGAGTGACTATCAGCAGCTATCAACGATCGCTTATGGCCCCCCGCACTTCTCGATCATCGATTTGCTGTCCATCGAAAATCCTCGCATGGTTCCGCAGCAAGCCTCAGCTACCATTACAAACATAGATGACATCGAAAGCTATTTAGCTGCGCGGGGCGTTGACAGGAACAAATCCTATCTATTCCCGATTGACCTACCGATATCGGATCGACAGCGAGCGCTATCCGATCTGAACCTGATGGGCATCAACGCGGGCGCACTGTTCCCAGGTCTCGACGGTGCCTGCGAAGCTCTCCGCTACAAGAATTTCGGCGCATAAGGCCCTGCCCTCGCTGGCGCCGGTGGAGCTCGACGCCACGCACGCCGGAGCCACCAAGTCTTGGCTTCATAAAAGTGAAGCCAGCACGGCAACAGCCCTCAATCGAATGGCAAAGTATCCGATTGAGGCAACGCCACGCGGCCGCTACCAATGCGTGCAGCGCTGACTCAGGATCAAAAAATGTCCCCCGGAAAACTCCCCATGGAAACAGTCTTCGATGGGATAGTAAGCATGCTGATCACACCGACAGAACCAAAAGATAGGCGTCAGTTTTATATCAAACAAATCTACATTTCATTTGTTATTATCGCAGTTTGTTTTTCTGCTTACGTTTTTGCTCCAATAATTGAAAGCATAATATACCCGAAAGACCTTATTGCAGAGTATTATATATTATCTATAGTTGGGATACTTACGGGTATTATTGGCGGATCATATGCCATACTCCAAATATTCCTTGAATTTGGCAGCGATAAACCTATCGCCGAAGCCTGGAATGCCCCTGCAATTTCGGTTGATCCGGCAACCCGCTCCGCGGGCACGAGTGAAGCTCAAACCGATGGTGTCATTAGCGAAACAATCGTCCGCAGGCCGCCGCTTCCACGTCACGAAGCTTTCGCCAACTCAATCCGGTCTCGGCTTAGATCCGAGATCCGCGACCAAGGGAGGAAGGCGAACACAAATCTCGCGTTCGGTGTAATCACTGCTTTTCTAGGGCTCGGTTTTCTTGGCTGGCTGGCATGGGACACGTCCCGAGCCGCCCTACCCATTGCCACCGCAACCGCGACGTTCCCGCCTCAAACCTCGCCACTTTCACCAATGTTCTATTGGGGACAATTTGCGGCGAAGGTCACCCTCGCAATATCGGCGAATGCCTTTTCCCTATTCTTCCTTTCGACATATCGCCGAAACCTCACCGAGATTAAGTATTTTCAAAACGAATTGACCAACATCGACTTGAAGTTGATCGCCTTATTTCTTTCCGGACACAAGAGTTACACTGAGACGGAGAAGAAGCTTTTGATTTCGCTCTCGACGGCCGAGCGCAACTTCATTCTCCGAAAGGGTGAAACCACTGCCGACATCCAGCTCAAAAACCTAGATGCGTCTGAAACCGCCGCGCTTATGGCGATGTTCGCAAATGCCGCTGAGAATTTCGGAAAATCGACAGCCGCGGCCACCCGATCTTCAGCTCGCGCCAAGCCGACACCAAAGGCTAGTTAGCGCCGAGTTGGCGGACGCACGCGCCGCTGGCTACCCAACCCCTCCCGAGCGACCCGCGATGAGATCTCGCTGAGTTACATCGCTAGTCGGTGAAGGTGACTTCGGATCCGAAAACTCGTCTTCCTACCAAAAAGCGGACCACCCCGAAGTCTCTAATGGGTGGATCGTAGATCCTCGCGGGCCGCGTGAGTTGCCAAGGCCAAGCTTTTCCGACAGGCAACGGTGATGATGGCACTTCTGCTGCTCGCACCGGTTCTCACGCCGCTAGGCCTGGTCATAGCGCTCTGGGGCTTCCGCTGGCCCCCATCCGATTGGCGCCCGTACGCCACAATAGTGGCTGCACTGAGCTTTCCGCTGCTCGTGCTCCTATCGCTACAAGCGATCTTCGCCCTGCCTGCGGGTAGTTGCGTCGAGCGTCCTATCAACAACATTCCGATGCTGATAGCAGCGCTCGCAATCGTCCTGGCGCCCACGATCGTGTGTCTTGCGAGAGAACAGCGACGGTTTGCGGTTGGTGCTGCTCTGGCCCTCACGCCGCTCACGCTCTTCTTCGCGTCCGTGACGATGATGTCCCTCGCCGGCTGCTGGATTTGACCACCTTGTCGTCAACCAGGGGTCGAGGGCGGTCATCACGGCGCCACCCGGAAGCGGACCTCGGCCACCTTGTCGAACAGTGGACTCCACCGAGGTCTCATTAGGGTGGGGAGCGGACTTTGGCCCTTGGCGGGCCTTCACCGCTGCTGCGATAGTTTGGGCAGCCTAGGGAGATGATGATGGCGGATGGTTGGCTTGTACGGGTTGAAGTCGAGGCAGGCCGTGGAGAGATCACCCCGTTGGTCTTTGCCGTTGCGATCGATGATTTTCCGGCAGCTATCGAGGCAGCTCGCCAATCCCCCGATGTAGCTCAGGAACAAGCACGACCGCGAACGCTAGCGGAGCCGTGGCCGATCATCAGCGCGAACATAGTCGCAGCCATCGACTCTAGGACGCTTGAGAAGTTGAACCTGCAACGCGGCGAACTTTGGAACGTCTATCGGCCGGAGCCGACCGACCGCATCCAGTTCGCCACGAAACAATAGTAGGACGCCGCAAGCAGACGTTTTTATCGTTCGCAACGGGTGGAGAGCGGAACTTGGTCCATCCGCGACTTGGTGGCAGGTTCCAGCGATGACCGACCCAATCTGCAGACGTATCGAACTCGCCGACGGTGGAGCGATCACGCTCCATGATTGGATGGCCGACGGCACGAGAGACGGTAGAAATCTCATCCGCACAGACGGTTCGGGCAACGAACTTTGGCGCGCAGAGCCTCCGTTCTTTGGACAGCAAGCAGATCACTTCACCCAACTCAATCCGGACCCTCACCAGCTGCGGGCATACACATTCAGCTGTTACGAAGTGGCCGTCGACTTCGAGACCGGAAAGGTGACTGTTATCACGTTCACCAAGTAAGTCGGTTCAGGGCGGTGAGCGGACATCAAGGCGCTGACGCGCTGAGTGACCCGCCAGTTCGCTGCTTTAGAAAATCGCCAGCGCGCGTAACTAGCTGCGCGTTCTCCGAGCGTATGCAAAGAACCAAGGGACCCGCTTCACTAACTGGATCGATGTCGATCCGCTCAGTCTCGTCAGGACGTAGGCTCACGGTCAACTCAGTCCAATTTGTAGCGTCAGGTGAACTACTGTCGCCATCGCTATCGAAATCCTTATCGCCCCATAGTGCCTGCGCCAACTCGTAGTAGGGCGGTCGGGAGCCTGGATTGATCAGGTAGAGCTTGTGCATGAGCGCAGGATAGTCGCCAGACTACGGCCGGCAAGCAGACCTTCCGAACGTCCTAGATGGGTCGAGAACGGTGATCACGCACCGCCCGGAAGCGGACCTCAGCCACCTTGCCAAGCGGACCACCCCGAAGTCTCAGATGGGTGGTAGCGGGCGTCAGAGCTCTTCTTCGACATCATCGTCGAGCCGTCCGCGCCTCATGAACACGTCCAGTGCAATAGACGCAGCGCTCATGAAGCGATCCCATATGGGCGTTCCGATGAGCAGTTCCACAGAATAGGGCATTGGATTGGGCGTCGCATCAGCCACCTCGTTCCAAATGGCGTGAAAATCCCGCATCGCCTGGTTCTCTTCACGGGTGAAGACGGGCTCGCTGTACCAAGCGAAATCGTTCGGTTGAACCGAATCTTCCCACCGATCGATCATCTCGTTTGGCACTTGAGCGATGGGGACTTTGCTTTCGTACTCCCGTTGCTCGAGTGCAGACGAGGCCACCTCCAGGTAAGCAATAATATTGTTCCGAATCCGCTGCCTGAGTAGTTGCGGCGATGGAGTCGGATCCATGGGGCGTTCGCTTCCGAAGTTGATTTCCGCAGATGTCTCATGCCCGCTGCGGCGACGCTAGGAGGTCCGCAACGGGTCGATACCGGCCACAAGGCACCATCCGCAAAGCGGACCTGGACTGCAGGTTAGCGGCGAAAGCCATAAAGCAGGCGACAGGATCGTTGGGCCGAGCCTCTCGATTTGCTACGGTAAAGCCATGACATCAGACGACCGGCCGATGCGTCGCCCTCGATCGAGCTCGTTCAGCAAGGCGGCTCTTGCCGCGGTTATCGTTGCCTTCGTGGGCGTTGCATTGAGCATTGCCGGCTTGATGGTCGCTCTGACCTATGCCTGCGCTGTTCATCGGAGTTGCATCTAGGGTTCCGCCGAGGAGTAGACATGCCAAGCCCCGGACTAATCGGCCGCAAAGCGCCGCCTGGCCAGGGTCCAATCGCTACCAAGCGGCTGGACACGCAGATCAAGTTGCTACTCTCAAGCTGGGGGCTGGCTGGGCTGGCAATAGCGTCCGCTGTCAGCGCGTTCATTTACGTGCGCGAATGGGCGATAACAGGCTCGCCGGATGGCGATCTGCTGCCTGTCGTTTGGCCCGTGATCTGTTTGATCCTCGGCGGGGTCAGTATCCCGCGCCTGCGTCGAAAGCTGGCCGCCTTGAAGGCGCAAGAGTTGGCTGAACGCGAAACCCCCAGCGATTAGGCCGGTGCGAGCGGCGCCGCAAGGAAGGCCAAAGAGAAGGCCTTCATGAAACTCGCTATGCACCCGCCAACCCGCGCGGCGATCGCCATCCAGTAGAACGCAGGATCGTCGGCGCGCGTCGCGGTGTAGGACGTCAGCACCCTCGCTTCGCCGGAGATCAGCGCCCACACGGCCAACGCCCCGCAGACGGTTCCGGCGAGCAGGCAGAGGGGGAGCAGTGGGTTCAATGTCTCACCGATATGAAAAAGCCCCGACCGCAGGGCCGGGGCTTGTCCGGACGAGTCACGCGCCGCTGCATTCTAGCTACGGTCGCGCGCGCGAAAAGGCGATGATTACTTGATGATACTCAACGCCGATGCTCGATATGCCGCGGTTAGGTCGCGATGAAATCCCCCTGATCCCAGGAGATAATATCCCCGCTGCCATCAATTGCGTTGGTCCAACCAGTATTTACCCACCAATCATCGACGGCTTCGTCGTCGTAATAGTCGGTCCACCCACCCGGACCCAATAGAACCTTAGTAGACCCGCCCTTGGCTTCCATGTAAAAACGTCCAGTATACGACATTGAGTCATATATATCGCGCTCAGAATTGTAGTTCTCTGAAGAACTTAGCATTTGGAAAGTCAGTTTTAGGTCGGACTTATACATACCCTCAAACATAATGGCGCTTACACCAGTAGTTTCTACGTCATCTACAATTTCAGAAGCAAACGTATCAAACCCGTCGTTTTCTCCGTAGACGATAGTCGCGTACGAACCCCTTGCATCTATATAATCTGATCCTGGGCCAGGGCGTATACTTAGGGTTCCTGTTGGCGTGACCAGATCATTGGCATCAATGTCCCGATACCCCCATCCGTTTATATTGAAGGTATCCCCATAGTTACTTCCAACAATATTCTCGATTGAAGTTAGCTCTTTTCCGTTGAAATAAGCAAAACCATCTTGGTCTACCGTGACACTCACACTGCTCTGCGAGAAAGCGAACGATACCGTGTCTCCAGATAACGGCGCAGGTTCGAAGATCCCCACTTGCGCACCTCCGTCGATCTCGATCGCTGAGTTGTGCGAGAGATAGAAAGTGTCATCGACATCAGAACCAATGACGCTTTCAACGCTCACAAGGCGCACGCCTCCTGGAAGGCTACCGCCCGCCCCATCGACTGAAATCTCAACCGGGGCGACCGCATCGATCTGGACGACGTCACTTCCACTGCCGCCGTCGATCAAGTCGCCGGCGCCTCCGACAATCCGATCATCCCCATCGCCGCCAAGTAGAAAATCGGCCCCTCGGCCGCCCGTGATGGTGTCATTCCCCCCAAACCCATGAATGTAGTTGCTAGACATCTGGGTGCGAGCAGAAAGGTCAATTACGTCGTTCGAACCTACGAACGATTTGTCCCCCAACAATGCCAGCTCAATCGACCTGCCCTCAGTTAAGTTTCCACCGCTGCTGAGGAGCGTATACCTAGCCTCACCTTGTTGAACTTGACCATAGTAGGCCGCTTGCTGATCGTTAGACCAAGACATCTGAGCGGCGACTTGGTTCTGAAAATCCACGGCCCCGCCCCGATGATCGAAGCCCGCGCCCGACCCGTAGCCAGTAGGATCCGAGGTGACATCGATTGCATGGCTCAACTCATGGATCAGCGTCAATCCCAATCGACTATTCACAAGATTGCCGCTCTCATTGATGAAATATACGTCGGCCGCTTTCGCAATATTTATCCCGATATATCCATCGCCTGGACCAGCAGCGCTTGCAAATCCTACCGAACTATTTGCGCCGCCGATTTTAAGCGTAAAAGTCCCGGCGGTCGCTCGGTCCATCAAATCCCTTGCTAAGGCAGACCCTGCATACAGCGCAGATAGCTCTGCCTTTATTGCAGCCTGATCCGATGAAGAAAGGACAACTAGCGGAGCGTTTGGATTTGTTGCCCATGTAGATGACGCAGAATAGAAATCGATTTTGGATTCAACGGCCGACCACGTCATTTTAACACCTCTTTGGCGCAATTTATTGGCGTTTCAATTGATAGAAATTCGATCTCTTTCAGTGATCTGGAGGATCCAGGTGGCAAATCTAGCTCTTGCCAGTATCCTCCGCTCTTATCCCGGTAGAATACCCGACATGACTTTGTATGGTCGTTGTGGATGACGCATAATTTGCCATCTTCGACAACGATCTCCCCGTTGCTCGATACGATGTCGTCATATCCGCGGTAGATACCGCGACCATCTATTCGTTCTTCTTGGGTGTAGGGCCGCCCCGGAACGCACGGTTTAGCGCGCAACAGCACGCCACCCTTTAGGAGCTTGGCTATTTCGCGAGTTTTGAGCTGCGTCAGTCCGGCTGGGCTGGATGCCAACGCCGGAACGGAAAGCGCCAGGACGCCCACAATCGCCGCTCCAAGGAACCGAACACGCATGCCGCCCTCCACACAACTCAAGATGGAATCAAAAAACAATTCACGCAAGGGGGTGTCGCTACCTCTGGTGGCGCGGACAATCATCAATGGCATTCAAGTGTGGATAGCGCCGAGGTAAACGCCAGCAAGATCGAGCGCAAAGCCAAGTTCGATTACGAGGCCCTCCGCCTCGCGATCCTTGCCGCCCGCCAACTGCCGAACAGTCTCCCCTCGCCCGACCACGGCCACAAGCCGCTCGAACAGCAGTGAGCCGGAGGCAAGGCCAGCCGACGACTGCATGTGGCGTTGGACGCCTTCAATCTCGAACCGGGCATGAGAACGAGCAGCATGGGTGCAGGGTGCATCCTCCGGCGCCGCGCCAGCCCCGCCGTCGTTCAGGCAAGACTTCATGCTGTCGTCAGTCGCCTTGCTGAACTTCTCGCGGAAGCGGCGGCCAGCCTCTACGCGCCCAGACGAGTAGCGCCCCTTGTTGACCAGCCACAGCCAGCCGTCACGGGTGGCGACCCCCGTCTCGGTCTTCGCCGTCGGCGCGCCGCGGGCTTCTGACAGCGCCTCCTGCTCCTGGGCTGCGGCCTGCATGGACGCGGCCTGTTCTCGGGCCTCAATCCCCTGCTGCATGTCGGCCATCAATTCCCGAGCGTCGTTGAACCGCCGATCGAAGATGGCGCGCTCGGCTCGGTCGAGCTTTTGGGACTGCCGGCCATAGAGGTGGGGATTGCCCTCGATGGTGTTGCGCAGGGCCAGCAGCACTTCGGAGAGCTGCTTTGCTGTGAGGGCCGCCACCATGGGCGCGGTTGGGCGGATCGTCCGGGCAGCGGCTTGCTGAGCGGTCATCGGTCTTCCTCAGGAATGAAGGCTGTGATCTTGCAGTCGAGAGCGCGAGCGATGTGGATCAGGCGCGACGTCGCGATGCGGTTTTGGCCTAGCTCGTACTTCTGCACTTGCTGGAAGCTGACGCCGAGCGCCTTCGCCAGTCCGTTCTGGCTCACGCCGATCGCCACGCGGCGCGCGCGGACGGCGTCGCCAATGAAGTGGTCGATGGGATCAGCGGTCGAGGGCGTTGGTCTAGGCATATCGGTCCTCCGAGGCTTGGTTGATCATCGGCCGTTCCCGCCTTCTTCGACGCCGGCGCCGCGCATCAGCTCTCCAATGGTGACGCCGCCTAGTCGGCAGATCGCGACAACGCGGTCATAAGAACGGCGGCCAGCGGTGCAGACGACGTGGCGCCCCTTGACGATGCTTTCGAGCGTGGCCTTCCCTGCCCTGCCGCCAGGCGCGTTCAGCTCCGGCCCGTAGAAGTCGGCGACGCGCACCTCGACGAGGTTCTCCGGCGCCCGACCACCCACCGCGACGCACAGGCTGTCGGCGTCACCGACGTAGGTCACCGGTCCACTGAAGGTCTTTCCCTTCGCCAGATAGGAAGGCATCGGGCCACGGTCGGGGATGGCCTTGCAGGGGTCGGCGAGCGCCGGCGTCGCGGCGAGGACGATGAAGGCGGCGAGTAGGCTGGGATTCACTGAGCGGCTCCTTCAGCCGAAATTGTGGATGGCGCACGGTCAGGCGCCGCCCTAGCTTCACCGTTATGGACCCCGTGACCCCACCCGCCGGCGCTATTGTGAAGCTCTTTGCTTGGTTCGCCGACTTCGCAGCCATGCCTGGTCGGATAAAGATCCTCTCTGAGGCCGCAACTGCTTCGGGTGACGCCCGCGCTCACTGCAAGTCGTGCGCAAAAGGCCGCATTGGGGGACTCACCAACACGCAGCTTCCGAAATACGACGTCCCGCTCCTTCGCGGAACTTGCGACGGTTGCGGACAGGTTTGGATTGTCCGTACCAACGGCGCCTTGCTGCAGCCTGAATAGCAAATCTATCAAGCCGCCTTCTCCATGAGATGACGCCACGCACCAAAGCCGTAGGCGTGCTTGTCCTCGGTCGGGTGCTTGTCGGTGCGCGGCCGCGAGGGACAGTTCCAGCTGCGGCCCCTAACGGTCCATAGCAACACGAGGCCAGCCGCCCGCAAGCTGGCACCGTCTTCACTGGCCAGAATGTAGGTCAGGCCACGGCGATAGCCTTTGGCGAGCGCCGCCTTGCGCCACGCCCCGTAAAGCATTGAGCAGCCGTTGTGGACGCCGTCCGTTGCAAGTCGGGTCAGTTCGCAGGTCAGGCCGTCGTCCAGTTCGCGGGCGACAGGCCGACCGACCACGGCGACGCCGCGGAGCGTGCCGTCTAAGTCGTGGACCGCATGACGCCAGATCGCGCCGACCGGCACGCCATGATGACGATGGTGCTCACGGATGAAGGCATCGCCATCCGCGCGGTTGATTGGCCGGAGCTCGATCATGCCGCTGCCCTCCGCCGAGCCACGGCCTGAGCATTGGCATAGCATTCGAACTCTGCGCACTCGCTGGACTGACCAGGGTCTGAGACCCTGAACCGCAGCTTGTCCTGGCGGGCCTGGGCGGCCAGCAGAAGCCATCCGCGCTCGCTGTCGTCGTGACCACCCTCGATGACGCGAAGGGGCGAAGCGCCACCTCGGCGCGCTTCGACGCTCTCGCGTCCACAGAGGGTAGATTGCCCTGTAGGGGCATCTACCTCTGTGGATGATGATGACGGGCATTGCTCAGGCAGTGCTTGGGGCATGCTTGGAGCATTGCCCTTAGCACCGCGACGGGGCTTTCCGGGATCGTCACCGCCCTTCCCCCAGCGCTTCTCCGCAGCAGCCTGCGCCTTTGCGCTGGCGGTCGCCTTCTTCGTCGCCCAGCGAGCAAGCTCCATGTCGACGCGCTTATGCCGCCAGAAGCCATCGCCGACCTGGAAGTAGCCCACGATGGCGGGCCGGACCTTCTTCCAGGCGCGTAGGTCCATGCGAACGATGCGCGCTAGGCCGGCGTCGTTGTCGGCCGGCGGCCCCATGCGCCAGTAGTGGCGGACGAGGCGCATATAAGCCCCGTCCTCCTCACAGCTCAGGTGGCCGGTGTCCCCGTCCCAGTCGCCGATATAAAGCGGCATCCACGCGTCAGGCTTTGCTTCCTTCATGCCGCCCTCCCAAACTCCCTCATCGGCCGGCCTGCGAAAGCTTGGCTCGCACGCGCTGTCGCACGTCAGCTGGCACGACCGCGAGTAGTCCATTCTCGGTGGCGCGCACTGAGCGGCCGCGAATTTTCCCGACATCCTGGGACGCAACGCCAAGCTTCGACGCCACCAGAGCCTTCTCGGCACGCGACAGGCAGGGCTTGGACCAGGGCCAGTTCATGCGAGCCCCCAGGTTTGGCTATCTTCGGCAAACAAGCCATCGCCTACCGGCCGAAGCTTGCCGCCATCCATGAGCCGCTGGACGATATCGGCGCGCGCAGCGCGGCCGGTGTCGCTGAAGGTCCAAAAAGCGCCGCGCGTGGCTTCGGGATTCACGGTCTTGATGACAAACGCACCCGCTTCCAGGCGCTTCTCCACCTGGGTCTTAACGACCTTGCGTGGCTTCCTGGGTTTGGCTTCCGCGACTTCCGGGGTTTGGCTCATCGGTTCGGCCTTACAATCTGACCGTCGCGAATGACGACCAGAGAGCCTTCCGGGATTTGTTCAGGAGATGCGGCAGACGAGCCCTTGCGGGTCACGATGAGATAGCCGCCATCGTGGCGCGGAACGCAGCGCGCCACCGTTTCGATTTTGGGGGACACGCGAGCGCTCATGGCTCAGGCCTCGCCCATTGCGACGAGGTACAGGTCGAGGATGCTTTCCTCTTCCAGACGCTTGGCGCGGTCCTGTTTCCGGATGCGGACCACCTTGCGCAGGATCTTCACGTCGAAGCCGTTGCCCTTGGCTTCGGCGAAGACTTCCTTGATCTGCTCGGCGATCTCCGACTTCTCCTGCTCAAGCCGCTCGATGCGTTCGATGACGCTCTTGAGTTGGCCCTGAGCGGCTTGGTTGAGGATGTCGCCGTGTGCGTTGTCGTCGGACATGAGTGTCCCCCTGAAATTCGACCGCTTGTTTCCGCCGCAGTCGAAAGGGCGGTTTGGGTGTGGTCCGGTCGCCCTAGCGGCGACTATCGGACCCTGTTTGTTCCGGGATGGCGCTCACCCGAGGGGCGAGCGATCTCCCGCCTCAGACGTCGCCGAAGCCAGAAGTTGCTGATCGCCAGTGCGACCGCCCTCAGCCTGCCGGCGGCGCGCGATGACCAGTTCAAGGCGCTCCTCCAGGTCTCTTTGTTCTTGGGATAGGCGGGCGAGCTCGGGCTCGATCTCCGGGGCGAAAACCGCGAGCCAGACGTCTTGGCCGAAGCGTCGAACGATGGCGGCGAGGTGAAGGTCGTTGGGCCAATGGCCGTTCATGACGTTCTCGGCCGCCTTCACGGTCGAGCGCATGTCGCGGGCTAGGGCCTTCGTCTCACCGGCGTACTTGCGGCGCAGGAAGAGGCCCAACCGATCCCGCATCCGGTCAGAAGCCGGGACGCGAGAAGCAAGGGAGTTTTTCCCCATGATTGTTCGCTCCGCCAAGGTCATGGATGAAGACCTTGGCGGGGCGCGGTGCTCACCAGAGCGGAGCCCGAGGCATGGAGGACAACGGACGTCAGAAGTTGGTTTTGGAGATGCTCGCAGCGGCCTTCTGGGCCGGTGCGAACGCCGCCATGGCTAGTGCGGAGCCAGCGGCAGCGGGCGGCTTTAGGAAGCTCGCCCGACGACATGCGGACAGGGCGGGAACCCTGGCCAGGGAGATGGTTCTCGACGGGGATGGTCATACGGCCACCTCGTCGGGAAAATTCAGGCGGGCGAACGCGCCGTGATATTTGATCGCAAGCTCATCGCGCGCGTGCGCCGCTTCGACGGGGCAAGCGAACCGTCCCCCTCTGATCTTCCGTCCGGCGATCCAGAGTTCTGGCCGCCAAAGATTGCGCTCGCCGTCCCACAGGACGCCGCGGTAGCCGGATCGGCCTACTGGCTTGACGCAATTCCGCGAGTTTTCGCCGTGACTGCAAACGCGAAGGTTTTTGCGGCGATTGTTCAGGCCGTTTCGATCCCGATGATCGACCAGCTTCTCGCGTGGCGCAGCCGCAATAGCGCGGTGCATCGAGACGGATTTCCCATCCGTCTGATCTTCGTCGGCGAGGAGGTGGCGTCGCGCGTAGACCGTGTTTCCCGCTACGTCGGCATGCCACCGCCAGCGGCTGAGCCAACCCAGATCGGCATCATCAACTACCGCGACGTATCCTTTGGTGAGGGCAATCTCAGCCACCGCCGACCTCCCCAACCATTGCGAGGGAAGGTGGCGGGAAGCGCTTCAAACGCTCCCCGCCGCACACGCAAACGCCGGGGGGAAGCGCCCGCGCGTGGGTCTGAATGGTGAAAGCCCCCTGCCCCATGGCTCAGGCGGCCTCGCGCTTAGAGGCGGCAGCCACAGCAAGCTCTTCCAGCGTCGCCAAGCCAGCATCCGCCATCGCCGCCCAATACGCGGCCGGGATGCTGTCATTGCGACGCCACTGCTTCGCAGTCCCGGCTTCGGCGCCAACGATGCGCGCCACCGCTGAAGGGCCGTTTGCGTCTGTGATGATCTGCTGATGGCTTCGCATGATGATGAAGGGTATTTAATATACCCGTCACACGTCAAGCACTTTGGCAGGTTTTATACCCGACAGGTCGATAGCCTCCACCACATGACTACGGGGGAACGACACAATCGCTTGCGCGAGGCACGGCTGCACGCCGGGCTGGAGCGCCAACGTGACGTGTACGAGCGGTTTCCGAGCTGGAACCGCAACACGTACAAGAGCAACGAGAACGGCAATGCGCCCTTCTCGTTCGATCAGGCAAAGACATACGCGAAGGCGTTCGGTGTCAGGGCAGAGTGGCTCTACGACGGAGCGGGCTCGATGGTCGCGGCCCGGCAGCAGTCGCCGCGATCACCTGAGGATATCCAGTCCGTGCCGGTCATATCGTGGGTGTCAGCAGGCGCGCTTGACGAGCCGGGCAGCCAGATCCCGGCCGGGACCGAGACACTCGACATCAGCGATCTGGGGGCGGGAGAGTTCTTCGCCACACGCGTTCGCGGCGACTCCATGGATCGCTTGGCGCCGGAAAACGCACTGCTGATCGTCAACCGGAAGGACATCGATCTCGTCCGCGGCAGGCGCTACATCTTCAGCCTGCGCGGAAAGACGACCTTCAAGCGATATGGCGAAGATCCAATTCGGCTCGATCCCGAGTCGCTAAACCCCGCCCACGAGCCTCACTTCATCAAGCCGACCGACAAGTGGTCGGTCGTCGGCCGAGTGCGGAAGGTAATTATCGACATCTAGGCGCATGCGGCCGTCACGGAGCGCTTCCTGACCCCGCCCGAAACGAAGTCTCGGACGGAGCCACGGACGAAATCGCCGGTGTTCTAGACACCGACTTGCAACAGCCGACGCCGCCTTAGGATTGTTCCGCTCCCGTCGATGGGCACCGCCGCTGGCTAGATCATCGTGAGATAGTAGCAAACTCATTACTACTCGCTACGCGGTATCTCGCGAATAATTATCAATTGCGGACGCTCCTTGGCCACCGACATTACATACGCAACCGCCGTTTGGCGGTTTGCCATGCCTGCCGCGCCTACGGTTGTACTCGATTGCGCCACGAGCAAATTGCGTAACATGGTTATTTATTAATAACTCATTGGGCCCCCAACGGCCCTGGGGAGGTACAGATGCATAGGCTCCTTAACGGCGTTCTCGCTGGCGCCGCACTGGCCGCACTCTCTGTCGGAAGCGCCAACGCCGCTTCTGTCCTAGTGGACGGCTACACCTTGGAAAACGGCTCGTTCGGGACCCAGACCGGGGTACACTCGAACTCAAGCCAGACAGGCGCGAGCGTCAACGCCTACGTCAATCAGGACGGCTCGGCCGTCACCTACAGCACGACCACCGGCCAACTCTCGGTCAATGGCTCGGGAGAAGCGACGGTCGTCGGTGATCCGTTGATTGAAAATCTCACGGTCAACTTCGCCAAGGCCTGGAACGAGGTCACGTTCAATCTGGAATCCGTAACGGGAAAGGGCGGCTACGACTCCACCTTCAATCTCCTGGTGAACGGATTGGCCCTGTTCTCGGCAACGCCGAACATCGGTGACGCGGCCTGCAGCTTCTGCGTCGTCAATAACGGAGAGAACAAGTTCATCGTCTCCGGACCTGGTATCACCAGCCTGGCCTTCACCTTCGATCCGGCGATCGCCGGTGCGAAGCAGTTCCGTGTGGAAGGGGTCACTCGCCTCGGCTCAGGCATCCCGGAACCGGCGACGTGGGCGATGATGCTGGTGGGGTTCGGCGCAGTTGGCACAATGGTGCGCAGTCAGCGCCGACGCGGCGCCCTAGCTCTTCGAGCCTAGAACTCGACAAGCCGTCCTTGCCTGGCGCCTGTCGTGATGAAGCCGCGCGGACCCGAGATCCGCGCGGCTTCTGCTTGTCTTAGTCGTCTGGATTAGGCGTGAGCGTAGGTCTGACGACGCCGACGGATAGCGGCGCCAGCCAGGCCGAAGCCCGTAATCATCATCGCCCAGGTGGCGGGCTCAGGGACCGCCGAGACGCTCGTCTGATGCGAGTACGGGATGTCCTGCGAAAACAGATCGCC
>JAVBXP010000025.1 GCA_030824495.1 bacterium
ACCGCGAAGCGGTGGAGGGGGCGTGACTGGGAGCCGGGCTTGCGGCTTGCCCCCTCCACCACCCTGCGGGCGGTCCCCCTCCCCCGCTGCGCAGGGGAGAAAAGTTACGCCAGGGCGCGCTTGTAGAGATCCAGCAGTTCGGCCCAGGCCTTTTCCGCCAGGGGTTCGTTGTAGACTTGGCTGCCCTTGACCGTCCAACCGTGGGCGGCGCCGGCATAGACCTCGACCCGATGCGGACGGCCGGCGGCGGCGAGCGCGGCCTTCAGCTTGTCCTTGCCCGCCGGATCCTGCTTGTCGTCGTTGTCGGCGATCAGCACCAGGAACTCGGCGCGGGTCTGGGGCAGCAGCAGGTGCGGACTGGACGGCTGGTCGGTGACCAGGCCCCCGCCGTGGAAGCTGGCCACGGCCGCTACCCGGCCGGGAACCGCCGCAGCGGTGCGGAAGGCGAGCGGCCCGCCCATGCAATAGCCCTGGGTTCCAACCTTGCGCTTCTTGTCGGTCTGCGGTTGGGCGTCGAGGAAGGCGAGATAGGCGACCGCGTCGCGGTCGGTCCCCTCCGGCGTCACGCTGGCGCGCAACGGGGCGAGCTTGGCGCGGTCCTCGGGGTTGGCGAAATTGAAGGCGCCTTCCACCACCGGCGCCGGCTTCACGCGGTAATAGAGGTTCGGGACCAGCACGACATAGCCCGCGGCGGCGAGACGGCGGCCCATCTCGCGGAACACCGGGCGCAGGCTCATGACGTCGGGCCAGATCAGCACGGCCGGCCAGGGGCCCTTGCCTTCCGGATAGTAGAGCGCCGCGTCGGCGACGCCGTCGGGGGTCTTTATCTGAACGTCCTTCTCGACCACCCGGGCGGTGGCGGCGTTGGCGGTGGTGGCCAGCCCCGCGGCGGCCACGCCCATCAGGCCGAACGTACGGCGCGAAACCGTCGGATCCTCAACGAGACCCTGGTGAATATCGTCGTCACACATGCGCGATCCTCCCTTTTGGCGCTGGAAGCTTCGCCCATTTTGTTGCGGGCGTATTTCGAGCGGATTTGGGGGAGCCTCCCACATAGGGGCGCGCTCGAACAGCCGTCGCCATTCCGCTCGGCCTTGAAGGTCAGCGCGGCGCGGCTTTCGGCGCCATGTCAGGGCGGGTAGGCTTGGCCAGATCAGGCTTGGGTTGATCCGGCTGCATCAGCACGCCGGCGGAATGGGCTCCGGGAGCTGCGGCGTCGCTCCACCGATTTTCAGCGACGCAGGCCCGTACGGTTCCGGTGCGGATGATGTGGTCAGGCCCCTCATAATTGCAGGTCTTACCCTCATAGCCGCCGCAGGACGCCATCCCCGGATAGGTCGACTCCTTGATGCCGGCTGTTCCAGCGTCGCACTGGCAGGTGCACACCGCTTGAGAGCGTTTGGGCTTCTGCTGAGCGGCGACATCAAGCGGGGCGGCGAAGTTCACGGCGAGGGCAAGGATCGCCAGAAACGCGAACCTGGGTCCCAGGCGCCGGGAAACGAGGGTGGGCATGGTCAGCTCCTCCACCTGAACATACCGCCGCATCCCGGCAAAGGTTCGGAATCTCCCTCAAGAATATCGGCGCCTGGGGCCGAAGCGACGCCGGGTCAGCCTTTCTCTGCCGAGCTCGCGGGGTCTAAGACTGTTGCAAACAACAGGGAGAGGACATCATGGCTCAAGACACCCAACTGGCCGGCAAGACCGCGTTCGTGGCGGGCGGATCCAGTGGCATCAATCTGGGCATCGCCAAGCGCTTCGCCGCGGCCGGCGCCAATGTCGTGCTGATCAGCCGTAGCCAGGAGAAGATCGAGGCGGCGGCCAAGGAGGTCTCCACCTTCGGCAAGCCGGCCATCGGCATCGCCGCCGATGTGCGCGACTACGCCGCCGTCGAAGCCGCATTGAAGCGCACCTTCGACGAATTCGGCCCCATCGACATCGTGCTGTCTGGCGCGGCGGGCAACTTCGTGGCCCCTGCCCTCGGCATGAGCGCCAACGGCTTCAAGACCGTGGTCGATATCGATTTGATCGGCACCTTCAACGTGCTGCGCGCCTCGTTCGAGTTTCTGCGCCGGCCAGGCGCCTCGCTGATCTCGATCACGGCGGGCCAAGCGGAACGCGCCTCGCTGTTCCAGGCCCATGTCTGCGCCGCCAAGGCCGGGATCAACATGCTGACCAAGTGCCTGGCGTTGGAGTGGGGACCGGCCGGGGTGCGCGTCAACGCCATCTCGCCGGGGCCGATCGCCGACACCGAGGGCATGGCGCGACTGGCGACCACGCCGGAGGCCGAGGCGCGGGTGAAGGAACGCAACCCGCTGCGCCGCTATGGCACCAAGGACGAGATCGCCGACATGGCGCTATTCCTGTCTTCGGACCAGGCCGCCTACGTCAACGGCGCGATCGTGCCGGTGGATGGCGGCAGCGGCGCGGGCGACGCCTCGGGCAACGCACTGGCGAACTACGCCTAAATCTGCGCGATATCCTTCCCAGAGCAGGCCGCGGCGGCGAGAGTCGCCGCGGACCTGTCGATTTCAAAGGGACGGATTTCAAGATGAAGCTCTATTCGGGCGACCTAAGCCCCTATTCCGCCAAGGTGCGGATGCAGATCTACGCCAAGGCCATTTCCGACATCGATATCGAACTGCCGCCCGGATTTCTGACCGGCGAGTTCCACAAGACCTCGGCCCTGGCCCGGATCCCGGTGCTGGACCTGGGCGGCGACGTCATTCCGGAGTCCGAGGTGATCTCGGAATATCTGGAAGAACTCTATCCGCAGACCCCGATGCTGGGCGCGACTCCGCGCGAGACCGCCCAGATCCGCACGGTCTCGCGGATCGCCGACATCTACCTGATGAACAACATGTTCATGCTTGGCGGCCAGACGCGGCAGTCTACCCGCGACGCCGCCGTGGTCGCCCTGCTGAGCGGCCAGGTGATCCGTGGGCTGAAGGCGCTGGAGCACTATATCGGCGAGGACGGTTTCGCCGTCTCGGGACGCCTGACCATGGCCGACTGCACCCTGGTCCCGGCGCTGTTCCTGATCGAGAACGTGCTGCCGACCGTGGGTGTCGAGAACCCGATCCCGCAAACGCCCAAGGTCGCCGCCTATTGGACGGCCATCTCGCAGAACGAGCACGCCGCCAAGGTACTGGTCGAACTGCATCGCGGCCTAGTGGAGCGCCGCGAGCTGATCGCCAAGATGGCGGCCAAGGCCAAAGCCAAGGCCGAGGCGCAAGCCCAGGCCTAGGCGCGGCCCGCCGCCGCGCTCGCGTGGTCGGCGGGATTATAGAAAAGACCCAGCTTCAGGCTCTCGCCGATACGCGCGGCGCGGGCCTGAAGCGTCTGGGCGATCTCGCCGGGAAACATCTCGTCGGTGGTCTCACGCCACAGCGCAAGCCAGCGGTCGAACATCTGCGGCGTGATCGGGTTGCGGCGATGGGCGATCATCGGGCTGCCGGTGAAGCGCCCGACGCCCAGCAGGGCGCTCGACCAGAACAGCGCGATATGGTCGAGGTGGTGGTCCCAATCCTCGACCGCCGCCTCGAACACCGGCCCCAGCTCGGCGTCCTCACGGGCGCGGGCATAGAACCTGCCGACCAGTTCGCGGATCGACGCGGGGGTGAGGGCGAGAGCTGCAGCAGACATGAGCGCTAGATAGGCCCTCCCGACGGCCGGGAGAAGGCGGGTTTGTGGCCTTGTCGAATTTTGTCATCGACCGATGACTTTTGTCATCAGCCGATGACAAAAGCGGCTCGAAACGGGCGGATGGCTGTGCGGGCCGATAGCTGAATTTGCCAAAAATCATGCAAAAACAGCGGATCAAAGGGCAGATTCTACGATTCCCAGGGGGCCTTTAGGCTAGGGCGAGGCTTTTTCAAGGCCCTTCCATAGGGGTGTGACTGACCGGTCACACCCATTCGCCGACCGGTGAGATCCGAAGAGCTCAACCATTGTGACAGGCCTGCGACAGGCATAGGTCCGCTGCCTCTCCAGTACCCAAGGACAAGAAAATGAGAACTCAACTGATCGCCTCGGCCGCCGCCGTCGCCCTGTTCGCCGTCGCCGGCGCCGCCCAGGCGCAGACCGTCGGTCACGTGGGCGCCAACTACGGCCGCGTCGAGCTCGACGCCGGCGCCCTGGGCGACACCGACGCTGACGCCCTGCAACTCGAAGGCGCCGTGCGCTTCGACGCCGGGTCGCTCGGCGCGCAAGTCGACGGTTCGGTCCAGAACTTCGACGCCGATGGCGGCGACGCCACCGTCTGGTCGGCCACGGGCCACTTGAACACGAAGTTCGACGGCGGTCTGGTCGGCGGCTTCGCCGGCGTGAGCACCAGCGACGACGTGACCCTGTGGGCCCTCGGCGCCGAAGCTCAATTCAACGTCGCTCCCTCGACGACCCTGTACGGTCAAGCCGGCTACGGCCGCGCCGAAGACCTGAACGACGCCGACCTGTGGGCCGTGAAGGGTGAAGTGCGTCACTTCTTCACCGACAACTTCAAGCTCCAAGGCTCGGCCGGCTACACCAAGGCCGACACCAAGGGCGCCGACTTCGACATCTGGAACATCGGCGCCGACGCCGAGTACCAGTTCGCCAGCACCCCGTGGAGCATCACGGGCGGCTACGAGCACGGCGAGATCGACGACCTCGACCTGAAGTCCGACACCTTCCGCGTCGGCCTGCGCTACACCTTCGGCGGCACCCTGCGCGATCGTGACCAATCGGGCGCCTCGCTCGGTTCGGCCTCGAACCTGTTCGGCGGTTCGCTGGGCCAAGGCGTGATCGCCTCGGTCGGCGCGTTCTAAGAACGTCCGTCCGATCGTCTGAGATCAGGAAGCGCCCCCGGCCTCGCGGCCGGGGGCGTTTTCATGTTTGGACGCCGCCTTGCGGGGACCGCTGACGCGGCCTAAACCCGCCGCTCTTTCAGCCAGGCAGGATATCAAGATGGACGTCAGGGACAGCAATGGCGCGCTTCTGGCCGACGGCGACTCCGTCACCCTGATCAAGGACCTGAAGGTGAAGGGGACCTCGGTCACCCTGAAGCGGGGAACCCTGGTCAAGAACATCCGCCTGACCGGAAGCGAGGGCGAGATCGAGTGCCGGGTCGAGAAGGTCCGCGACCTGGTCCTGAAGACCGAGTTCGTGAAGAAGGCCTAGGCCGCCTGGGAGCTCAGGCTCTGCTCGAAGTCCATGAAGATGTCGACGAGTTCGTCCACCTGCACGCGCTGCAGCTGCTTGGGCGGGAAGCGATAACGCCAGAAGCTCGCGACGTGCTCGATGCTGCTGAGACGCTCGCCCAGGCTGTTGAACATGGCCGGCGCCCGCAACAGAAACTCGCGAAATGCGGCGGGCTCATTCTGCTTGGTCATGGCCGCGTAGGCCGCATCGTAGACGGCCAGCGAGTCCGTCACGCTCTCGACCGCCCCGAAGATCCAGTTGCGCAGTTCGATCTTGATCTTGGCGATATAGGCCTTGTCGTCGAAGTCGACATTGCCGATCGGTCGGATGGCCGCGATTTCGTTCAGCACCTCACGGATGCGGGGCATCAGGTCGCGTAGCTGCCATTTGTAATAGAGGAAGGCCTTCCAGCAGAAGATGCCCTCCTGGAACTGGCGGGCGTCCATGCCCATCACCCGGCGCAGGGGTTCGAGCTCGACGCTGTTGGCGTCCGACAGGATCTTGTTCAGGAAGGTCGCAGCGTGGCTGGAGAAGGCCAGGTCGGTGCCGAACGACATCTGGATCAGCGGCTCCAGCTCGACGCGGGCGGATTCGAACATCCGCTGGAGGTCGGCTTCAGAGACGTTGAAATAGCAGGGCGCGGGCGTGTAGCCGTTGGTTTTCAGGATCTCCCGCATCAAGAAGGGATCCAGCGACGGCAGCCGGTCGATGATGTCGAGAACGTTGCGATCGCGCGTACCCACCTGCAGATCGTCGCCGAACGAGACCGCGATCACCTCCTCGAAGTTCTTCTGACCAACAAAGACGAAGCGCGCGCCGTAGCGCAACTCGCGCTCGGCGATCGGCAGCAGGATCTTGGTGGCGTTCTGGACGGGGTAGTCGAAGAGGTCGGCCTCGCCGCCGCGCACCCGGTGCTTGACGATGATGGCCTTGTTGAGCAGCGAGTTCTTGAAGAAGGGGCTGGCTTCGTACTCCTGCTTGCCGCCCTCTTTCAGGGAGATTTGCCACAGGTTGAGCACCCGGGAGGTGGCCGCGCTCTTCTTCAGGAATTCGAGGCTGCGATACGAACGGTCTCGCGCCACTGATCAAAACCCCCGCCGAAATCGCGTTGCCGCCAAGCTAGACCGGCGCCTTGGCTCTACACCAGAATTGGCTAAGGCCGCGTTAGCTATCTTGGCGCAATGCGCGCCAGACGCTCAAACGCGCAGATCGACGCCCACGCCCGGATCACGGTCCAGGGGGGCGGACGGCACGACACGAGCCTCGTCGGCGAACCCCGCTTCACGCAGCGTGCGCGCATGCATGGTCGCGACAAGCTGAGTCATCGGCGCTCCGCCCCGATTCCACAGCCCCTGCCCCTGGTAATGATACTCCACCCTGAACATCGCCGGCCCTTCCGTGCGGTCAGAGCACGCAAGGTGAGCGGCGTTGGTTAGCGAGAGGTTAAATCGCACCCCGTTCCGCGAACGCAGTTCGATGAAGTGCCTTAAACGCCGCAAAACCAGGCCCGCAAGCCTGATTGGCGCGCAACACCAGGCTGCGCGCCGCAGGTTTAGGGTCTAGGCGGTGGTGGTCGCGGCGACCGGCATCGGCATCGGCGAACCCGGAGGACGACCGATCCAGATCTGGCCGGAGCGGGCCATGACCTCTCCAGCGCCATCGAACAGAGCGACGCCGGCGAAGTGCTTGCGGCCCTCGACCTCGCGCGCCCAGGCGACGACGACGTAGGTCTCGCCGGCCTTCGGCTTCTTCAAGACCTCGCCAGCCATGGTGCCGAGCAGGCCCACCGGCGACCCGGCCTTGATCCACCAGGCCATCGAGCCCGAGCAGTCGAGCGCGCCCCAGGTGATCTCGTCGGGAATGGCGCCGTCAGCGTCGGCGAAGTTGGTGTGCGGCGTCCAGACGCCGGCGCAGTGACCGGCGGGCGCGCCGTCGATCTGGCCGACATGGACGCCCAGACCTTCGCCGGCTTCGCGTTCGATGCAGCAGGAGAAGCAACCGCGATGCAGCGACTTCTGAGCAAACTGGCCGGCGGCCGCGAAAGCCCGGGCTTCTTCGATGGTCGGGGTGGCCGGCGGCGGGGTCGGGATCTGGCTGTCGTCGGCGGGCTTGGCCGAGCCGAGCACTACGCCCTCGGCGTTGACCAGCGACACCGCGCCGTCCTCGCCAGGTTGCAGGGTCACGGCGACGTCAAGCGGAACGCCTGAACGCAGCATCGCCACGCCACGACCGCCGACGGCGTTCGACAGAACACCGCAGATATAGCCGCCATTGGCAGTGAAAGGAGGCCCGCGAAATTGGCGGGGTACGACGATCTCGGTCATTGAAATGGTCTCAGGCTGGAATCGAATATCAAAGAATATGCCGACCATAATGGCCCAGCCGGGGCCCTTAAGGGAAGCGTGACCCTGGGGAAGTCGCGCCTTCACCGCGGAACCCCAACGCCAGTAACGGGTTGAAACTGCAGGACCTCAACCCAGGAGCCGGCATGAGCATCGACATGACCGATCGCACCGCCGTCGAACGGCGGCTGTGGGACGAGATTGAACGCCATCAGATTGGCATGTTGGGCGTCGTGGGCGCCCAGCCTCACATGCAGCCGATGACCGCTTTCGTTGAGCCGGATCGGGAGCAGATCTGGTTCTTCACCCGCGCCGACACCGATCTGGCCAGACAGGTGGTCGGCGGTCACCCGGCGATGTTCGTGTTCCAGCAGCGGGAAATGCAGGCCTGCATTTTCGGCGAGCTGACCCGCCATCATGACCCCGCGCGGATCGCCAAATACTGGAACGCCGTCGTCGCGGCCTGGTATCCGCAGGGCAAGGACGATCCGCGCCTGACGATGTTGCAGTTTGAGTGCATGGACGCTGAGGTCTGGATTTCGCAAGCCGGTCCGATGAAGTTCGCCTGGGAGATCGCCAAGGCCAACGCCACCAAGCATGAGCCTCACATTGGCGGGAAAGCGAACCTCCACTTCCATTGAAACGACACATGTTTCGAGCGATAGGCGGGCCGAGCTGAGATGCTCCGAGGCTTCCGAGCGCCCAATACTTTGGTTGACCTTAGAAACGTAGAACGCAGTTAAGTCAGGGATGGCGCTCAAACCGGGCCTTCCGACCTGCGCTTATTTGTGTCGGCCCCGCCAAGTTGTGTCGTCTTCTCGACAGTTTTTGCAATCTAGCATCGCTAGGTTGAATGCAGAGCCGCAAGGCGATGTTTCGATTCCCACGCAAAGGCCCGACTGCTCGGTGCAAAATCGCTTACTCGCTGCGCTTCCCCCCGAAGACTACGGGCTGATCGCGCCGCACCTCACTCATATCGATCTTGAGCGCGGCCGGATCTTGTATGAGCCCGGGGATCGGGTCGATGTCGTCTACTTCCCGCACGACGGGGTGATCTCGTTGCTGACCCTGATGGAGAACGGCGGGGGCATCGAAAGCGCCACCATCGGCCGCGAAGGCGCGCTTGGCCTGACGGCGGCGGTAGCGCCGCGCCTGTCGCTGTCACGCGCCATCGTCCAGACCCCGTGCCGCTGCGCCCGGATCGGATCAGGGCCGCTGCATGACGCCTATGACAAGAGTCCCCGCCTGCGGGAGTTGGTTGATCGTCACGCCGAAGCGTTGCTCGGCCACGCCAGCCAATCGGTCGCCTGCAATGCGCTGCATTCGGTCGAGGCCCGCTTCGCCCGCTGGCTGCTGACCTGCCATGACCGGATTTCCACCAATACGGTAGCCCTGACCCAGGAGTTCCTGGCTGACATGCTGGGCGTGCAGCGCACCACGGTGACAGCCGTCGCCCGGTCGTTGCAGGAAAAGGGGTTCATCCGCTACCGGCGCGGCGTGGTGGACATCGTCGATCGGGAAGGCCTGCAGACCCTGAGCTGCGAATGCTACGGGGTCGTGCGGCGCCACTATGAGCGGTTGTTGCCGCAGGCCGGCTAGAGCGAGAAGGCCAGCCGGGCGGTGACGCTGGGGCGGGTCTCCAGCTTGAAATCCCCCCTCACCTGGGCCGCCAGGCTGCGGACGAACCAGAGGCCGAAGCGCTCGCGAGCGGTGGGCGATCCGGGATCGAAGCCGCAGCCGTCGTCGATCACCGCCAATTCGTAGCGGCCGGCCTCGTTGCTGGAGAGGCAGATTCGAACCACGCCGCTGCGCCCCTCTCCATAGCCATGGGCCAAGGCGTTTCCGACGAGTTCCTGCACGATCAGCGCCAGGGTCGATGCGGCCTGATCTGGCGCCATGATGGGTTCGACCTCCAGCACAACCTGGGCCCGCCCCTCGCCGCCTCGGCGGCCCCAGACGGGGATCATCTCGTCCAGAAAGGCGCAGAAATCGACGCCCTCATCGCGGCGATGCCGTTCAAGCGCGCCCAGCGACCCGATGGCGTCGGCCATCCAGACCAACTGGCGGCGCGCCTCTGGCTCTCCAGCCCGCTGGCTGCGCATGCGAGCCAGGGCCGACATCAGTTGGAAAGTGTTGGCGGTGCGATGGCGCAGCTCAGCGGCGCGCGCATCATCCAGCCTGCTATCGTCAGTCATTTGCTGCAGACGCCCCACCGCCACGCCAACCGGCATCAAGTAGATCGATGCTTGCCCCAGCCGTCCGTCGGGGAGGCGACAGATGTTCCAGGAATTCGGAGCCTAGGCGTCAAGCCTGACGCGCGAAAGCATAATAACGACCGGATAACGCGGCTATTTGTCCGACCATTCAAGTGCGCGAAAACGTGCTCGCAACGCCCAGACTCGCAGCGACACCCAATACAAAGCCAAGCTCGAAGACCTGTTCGATGGCGCCAAGCACATCTCCAGTATAGCCGCCCAGCAACCGTCGCGCGATCAGCGACACCGCCAAAGCCAGGATCGCGCCGATCAGGATAGCCAAGCCGACCACGCCGTCCGGGGACAGGGCCAGAGGCAGCCCCGCCAACGCCATCGCTGTCAGCACCTCGGCTAGGCTAATGTCCGCGGGCGAGGGCTTCCACTTGCCGACCTTGGCGTCGCCGACATAGGGCAAGGCGCGCATGGCGAGCACCGAAGCGCCGCGTCCGGCGCCGTGGGCGGCGACCAGGGTCCAGGCGCCGAGCCCCGCCGGGAGAGTGGCCAGGGCCGCGGCCCTGATCGCCAGGGTCAGGCCCAGCGCCAGGGCGCCATAGGTCCCGATCCGGCTGTCCTTCATGATGGTCAGGCGCTTGGCGACAGTCGTGCCGCCGCCGAGGCCGTCGGCGGTGTCTGCCAGGCCGTCCTCGTGGAAGGCGCCGGTGATCAGGACGCCGGTCGCCAGGGCGAGCAAGGCCGGCAACCAGCCGCTCCATATCAGCGAGGCGCTCCAGAACACAGCCGCGCAGGCGCCGCCGACCAGCAGGCCGACCAACGGGAAGTAGCGGGCGCTGCGCGAGATCCAGTCAGGCTGGAAGTCCCGCAGAACCGGCGTCGGGATGCGGGTCAGGAACTGCACCGCGCAGAGAAAGAGCTGGAACTGATGCGACAGGCGCTTCACAGCCGCCCCGCCAGGACGTCCTCGAGGCTGGCCACCTCGGCGAGCAGGCCGGCGGCGGCGCGAACCAGCGGCAGGGCCAGCAACGCGCCTGTCCCCTCGCCCAGCCGCAGCGAGAGATCGAGCAGGGGCTCGGCCCCCAGGGCGGCGAGCATCACCTCGTGCCCACGCTCGGCGGAGCGATGCGCGAAGATGCAGTAGTCGGCGGAGGTGGGATCGAGGCGAATGGCGAGCAGGGCCGCAGCGCCGACAATGAACCCATCGATCAGCACCGGCACGCGCTCGGACGCCGCTCCCAGGATGGCCCCGGCCATCATCACGATCTCCAAGCCGCCGAACTCGGCGGCGACCTGCAGAGGCTCGACCACCGGCGTGCGCGCGGCGGCCGCTTCCAGTACGGCGCGCTTGCGAGCCATGCCTTCGGCGTCGTGGCCCGCGCCCGGCCCGATGCAGTCTGGCAAGGGAGCCGGCCCCAGGCGATGCAGCAGCAGGGCCGCCGAGGCGGTGTTGCCGATGCCCATCTCGCCGAGCGCGAGGATATCGAAACCCTCGTCCTTGGCGCGCCGAGCGATGGCCGCGCCGCGGGCCAGGGCCGATTCCACTTCCTCGCCCGTCATGGCCGAGCCGAGCGCGGCGTTGCGCGTGCCCTTGCGAACCTTGGCGTCGATCAGCAGCGGATGGGGTGCGAGATCGGCCGCGACGCCGGCGTCCACCACCTTGACCTCGGCGCCAACCGCGCGGGCGAAGGCGTTAGCGCTGGCCCGGCCCGCCAGCAGGGTCGCCACCATCGCGACGGTGACCGCCGAGGGATAGGCCGAGACGCCGGACTCCGTCAGGCCGTGGTCCCCGGCGAAGACCAACAGCAGGGCGCGCTCATAGCTCGGGTTCGCGCGTCCGGCGATCAGGGCCAGATGGATCGCAAGGCCCTCGATCTTGCCCAGGGAGCCAAGCGGCTTGGCCTTGCCATCGACCAGGGCGCGGTAGGCGGCCTCGTCGGTGCGGTCGAGCGGAGTGATGGCGGGCCGGTTCATGGTCGTGGCTCCAGACCGGCGATGGACGCCAGGAGGGGAATGTCGAAGGCCTGTTCCAGGCGTTCGGCGATCTCGTCCAGCGCCGCATCGACGCGGGTCGCTTCATCGACGCCATCGGAGGACGCGCCCAGTTCGGCCAGGAAGGCGGCGCGGGCCGAGGCCAGGCCAAACAGGCCGTGGACATAGGCGCCCGACACCCGCCCATCTGCCGAGATCGCCCCCTCGCCCGCCCCGTCGTCACGGATAAGCAAGGGACGTTGCAAGGCCGGGCCGTCGGTGCGGCCGACATGGATCTCGTAGCCTTCGAAGGCGCCGCCCGAGGCGATCTGGCCCGACGCCCTGCGCAGCACCTTGTCGCCGGTCAGCACGGTGTCGATTTCAAGCAGGCCAAGGCCCTGGGCCTGCCCCGGGGGTCCTTCGACGCCGTCAGGATCGCTGATCGTGGCGCCCAGCATCTGGAAACCGCCGCAGATGCCGAGCACCCGGCCGCCGCGCCGCACATGGGCGGCGATGTCGATGTCCCAGCCCTGGGCGCGCAGGAAGGCCAGGTCGCCGAGCGTCGCCTTGGTGCCGGGCAGGATGACCAGGTCGGCGTCGCCGGGCAGAGCGGTTCCCGGCGGCACGAAGCCGAAATCGACCTCCGGCTCGGCGCGCAGGGGATCGAAGTCGTCGAAATTGGCGATGCGTGAGAGCAGGGGCGCGACGATCTTCACCTTTCGGCCTTGGCGGACACTGGCCTGGTCCAGCACCACCGCGTCCTCGGCCGGCAGGCGGCGGGCGGCGGCGAGCCAGGGGGCCATGCCGCAGTCAGGCCAGCCAGTGCGGCGTACGATCTCGGCTCGGCCGCCGTCGAACAGGGCCGGATCGCCCCGGAACTTGTTGATCAGGAAGCCGGCGATCATGTCGCGGTCCGCTGGCTCCAAGACCTCATAGGCGCCGACCAGGGCCGCGATGACGTGGCCGCGGTCGATGTCGCCGACCAGCACCACAGGGACGTTTGCGGCGCGGGCGAAGCCCATATTGGCGATGTCACCGGCCCGCAGATTGATCTCCGCCGGACTGCCCGCGCCCTCGACGATGACCAGGTCGCTTTGCGCTTCCAGGATCCGAAAGCTCTCGACCACCACGTCCAGCAGGCTGGCCTTGCGGTCCTGATAGGCCGCCGCCTTCCAGGTCCCGGCCATCTGACCGCGCACCACCAGCTGGGCGCCAACATCGCTCTGGGGCTTCAGGAGCACCGGGTTCATGTGGACGGTGGCGGGCGTGCGGCAGGCGATGGCCTGCAGCGCCTGGGCGCGGCCGATCTCGCCGCCATCAATGGTGACGGCGGCGTTGTTGGACATGTTCTGCGGCTTGAACGGCCGCACGGTCAGGCCGCGATTGGTGAACAGCCGGCAGAGGCCGGCGACCAGCACCGACTTACCGACGTCGGAGCCGCAGCCCTGGATCATCAACGCCGCCATGCCAGACCTCCCAGGGCGAGTGCTGCGGCGAGGATCGCGCAGGCGCGCAGATAGAGCCCAAGCCCGCGGCGAAGGTCCAGAGGCGATGGGCGCGGGCCATCCCCGAAGGTCGGGCGCTCGTGGGCGACGCCGTCATAGCTGGCCGGCCCGCCGAGTTGGACGCCGAGCGCCCCGGCCATGGCCGCTTCGGGCCAGCCGGAATTGGGCGAGGCGTGCTTGGCCGCGTCGCGCAGCATGGTCCGCCAGCCGCGGCCGGCGACGAGGGCGATGAGGGCGCCGGCGATACGGGCCGGGATCAGGTTCATCAGGTCGTCGGTGCGGGCGGCGGCCCAGCCAAAGCAGCGATAGGGTTCTTCGCGGTGGCCGATGATGCTGTCGGCGGTGTTGACGGCCTTGTAGGCGAACAGGCCCGCGAGCCCGCCGACCAGGAACCAGAACAGCGGCGCGACCACCCCGTCGTTGAAGCTCTCGGCCAGGCTCTCCAGGGCGGCGGCGGCGACGCCTTGCTCATCGAGGTGTTCGGTGTCGCGGCCGACGATCATGGCGACGGCGGCGCGAGCTGCAGGGAGGTCCCGCTCAGTCGGCTGTACTTCTTTCCTCCCCCATTCATGGG
>JAVBXP010000040.1 GCA_030824495.1 bacterium
GACTTGCCGACGATCCCGCCTCTGCCGGTTCCGCCGGTTGAAAAGCGGATCGAGACACCGGAACCGCCGAGGGCTGCCCCTCCGGCTCCTCCGCGTCCGTCGGTCATCACGAACCCCGATTGGGCTCGTCGACCCTCTGGCGAGGACATTGCGCGGTACTATCCTGACCGTGCGATGCGGATGAACATCGAAGGCAGGGCGACGCTGAGCTGTCAGGTGACGGCGAAGGGAAGCCTCGAAAGCTGCGAAGTGGTTTCTGAGGAACCCGCTGACCAAGACTTCGGTTCTGCGGCGATCCGGTTGAGCAAGCTCTTCCGTATGCGTCCGAAGACCCAGGACGGCGCGCCCGTTGAAGGCGGCACTGTGCGGATCCCGATCCGCTTCGTGCTTCCGAAGGGCTAACGGCTTCCAAGCCGATAGCGTCGACCCAAGAATGAGCCCCGAAGGCGCGAGCTTTCGGGGCTTTTTCGTGCCCGCTGATAATTCTTGCAAAGATCACTTGGTCGCACGCAGCAACGCTTGATTGGTCGGCCCGGCGCGACTAGAAGGACGCCTCGCGATGAGCCGCCTTAGCTCAGCTGGTTAGAGCGCTAGATTGTGGATCTAGAGGTCCTCGGTTCGAACCCGAGAGGTGGTACCATCGCGAAGAGCCCCGTTTCCGGGGCTCCTCGATTTCTTCTTACATCGTGAGATTCAGCAGGGCCGGGTCGCCGCCCTGCGCGGTGATGTTGACGCTGACGGCGCGCTCGATCGCATAGCGCGACAGCGAGTTGGGTCCCCCGGCCTTTGGGCCGGTGCCTGACAGGCCTTCGCCGCCGAAGGGTTGGACGCCGACCACGGCGCCGATGATCGAGCGGTTCACATAGACATTGCCGGCCGGAACCAGGTGGCGGACCTCCGCGGCGAAGGCGTCGATGCGTGAGTGGACGCCGAGCGTCAGGCCATATCCCAGCGTGGCGAGTTGGCCCGCCACCTTCACTAGGTCCGCCGGATCGTAGCGGACGACGTGCAGAATGGGGCCGAAGACCTCGCGCTCCAGGAAGTTCGCCGTCGGGATCTCGGCGAGCAAGGGGGCGAAGAAGGTCCCGTCGATCGGGGTCTGCAGGCGGTGCAGAATCGTCGCCTCTTTCTCCAGCCGTACAGCGTGGGCGGCCAGGGCGTTGCGCGCCTCGTCATCGATCACTGGCCCGACATCGGTGGCCGGGTCAGCCGGGTCGCCAACCACCAAGGCGTCCATCGCGCCCTTCAGGCACTCGATCAGCATGTCGGCGGTGTCGTTCGGCAGGAAGAGGATCCTCAGGGCCGAGCAGCGCTGGCCCGCCGAGCCAAACGCCGACAAGATGACGTCATCGACGACCTGTTCTTTGAGGGCTGTCGTGTCCACAAACATGCCGTTCAACCCGCCGGTCTCGGCGATGAAGGGGATGATCGGGCCGGGGCGGGCGGCCAGGGTTTGGTTGATCCGCCGCGCGGTGTCCGTGCCGCCAGTGAATGCGACGCCGTCGCAGTCGGGATGGGCGGTCAGGGCCGCGCCCACCGTCTCTCCCCGGCCGGGGGTGAGGGCGAGCAAGGCCGGCGGCAGGCCTGCTTCGTGGAAAAGCGCCACGGCCTCGGCGGCGATCAGCGGGGTCTGTTCGGCCGGCTTGGCCACCACCGCGTTGCCGGCGGCCAGGGCGGCGGTGATCTGTCCGGTGAAGATTGCCAGTGGGAAGTTCCAGGGGCTGATGCAGACGAAGACGCCGCGGCCGTGGAGTTCCAGGGTGTTTGTCTCGCCGACCGGACCCCTCAGGACTTCGGGGCCGGCGAACCGTGTCTGGGCCAGGTGCGCGTAGTATCGGCAGAAGTCGACCGCCTCGCGAACCTCTGCAATCCCATCGGCCAGCGTCTTGCCAGCCTCGCGCGAGCAGATGGCGACCAGCCGGTCCATATTCGCCTCGAGCGCAGCGCCCATCTTGCGAAGCACCTCAGCACGGCGATAGCCGCCGATGGCGTTCCAGGCGGGTTGCGCGGCGCGAGCGGCGGCGAAGGCTGCATCGATATCGGCGGTGGATGCTTCGGCGGCGTGCCCAACCACGACGCCATTGTCAGCGGGGCTGTGGATCGCCTGGAGCTCGCCGCCCTTGCGAAGGGCTCCGCCAACCAGCGGGCCGGACGCCAGCGGCTGGAGAGCGCGGGTTGCGTGATGCAGCCGCGCCGCTTCGTCCGGGATCGAGAGATCGACCCCCAGCGAGTTCTTGCGTTCGGCGCCGTATAGGTCGACGGGCCGCGGAATCTTCGGGTGTGGCCCAGCCCCCGCCTTCTCGACGGCCGTGATGGGATCGACCACGACGTCCTCGGCCGGAACCCGCTCATCCAACAGCGCATGGACAAACGAGGTGTTGGCGCCATTTTCCAGCAGGCGCCGCACCAGGTAGGGGAGCAGGTCCTCGTGACCGCCGACCGGGGCGTAGGTCCGCACCACCGCGTCCCCCCGCAGCTCGTCCGCGGCGCGGTAGAGCGCTTCCCCCATCCCGTGCAGACGCTGAAACTCAACCCGTACTCCGGCTTGGCTCGCCATGGCGTGGACGGCGGCCAGGGTGTGGGCGTTGTGGGTGGCGAACTGGGCGTAGATGTTCGGGCTGGCGGCGATCAGTTCGCGCGCGCAGACCAGATAGGAGAGGTCGGTGGCCGCCTTGGTGGTGAAGACCGGATAGTCGGGGCGGCCGTTCACCTGAGCGCGCTTGATTTCCGAATCCCAATAGGCGCCCTTCACCAGCCGCACCATCAGGCGCCGGCCGCTGTCCTTGGCGATCTCGGCGATGCGGGCGACCGCGAGAGGGCCGCGCTTCTGATAGGCCTGGACCGCGAGGCCAAGGCCCCTCCAGGCGCCGAGTTCAGGCTCGCGCGCCAGGCGGTCGAGCAGCTTGAGCGACAGGGTGAGCCGGTCGGCTTCCTCGGCGTCGATCGTGAAGTTGATGTCGTGCCGCGCCGCGATCAGCGCCAGGCGCTTCATGCGCGGATAGAGCTCGGTCCAGACGCGCGCTTCGTGGGTGGCTTCGTAGCGAGGGCAGAGCGCCGAGAGTTTGACGGAAACGCCGTGGCCTGCTTCCGGACCTGCGCCCTTGGAGCCCTTTCCAACCGCCTCGAGCGCGTCGGCGTAGGAGCGCTCATAGCGGGCCGCGTCGGCCGCTGTACGGGCGCCTTCGCCCAGCATGTCGAACGAGCAGACCTGCCCTTCCTTGGCGGCTCGCTTCAGCGCGCTTTCGATGGTGCGGCCAAGAACGAATTGCTCGCCCATGATGCCGATCGCCTGGGCCACCGCCTTGCGCACGACCGGCTCGCCGATACGTTCGACAAGGCCGCGCAGAAAGCCTGGCGGGTCGGTGCGGGCTTGGTCGTCCACCTCCACCAGCTTGCCGGTCAGCATCAGGCCCCACGTCGAGGCGTTGACGAACAGGCTGTCGGATTGGCCAAGGTGGCTGGCCCAGTCGGCGCCGCCGATCTTCTCGGCGATCAGTCGGTCGCGGGTGTCCTGGTCGGGCGTGCGCAACAGCGCTTCGGCCAAGCACATCAGGGCCAAGCCCTCGCGCGTGCTCAGGCTGAACTCCTGCAGGAAGCTCTCGACGACGCCTTGCCGCTTGGCCGATCTGCGCGCGGCCCGCACCAGGTCGACGGCTTGCGCCCGGACAGCGGCCCGCTGTTCGGGCGACAGGGGCCGCGCGGCCAGCAGGGCGGTGACCGCTTCAGTCTCGTCACGATATTTGGCGGATAGGTCGTCCAGAGCGGTCCAGGAAGTCATGGCGGGCCTTGAAAGAATGGAATTTCTATCGTCCGGCGTAGCTCTTATGATGGCGGATGTCCTGCGGACCTCGGTGCCCTTCGCCGCATCAAAACGAGAGAACCTGAGGCCATGCCGGACAATGTGCAGTTGGATGAGACCGATCGGCGCTTGCTGCGGGTGCTGCAGCGCGATGGCCGGATCAGCAACCTCGATCTGGCCCAGCAGTGCAATCTATCGGCGTCCGCCTGTTCGGATCGGGTTCGCCGTCTGCGCGAGCGCGGGGTGATCACCGGCTTTGCGGCCATACTGGATCCCAAGGCCATCGACCGAGCGCTCCTGATCTTTGTCGAGGTTCAACTCGACCGCACGACGGGGGACACCTTCACCGAGTTCGCCCACGCCGCGCAGCGTACGCCGGAAATCCTCGAATGCCACATGGTGGCGGGCGGCTTCGACTATCTGATCAAGGCGCGGGTGAGCGACATGGAAGCCTATCGCCGCTTCCTGGGCGAGGTGCTGGTGGCGATGCCGGGGGTGCGCGAGACGCGGACCTATGCGGTGCTGGAAGAGGTGAAGTCCGTCACCGAACTGCCGATCTGATCAATAGCCGGTGTCGCGGGAGACCAGGCCCTCGATCGGCTCGCCAGCTCGGAACCGGGCTATGTTCGCCGCGATGCGTTGGGAGGCGCTGGCGGGATCGGTGATGGCGGCGACGTGGGGCAGAACGGTGACGGCCGGGTGGCGCCAGAAGGGGTGGCCGGCAGGCAGGGGCTCGGTCTCGAACACGTCCAGCACCGCGTGCGATATCTGGCCCTCGTCCAACGCCGCGATCAGGTCGGCCTCGATCAGGTGGCCGCCGCGCCCGACATTGATGATCGCGGCGCCCCGCTTCATGCGCACGAAGGTCTCCCGGCCAAGAACGCCGCCGGTCAGGGGCGTCAGGGGCAACAGGTTGACGACGATGTCGCTCGCCGCGAGCAGGGACTCCAGATCGCCATGGCTGCGGCTCCATGCGCTGACCGGAAAGCCAAGCTTTTCCAGCATAGCGGCGCTCGCCCGCGCCATTTCGCCAAAGCCCAACAGGCCGACCTGACGCTGCTGGGCCGGGATCTGCGGCAACTGTCGCCACAGGTCCTGCGCTTGCTGGGCGCGATAGGCAGGGGCCTGGCGATGCAGAGCCAGCACGTGGGCGGCGACGGCCTCGGCCATCTGACCGGCGAGGCTTGGGTCGATCAGGCGCGCGAGGGGAATTTCTCGCGGAAGCAGCGGGTCGTTCAGCAGGCCATCGACCCCGGCCCAGGCGCTTTGGATGAAGCCGAGTTTGGGGAGCTTGGCCAACTCGCCGGGCGCAGGCGCGGCCACCACGGCGATCTCCGCACCTGTCGCCAGGCCCACCATGATGTCGTCTTCCGGCAGCGCTGCGCTTAGGGCCGCAAGCCATGCTTGAGCAGCTTCAGCGGGCAGGCGGGTGAGGAAGGCGATGGGCATGACGATCAGATAGCATTCAAGGCGGCGCTTGCGCGCGCCCGCTTTTCGGCGTGACCTCGTGGCATGAAACTCAATTCCGAAGATACCGCGATCCTCGATCGGCTGGCCGGAGAAGAGGCCGAGATCGTTGGCCGCGCCGTCGATTGGTGCGCCATTCCGTCCGGCAGCCGCAACTTGGCCGGACTCGAATCCCAGCGCGCGGTGCTGGAGCACGTGCTGCGCGATTTGCCTGGTCAGGTGGACAGCATCGCCTTGGCCGACAGCCATGATGTGGCCGCCGATGGCGAGCTGAAGCCTCAACACCACACGCCGGCCCTGCGCCTGACTGTGCGGCCGGAGGCTGCGGTGCAGGTCATCCTCACCGGGCACTACGACACGGTCTATCCGGAGGGGAGCAGCTTCACCCGGGTGGTCCCGCGCGCCGACGGGGCCCTGAACGGCCCCGGCATCGCTGACATGAAGGGCGGCATCAGTGTCATGCTGGCGGCCCTGCGTGCAATGGAGGCGCATCCGGCCAAGGCCAATATCGGCTACCGGGTTCTGCTCTCGCCCGACGAGGAGATCGGCTCACTGGCCTCTGGTCCGCTGCTGGCGGAGCTTGCAGGGCAGGGGCATGTCGGCCTGACCTATGAGCCGGCCATGGCCGGCGGCGCGCTGGCCGCTGAGCGCAAGGGTTCGGGCAATTTCCACGTCGTCGTGAGGGGGCGGGCGGCCCATGCTGGACGCGAATTCGCCAAGGGCCGCAACGCCATCGCCGCCGCCGCCGACCTGGCCGTGCGGCTGGTCGCGGCCAACGGGCGCCGCGAAGGGGTGACCCTGAACGTCGCGCGGATCGATGGCGGCGGGCCGCTGAACGTCGTGCCCGACCGCGCCGTGCTGCGGTTCAATATCAGGCTGCCTGACGCGGCGGCGGCCGACTGGGCGCTGGCCTTCGTCCAACAGGCGGTGGCGGCCACGGCGGCCGAGGGGATCGAGGCGCATCTGCATGGAGGCTTCACTCGTCCCGCCAAGCCGTTCAATGTGGCGCAGCAGACGCTGTTCGGGGCGGTGAAGGAGGCCGGCGCCTTGCTCGGCCAGGAGATCACCTGGGCCTCTTCGGGCGGGGTTTGTGAGGGCAACAACCTGTTCGCAGCCGGCCTTCCCAACGTCGACACGCTGGGGGTCCGCGGCGGCGACATCCATAGCGAGGCCGAGCACGCCTGGCCCGAGAGCTTCGTGGAGCGCGCTCAACTCTCGGCGTTGATCCTGGCAAAACTCGCCACCGGCGAGATCCCGGCCGCCAAGATCAAGGACGCGATGGGATAGACGCTCAGCGGCCGGGCGTAACCGGAGCGCCCCGGTAAGGCTTGGCGTCCTTCATCAGGATGTGGGAGGCGATCTTGTCGACCCCCAGACCTTCTTGCAGCAAGCGGTCGGCCAGTTCGCCCCAGGCGCGGACGTCGGGCGTCACCACCTTTATCAGATAGTCGAAAGGGCCCGACACCTGCGCGGCCTCGACGACCTCGGGAATGTCCAGCAACACCGCCTCGAAAGCCGCAAGGTCTGCGGGGCGATGGCTCTTCAGCGTCACTTCGCCGTAGATCGTGACAGTTGGCCGGATGCGCTCGATATCGAGCCGAGCATGGTAGCCCAGGATCAGGCCATCGGCCTCCAGGCGTCGTACGCGCGCCAGGCAAGCGCTGGGTGACAGGGCGACCTTCTCAGCCAGGGCTTGGTTCGTGATCCGTCCATCGGCCTGCAGAATCGCCAGGATTCTCAGGTCTAAACGGTCGAGCGCAGAATATCCGTCCAACGCCGTACCTCGCCGCATCTTCTGCGGTGAAGAGCGCCATCTTCCGCCGCCTGTTTGGTGAAATCCCTATCACACTAAGCCTCCAAGGCTTCGATCATTCTGCGGAGGATGTCATGATCGCCATCGGCGTCGTCGTCCGACCGGCTGGATTTCAAGATCTGGAGGCATTGCACGCCCTGGCGCTGACCGCCGGGCTGGGCATGACCAATCTGCCGCCTTGCCGTGAACGGCTGAGCGCCCTGTTGGCCGCCAGCGTTGCGGCCCTGGCCGGCGAGCGCAAGGCCGGCAGCCAGATCCTGCTTGTGATGGAGGCCGCCGGCGAGGTGGTCGGAACCGGCTGCATTTTCCCCAGTGTCGGCGGCGATTGGCCGTTCTACTCCTACCGGATCGGGCGGCTGCGCCAGACGTCGCAGGCGCTGGGCAAGGTGGTGGAGAACACCATACTGACGCCCGTGAACGACTATGACGGGTCGGCTGAGGTCGGCGGCCTGTTCGTGCGCCCGGGCTTGCGCGGCGTCGCCGGCGGGCGGCTGATGGCGCGCAGTCGCTATCTGTTCATGGCGCAGCACCGCGACTGGTTCGGAGATCGCGTGGTGTCCGAACTGCGCGGCTATCAGGACATCGATGGCCGTTCCCCGTTCTGGGAGGCGGTCGGCCGCAAGTTCTACGGCCTGGAGTTCAAGGAGGCCGACCGGATCAGCGTCGGCGCGGGCAAGCAGGTCATCGCCGACCTCGGGCCGAAGTACCCGATCTATCTGAACCTGCTGCCAACCGATGCCGCGCTCGCGGTGGGCCAGTTCCATCCAGACGGCGCTCGCGCCCACGCCCTCCTGACGCAAGAGGGGTTCAAGTTCGAGGGCTGCATCGACATCTTCGACGCCGGTCCGACGATGGTGGCCGACATCGACAGCCTGAAGGCCGTGCGGGGCAGCAGTGTCTCGACAGTGACCCAGATCGGCGCGTGCGACGAGAGCCCTGAGGTGCTGATCAGCGTGGGTGACGCCGAAGCGTTCCGCGCCACCCGGGGCTATGTCCAGGGGCGAGACGGCGACCTGCGCGTCAGTCCCGAGCTCGCCCAGACCTTGAACCTGCAGATCGGAGATCGCGTCCGTCATGTCGAATTCTGAGATCGTCTCGACCGATCCCTGCACTGACGCGGTGGTGTGGCGCGGGCCTGCGACCTCGACCTCCGAACTTGGCGCGATCATGGCGCGGGCTCGGCAGGGGTTTCGAATGTGGTCGGCGATGTCCCTGGAGGAACGCCACCGGATCGGCCGAGCCTTCGCCGACCTCGCCAAGGCGCGGCGCGATGTCATCGCCAGACTGATCAGTCAGGAAACCGGCAAGCCCTATTGGGAGACGCTGACCGAGGCCGATACGGTGGCTGGCAAGGTGGAGGTCTCAATCCGCGCCCAGGCTGAGCGGGCCGGCGAGCGGGTGGGGGAGGCGGCCGGAGCTCGCGCCCGATTGGCTCACCGCCCGCATGGCGTGGTGGCGGTGATCGGGCCGTTCAATTTCCCCATGCATCTGCCGAACGGCCACATCACGCCGGCCCTGCTGGCCGGCAACGCGGTGGTCTTCAAGCCGAGCGAAAAGACCCCGGCCAGCGGTCTCTATCTAGCCGAGCTGTGGCGTGAGGCCGGCGTTCCGGCGGAGGTTCTGCAGGTGGTGATTGGCGACGCCGAGATCGCCCAGGCCTTGGTCGCGCACCCCGAAACGGATGGCGTTTTCTTCACGGGCGGCGTGGGCGCAGGGCGGGCGATCCACATGGCGCTGGCCGATCAGCCGCAGAAGATCGTGGCTCTGGAACTGGGCGGCAACAATCCGCTGATCGCCTGGGATGTGACCGACGTCCAGAGCGCCGCCCACCTGATCGTGCAGTCGGCCTACGTCTCGGCAGGCCAAAGGTGCTCCTGCGCCAGGCGCCTCATCGTTCCGCAGGGCGCTGAGGGCGAACGCATCATCGAGGCGCTTGCCGCTCTCATCGACAAGATCAAGGTCGGCGCGCCCTTTGACGACCCGCAACCGTTCATGGGGCCGGTGATCGACATGGCCAGCGCGTGCGGACTGCTCCGCGCGCAGGGGCGGTTGGGTGGTCGCGCCATTCGCGAACTGAAGCCGATGGCGCCGGATCGCCCCTATCTCACGCCGGGCCTGATCGACGTTACGGGTGTCGAGGTTCCAGATCAGGAGAACTTCGGCCCATTGCTCCAGGTCATCCGCGCCCCCGACTGGGAGACGGCGATGACCGCCGCCAACGCCACGCGGTTTGGGCTGGCCGCCGGTCTGCTCTCGGACGACGAGACGCTCTATCGTCGCTTCTGGGGCGAGGCGCGGGCCGGGATCGTCAACTGGAACCGGCCGACGACCGGAGCGGCCGCCACGGCGCCGTTTGGCGGGCCGGGCCTGTCAGGCAATCACCGACCGAGCGCCTACTATGCGGCCGACTATTGCGCTTATCCCGTCGCGAGTCTGGAGGCCGAAAGCGTCAATTTCCGCATCGCCACGGGCCTGGGGGCGTGAGCGCCATCGAGATCAATTTCGACGGCCTGCCGGGACCCACCCACAACTATGCAGGCCTGTCGGTCGGCAATGTCGCCTCGCAGTCGAACTTCGGCGAGGTCTCCTTTCCACGCGCCGCCGCCCGTCAGGGGCTGGCGAAGATGCGAAGGGTGATGGAGCTGGGCCTTGTTCAAGGCTTTTTGCCTCCGCCCCTGCGGCCAGCCGCCGCCGCCCTGCGTCCGTTCGGCTTTAAGGGAAGCGACGATGAGGTGCTGGCTACCGCCGCCGCCGAGGATCTGAGCCTGTTCCGAGCGGCGTGCTCGGCATCCAGCATGTGGCGCGCCAACGCCGCGAGCGTCCTGGCTGCGCCCGACACCGCCGACGGCCGGGTGCATCTGGTGACCGCAAATCTCGCCGGCATGCTGCATCGGAGTTTCGAGGCGCAGGAGACCTACCGGCTGTTGTGCCGGGTGTTCCCCGACGCTAACCGGTTCTGCGTCCATGAGCCCTTGCCGTCGGCGCGGCATTTCGGCGACGAGGGCGCAGCTAACCATATGCGTCTGGCGCCTAGTCATGGCGCGCCGGGCCTGAACGTCTTTGCCCACGGAGAGCTGCGCGGCGGGAACTATCCCGAGCGTCAGAGCCGCCGGGCCAGCCAGGCCGTGGCACGGCTGGCGGGGCTGAACCCAGCCCGCACGCTCTACGCCCTGCAGAACGAGGCCGCGGTCCAGGCGGGCGCTTTCCACAACGATGTGGTGGCGGTCGCCAACGCCAATGTGCTGCTCGCCCATCCCGAGGCTTTCGCCGATCCGGCCAGGCTCTACAGCGCCATGCGCGAGCGGCTGCCCAATTTGCATGTCGTCGAGACGGCCGGGGTCACACTGGCCGATGCGGTGTCCTCATATCTCTTCAATTCCCAACTCGTGACCCTGCCGGGCGGAGAGATGGCGTTGATCCTGCCGTCCGACGCGCGCGGGAACGCCGCGGCGTGGAGCGCGGTGGAGGCGGTCCTGGCCGCCGACAACCCGATCAAGCATGCTGTGGTGGTCGATGTGCGCGAGAGCATGCGCAATGGCGGTGGCCCCGCCTGCCTGCGGCTACGAGTGCCGGTCGATGGACTGGCGCGGGCTGGGATCAACCCACGCTTTCTGCTGACGCCGGAGCGGTTGGCCGCCTTGTCACAGGTCGTGGAGACCTATTGGCCCGAACGCATCGCGCCGGACGACCTGCTGTCGCCGGACCTATGGGCTGAGGCGCGCACCGCGCATGCGGCGCTGGACGCTGTGATCGAAGATTGAAGTTCGCGGGCGCCAGCCAGACTCTAGGCCTGGACTGTGCTCGAGGCCTGGGCCGCTGAAGCCTCAACGCGCAGCCGGGCGCTCATCTTGGCGTGCAGGCGCTTGATGCAATCGCTGGCGGTCTTCTCGAACCAGAAGGGGAAGATCGCGTGAATCAGGCAGGCGAGGCCGGCGACGACCATCGTCACGCCGAAGGCCGCAGCTTGGGCCAGATGCTGAGCGTAGCTTTCGCCGATGGCGGTCGGGTGCCGGTTGAACGCGTCGAGCATGAGCCTCTCCTGTAGGTCGCTTGGTTGGAGAGTGCCTTGGGTGAGCGAGAAAGGCGTTGTCGATCTTCTCGATATTGCTTCAATATCGAGAATAGACTTCTCCATGGACGGCTAATCTTATGACGAATGTTCTCCTGGACCCAACGGATCGGCGAATCCTGCGCGAGCTCCAGGCCGACGCGACCATTCCAATCGCCGAACTGGCCGAGCGGGTGGGCCTGTCGCAGACGCCCTGTTGGAAGCGGGTCAAGCGCCTGACGGATGAGGGGGTGATCGAGCGCCGGGTAGCGCTGCTAGACCGCGATAAGCTGGACCTTGGCTTGGTGGTGTTCGTCTCGGTTCGCACCAGCCGCCACGACGAGGCCTGGATCGCCGACTTCGCCAAGGGCGCGGCGGCCTTGCCGGAGGTGGTGGAATTCTATCGGCTGGCGGGCGAGGCCGATTACCTGTTGAAGGTGGTGGTTTCCGACATCTCCGCCTACGACCGTTTCTACAAACGCCTGATCGCCACGGCCCCGCTGAACGATGTGTCCTCCGCTTTCGCGATGGAGCAGATCAAGTTCACCACGGCCCTTCCGCTCTGAGATCCGATGAACCTCTACGACCTGCTCGCCTCGCGCTTTCCCGCCGATCGCTCCAAGCCGGCCTTCCTGCTCGCCGATGGGACCGCGATCTCCTACGGCCAGCTTGAAGACGACGTCGCTCGGACCGCCAGCCTGCTGATCGAGTACGAGGTCGAGCCCGGCGACCGGGTGGCGTTGCAGTCGGAGAAGAGCGTCGCGGCGGTCGCGGTCTATTTGGCGACCTTGAAGGTAGGCGCAGTCTTCCTGCCGCTGAACACCGCCTACACCGAGGCCGAGGTCGAGTACTTCATCGACGACGCTGAGCCGGTGCTGTTCGTCGAGGACGCCGAGGCGCTGGTCGCCGACGCCCGGACCCGCCCGCCGTTGGCCGACACCATGGTCATGGACGACGATGACCTGGCCTCGATCATCTACACATCCGGAACGACCGGGCGCTCGAAGGGGGCGATGCTCAGCCACGGCAATCTGGCCGCCAACGCCCAGGCCTTGCACCAGATCTGGGGCTTCACGTCAGACGACGTGCTGTTGCACGCCCTGCCGATCTTCCATGTCCACGGCCTGTTCGTGGGGCTGCACTGCGCGTTCCTGTCGGGCGCGCCGATGGTCTGGCTGCCCAAGTTCGACGAGGGTCAGGTGCTGGACGGGCTCGCCAAGGCCACCGTGATGATGGGGGTTCCGACCTTCTACACTCGGCTGCTGGCCAATCCCGGCTTCACCCAGGACCGGGCCAGTCACATGCGGCTGTTCATTTCCGGCTCGGCGCCGCTGCTGGAATCGACCTTCGCCGAGTTCGAGGCGCGGACCGGCAAGCGCATCCTGGAGCGCTACGGCATGAGCGAGGCGGTGATCATCACCTCCAACCCGCTGAACGGCGAGCGCATCGCCGGCAGCGTGGGCTATCCGTTGCCGGGTGTGGACTTGCGCATCGCCGGCGGAGACACCGGGACCATCGAGATCAAGGGGCCCAGCGTGTTCGCCGCCTATTGGCGGATGCCGGAGAAGACCGCCGAGGAATTCACCGCCGACGGCTACTTCATCACCGGCGATGTCGGCCGCCAGGACCCCGATGGCCGGGTGTGGATCTCAGGCCGCGCCAAGGACCTGATCATTTCCGGGGGCTTCAATGTCTATCCCAAGGAGATCGAGCTGGTCTTCGACGAACTGGCGGGCGTCAGCGAGAGCGCAGTGATCGGCGTGCCGCATCCTGACTTCGGCGAGGCCGTCGTCGCGGTGGTCATCGGCCAGGGTGATGAGGCGGACCTGATCGCCCAGGCGCGAACCAGGCTCGCGGCCTTCAAGGCCCCGAAGCGAGTGTTCTTCGTGGAGGAATTGCCGCGCAACGCCATGGGCAAGGTGCAGAAGAACCTGCTGCGCGAGCGGTTTGCCGGGACGTTCGCGTAAACCCCTATGTTCGTCATCCTCCGGTCGTCTGAAAGACGATCCGGGGGACCCAAGCTGAGTTGCTGAACTTGCGCGTCAGCTTGGGTCCCCCGGATTTGGATGACGAAGTGGGGCCGCGCCCTAAGGCTGATAGCGGCTTGGCGCGACGCCGAGCAGGCGCTTGAACATGGTGGCGAAGGCCGCCGGGCTCTCGTAGCCGAGGTCGAGGGCTATCGCCGTCACTTGGTCCCCGGCCGCCAACCGGGGTAGGGCCACCAGCACACACGCCTGTTGGCGCCATTCGGCGAAGCTCATGCCCGTCTCGCGCCGAAACAGACGCGTAAAGGCCCGCCGACCCATGCCCAGGGCGTCGCTCCAGCCGTCGATGGTGTCATGTGGGCTCGGCTGCTCCAGGAACGCATGGCACTTGGCGACGAGCGCCGGCGTCATGGGGAAGGGGACGGCTAGCGGGATCACCGGGGCCCGCTCCAGTTCGGCGATCAGCAGCGACATGACCAGACCGTCGCGTCCCTCCAGATCGTACTCCCGCTCGATCTCGCCGGCCTCGACAAGCAGGCTGCGCAGCAGCGGCGAGACTCCAATCACCCGGCTCTGATCGCCGAGCGTGGCGCAGGTGCCGGGATCGATCAGCACGCTGCGGGTGCTGACCGCGCCGACCATCTTCACCGAATGCAGCACGCCGGCCGGGGTCCAGACGGCGCGTTCAGGCGGGGCCACCCATGCGCCGTGCGGGGTCGACAGCGCGACGACCCCTTTGGCGGCATAGAGAAGTTGGCCGCGCCGGTGCGAATGCCACTCCAACTCATGCGACGGCGGGAAGTCGTTGCCGATGGCGACGACCGGCCTTGGGATGTCCTGATAGTCGTTCGGGTCGATCCAGGTCGTCATTGTCCCACTCGCGAAACTGAAAGACCCATAAAGGAATGCGGGCGACCCGCGAAGCGCCTAAGCGAGCCTCATCAAGTTGGAGTCTCCGATGAGCGAGCAGACCATTTCAGTGAAGCCAGTGGCGCAACCGGCAGCCGGGACCGCGTTCGGCGTAATCCTCGCGATCAGCTTCTGCCACCTGCTCAACGACATGATGCAGTCGCTGCTTCCCGCCATCTATCCGAACCTCAAGCTCGAGTTCGGCCTGACCTTCGGGCAGATCGGCGTGGTTACGCTCGCCTACCAGCTTACCGCCTCGATCCTCCAGCCGCTGGTCGGTCTCTATGCCGACAAGCGCCCGACGCCGATGGCGCTGCCGGCCGGGACGCTGTTCTCGCTGGCGGGTCTGGTGGTGCTGTCGGTGGCTCACTCCTATCCGATGCTGCTGGTCGGGGCCTGCCTGCTGGGCATGGGGTCTTCGGTGTTCCACCCGGAGTCATCACGCGTGGCCCGCATGGCCTCGGGCGGCCGGTTCGGCTTGGCGCAGTCGCTGTTCCAGGTCGGCGGCAACGCCGGTTCGGCGCTCGGGCCACTGGCTGCGGCGGTGGTCGTGGTGCGGTGGGGTCAATCCAGCCTGGCCTTCTTCGCCCTGCTGGCCCTGCTGTCGGGCGGCATCTTGTGGAACGTCGCCAACTGGTATCGCACCCATGGCCTGATCCGCCTGCAGGCCGCCGCCAAGCGTGGTGAAGCAGAGGCGCCGGTTCCGACCCGTCAGGCGATGTTCGGCATCGCGATCCTGCTGGCGCTGATCTTCTCTAAGTACGTCTATCTGGCCAGCCTGACGAACTACCTGACTTTCTACATGATCGACCGGTTCGGGGCCTCGGTTCAGGTCGCTCAGTACCACCTGTTCGCGTTCCTCGGCGCGGTGGCTGTCGGTACGGTGGCCGGCGGGCCGCTGGGTGACCGTTTCGGGCGCAAGTACGTGATCTGGTTCTCGATCCTCGGCGTGCTGCCGTTCAGCCTGCTGCTGCCCGTCGCAAACGAGTTCTGGACCCTGCCGTTGACGGTGGTGATCGGCCTTATCCTTGCCTCGGCGTTCCCGGCGATCGTGGTCTATGCCCAGGAATTGGCGCCTGGTCGGGTTGGGATGATCTCGGGGCTGTTCTTCGGGTTCTCGTTCGGCATGGCCGGGATCGGGGCGGCCGTGTTGGGCGCGCTGGCCGACGCCACAGATATCGAGACAGTCTACCGCGTCTGCGCGTTCCTGCCGGCCATCGGCCTGCTGGCGGCGCTGTTGCCAACGGTCGGGCGTCATCAGCCACCGCCTCCGCCCCCGACGCCGGGCCTGGAGCCAGAGACCGTGCCCTAGGGCGCGCGGGGCGGCAGGGGAATGAAGCTCGATGTCCGACGGATATAGGCTTCATACCCCGGCCGCCTGCGGCGCATGCCTTCCTCAAGCATCGGCACGCCGCTCAGCTTGGTGAGCAGGAAGGTGATCGTGATCGGTCCCAGGATCGAGGCCGCGCCGACCCAGCCCGTCTCGGCGGCGATCAGATAGAGGCCCCACCAGACGCAGGCGTCACCGAAATAGTTGGGATGGCGGGTATAGCGCCAGAGCCCAGTGTCCAGAACCGCGCCCTTATTGGCCGGGTCGGCTTTGAAGCGCGAAAGCTGCAGGTCGCCGACGGTCTCAAACCCCACGCCGATCAGGGCGAGTGCGACACCGAGCCAAGCCATCGGCCCCAGGGCGGTGGTGACGGCGTACTGGCCAAGTTGGACGGGCAGGCACACGACGAACAGCAGCGGCGCCTGCATGGCGAAGACGATCATCAGCGAGGCCTTGGCGAAGCTCCAGCCTCGCTCCGACTGCGCCTTGCCCAACATCGCGACGTAACGGGGATCCGGGCCGTTCTTGCGCCAACGCCAGAAGAGATGGATCCCTAGTCGCAGGCCCCAGATCGTGCAGATCGCCAGCAGCGCCACGGCGTGCGGCCCACGGCCGCCGGTGACGAGGTAGGTGGTCCAGGCGGCGACCACCATCCCGACGGCCCACCAGCTATCGACGAAACTTGCGTCCTTGAGGCGGATTGAAATCAGCCACAGCACTGCGAAGCATGCCGTGGCGACGGCCGCGTTGACGACAAGGATATGAGTCACGTTCATCGAAGAAAGCTGCCGCCGTTCCGCTAGGAACGCAAACGGAACGACGGGACAGCGTTACCTTAGGCGTCGACGAGCGTCATCCCGCGTTCGTCGTATCGTTCGCCCTGGACCTTCTGAGCCAGCGAATTGAGGCTGGCGGTCTCGTCGGCGGTGAGTTGGATGTCCGCCGCCTTGAGGTTGGTTTCGAGGTTGGCCAGTTTCGTGGTTCCAGGAATGGTGACCACATTGGGATTGGTCGCGAGCACCCATGCCAGGGCGATCTGGGCAGGCTGAGCGCCTTTGGCTTTCGCCACCCGCTCGATTTCCTCGACCAGATTGAGGTTGGCCTCGTAGGCCTCGCCCTGGAAGCGGGGCGAGACGACGGCGCGGTAGTCCTGGCCCTCGGGCTTGTGATCGCGGGTGAAAGCGCCCGTCAGCATGCCGCGTCCCAGCGGGGAATAGGCCACCACGCTCACGCCGGTCTCTACGCACAGGGGCAGCACCTCGCGCTCGATGTCGCGGGTGAAGATCGAGTACTCCCACTGCACCGCCGCGATGGGATGGACGGCCTGGGCGCGGCGCAGGCTGTCGGCGTTGACTTCGGAGAGGCCGATCGCGCCGATCTTGCCTTCCTTCACGAGCTTGGCCATCGCCTCGACGGTTTCCTCGATGGGGCGGCCCGGGTCTTTCCGGTGCAGATAGTAGAGATCGACATGGTCGGTCTTCAGCAGCCGCAGCGACTGTTCGATGGCGCGGCGCATGTTGGCTTCCGAGCCGTCCACACCGCGCACGGTGCGTTCCTTCAGGTCGCCGACCGGCCCGAACTTGGTGGCGATGAACGCCTTGTCGCGGCGGTCATGGAAGGCCGCGCCAAGCAGCTCTTCATTGGCGCCGAAGCCGTAGAGTTCGGCGGTGTCGAAATGATCGACGCCGCGATCGAGGGCGGCATGCAGCAGTTTGACGGCCTCGCCTTGGTCCATCGCCTCGCCATAAGCGATCGACATACCCATGCAGCCCAGGCCGATGGCGTTCACTTCACGGCCGGTTCGGCCGATTTCCCGACGGATCATGGAGGTCTCCGCAGATTCAGATTGTGGGGGATGTGAGCGCTCACTCACAGGGCGATAAGTAGCCCTCACCTTCGGAAGCGTCAAGGGGAGTCCCCGGCGTGATTTTCAGCTGGCGTGAGCGCGCGGCGTGTGGATTTAGGAAGCGATGCATATCTCCCCCGCCGCCGCATCCGATCTGCCCGCCGTCGCCGCCCTGGTGAACTCGGCCTATCGCGGTGACAGTTCGCGGCAGGGCTGGACGACCGAGGCTGACTATCTGGGTGGCCAGCGCACGGACGCCCAGGCGTTGGAACATGACCTCGCCACCAAGCCCGAGGCGGTCTTGCTGACCCTCCGCGACGAAGCCGGCGGGCCGTTGCTCGGCTGCGCATGGCTGGAGCCGGCGACTGACGGAGCCTGGTATCTGGGCATGCTCACCGTGCGTCCCGACCTGCAGGATCGTAAACTGGGCCGGACCATGCTGGAGACGGCGGAGGCGCATGCACGTGCGCTGGGCGCCCGGCGGATCATCATGACGGTGGTGCAGATCCGCGACACCCTGATCGCCTGGTACGAACGCCGCGGCTATGCACCTACTGGCGAGACGCGGCCGTTTCCCTATGACGATCAGCGGTTTGGCGAACCGGTGCGCGACGACCTGGCCTTCATCGTTCTTGCGAAGAGGATCTAGCCGCCCGCGATCCGAGCCTCGATCAACGGAACAAGCCAGGCGCCGCGCCGGGTGATGCTCATATGCGTCGTGCCCGGCAATACGGCGAGCTGAGCATCGGGAATCAGTCGGGCGGCCTCCGCGGCGCGGTCGATCCGCACGAAGTCGTTGTCGCCGATCGCCAGCAGGACCGGCGCGGTCAGGGCCGCGATCTTGTCTTTTGGCCAACCCGGCCATTGCGCCAGCATGACGTTGAGCTTGCCCAGGATGTCCTCGAAGGCGTCAGGGTCCGGCGCGCTGCGGCGGAAGCTGTCGGTCCAGGCGGCGAAGTCATCGGCGGTAGGCAGCAAGGGGATGAGGGCGGCGGAAGGCTCGTGGGTGGGGTCGCGTTGCAGCTTCACCAGTTCGGGCAGCATGTCGTCGAAGGTGTAGGTCGCCCCCACGGCGGTGATGCTGGCCACTTGCTCGGGATGATTGATCGCTACGCCGAACGACACCAGCGCGCCCAGGCTGTGGCCGATGAAGTGGGCTCGGGCGACTTGAAGGTGGGTCAGGACCGCAGAAGCGTCTCGCGCCATCTGGTCCAGGGTGATGGCGCCCTTGCGATCGCCGGTGTGGCCATGGCCCTGCATCTCCATGGCGATCACCGGCCGCAGGCGCGACAGCAGTGGCAGCAGGTCGTCCGCAAACGCCGTCTCGATGGTCATCGCCCCGCCCGGCAGCAGCATGAATGGAGCAGGCGAGCCATCGGGCTGGCCGCCATGGACCTCGTAGTAGATGTCCAGGCCGTCGTTTGTGACGTAGCCGCTGCTTGTCGTGGTTCCCATGTCGGACTCCTTGTCGCGGGTGGCGATCCTAGGACGAACGAGGGTCCCGCTGGCCGACATGCGGCGCCGGAAAACGTCAGGCCCGCCAGGAGTCCAGCACAGCCTCGGCGGCGGCGTCCAGTTCGGCTTCAGTCCAACTGCGGCCCTTCAGCTCGCTTTTCAGCATGTAGCCGACTGGAGCGAAGAAGAGGTTGGCCAGCAAGTCGCCGGGTAGTTTCTTGAACAGGCCGCGCTCGATACCCGCAGCTCGCAGCCGCGCGACCGCGCCGGCGATCGCCTCGTGCGCCGCGCCGCCTTCGCGTTTGGAAAGCGAGGACTCGGCGAAGCGCTGCCCGAACATGAAGGCGTCGGAGTCTGCGCGATAGGTGTCGTAGAGCTTGCGCCAGACCCGCTTGGCCCGCGCATCCGGGGCCTCGTCGCCGTGCTCGCCGTCGCTGATGGCCTCGAACACGCTTTGCTTGATGCCGCGATAGACCTCGATCAGCAGGTCGTCCTTCGAGGGGAAGTGACGATAGAGCGTGCCTTCGGCGACGCCGGCCGCGCTGGCTATGGCCGCGGTCGTGGCGGTTTCGAAGCCGTCGCGAGCGACGATCTCAAGGGCCGCGCGCAGCAGCTTGTCCTTGGTTGAAACGGCCGGGGTGAGCATCTGCTCACAGGTCAGGGGCCGGGCCTTCGATGTCAAGTCTCGGCTTCTGTGGCGCAGCGGCGGAAGGTCGCGCTAGAACACCGCAACGAGAAAATCAGGGAGTTGCAAATGGACTTGGGTCTCAAGGGCAAGAAGGCGGTCGTCACGGGCGGATCGCGGGGTATCGGCCGCGCCATCGCCGACCTGTTGGCCGACGAGGGCGCCGACGTCGCCATCTGCGCGCGCAACGCCGAGCAGGTGGCCGCCGCTGTCGAGGCGCTGAAGGCCAAGGGCGTGAACGCCTGGGGCAAGGTGGTCGATATCGCTGACGGCCCGGCGCTCAAGGCCTTCGTCCAACAGGCCGGCGAGACCCTGGGCGGCATCGACGTCATGGTCTCTAACGCCAGCGCCCTGGTCCAGGGGAACGGCGAGGACGAATGGCAGGCGATGTTCGACATCGATGTCATGGGCGCGGTCCGCACCTTCGAGGCGGCCAAGCCGTTCCTGCTCAAGGCGGGCGAGGCGAACGGCGACGCGGCCTTCCTTATCACCTCGTCGGTCTCGGCCGCCCAGGCCGACAATCCCTCGTCCTACGGGGCGATGAAGGCGGCCCTGATCCACTACGCCAAGGGCGTAGCTCGCGAGAATGCCCCCAAGCATGTCCGTTGCAACGTCATCTCGCCGGGCACGGTGTTCTTCGAGGGCGGCGTATGGGGCAACGTGAAGGCCGGCATGCCGCAGTTCTTCGAGCAGATGATCAAGCGCAACCCAACGGGCCGGATGGCGACGCCGGAAGAGGTGGCGGCCGCGACCGTGTTCCTCGCCAGCCCGCGTTCAGCCTTCACCACCGGCATTAACATGCTGGTCGACGGCGCGATCTCGTCGCGCGTCAATTTCTAGGGCTAATGCTTTGGAATACGACTACTTTCAACTCCGACTTGGCCGTGAACGCACGGCCCAGAAGGCGCTCGCCGACCGGCTGCACGCCGCTCCCGAAACGGTGGCGGTGTTTGCGCCGCTGCTGGGCTTCGCCTCCAACGAGGCGCTAGTCCTGGCGCGGGCTGGAACCAAGTTGGAGCTACCCGCCCACAGCGTCGATCGCCTTACCCCGACCTTGCGTCCGACGCAGGACGCGCCGCCCGAGATCGGCGGGATCTATGTCCACAACTGGTTCACCATCGACGGCGGCGCCGTCGATGAGTTCGTCCGCCTGTCGGGAGAAGCCTGGCCCGATTTCGAGCGCCGGTTCGAAACCAAGATCTATGGTCTGTTCCTGGCCGCCGAGAGCGACGCCGACCGTACGGAGGGGGCGCGGAGGCTGTTGTTGATGACCCGCTACCGCGATCTGGGCGAATGGCAGGTTTCCCGCGATCCGACGTCGGATGCGATGCAGGTGTTCCTGCGCAGACGGGAACTAACGCGCGTGTCGCTGGCGCGCGCCTGCACGGTCATGCCGCGAGGCTAGCGGTCCGTCTCAAATTGGGATGAGATCGCGCATCTGGTCGGGAGACGACGTGATGGCTGAAGACGAAGAGCTAAGGCTTCGCAGGATCGCCGAGCGTAGGGCGGACGCCAAGCTGGGATTTCGGAGCCACCTGATGGTCTACGCGATCGTCAATGCCGGCTTGGCGGCGATCAACCTGGCGACCTCTCCTGGCTACCTGTGGTTCGTCTGGCCAATGGCCGGTTGGGGGATAGGGCTGCTGGCGCACGGCTTTTCGGTCTACGCCCATGCCGGCGACCAGCGTGAGCAGATGGTGGAGAAGGAACTTACCCGCCTGCGCAACAACCCGCCGAAGCACTAAGGGGCATAGATGATCGAGCAGACTGTCGAGGTCCCGACGCGGGACGGGGCGACGACGACCTTCATCGTCCATCCAGAGCGGGGCGGTCCGCATCCGCTGATCCTCTTCTACATGGACGCCCCCGCCATCCGGGAGGAACTGCGCGATATGGCGCGTAGGCTGGCGAGCTGCGGCTACTACGTGATGTTGCCGAACCTCTACTATCGGGCCGGCGTGCTGGAGATGTCCGCCGAAGACCGGGCCGATCCCGAGCACAAGCGGGTGTTCGAGCTGATGAACTCTCTGACCATTACGCTGGTCATGGACGATACTGACGCGCTGCTGGCTTATGCCGATAAGGACCCCGCCGCCTCAAAGGGCAAGGCGGGCTGCGTCGGCTACTGCATGAGCGGGCAGTTCGCGATCAACGCCGCAGCACGTCACCCGCAGCGGATCGGTGCGGCGGCATCGATCTATGGGACCTTCCTGGTCACCGACAAGGGCGACAGCCCTCATATCGTCGCGTCAAAGGCGGGGGCCGAGCTGTACTTCGCTTGCGCCGAGATCGATCGCTGGGCGCCGCTGGAGGTGGTGCAGGCTTTGGACGTCGCGTTGAAAGCTGACGACGTCCGGGCCGAGGTCGAACTCTATCCAGCCGCTCAGCACGGCTTCGCCTTCCCGCAGCGGGCCGCCTACGACAAGCCCTCGGCCGAGAGGCATTGGGAACGGCTGGTCGCGCTCTACAGGCGGAACCTGGGTTAGCGATCGACCGGCGCGATCCAGCCGTCTTCCAGGCTCTTCAACGGGTGCGAGCCGGTGACCTGGCCCATGAACGGCGGCCAGATGTTGTAGCCCAGCAGGTTTTGCAGTCGCGGCGACATCGCCGCGGCTCGCTCGCGCGGGACGCCCAGATAGAAGTTCTCCTGCGTACGCCCCCAGGGCTCGCAATACTGATTGGTGAAGGCCAGGCGCGGCGCCTGGCTGCGGTTGGCGCCGCCGCGATGGAGAAGGGTGCCCTGGAACACGATCGCGCCGCCGGCCGGCATCGTGACAGGGCGCATCATGGCGATTGCCTCGTGCGGGTCGATGGTGGCGATCTTCTCATCGCTCCAAGTGTGACTGCCGGGCAGGATGTCGGTGGCGCCGTTGGTGTCGGTGAAGGCGTCAATGGCGCCGATCACCGACAGGCTGATGGCGGGGCGCGGGCGGGGCTGGCGATAGAAGCCGTCGTCGTAGTGGACGCCCTGGGCCGCTTCGCCGGGATAGATGCAGATCGCCTGGCTGGCGGTGAGCAGGTAGCCAGGCTGGAGGAAACGGTCGAGCAGGGCCAGCAATCGAGGTTCCTCGGTCAGGCGCTCGAACACCTGCCCGCGCGCCACCAGGGTATAGACTCGCTCGGTCGCGAACCCCTCGAAACTGTTACGGCCGTGATGGCTTCCCAAGTGGGGGGTCAGCGCTTCGCGAGCCTGCTCCAGGGCCGCGGCGTCAGCGAAGTTCTCGATGATCGTATAGCCGTCCTGCGTCAGGCGCTGGACGTGAGCTTCGATATCGAACGGCGTGGTGCTCACGACGGTCGCCTCCCTATGTTTGGGAGAAGATTAGCTGAATGACGGCAGGGCAAGTCCAGGCCGTTCGTTGTCCCAGATCATCGACATGATGCGCCAGCGGCCGTCGGCCTCGCGATAGAGCTGGATGGAATTTATCCCTCGGCGTTCGGGCTTGGCGTCACCCAATGCGCTCCTGGCCTCATAGGCGCTCCAGACCTGCGCCATGTTGCCGAACTCGTCGATGCGGCGGCCGATCTCGACCTCGTAGAAGTCGTTGGCCTCGAAGAACGGCGCGACATCGGCGCTGTAGTCGTCTGGAGCCATGATCTTGATCCACGGGCGGCCATCCTCGCCTAGCCCGGTGCGCATCTGGCGGGCCTCGGCGTGGAATATCTCGCCTTGGAGCGCCCAGTCGCGCGGCCCCTTCGGGCCGGAAATCATCGCGTACATCGCATCGACGACGGCGCCGATGTCGGTGGGATCGAAAGGGAGTTGCTTCATGCCCGCGAGCTTATGGCGAGCAGCTGGCCGGCGTCACCTAGTCATCGACGGACGCGGCCCCCGTGGTGACGAGAGCCGGAAACGAAAGCGGCGGCGCGAGATCACTCGCGCCGCCGCCAATCTGGTCTTGCAGGAAAGGTCTAGACCCGCGCGGGGATGATGACCTTCAGCGACTCATAGCCCTTCACGAAGCTCGAATAGGTCCGGACCGGCTCGCTCACCACCTTGATGTCGGGGAAGCGCTTGAGGATCTCTTCCCAGATCACCCGCAGTTGCAGCTCGGCCAGACGGTTGCCGACGCAGCGGTGGATGCCGAACCCGAACGACATGTGGTTCCGGGGGCGTTCGCGATCGATGATATAGTCGTTCGGCCGCTCGATGACCTCGTCGTCGCGGTTGCCCGAGACGTACCACATGACGACTTTGTCGCCCTTCTTGATGGTCTTGCCGCCCAGTTCGTAATCTTGCGTGGCGATGCGGCGCATGTGGGCCAGAGGCGTCTGCCAGCGGATGGTTTCAGAAACCATCGACGGGATCAGCGACGGATTTTCGCGCAGCTTCTTGTACTGGTCGGGGTTCTGGTTCAGCGCCAGGATCGAACCGGTGATGGTGTTGCGGGTGGTGTCGTTGCCGCCGACCGTCAGCAGCACGATGTTCCCGAAGTACTCGCGGGGCGACATGTCCCGGGTCTCAGGGCCATGGGCCAGCATGGAGATCAGGTCGCCGCCGGGAGGGGCGTTGACGCGCTGGTTCCACAGCTCGGTGAAGTAGGCGTGATACTCGACGAAGATCTGCATCTTCTGCTCGATGGTGTCGACCAGCGGGCTCTTGCCGGGCACGGCGGTGACCACGTCCGACCAGTAGGTCAGCTTGCGGCGGTCTTCCTGCGGCATGTCGAACAGGGTGGCCAGGGTCATGGCCGTCAGTTCCATGGAGACCTTGTCGACCCAGTCGAACTCTTCGCCGATCGGCAGGCCGTCGAGGATGGCGGCCGAGCGCTCGCGGATCAGCGGCTCGAGGATCTGCAGGTTCATCGGCGAGACGGCGGGGCTCACCGTCTTGCGCTGAACGTCGTGCTTGGGCGGGTCCATGGCGATGAACATGGGCAGCGGACCCTCGTCGCCGTCCTGCGAGGCGATGGTGATGCCGCCTTCCGAGGAGAACACCTGGTGGTTCGTATCGACCGCCATGATGTCGTTGTACTTGGTGATGGACCAGTAGGGGCCGTACTCGCTCTCGGCGGTGTAGTGGACCGGATCTTCCTTGCGCAGGCGCTCAAGCACCGGCCAGTGGGCATCCGTGCGGAACAGGGCCGGATCGCCAGGATTCAACTGATCCAACGGCAAGGCGTATGCCCGGGCGCGGGCATCTTGGGTCAGGTCGATATTGCCGTCGCTCATATGTATCTCCTCCGGTCCTATAGCGTTCCCGGTCTCCAGCCAAAGATGACGCTGGCGTCAAGTTTAGCGCGCCTTCGCTTCGGCGTCTCCAACTGATCTGCGTTCAGGTGAAGTTTTTCTCTCGTTTAAAATCCCACAAAAATGATAGGAATTAAGTTCACAGATCCAGGGAGTGCGAGCCATGAGCCAGCGGCCGACAGTTGTGGTGATTGGGGCGGGGTTCTCGGGACTGCTTACGGCTTTGCACCTTGTCGCCGACCCGCAGGGCCCGACGGTCCGGCTGATCGAGCGGGCCAGGGCGTTCGGGCGCGGCGCGGCCTATTCCACCGGAAACCCCGATCATCTGCTGAATGTCCGGGTCGCCAATATGAGCGCCTATCCCGACGATCCGGAGCACTTCACCCGCTGGCTGGCGACTCATGAAGGCTGGAGTTCGCACGGCGGGTTCGTGACCCGGGGCGTCTATGGCGACTACCTGCAGGACCTGCTCCGCGAAGCGCTGGAGAACACCGCTGCTGGACGGCTGCTGCTTGAACAGGACGAGGCGGTAGACGTGCGCCGAGCCGGCGAGGGGTGGCGGGTGAGGCTGGCGCTCGGCCGCGAGCTCGAGGCCCAGGCGGTGGTGCTGGCGCTCGGCGTGCTGCGACCAGCGCCTCCGGCCGCGGCCACGGACGCCTTGCTGGGGTCTTCACGGTATGTCGGCGACCCATGGGATCCGGCGGCTTCGTTGGACGAGAGGGCCGATGACGTCCTGCTCGCCGGAACCGGTCTGACGATGATCGATGCTGCGGTCACGCTTTGGCGGCCAGGGCGGCGGTTCTGGGCGATATCGCGCCGCGGCCTGATCCCGCGCGCTCACGCTCCGGTCGCGGCCAATATCGCGGAACTTCAGGCCACTGGGTCTCCTCGAGAGGTCCTGGCGGCGGTGCGTCAGGCCTCGGGCGATGGCCAGTGGCGCGAGACTATCGACGCCTTGCGACCTCAGGTCCAAGGGATTTGGGAAGGTTGGAGCCAGGCTCAGCGCCAGTCGTTCCTGCGCCACCTGCGTCCCTGGTGGGATGTGCATCGTCACCGCCTGGCGCCCAGCGTCGCGCGGCGGGTTGGCCTGTTGATGCGGTCGCGGGAACTGGTGGTGAGGGCCGGTCAGATTGTCAGCCTCGCCCCGAACCGCGAGAACATCGAAGTGACCTGGCGGCCGCGCGGCGGAACGATCACCCGGCGCCTGACCGTGGACGCAGTCGTCAACTGCGCCGGCCTTCTGGGTGACCTGGACCGGGCTCGCGAGCCGCTGCTGAAACAGCTGATGGCGCGCGGACATATCCGGCCGGACCCTTGCCGGCTAGGGGCGGAAGTCGATCGGACCTCTCGGCTCATCGGAACCGGCGGCGCGCCGGAACCGGGGCTCTATGCGGTGGGGCCGCTGACGCGCGGGGCGTTCTGGGAGATCACTTCGGTGCCCGATATTCGAACCCAGGCCGCGCAGGCCGCCCAGGCGATACTAGGCCGTCTAAGAAGGGCTCGCGCGGCTTAGGCCGCTTGGCGCCGCGATCAGGCGCACGCTATGAACTTGGCTTAAGTTCAGCGGGAAGCCGAAATCGTGACTGCGCGTGAGAGGGTTGCGAAGGAGGGGCCGTCGGGCCGCCCGACGATCAACGACATCGCGCGCCTGGCGGGCGTTTCAAAGAAGACGGTTTCGCGGGTCATCAACGAGAGCCAGTTCGTCAAGGAAGACACCCGCAGGGCGGTCCAGGCGATCATTCAGGAGACCGGCTACGTCCCCGATCCGCAGGCCCGGGGGCTGGCGTTCCGCCGCTCGTTCCTGGTCGGACTGATCTACGACAACCCCAACGCCCAGCACACCATCGACCATCAGCAGGGGTTGCTGGAAGCTATGGCAGGGACCGGCTTCGAGCTGGTCGTGCGCCGGGTCGATCGGACCAGCCCGACGCTGCTGGAGGACATGCGCGCCTTCATCGAGCGCCAGAAGCTTTTCGGGGTGGTGCTGCCCTCACCGGTTTCGGAGGAGGAACGTCTGGTCAGCCTGCTGAAGGCGTTGGACCGTCGCTATGTACGAATTTCCTCCACCCCCCTCGACCAGCCGGACCGCATGGTGGTCAGCCACGACGGCAAGGGTGCGGCTCAGGCGGCTCACCATCTGGCGGGTCTTGGACACAGCCATATCGCCCTGATCTCAGGCCAGGAGGGGCGGCGTTCATCGAGTGTCCGGATGAAGGGGTTCGAGGAGGGGCTGGCCGAGCATGGCCTGACCCTTGATCCCAACCTCGTGCGGCGCGGCGCATATACCTACGAGTCGGGCGTCGCAGCGGCGCGTGAACTCCTGGCGCTCGAGCCTCGGCCCACCGCGATCTTCTGCCTGAACGACGAGATGGCGGCGGGCGCCTATCTGGCGGCTCGCGAGCGCGGCCTCGTGGTGGGCGCGGACATATCCATCGTCGGTTTCGACGACGCGCCGATGGCCTCGCGGCTATGGCCGACCATGACGTCGGTCCGGTTGCCGCTTCGTCAGATGGGACGTATCGCCGGCGAGATGCTGACGTCGGACGCGTTGCACGACAAGCCGCCGACGCCGCGCGAGATCGTGCCCGAACTGATCGTTCGCAACTCGACCGTGGCGCTTCGCCTGTAGCGGGGCGACCGACCATGACGGAAGTTTAATGCGCCGCAGCGCGCGCGTGTGCGTCGGCGGTGTAAGAAAGTCTCCAAACGCAGACGGCGCGCGCGTCGCGCCGCGCATGGAGCCATTGATGACGACCTGGAAGTCCCTGCTGCTGGGCGCGTGCGCGCCTGTTCTCCTGTCGGCCCCCGCCACCGCCGCGACACCGCCCAAGGCGCAAACCCCGGCCGTGGCCGAGGCGGCCAAGCCGAAGCCGAAGTACGGAACTTTTGGTTTCGATACCGCAGGCATGGACCGGGCCGTCGCCCCTGGCGACGACTTCTACGGTTACGCCAACGACGGCTGGGTGAAGACGACGGAAATCCCCGCGGACCGAGGCAGCTACGCCACCTTCGGCGTCCTCGCCGACGTGGCCGCCGAGCGCACTCGCGCCATCATCGAGGAATCGGCCAAGGTCGGAGCGCCCGCTGGCTCCGACGCCCGCAAGATCGGTGACTACTATGCGAGCTTCATGGACGAGGCGGCGATCGAGGCCGCTGGCCTGAAGCCGCTGCAGCCTGAACTCGATCGCATCAAGGCGATCAATTCCCGTGCCGACCTGTCGCGCGAGCTCGGCGCAAGCCTGCGAGCCGACGTCGACGCCTTGAACGCGACCGACTACACGACCGACCGTCTCTTTGGCCTATGGGTGGCCGAGGACATGAACGACACCAGCAAGTACCGGCCCTATCTGATGCAGGGCGGGCTGGGGATGCCGGACCGCGAATACTACCTGGACGCCAGCCCGCGGTTCCAGGAGCTGCGCGATAAGTATCAGACCCACATCGCCAAGATGCTGACCCTGGCCGGCTATGATGACGCGCAAGCGCGCGCGGCTCGCATTCTGGCGCTGGAAACCGCCATCGCCCGCGCCCACTGGACCGTCGACGCCACCGGCGACATGGCCAAGGCCAATACGGTCTGGACCCAGGGCGACCTCGCCAAGAAGGCGCCGGGTATCGATTGGAACGCGTTCCTGCAGGCCGCCGGCATGGCAAAGCAGCCATCCTTCGGGCCGTGGCAGCCGTCCGCCATCAGCGACATCGCCGGGCTGGTCGGGTCGCAACCGATCGCTACCTGGAAAGACTACCTGGCCTTCCACGCCATCGAGCGCGGCGCGCCATACCTCTCCAAGGCGCTGGTCGACGAGCACTTCGCGTTCAACAGCACGGCCCTGGCCGGAACTCCGCAGCAGCGTGATCGCTGGAAACGCGGCGTCGACAACACCAGCGAGGCCCTCGGCGAGGCGGTCGGCAAACTCTTTGTCGAACGCCACTTCACGCCGGAAGCCAAGGCGCAGATGCAGGAGATGGTGAAGAACATCCTGGTCGCCTTCGACGCCCGTATCGACCGCCTGGACTGGATGAGCCCTGAAACCAAGGCGAAGGCCAAGGAGAAGCTCGCGAATTTCCGCGTCGGCGTCGGCTATCCCGACAAATGGCGCGACTATTCCGGTTTGCAGATCGTCCGTGGCGACGCCTACGGCAACTGGGAACGCGGCGAGGCCTTTGAGTACCGTCGCAACGTGGCCAAGCTGGCCGGGCCGGTGGACCGCGACGAATGGTGGATGACGCCGCAGACGGTCAACGCCCTGAACCTGCCGATGCAGAACATGATTGTGTTCCCGGCCGCGATCCTGGAGCCGACCTTCTTTGATCCGAACGCCGACGCGGCGGTGAACTACGGCGCCATTGGCGGGGTCATCGGCCACGAAGTCGTCCACGGCTTTGACGACACCGGCGCCTTGTTCGACGCCAAGGGCAACCTCAAGAACTGGTGGACGCCTGCCGACATGGCCCAGTTCAAGGCCCGCAGCCAGGCGCTCGCGGCCCAATACAGCGCCTATGAGCCGCTGCCCGGCCTGCATCTGAACGGCAACCAGGTTCTGGGCGAGAACATCGCCGACCTGGCAGGCCTGGCCAGCGCCTACGACGCCTACCACCTGTCGCTCAAAGGGCAGGCGGCGCCAGTGATCGACGGCTTTTCCGCCGACCAGAGGTTCTATCTGGGCTGGGCGCAGAACTATCGGTCGAAGTTCCGTGAAGCCTCCCTGCGCCGCAATGTGCTGTCGGGCGTCCATTCTCCGGGCGAGTATCGCGCCCAGACCGTCCGCAACCAGGATCCTTGGTATCCCGCGTTCGATGTGAAGGCGGGGCAGGGCCTCTATCTGGCTCCCGACCAGCGGGTGAAGATCTGGTAGTTGCTCGGATAGACGATCCCGCCGACCCGCGCATCGCGCCCTATCGCGATGTGCGGGAGCGCGATTTGGTGGGGCGACAGGGGCTGTTCATCGCTGAGGGCGAGGTGGTCCTGCGGGTGTTGGCCCGTTCGCGCCTGCACCGGCCTGTGTCGTTGCTGCTCGCCGAGAAGCGGATTGCAGGGCTGTCCGAAATCCTGGAGACCCTGCCCGACGACGTGCCGGTCTATGCGGCGGGCCAGGATGTGATGGACGCCGTGGTCGGTTTTCCGATCCATCGCGGGATCCTGGCGGTGGGGCGCCGGGTCGTTGAGCCGGGGCCGGCGGAACTGCTGGCGGGACTGCCTGACGATGCGCTGGTCCTGGTGCTCTCAGGCATCGCCAATCACGACAACATGGGCGGGCTGTTTCGCAACGCCGCCGCGTTCGGCGCCGACGCCGTGATTCTGGATTCCAACTGTTGCGATCCGCTTTATCGCAAGTCGATCCGGGTCTCGGTCGGGGCGGCGCTAATCACACCGTTTGCGCGTATAGCGCCCGGGGCTGATCTGCTGGAATTGTTGGAAGGTCATGGCTTCGAGGCCGTCGCGCTCAGCCCTAGAGGTCAGGGGACGCTGGCGGAGGCGACCCGCGCGCCGCGCACCGCCGTGGTGCTGGGAGCCGAAGGGCCTGGCCTGGCTGCAGATCTGTTGGCCAGGGCGAAGACCGTCCGCATTCCGATGGCGGACGGCTTCGACTCACTGAACGTGGCGGTGACCGCCGGGATCGTTCTGCATCACCTCGCCTTTGCGGCGAGGCGCAACAGTTAGCGCGCGCGGCGAATGCTGAGCGTGCGCTCGTCGGAGGATTCTTCGATGAGCGAACGGGTCAGGTTCAGGATGGCGGTGCGCATCGCCGGTTGCTGAACGCTGGCGAAAGCCTCCAGCAGTTGAACGGCGCCGGGTACGGCCAATTTCTCGAACAGGCTCTCATCGCCGAGCGGCGCGGCGGTTTCACCAACCAGCTCGCCGACAGAGGTGTCGAGCTTCTGGGCGATCTTCACCAGCATGGAGGCGGAGACGCGGTTAGCGCCACGCTCGTACTTCTGCACCTGCTGGAAGCTCACTCCCAGGTGGTCGGCCAGGGTCGATTGGGAAATGCCGAGCCACTTGCGACGAACGCGGATGCGATGGCCAACGGCCACGTCGATGGGGTCGGGTCCTTGGTCTTCGGAGTTCTCGTTCACTGAAAAATCCTTACTGACGATGCGGCAACTTAATTTTTCGCTATCTCGCATAGGCGTAAGGCCTGCCGCTACACCTTTATGGTGAAACGGACGTTGCGTCGCAGCGGAGCGTTAATAATTCCCGCCCGACGCGAGCGCTACAAGTAAACAATGTTTTCGCGAGAGCCTTTAGGCGTCGGGCGCCCGGTTCTCGAGAATCGCTCCGATCTGGTCGAGCACGGCGAGGGCGGTCTCCTCTCCGTCGCTCTCACATATCTCGTTTGCACGGCGGATGATCTGTGAGAGCGCGGCGAGATCGCGCGGGCCGAGCAGGCTGGCCATGCGCAGGAGTTCGGCGGCATCCGGATCGTCGAGTCGCCCCAAATCATCAACTTCATGACTGAAGCTGCGGAAACCCATGAGGAACGGGTCGCGGGGCTTGGACTGGGTCATGGTGCGTTCGCCGCGGCCAAGGCCGAGACGCCCTCTTGAAATAGCTCTTCTGACGCGATCATTCGGCACAGTGGCGACAGCGACATGATGGTGCCGCTCATGGCCATCCGCTGGAGACGCTCGTCCTTGGCGTTGATCGCCACGGCGTCCTGCAGGATTTCAATGGGAAGCTTTCGGTCGGCCGCCGCGAAGGCGGTGGCCAGCACGCTGTCGCAGAGCGAAAACCCGATCAAAGCCAGCGGGCCGCCAAGGGCCAGGGCGGCTTGCGAGAAGGTCGGGTGCGAGAAGGCGGAGGGGCCTGATCGGACATAGATAGGTTCGCTGGGGAGCGGCTCCAGCCCAGCGATCGGCCGCGCTCCATCGGGGTCGCTCTCGCGGCGGTGAACGTGGAGGATAGGCCAGCGCGCGCGCCGTGCGCGCAGCAGGACCTCGCGGCAAGCCTCAGCAGTGCGCGCGACGCTCGTCGGCGAGATCGCATGGGAAATGCGGGCGCGCTGGAGATCAAGACAAACGAGGGCGACTGGCGGGGCAGGAATCATCTCGACAAGCCGCCCAGGTTCGAGGCCGGGCGCGCAGCCGACGTGTCGAGGACGCCAGCCTCGTCCCAGGCGCCTTCAGGCCGCAGCAGTACGAGCGGGTCGCTGTCCAAGGTGAGGGCGTCGGGCGGCGGAACGCCTTCCACGATCATCTCGACATAGTCATGGTCCGAAACCACAAAACCGTCACGGTTCTCGCGGATCTGGGCGTTGAAATACTGCTCCCAGAACGGGATCAGCCGGACTTGCCCGTAGCCCAGGATCTTTCGGTAATTCTTCTTTTCCGCCAAGCGCTTGGCGGCAAGAATGAGCATAAGCGTGGCGCGGCCGCGGCGATACTCGCGGCGCACCGCGACCCGCTCGACCTTGGCGAAGTCGGCGAACCACCGGATGCGCAGGGTTCCGATCGGCTCGCCGTCGCGGCGTAGGATCAGATGCGTGGCTCCGGCGAAGTCGTTGCCGTCATATTCCTCGTCATACGGGCAGGCCTGCTCGCCGACATAGACCAGGGTGCGCACCGCCATCGCCTGCATGATGTCGGGCAGGGTGCGGCAGACCATGATCTCCAATTGGCCCTCGTCCACTTCGGCGGCGGGGCGTGCGTCCAGGGGCATGCGAACATTGGCGTTCATGTCAGGCGGCCCGCCTCGCCTGCGCCCAAGGTTCGGCGACCACCAAGCCGCCCGGCCCCGGCACGGGCTGAGCGCCGATCCGCCTCAGCAGGGTGCGTTCGCCCCCCGGCGTCGCCGCGCGGCCATAGAGCGGGAGGGTGGGGAATATCTCGCGGTGCAGTTTGACCGCTCCGGCCATCACCGTGGCCCGCCCCCGCCATGTCGCCCCGGCCATGCCCCAGCCATAGATGGCGATGACGGGCTCTCCCGGCCGCGCCACCAACTCTTCCGGCGGGGTGACCCCGTCGAACACGCCGGCCGAGAGCTGTGACCGCGCATCCGCTCTCAAGGGGATGATCGCGATAACGCCGGCGATGGAGCCCTCCGGCGTTCTTGAAGTGAAGCAGGACGCCCCGGTCAGGTCCTGGATGCGGCAAAGCGTCTCCACGGTGGCGATGTCAGGGCTGACGGTTCGAGCGGCCAGGGCGCGGCCCTGCATGATCTCGTCCCTGCTAGCCAAGGTCATGCCAAGCTCGCCCAGGCCTTGTCGGCAGCGTTCGGCGAAGTCGCGAATGATCGTCATCTCACCGCTTTCTTGTGCGAAGATGAGATTTGGTAGAGCGTCGAGCCTCACACGTGCAGCCACCAATTTCGTATGGGGGCGCCACGGTCTTCTGGGTGTCGCATGGACAATCGGGACGGCGGCCTAGCCGATTGGGACGATCTGAAAACCTTCGTGGCGGCGGCCCAGGCCGGCAGCTTCGGAGCCGCGGCACGGCGGCTGCGCACGACCCAACCTACGATCACGCGCCGAATTGACGACCTTGAGGCTCGATTGGGCGCTCGGCTCTTCGACCGGGGCCTGCGTGGGGTGACGCTGACGCGGGCCGGCGAGCTGGTCTACGATCGCGCCCTGACGATGCAACGGGCCTCTGCGGACATCGAGCGCCTTGCGTTCGACAGCACCGCTCCGGACACGGGCGATGTCACCATCGCCGTGCCCGAGGGAATTGGCGGATATCTGCTGGGCTTGGAGGTCGCCGACTTCCTGCGGGAAAACCCTGGTATCCGGTTGGGCCTCGATTGCGGCTTCTATCCCGAGAACCCGGTCGATCCGCATATCGACCTGTCGGTTCAGCTGAGCGACGCGGGCGGCGCGCCCGAATTGGCGGCCACACCCCTGGCGACGCTGCACTACGCGCTGTTCGCCTCCCGCGACTACCTCGACACGTATGGGACCCCCACGCGGATCGAAGAGGCCGTGGGGCACCGGTTTGTCCACCATTCGGCCCAGGTCAAGGATCGGGGCAACTGGGCCAAGAAGACCTCCGCCTTCCTGGAACTTTCAGCGCCTTCGATGGTGGTGAATTCGTCGACGGCCATGCTGCACGCGGTTGAGCGCGGCGCCGGCATCGGCGCCATTCCAACCGCGATCGTCGCCTATGCGCCGCATCTGGTGATGCTGGACATTCCGCCTCTGGCGTCGGCGACGCTCTGGCTGTGTCACCATCGCGAGGCGGTGAAGTCGGCGCGTGTCGCCAGGGTCGTTGAGTGGCTGACCGGGATCTTCGACGCCCGCGAACGGCCCTGGTTCCGGCCCGACTTCGTCCATCCGCGCGAATTCGCCGGCTGGTCATGGCCTGCGGCGACGGCACGCGGTTGAGTTTCGCAACACTTACAACCGTTTAAATCGGGCCTTAACCTTAGAGGCCGAACCTCTCCGGGCTGATACCGATAAACATAATCAGGGGGGATCAGGATGGCGGGAGACATGGCGGAGTCATGTCCATTTGGCTTGGAGATCTCCCAGGCCGTCTGTGATCGCGCGACGCGCATCGCAAAGACTCTGTTTGGCGCTCTCGACGCCCAGGTGGTCTTCGTCAGTGGCGACGAGGTTTGGCGTAGCCGTGATCCCGACAGGCGCGTGGTCCAGGACGTAGCGCCGGTCGCCGTCCAGGTCTGCGAAAAGGGCGAAGTCCTGTGGGTGTCCGACGCGCCCGCCGATCCCGAGTTCTGCAACAACCCTTCGGTTATCGGCGCACCCTTCCTGCGCTTCTACGCCGCCGCGCCGATCAAGTTGGCTGACGGCTCCAGCCCTGGAATTCTGGCTGTAGGTGGGCGAGAGCCGAAGCCGTACGACGCCAGCCTCGCGACCCGCCTGCAGGATCTGGCGGACATCATCGCCGGTGACTGGGACCGCGCCCAGACCGTGAAGGCGCGCGAGCAAAGCCTGCGTGAACGCGACGCCATCCAGGGCACCCTGGGTTCAATTGTCGGCTCCATGCCTGTCGCGCTCGTGCTGACCGACCGCGAGATGCGGGTGCTGGGGGCCAGCCCCCGCTGGATCCGCTCGTTGGATCTGGAGAACAAGGAAGTTTACGGCCGCACGCTCTACGAGCTTGCGCCCAAGATGTTCGAGCCCTGGCGGGTGGCCTATGGCCGCGCCTTGAGCGGGGAAACCATCAAGGCGGACCGGGTGCAGGGACCCGAGGACGAAGCGGTCCGGCGTTGGTTCAATGTCGAACTCGCCCCCTGGCTCAATGCCGATGGCGAAGTCGGCGGGATCGTCATGGCCAGCCACGACATCACCGAGATGGTCGAGGCGTTGGAAGCGACCGAGCGCTCCGAGCAGCGCCTGACGCTGGCCATGGAGATTGCCGACATCCACGTCTACGAGATCGACTATGTGCGTCGGGAGCTGATCAAGGTCGGGGCGGAGGACACCTTCTTCACCGAACCCAAGACCTATGAAGAGCTATACCGCGACATCTACGCCACCACAGACCCTCGCGACCGCCCCGAAGTTATGGAGGCATGGCGGCGGCATGTGGAGGAGGGCGCGCCCTATCATCCGGAATACCGCCTGGTGCGCAACGACGACCGCGAGGTCTGGACGGCCGGGACGTGCCGCCTGATCACCGACGAGGAAGGCCATCCCACACGGCTAATCGGCGCGTTGCAGAACGTCACAGAGCGCAAGGCGGCCGAGCGCGCCCTGCTGCAGGCCAAGGAAGACGCCGAGACCGCCAACCGGGCCAAGTCCACCTTCCTGGCCACGATGAGCCACGAGATCCGCACCCCGTTGAACGGCGTCCTGGGCATGGCCCAGGCGATGGCGGTGGACAACGGCCTGTCGGAAATTCAGCGCGACCGCCTCGACGTGATCCGCCAGTCGGGTGAGACCTTGCTGGCGATCCTCAACGACGTCTTGGACCTATCGAAGATCGAGGCTGGGAAGTTGGAGCTGGAGGAAACCCAGTTCGACGTCGCCGAACTGGCGCGTGGCGCGCATGCCGCCTTCACCGCCATCGCGAACAAGAAGGGGCTGTCCTTCGATCTGGTGATCCAGCCTCAGGCCCAGGGCATCTATCGCGGGGATTCCACCCGCGTGCGCCAGATCCTCTACAACTTGGTGTCCAACGCCTTGAAGTTCACCGAGGAAGGCGAGGTTCGCGTGAGCGTGGCCCGCGACGAATTCGGTCTACGACTGAGCGTCTCCGACACCGGCATTGGCATCCCGCCAGCACGCCTCGCTAGCCTATTCCAGAAGTTCGAGCAGGCCGACGCATCGACCACGCGGCGATATGGCGGGACGGGGCTCGGGCTGGCGATCTGCCGTGAGCTGGCGAGCCTGATGGGCGGGGCGATCACCGCCGTCAGCGAGCTGGAGCAGGGGACGACCTTCGTGGTCACCCTGCCGTTGCCATGGATCGGAGGCAGCATCGTCTTGCCGACCCCGCCGTCGATCGACGCCAACCCGGCCGAGATGACGGAGGGGCCGCCGCTACGCGTGCTGGCGGCCGAAGACAACACTGTGAACCAACTGGTGCTGAAGACTCTGCTGCATCAGATCGGCATCGACCCGATCGTCGTCGAGAACGGCCTTCAGGTCGTGGAGGCCTGGGCGCGCGAACCCTGGGACGTCATCCTGATGGATGTGCAGATGCCGGAGATGGACGGCCCCACCGCGACGGCGATTATCCGCGCCCGAGAGATTGCAGAGAACCGCCCGCGCACACCGATCATCGCCCTCACCGCCAACGCGATGGCGCACCAGGTGGCAGAGTACCTAGCTTCCGGCATGGACAGCTTCGTGCCCAAGCCCATCGAGGTCGGGCGGCTATTCGAAGCCCTTCAACAGGTGCTGGAAGATCAGCCGTCGGTGAGAGTCGCCTAGGACTATTCCGCCGGCTCGGGGGTCTTCACCACGTCGTAGGCGGCAGGATCGAACACGGCCACGGCGTCGGCATAGGCTCGCGCCGTGTCAGGCCAGTTGTTGAGGATCTTGCCGTCGGCGGTCTTGTACCAACTGGTGCAGGTTCCGGCCCACGGCGTGTTGGCGAGCCGTTGCTGGAGGTCGTCGTTGTAGCGCTCCATGACCTCGGCCTTCACCGACAGCGGCCGGCCCGCGGCAAGCGCCTGCAGCACGTAGTCGACCTGGGCCTCGATCATGTAGATGATCGAGTTGTGGCCAAGATTGGTGTTCGGGCCATATAGCATGAACAGATTGGGGAAGCCGCTGACCGCGAGCCCCAGATAGGCCTCGGGGCCATCGCGCCAGGCGTGCGCCAAGCTGACGCCGCCCAGGCCCGTGATTGCGGTTTCGCCGGCAAAAGACTTGGTTTCGAACCCGGTCGCGTAGATCACCACGTCAACCTCGTGCAGGCGGCCGGTTGCGTCGACCACGCCTTGAGGCGTCATTCGCGTGATGGCCTCGGTGACCAGCTCCACATTCGGTCGGGTGAGCGCGGGATAGAAGTCATTGGAGATCAGCACGCGCTTGCAGCCGATCTCGTAGTCGGGCGTGAGCTTGGCGCGCAGCGCCGGATCGGCGACCTGATTGTGCAGGTGGGCGAGGGGGATGGGGACCTCCTCGACCGGCAGGGTTCCAGCACGCTTGGCGGCCAGCCGAGCCTCAGCCATCTCGAAGATCTCGGTGCGGACCTTTTCCATGGCCGCCGGCTGGGCCTTGAATTGCGCCTTTTCCGCCTCGGTGTAGGGGCGGTTCATGCGCGGCACGATCCAGTTGGGAGAGCGCTGGAAGAGCGTGAGGGTTCCTGCGGTCTTGGCCACCTGTGGCACGAACTGGATGGCGCTCGCGCCGTTGCCGATCACCGCGACCCGCTTGCCGGCCAGGTCGACGCTCTCGTCCCAGTGGGCGGAGTGGAACGCCGGACCGGCGAAGTCATCGCGCCCTTCAATGGGCGGCAACTTGGGCCGGTTGAGCTGGCCCCAGGCGGTGATGAAGCTCTCGGCGGTAACCGTGCCGCCGCCCGCGGTGGCGATCCGCCAGAAGCCGCCGGCCTCGTCCCAGGCCGCGCCAACCACTTCAGAATTGAAGCGGATATGGCTGGAAAGGTTATGCTTTTCGACCACGCCGTCGATGTAGGCGAGGATGTCGGGCTGAGCCGAATAGATCTCCGGCCAATCGGGGTTGGGCTCGAAGGAGTAGGAGTAGAGGTGGCTGGGGATGTCGCAGCCCGATCCGGGATAGATGTTCTCCCGCCAGGTGCCTCCGACCCGCTCGGCCTTCTCAAGGATCACGAAGGAGGTTTCGCCCTGCGCCTTCAGCCGAAGCCCCATGCAAAGGCCAGCAAAGCCCGCGCCCAGAATGGCGACCTTGTGGTCAGCGCCCATGCCCTCATTTCCTCGACTGCTTCTTGTTGCGAAAGGCTATCGATCACATTGTAGGTGATCAATGGTTAGTTTGGGTGGAAGCAAACGCGGCGGCCTCGACAAGTTCCCTCAAGCTTGGGAAAGGTTCCGTTGGGTCATGTGAACAGAGCCCGCCATGAGTCGCAGTCTTGATGCTGTGGCCGACCAAAGGGAGGCGCCGATGTCTTGGGCCGAAACCGACTCTGCGCGGAGCCGCCGTCCCTATCATGTCGGCAATTTGCGCGCCCAGCTTCTGGATGAGGCGCGCGCGCTGCTGGAAAGCGGCGGCCGGGCCGAGCTGAACCTGCGGGGTTTGGCGGCGCGGGCCGGGATCGCGCCAGGTTCAGTCTATCATCACTACGCCTCAAAGGCCGCCCTGATGGCCGGCCTTGCCGCAGTAGGGTTCCGCGATCTGGAGGCCATTCTAAAGGATGCGGCGGCCACGGCCCCGCAAGCCACCCCGATCCGCACCTGCGCCTTGGCCTATTTCGCCTTCGCCCGTTCGCAGCCGGCGCTCTACGACCTGATGTTCGACGCCGCGATGATGAGTGATCGGGAAGTGGCGACGGCCCGCAACAGCGCCTTCGCCGTGCTGGAAGCGGCCATAGGCCAGTCCCCCAGCCAGCAGAGTCGTGACGAGGGCACAATCCACAAGGTCGCATTGGCCGTGTGGGCCTGCGGTCATGGCGCCGCCTCGCTGACCTTGGCGGAGGGCACGGCGGCGGCTGACACCCTGATGGAAGACGTGATCCAGGGCCTCGAAGCTCTGTTCGGTCGCCGCTAGCGGGCCACCGGGCATGGCGCGGCGGACACACCTGACCGCTTTTGCGCATCTGGTAGTTGTGGCGCTGAAATGCCTCGGATACAGCTACCGTCGTTCCGCGAACCTGTTCGCGGCTGAAGTGGATTTGATCTCGATGACCGGACTGTCCGGACAGATGCGCAACGCTAATGGGCACGGCCTCCCGTGCCTTTACCCGTTTGCATGCTCGTCCGCCGCCGTCCGCGCCCTCTCGAAGATCGAAGTCTCAAATGTCAGCCGTCATCACCATCGCGAACCTCAGGAAGCAATACAGCTACGCTAAGCGTGGGCGCGGCCTGTTTGGCGGCTTCTCTCCCCAACATGTGAGCATCGACGCCGTCGACGGCGTGTCGTTTCAGGTCGAGCGCGGCGAGCGCGTGGCGGTCATCGGCCCCAACGGCGCCGGCAAGTCCACGACATTGAAGATGCTGTCGGGCATACTGGAGCCGACCTCCGGAGAGGCCAGCGTTCTGGGCCTCACGCCCTGGCGCGATCGCAAGGCGCTGGCCTATCGGATAGGGGTCGTCTTCGGCCAGCGCTCCCAACTCTGGGGCGAGTTGCCGGCCCGCGACAGCTTCAACCAGCTTCGCCACATCTACGACCAGGACAAGGCGGTCTTTGAAAGGCGCCTGGGTGAGATGGTCGAGCGCTTCGCCCTGGCCGAGCTGCTCGATCAGCCGGTGCATCGGATGTCGCTGGGCCAGCGTATGCGCTGCGAGATCACCGCCAGCCTGTTGCACGGGCCGGGCCTGCTGTTCCTGGACGAGCCGACGATCGGGCTGGACGTCACCGCCAAGGCCGCGATCCGCGACTTCATTCGCGACCATGCGCGCGATCATGGCCAGACGGTGCTGCTGACCTCGCACGACACCCGCGACATCGAACTGGTCTGCGACCGGGTGATCGTCGTCAACGCCGGCCGGGTGGTGGTGGACCAGCCCACTGATCAACTGCGCCGGCGGTTCCTGGGGCGCAAGATCGTCACCCTGCTGTTCAACGGGGCGCAAATCGTTCTGGATTTGCCGGGCGTCACCCGCAGGGCGTCGGACGCGCACGCCGTCGTCCTGGACGTCGACACGCGGCTGGTCCGGGTCGAACAGGTCATTACCGCGGCCCTGACCCATGGCGGGGTAGAGGACATCACCATTGAAGACCCTCCCATGGAGGAGGTGATCCATGACATCTACGCATCTGCCGTCGCGACCCGTTGAGGTCAGCCGCGCCCTCAGCGCGATGCTGTCGGCCTTCAGGCTTGGGGCTGGCCAGACGCTGGCTGGCTGGCCGGTGCTGGTCGGGCGCTGCATCTTCTATGTGATCTTGCTGATCGTGCTGTCGGCGCTTTGGGACAGGGTTGTCGCCGAGCGGCTGCCCGGCACTCTGGCCGGCGAACTGCCGGCTGGCGGCCTGGCGCTCTATATCGGCGTCACCGAGTGGATCACCCTGGCCCTGCCGGCCGTGCATCTGAAGCTGGAGGACGACATCCGCTCGGGCGGATTGGAGCCTCATCTGCTGCGGCCCAAATCGTATTTGGCCCAGACCTTCGGCCAAAGCCTGGGCGCGGCCATGGTGCGGCTTGGCGCGCTGGGCATGACCGCTCTTGTCTTGCTGGCGGTCTCGGACCGAGAGCCTCCGCCCTTGGAGGCCTTCGCCTATATCGTGCCGCTCGGCGTGCTCGGCGTGGTGGTCGGGATACTGCTCTATGCGCTCGCGGGCCTGATGGCGTTCTGGGCGCGGCGAACACTGCCGTTCCAGCTGGTGATCCAGAAGCTGATGTTTCTGCTGGGCGGCCTCTATGCGCCGGTGACCCTGTATCCACCTGCGCTGGAGGCCGTGGCCAAGGCCTCACCCTTCGCCGCGCACCTCTACTGGCCCAGCATCCAGGCGATCGCCACCTCGCGAGGGGACTTCCTGATGGGCCTCGCCTGGCAGGGGGTCTGGATCGTCGCGTTGTCTTCAGCCTGCCTTTGGCTGTGGCGCGCGGGGCTCGCCAAGGTCCTGCGGGAGGGCGGAGTATGATCGGCTTCCTGCGGCTCTATGCGCTTCAGGTCGGCGCTGCGGTGCGGATGAGCTTCGCCGACCGCGCCAACTTCGCGCTCCAGGTGGCGGGCATGGCCATCAACAACCTGGTGTTTCTGACGCTGTGGGTGCTGTTTTTCGCCGGCTTCAAGAGCGTGGGCGGCTGGGGCTTCTCCGACATGGCGCTGCTGCTAGGACTGACCATGACCATCGTCGGGACTTGCGGCGTGGCGTTCGGCGGCTATCGGGACATGGCCGTCTCGATCTTGCGGGGCGAGCTAGTCGCCTTGCTCACCCAGCCAAAGGGGCTGATCTCGCGGCTGCTGGCCCGTGAGAGCCTAGCGACCGCCTGGGGCGATCTAGCTGGTGGGATTACGGTGCTGAGCCTGTTCGCAAAGGTGAGCTTCACCGACCTGCCTTTGCTGATCCTGGCGCTGTCGGCCGGCTTGACGGTCTATCTGTCGGCGGCGATCTCGTTTGCATGCCTGGCGTTCTGGGCGTCTGGGGCGCGCAGCTTCGCGCGGGATCTGACCGATTTCACGCTGCTGTTCTCCAGCTATCCGGGATCTATCTATCAAGGCGCGGTCAAGGTGGTGGCCTACAGCATCCTGCCAGCCGGGTTCGTGGTGATGGCCCCGGTGGAGATGCTTCGCGCGCCGAGCCCCACGAGTGTCGCGGTCGTGGTGACGGCGGCCGTAGGCTATGCGGCCTTGGCGGCCGGGTTGTTTCACCTTGGCCTCAGGCGCTATCGGTCCGGGGCGTCGCTGGCCTGAGCCGATCACCATCTTTTGCGGTTCCGAGCTTGATTTTGAGCGCGAAGCCCGGTCGTTAGGCCCATGAGCAAAGGCGCTAAGATCACTGTGGCCGGAGCCGGCGCGCTCGGGCTGACGACGGCGCTGGCCCTGGCCGACGCCGGCGCGCAGGTGACGGTTTTCGACCCGGCGCCGGCCGCCGACAATGCGTCGGGCGTAGCCGCAGGCATGCTCGCGCCGGCTTTCGAGGCGGTGCTGGACACGACGGCCGCCCCGCAATTTGATCTGTTGAGCGCCGCCCGCGACCTGTGGCCCGCGCTCGAGGCGCGGATCGGGGTGATGGTGGACCGATCCGGGGCCGTCGCCGTGGGCGAGGTCGATTATTTGGGCCGCACCGATGCGGGGCTGCGGGCGCTGGGCCTGCACCCGGTGGAGTTGGAGCGTCGCGCCCTCGACGGCCTTGCGCCGGGCCTTGCGCCACGCTGGACGGATGGATTGCTGGTTCGTGAGGACTGGCGGATCGAGGCGGCGCAGACCTTGTTCGCCCTGCGCCGCGCCGCCGAGAGCGCTGGCGTGGTGTTCCGCCAGGCTCAGGCCACGGGGTTCGAGGATGGCGAGCGGCTGGTGATCGCCACCGGAAACGGTCGCGACCTGGCGGTGGTGGCGCCGGAGCTAAGCAATCTCGCGCCGATCAAGGGGCACATTCTGCGCGCCCGCGGGCGGGCCTATGACGGCGTCGTGGTGCGGGGGCAGGGGGCGTATGTGACGGGGGCGCCCGGCGACCTGACCATCGGCGCCACCATGCAGGCCGGCGTCCAGGACCGATCCGTCGATCCGGATCAGGTGACGCCCTTGCAGGCCGCGGGCGCCAAGCTGTTTCCCGCCCTGGCCGAGACCGATTTGGTGGCGGAGACTGGAATTCGCGCGGCGACGCCCGACGGCCTGCCGATGGTGGGCCGTGGCCGCCACCATGGGGTGCTGCTGGCGGTCGGGGCGCGGCGCAATGGTTGGCTGCTGGCGCCGCTGATCGCCAAGCTCATCGTGGCTTGCGTGACGGAGGGGGAGGCTGGCCCCTATGCCGAGCGATTGAACCCGGCGAGGTTCGACGCGAGCGGCAGGTAGCGGAGGGGCGTGATGAGCGGTTTCTGGCTGAGCGACGAACAACAGGCGATCGTCGAGAGCGTCAGTCGCCTCTGCGCCAATTTCGACGCCGAATACTGGCGCCGGACTGACGAGACCGGCGAATTTCCCGAGGCCTTCGTTGCGGCCATGGCGGCCGGCGGCTGGCTGGGCGCAGCGATGCCGACCAGTCTGGGCGGCGCCGGGCTTGGTCTGACCGAGGCGGCTCTGGTGATGCAGGCCGTGGCGCAATCGGGGGCCGGCTTCTCCGGCGCCAGCGCCGTCCACCTGAACATCTTCGGCCCCATGCCGATCGCCAAGTTCGGATCCGACGCCCTGAAGCAGCGGGCGATCCCACGGCTGATCTCCGGCGAAGACAAGATTTGCATCGGCATCACCGAGCCGGACTCCGGCCTCGACACCACAAGCCTGACGACCAAGGCGGTACGCACCAAGGACGGCTATGTGATCTCCGGCCGCAAGGTGTGGACGACCATGGCCCAGCGGGCGACCAAGATGCTGATCATCGCCCGGACGACGCCGAAGGATCAGGTGAGGAAGGCCACCGAGGGGCTTAGCCTGTTCTACACCGACTTCGATCGCAGCAAGATCTCGGCGACGGTGATCCCGAAGATGGGCCGCAAGGCGGTCGAATCCAACGCGGTGTTCATCGACAATCTGGAGATTCCGGCGGACGATCTGATCGGCGAGGAGGGGCGAGGCTTCTATTACCTGCTGGAAGGGCTGAACCCCGAGCGAGTGTTGTTCGGGGCCGAAGCCGTGGGGCTCGGGCGCGCGGCGCTGGCACGGGCCACGACCTACGCCAAGGAGCGCGTGGTGTTTGGCCGGCCGATCGGACAGAACCAGGGCGTCGCCCATCCGCTGGCCAAGGCCTGGGCAGAGCTTGAAGCGGCGAACCTGATGGCCTTCAAGGCAGCGGCGCTATACGACGCCGGCCGCGAGTGCGGGGCCGAGGCCAATGCGGCCAAATATCTGGGCGGGGAGGCCGGGTTCAACGCCTGCGAAGCCTCGGTGCTGGCCCATGGCGGCATGGGCTACGCCAAGGAGTTCGACGTTGAGCGCTATTTCCGCGAGGCGATGATCGCCCGCATCGCGCCGATCAGCCGCGAAATGGTGATGAACTACATCGCCGAGCGCGTGCTGGGCCTGCCCAAAAGCTATTGAGCAGGCCCATCGCGATCTAGCCGCCGACGTTGAAGCGGATCGGGATGCGAACGCTGCCGCCATCAACGGCTTGGCCGTCCTGGGTTTGCGGGCTCATCCTGAAATAGGGAGCCAGCCGCAGGGCCGCCTTGCCGAACCCTTCGCCCTCCGGCGTTTCGCCGACGACGCTGCAGCCGCTGAGCGTACCCGCGGCGCTGACGGTGCAGGCCAGGGTGGCCTGGCCGCCGATGTCACGTCGCAGAGCGCTGTCAGGATAGAAACGGGCGAATTCGCGGGCTCCTGGCCTGGCCAGCCAATTTGGCGCGCGGATGACCGGCGCCGCAACGGGTGGCGCGGGTGGCGGAGGGGCGATGCTGGTCACCGGGCCAGACGGCGGGGGAGCAGGCGCCGGGGCCGGCGGGACCGGGATCGGCGCCGGCATGGGAACGGTGGTGTCGATGGGAGCCGCCTCCCTGGGCGCGATAGTGGGGCGGGGCGTCGGCAGCGGCTCGATCTTCTGCGGGGGCGTAAAGGTCAGCACGTTGATGACCGGGCCTTCAGGAAGAACGACAGGCTCAGGCGGCGTCCAGGTCTGTATGGCCAGATAGACGGCCAGGGCGCCGTGAACCGCGATCGACAAGACGATGGCGGTCTTGACCGCAGGCGAACGCGGCCGGCGATGCGTGCTCTCGAAAACAGGCAGGAATTGGCGAATGACCATGGCGACCTCCCTTTCTTTTTTTCGTCACCGAAACAAAGGGTCGCGCCGGGATCGTGTCCGAAGCTTGACTGTGGGGAAGCCGAACCATGGCCGAGCGGTGACCATCCGGTGGTGAGGTGAAATCGCGGTCTTGAGGGCGCAAAAAAGCGCCCGATCCAGGGGACCGGGCGCTTTGCGTTTGAGGTGGCCGCCGACTGTCGGCGACGGCTGTTCCTGTCGCTAGTAGGCGAGCCGCATGGTCATGCCGTAGGTGCGCGGCATGCCGAGGAAGGCGTTGTAGGAGCCGGTCTGCGCGACGGCGTCGAAGCCGACCTGCGTATAGTATTCGTCGAAGATGTTCTGAGCCCAGGCCTCGACCTGCCAGCTCTTGTCGTCCGGGCCGATGCCGACCCGGGCGTTGACCAGGGTGAAGCCGGGCTGGTTCTTCACCGGATCGAGGTTCGAGCCGGTGTTGTAGGACGACTGGTACTTGGCGTTGACGGCGACCCGGCCGATCAGGTTGTCGGTGATCTCGTGCTCATAGGTCGCCGCGAGCGAGGCCGACCAGAGTGGGGCCAGTGAAAGGCGCGAGCCCGGCAGGCGCTGGTTGCCGACCGGAACGGCCGGCGGCGGCGGCGGGGAGCCAAGGACGCTTGAGGTGCTCTTCGGGTAGTAGGTCTCGGCGTAGGTGACGCCGCTGTTGACGCTCAGGCCCTTGATCGGCGTGAACCACATGAAGTCGGCGTCGACGCCCTTGGAGATCACGGTCGGCACCGAGGTGACGTTGAACACCAGGCCGTTGAAGCTATTCAGCTGGAAGTCCGAATAGTCCTGATAGAAGATCGTGGCGTTCAGCAGGACCGTGCGGTCGAACAGCGTGTTCTTCATGCCGATTTCGTAGGAGTCCACGATCTCGGGCTTGAAGCTGGTGTCGAGGATAGGAGCAGCTGGAACGCCGCCCGATTGGGTCGGCTGGGCGATCCGGTCGAGGTTGAAGCCGCCGGCCTTGTAGCCCCGCGCGTAGGACGCATAGGCCAGGATCTGGGGCGTGAAGCGGTAGTCAGCCTTCAGCGTGCCGGTGAGCTTTTCTTCCCTCAGGCGCTGTTTGTTGGAGCCGAGCTGCGAGAAGGCGGGGTTCTGGAACGTCCCGCAGATGAGCGCGCCGGGAGCGCCCAGTGTCGGGACACGCGACAGCGCAGTCAGGCAACCGATGCCGCCGTCGGTATTGTTCCAGGTGGTGTCGAGGTCCTTCTTCTCCCAGGTGTAGCGGGCGCCGCCGGTCAAGGTCAGCTTGTCGGTGATCTTGAAGCTGTTGTTGGTGAAGATCGCCGCACCGTTTTCGTCTTGCTTGTAGGTGTCGTTCTGGCCCTGGCCGGCCACGAAGGTCGAACCGTTGACCGGGCGACCGGTGAACGCGGGCAGAGCGCCCCCGAACAGGCCATTGGCGTAGTTTTCGAATTGCGTGCCGTAGACGAGGCGCGTGTGCTGAGTCAGCTCTTCGTCGGTGAAGAAGGCGCCGACCAACCAGTTCAACCGCTCGGTGTCGCCGCTCAGGCGGAACTCCTGGCTGAACTGGCGGAACTGGACGAAGCCCGGATTCGAGCTGTCGACCGGCGGTCCATAGAGCACGTCGACCAAGGTCCCGTCGGTGTCGCCGCCGCCTTGGCTCTTCCAGTCGCGAATGGCGGTGATCGAGGTGAAGCGGGCGCCGTTGAACCATGGCGTGGTCCAATCGACGGTCGCCGAGACGCCCTGATCCACGACATGCTTGAGATCGTCGTGGGTGCCGAAGGCGGTATAGGCTTCCGGGTTCGGCGGATTGAGGATCGCGCCGGGCACGATCGAGTTCAGGACGGCAGTGGGGCCAGCCGCATTCTTGATCTGGACCGCGCCGCAGCAACGCTCGTTCCGGTCTGTATAGTCGGCGATGAAGTTGATCTCGGCTTCGTCATTCAGCCGGAACAGCACCTGGCCGCGGGCGGTGTAGAAGTTTTGGGTGTTCGTCGGAACGCCGCCGACGACGTTGTAGATGCCGTCGCGGGCCCGTCCGGCGAGGAACAGGCGCCCCGCCACCTTGTCGGCCACGATCGGACCGGTGAGTGACAGCGAGGCGCCGACGGCGTCGTAGTTGCCGACCGTGATCTCGCTGTTCGCGCCAACCTGGAATTCAGGCCGCTTGGTCAGGATGTTGATGACCCCGGCTGAGGTGTTCTTACCAAACAGCGTGCCTTGCGGGCCCTTCAGCACCTCGATGCGCTCGAGGTCGCCCAGATCGCCAAACGCCACCCCGTTGCGCGGGCGGTAAACGCCGTCGATGACCACACCGACCGAGGACTCCAGGCCGACATTGTCGCCGACCGTGCCGACGCCGCGGATCCGTGCGGTCGTCGAGGTGTTGCTGCCGGTCGTCGTGACCGTCAGGCCGGGCGTGACCACGGTCAGATCCTTGATGTCCCGGACGCCGGCGTCCTGAAGCTGTTGGGCGTTGACCGCCGTCACCACGATGGGAACGTCTTGAAGGCTCTGAGTTCGTTTTTGTGCGGTGACGACAATTTCATCGACCGTTCGGGGGGCGTCTGGAGCGGCGGATTGCGCTTGCGCGCCCACGGCTACGAAGATCAAGGCAAGCGCGCTGGAACCAGCTAGAATATTTTTGACGTACACGATGAAAAATCCCCAGGGTTTTTCTTGTTGCCCAAGTGTTGAGCCGTGTGTCGATGACCTGCAAGCGATCAAAACTGACAAGTTAGATAATTTTTGCGAGCTGCGGTTGTGGGCAGGGCTTTGCGCGGCTTTCCAACCACCAGGGCGGGTGGCGTCTTGTTATTTCGACTTGAGCGTCAAAAACGAATGCTGTTGAAGCGGCCTTCGGAGGATGAATGGCGTCGCCAGCGAGCGACAACGGCGCGGCCTTCTGACAATGGGCCTGGGCCAAGCGAGCCTCGAAGCGGCTGCGCGAACATGGTTAGCACCGCGTTAACCATGTGCGGGCACATCTTGCCCATGGCCGTCCATGGAATCAGAGGAGTTGTCGAAGCTGCGATCCAGCGCGCGTCCAACGCCACTGGTGTCGATTTCAGCTTCCTCATGGGCACAGCCGCTCGCGAGAGCGGATACAATCCGAAGGCCAAGGCGCCGACTTCGTCAGCCGCCGGCCTCTTCCAGTTCGTGGAGCAGACCTGGCTTTCGACGCTCAAGCAGCACGGAGCCAAGTACGGCTACGCCCGCTACGCCGACCTCATCACCAAGGGGGCCGATGGTCGCTATCGGGTGAACGGAGCTGAGGCGCGCAAGGCGGTGATGGACCTGCGGCTCGATCCGCACGCCGCTTCACTGATGGCCGGCGAGCTGACCTCTGATCATGCATCGTACCTGAAGGGCCGGGTAGGGCGCGCGCCCACGGCCGGCGAGCTCTACGCCGCCCACTTCCTGGGTCCGCAGGGATCGGCCAAGCTCATCGAGGCGATGCGCACGCGGCCAACCGCCAGCGCCGCCAGCATTTTTCCCGATGCGGCCGGCGCGAACCGATCGATCTTCTACCGCGATGGCCGAGCCGCCACCGTGGCTGAGGTCTATGCGAACCTGACCAAGACCGGCGGCGCGGGACACGCGACCACTGGTGAGCGGAGCAGCCCCGTCGACGGCTTCATCCAGTACGCTTCGGCGCGCCAGCGGACCTTGCAGGAGGGGCAGGACGCCATGGTCGATATCATCCTGCGCGGCTCGCAGTCGGACGACGACGCCAGTTCCGGGGTCAGGATGACCGGCTCGTTGTTCACCAGCGAGATGCTGCGCGTCCTGGCTGAGGCCCGCGACAAGAACTAGGCGGCCGAACCGGACGCCAGCATCGCCTCGATTTCGGCCGGGGCGTAGCCAATCTCCGCCAGAACCTCGCGCGTGTGCTGACCAAGGCCGGGCGCCGCCGGACGCACGGTTGCGTCCGCGCCAGGGAACCGTGCAGGAGCGGCGGGCGAGCGATAGACGCCGCCTTGTCCATCTTCCACGTCGATCAGGGCGCCGGCTGCGGCGACCTGCGGGTCTGCGGCGACCTGTGCCGGGGTCTGCACCGGCGCCCAGACGAGATCGACCTCGTCTAGCCGACGGGCGATGTCCTGGAAGTCCAAGGCTCCGAACGCGTCGTCCAACTCCGCGACCAGGGCTACGCTGTTGTCCTTGCGCAAGCGGCCGGTGGGGAACCGCTCATCCTCCAGAAGGTCCGGCCGGCCGCAGGCAGCGGCGAGCAACTGCCAATCCTTGCCGCCGCCACGCGGGTTGAGCACGAACCAATGCCCATCGCGGCTCTTGTAGAAATTCGCGGTCGGATCGAAGGGCGCGCTGCGGGGGCGGTTGGAGGCCAGCTTGCCGAAAGCGAGCTGCACCGCCAGGTCCGAACCCACGGTGTAGACGCCCGTTGCGAGCAGCGAGGTCTGCACAAGGCGGCCCACGCCGGTCTTTTCCCGCTCATACACCGCCGCCAGGATCGCCGAGACCGTGGCGAGCGAGGTCGTATGATCTCCTACGCCGGTGCGCAGGATGAAGGGATCGGTGCCCTTTGGCGCATGCATGTGCGCCACGCCCGCCCGGGACCAGAAGGCGGTGACATCGAAGCCCGGCTTGGCGGCGTCCGGCCCCTCCAGGCCGTAGCCAGTCACCACCGCGTAGATCAGCCTAGGATTGGCCGCGCGCAGGGTTCCGTCGTCCAGCCCCGCACGCTTCAGGGAGGCAGGCCGGACGTTGGTCAGGAAGATATCGGCCTGGTCCGCCAGACGGGTCAGCGCTTCGCGACCATCCGGCTTGGAAGTGTCCAGCACCACCGCACGCTTGCCGCGGTTGTCCAGGCCGAAGGTCGGGTTGCCTGACAGCGCGCTCTTGGCGTCGCCGAATACGTTCCGCATGGGATCGCCTTCGGGCCGCTCGACCTTGATCACCTCTGCGCCCCAGTCGGCGAGTATGCCCGCCGCGCCCGGCGCGGCGATGTAGGAGGCGAACTCAACGACCTTCAAACCCTGCAGCAGCATGCGGCGTCCTCCCTTATTGTTGTTGGGAGCTACCTTGCAGGGCGGCGGCTATGGCCTCAAGGGCGCTCAGGCGACGGAGCGCGTCGGCAATTCGCTGCGCTCGGCGGCGATGGCGTCAGCCACGGCCCGTGCGACGGCCGCGACGCTGACCGGCTTGCGCAGGACAGTGTCGGCTCCGGCGTCCACGCATTCCTTGGCCTCGTCCGCGTCCCCGCCGATAACCCCGACGATCGGAACGCGGGCGATATCGACGTCGAGCGCCCGGATCGCGGCGATGCAGGCCGGGCCGTCCATGTTCGGCATGCGACCGTCGATCATCAGCAGGTCGAACTCGCAGACCTTGGCCAATTCGAGCGCGCGACGACCATCAACCGCGTGGACCACCTGGTGCCCGAGTTGTTCGACCACCGCGCGCAGCATGGCGGCGTTGAGCCCGTCGTCCTCGGCGATCAAGACGCGCAGGCGAGTATGTGTCTCTCCGCCGCTGGGCGCGGGCACAAGGTCGAGTTCACGCTCGGGAGTGGCGGCCTGGTCATAGGGGAGTTCAAGTCGGAAGCAGGACCCGACGCCGAGCGCGCTGTGCCCGGAGAGCTCGCCGCCCATCAAGCGGGCAAGTTGGCGCGAGAGCGACAAGCCAAGGCCTGCGCCGGACGTTCCGGCGCTGGTGCGGGCGATGCGGCTGAAAGGTTCGAAGGCGCTTTCCAGCTCGTCGGCCGTCAAGCCGGGCCCGGTGTCTGCGACCTCGACGGCCAGCCGCCCGGAGGCGCTGAGTTCTATGCGGGCCTCGACTCGGCCGCGCACGGTGAACTTGAGTGCGTTGCCCAGCAAGTTGGCGAGAATCTGCCTTACCCGATGGGTGTCGGCGATTGTCGCGCCGGCGTCCTGGGCGATGAGTTCGGGCGCCACGTGCAGGGTCAGCTCAAGACCCTTCATGGCTGCGTTCGGCCGGTTGAGCAGGACAAGGTCGCGCATCAGGGCCACGGCGTCGAACGGGTGGGTGTCCACCTCCAGGCGGCCGGCTTCGGCCGTCTCCGAGTCAAGCGTGGTGTTGAGCACGGCGATCAAGTCGTTGGCCGCGTCGAGAGCGGCGGAGAGCTGTTCACGAGACGGCGCCGAGCGTCCGTTGGCGCCGACGGCGGCGGTCAGGACGTGAGCGACGCCGGTGAGGCCGTTGCGGATCTCGTGGCTAAGGGTGGCCACCAGATCAGACTTTGATTGGGCCAGCCGGCGGGCCTGTTCCATCTGTCCGGCGCGATCGGCGATCAGGATTTCACGCTCGGCGGCCAGGGCGAACTGGCGACGTAGGATCCGGTTGACGATAAGGGCGAGCGCAAGGGCCAGGGCGATCGCACCCCAGGACAAATTGGCCGTCGAGGCGCTCTCAGGATGGCTAAACAGGAAAAACAGAGGACCGGCAGCAGCGGCGCCGCCAACCAGCAGAAGGCTGGGCAGCCAGGGCGAGGCGAAGAAGATGATCAGCACCGCGCCAGCCACCGCGATCATCATCAACGGTTCGCGGGCCGGTCCCGCGCCCTCGGCGAAGGCGGCGATCTGCGCCACGGCGCTGGCCCAGATCAGGCCGCCCACCATATGTGCTTGGCCGCGACGAGTTTCATCGGCCCTGATTTCCGGACGCTTGAGCCAGCTGACGGCCGCGTAGAAGTAGCCCCAAGCCAGGGCGAAGATCCCGAAGGTCGCGGTCATCCACGCCGCGTTCGGCGCATGCGATCCGGCCCACACGTAGGCGGGCAGGGTGACGGTGAACACGGCCAGGGCGTAGGGCAGCAAAGCTGCTTGTGTATCAAGGGCTTGGTGGTTGGCCGACAGCCCGCCACGGGCGTGGGATTTCTGGGTCTCGACCAACATCAACGGATCCCTCGGCGGCACACGGGGACTCTAGCGTCGTAGGGTTGGCGAGTGGTTACGGCCCAGCAGAAATCCACAGGATAGACAGCAATCGTTCATTAAGCTTAACCGTGGAGGATGCGGGCTCGGGATCCTCGATCTCGAGTGGGGGCTAGGCAGGAATGGCGATCACGCGCTCGGCGCTGACCGACGAGGATATTCGCACCTTGGTCAAGGGTGCGACGCCGGACGAACGCGCCGCCGCGGCCCATAAGATCTGCCGCGCTTTCGAGACCAATCCATTGACCGACGAAGACCGCGAGCGGGCGCAGGACATCCTGCGGGTGATGGCGCGGGATGCCGCCGACTTGGTGCGCCGCGCCTTGGCGGTGACGCTCAAGAGCTCATCCTTGGTCCCTCACGATGTCGCCATGCGCCTGGCGCGAGATATCGACAGCATCGCCATGCCGATGTTGGAGGCCTCGCCGGCCTTTACCGACGCTGATCTCGCCGAGATCGTGCGGATCGGTGGGCCAGTGCAGCAGGCGGCGATCGCCAAGCGGCCTCGGGTGTCCCAGACCCTGACACGGGCTTTCGCCGACCACGGCGGCGAACACGCCGTGGAGGTCGTCTGCGCCAACGATAACGCCGATTTCGCCGAGCAGACCCTGCAGGCCATCGTCCAGAAGTTCGAACAGTCCGAACGCGTGCTCGCCGCGGTCGCCTACCGGGCCAGCCTGCCGTTGTCGGTAACGGAAAAGCTCGTCAGTCTGGTCGGCGACGAGGTGCGCGACCATTTGCTGAACCACCACGAGATTTCGGCTGAGCTGGCGCTGGAGGTCGTGGTTGGCGCGCGTGAGCGGGCGACGGTCGATCTGGTGGACCAGGCCGGCAGGACGGCGGACGTGAAGAACTTTGTCCAGCATCTGCACGCCAACGAACGGCTGACGGCCTCGCTGCTGCTGCGGGTCCTCGCGCACGGTCACATGACCTTCCTGGAGTGGGGACTGTCGGAACTGGCGAGCGTTCCACACCATCGCACCTGGCTGATGATCCATGACGCTGGGCCGCTGGGGCTGAAGGCGATCTATGACCGGGCCGGCTTGCCCGCGCGCCTCTACGCCGCGTTCCGCGCCGGGGTCGATACCTACCACTCAATGGAATTCGACGGCGGGACCCGTGATCGCGAGCGGTTCCAGGAGAAGATGCTCCAACGGTTTCTGACGCAGCCGGTCGTGCCGGGCCGCGATGATGTGGACTACCTGTTGGACAAGATGGACAAGCTTTCGCACGCGGCGCGAAGCTCTAGCCGGGCGACCGCCCAGGCTTAGGGTGTCCTTGCGTCATGCTTGCGCCGCCGGACGGACGCTCGCAAGCTTATGAGATGACCCCTTCGCAAGACATCAAGCCCGCCGCCACCATCCTGCTGCTGCGCGACGCTCCGGCGTTCGAGGTGCTGATGGTCAAGCGCCACCACCAGATCGATTTCGCATCTGGCGCGCTGGTGTTTCCCGGCGGCAAGAGCCATGCGGGGGACCATGACCCGGACTGGGCCGAGCACGCCCTGGGGTGGTCCGAATATGACGCCGAACAGCGGGGCCTGCGGATCGCGGCGATCCGCGAGGTCTTCGAGGAGGCGGGCGTCCTGCTTGGCCGGCGTCTGGATGGCTCGGCCATTGGCGGAGAGGCTTGCCCGCTTGATGTCCGCAAAGCGGTGGATGCGGGAGCTGTGGCGTTCCTCGACGTCGTGCGCGATCTCGGGGTTCGGCTTGACCTGAACGCCTTGACGATATTCGCCCGCTGGATCACGCCGCCGCTGACGCCCAAACGGTTCGACACCTGGTTCTATGTGGCCGATGCGCCCGACGACCAACTTGCCGCCTGCGATGGCCGCGAGACGGTGGACGCCGAGTGGATCGAGCCCAAGGAAGTGCTGCGGATGGCGGAGGCCGGCGAGCGCAAGGTGATCTTCCCCACGCGTATGAACGTTCAGCTGCTGGCCGAGGCCAACAGCGCCCAGGATTGCATCGATCGGGCGAAGGCCCGGACCTTGGTCACCGTGGAACCGCAGATTCGCGATCGAGAGGGGGGCAAGGTGCTCGTGCTGCCGGTCGACGCTGGCTATGGCGTTGTCGAAGAGCCGCTCGACCGGGTGATGTAGCTTGGCCTAGCCGGCCGCGGCGACCTTGCGTTCCAGTTCCTCGATCAGCACGCGGCCGACCGGATGTTCGTCAGTCTTGATGTCGTCGCGCACGGCGGCCTTGATGCCGTCGATGTGGGCGTCGACCAGCGCCATCGAGACCGTCAGGCGCTTGTCCTTGTCGTCGATCAGCCGGCAGAGCGAGGCGCCGATCCGCGTGATCAGCGGAAACTCGTAGGTCGTGCCTAGGCCCTTGAGGTCATGGGCGCGCAGATAGAGCGTTTCCATGGTTTCGACATTGACGCCTTCGTCGCGCACGCGCTGGCGAGCGGCGTCGAGCTTGACGACCTCGTCGTTCAGCCACTGCGTGAAGTTTCCCGACAGGCTTTTCAGCGCCGCCTCAGCCTTGGCGATCGCGCTCGGATCGATAGCGCCAAACCGGCCGCCGAGCTTCAAGCGAAGGCTGGGCGGTTGGGTGACCGGGTTCTGCTGGCTCACAACGCTCTCCTGGAACAGTCGTAAGACAGACTAGGCTCGATGCGTTAACAACGAATGGAGCCTGTAATACGCTGTAGTTAAACGGAAAACTGCTCTGCGAGCACGCGTTCCTCTAGGCTGCGCCCGGCGTCGAACAGCATGTGCAAGGCCACGTCGCGATTTTCGGCGATGTGGACTTCCACCACGTCCCGCACCTCGAAATTGTCGGCTACGGCGCTGACGGGGCGCTTGTCGGCCTCAAGAATTTCGAAGGTGACGCGCGCGGTATGGGCCAGTAGAGCGCCGCGCCAGCGGCGAGGGCGGAAGGCGCTGATGGGCGTCAGGGCCAGGACCTTGGCGTCGAGGGGGATGATCGGGCCGTGGGCCGACAGGTTATAGGCCGTCGATCCCGCCGGGGTCGCGACCAGGGCTCCGTCGCAGGAAAGCTCCCCCAGCCGAACCTTGCCGTCGATGGAGATGCGCAGCTTGGCGGTCTGGCGTGTCTGGCGCAGCAGCGACACCTCATTCATCGCGATCGCGCGGTGTTCCTGGCCGTGGACGTCGATCGCAAACATCGACAGCGGGTGGATAATGGCGCGTTCGGCGGCGTTGATCCGCTCCAGCAGCCCGTCCTCGCTGTACTCGTTCATCAGGAAGCCCACCGAGCCACGATTCATGCCGTAGATCGGTCGTTGGTTGCCCAGGTTCTCGTGGAGGGTCTCGAGCATGAACCCGTCCCCGCCCAGGGCGACAATGACCTGGGCCTGGTCAGGGCTGGCCTGACCATAGCGCGCGATCAACGCATCCTTGGCTTCCAGGGCCTCGGGGCGGTCGCTGGCCGTGAAGGCGAGGCGGGTTACGAAAGGCTCAGGCTTGAACATGGCCGGGCAGAAGTCCGTGAAACGCGCGATCCGTCAACCGATCAGCGCATAGCGGAAGGCGGCCCCGGCGACATCAGGGTTAAATGGGCCAAATGCGCCGTTTGCGCGGCGGGCGCCTTCCGGTCCGCCTCCGGGCCGGCCGGCGTTCAGATCGCGCACCAGCGTCAGGAGAGTAGGGAAGACGCTGCGGTCGATGCCGACCGAGGCGCAAGCGAGGGCCAGCAGCTCCGGGTGATCGGAATTGACGGCGCGCTCGACCTGTTCGGGCTCGAACCGCCCCAGCATCGCCAGCCCGGCGATGAACAGCGACAGGTTCCGATCTTTTAGGGCGCGTAGAAGATAGCCGGGGCTGAGTTGCCCGGACATGTTGAGCTTTGCGACCAGGCGCTGTTCCATCTCGTCGCGTGCGCTGGTTCGCGCCTCCGCCACGATGTCATCGGTGTCGACCGGTACGCCGCCGTGCGCCTCCTGCACCGCCAGGCCGATGGCGGCGTCGAGGGCGTCGGCGTCCAAGCGGAAACGGCCGATCAGCGACTGCCGCAGGGCTTGGCCGACCCAGACATAGAGTTCGCGCGCCAGACCATCGGTGAGCGCCGGGTGACGCGCAAGCAGCGAGCGCATCGCCGCGATCCGCTCCGAAGCCTTCACCATCTCCGAGAGTTCGTCGGGACCCACCTCGGCAGTCTCGTTGCCGGCCAGGGCGGTCAGGACGGCCGGCTCGCTCTGCTGCAGGATGGCGGCGACGACAGGCCGGCCGATCCTGGGCCGTCGCGCAACCTCGATCTGGTGTTCGATGGTCGCTTCCAGCACCAACCGGACCAGGTCCTGATCCTTCAGCACCGGGCTGACCGCGATGATCGGCCGGGCGATCTCGATATCGTCAAAGGCCAGGACGCTGACCAGGGCCGACGGGGCCCACGTCGCGCTCGCCAGCTTTTCAGAGAGCCGGCGGCGAATATCCCATTCGGCCTCGACCACGAGGTTCATGAAGATCGACTGTAGTTGCGCCTGGATCGGCGCAGACGACAGTTGGGTCTTGTCGCTCGCGCCGCACAGATCGACGACGGCGAGCAGGAGCCGCTCACGGTCGGCTGGCGCGCGGCTACGCGCCAGATTCAGCAGTGCGTCGGTGTTGGCGGTCACGCTCAAACCCGCATCCCGGCGATCAGGCGCCTAGCTTCGAATCTACGCCTGGCGGATGAAAACATGATTACTAGCTGTTGAGCATGCGGCGCTGGCCATCGCGAACGCTTGCCGGATAGGGGCGTGAGATGTCTGAACCGCTGATTTTGGCCCTGGACCAGGGTACGACCTCGACGCGGGCGATCCTGTTCGACGCCAAGGGCGCTCCGCTCGCCGACGCTGGTCGGCCGCTGGAGCAGTTCTATCCCGAAGACGGCTGGGTCGAGCACGACGCCGAGCAGATATTCGAGACCTCAGTCGCCGTGATGCGGGAAGCGATCGCCAAGTCGGGCCGGTCGATCACCGACGTCGTGGCCATCGGCATCACCAACCAGCGCGAGACGGTGGTGATCTGGGACAAGGCGAGCGGCAAGCCGATCTATCGCGCCATCGTCTGGCAGGACCGTCGTACCGCCGCGACGTGCGAGCGCCTGCGCGCGGCCGGCAAGGAGAGCCGGGTCACCGACATCACCGGCCTGCTGCTCGACCCCTATTTCTCCGGCACCAAGATCGCCTGGATCCTAGACCACGTGCCGGGTGCAAGGGCCCGGGCCGAGGCCGGCGAACTGCTGGTCGGCACCATGGACTGTTGGGTGATCTGGAAACTGACGGGCGGCGCCTCGCACGTCACCGACGCGACCAACGCCTCGCGGACCCTGCTGTTCGACCTGAAGGCGCAGGCCTGGTCAGCTGAGATGCTGGAGATGCTGAACGTTCCGGGCGCGCTGATGCCCAAGGTGCTGGACTGCGCCGACGCCTTCGGCGTCACCGAGCCGGAGCTGCTGGGCCGGGCGATCCCGATCTGCGGCGTCGCCGGTGATCAGCAGGCCGCATTGATGGGGCAGGGCTGTATTCGGGCCGGCGAGATGAAGGCCACCTATGGGACCGGCTGCTTCTTGCTGGTCAACACCGGTGAGCATCTGGCCCCCTCGCGCTCACGCTTGCTCACTACCGTTGCGGCACGGCTGAAGGGTCGGACCACCTACGCCTTGGAGGGATCGATCTTCATCGCCGGGGCGGCCCTGCAATGGGTGAACGAGGGGCTTAAGGTCGATGGCGGCGGCGCTGGCGTCGAGACGCTGGCTCAGACCGCGAAGGAGGATCATGGCGTGGTGCTGGTGCCGGCGTTCACAGGTCTGGGCGCGCCGTGGTGGGACGCCAACGCGCGGGGCGCGATCTTCGGCATGACCCGCGATTCCGGAATTGCGGAAATCGCACATGCCGCCTTCGACGCCTGCGCGCTGCAGACCAGGGACCTGATCGAAGCCATGCGCGCCGATGCGCCAGGCGCGTTTGGCCGGGGTGTGGAACTGCGGATCGATGGCGGCATGTCGCGCAGCGTCTGGTTCAGCCAGCGGCTGGCCGACCTGACGGGCGTGGCGGTGGGCCGGGCCACCTATCTGGAGATGACCGCGCTGGGCGCCGCCCTGTTCGCCGGGATCGGGGCCGGGCTCTACGCCAACGCCGAGGAAGCGGTTGCGGCTCGACCGACCACCGAGCGTTTCGAGCCTTCGCCGGACAGCCACAGCCGTGAGGCCGCCTATGCGCGCTGGCTGGACGCGGTGGCGAGGGTCCGGACCGAAACCTAGCTGACGAGCAGCGGCGTTCGCCGACGCCGGACCGCCGCGCCGACAAGGCCAAAGCCGGTGATCATCAGCGCCCAGGTTCCAGGCTCAGGCACCGCGGCGAACTGTCCGCGGATCTCACCGCCTGGGAAGGCGGTGGTGTGCAGGTTGAGGTAGGCCTGGCCACTGTTCAAGCCGGCGAAGAGCGCCGCCTCCGCGCTCGCCGCCGTGCCGCCGCTGCCGGCCACGAATGGCGAGTTGTAGGTGTTGAGCTGAGTCAGATCGAAGACGTTCATGTAGCTGCCGCTGGTGACCCCGGTCGGAAAGCCGGTGAAGCTCGGGGTCATGGTCGATACCCCGGCGTTGGCCGGCGGCGCGGCGCAGCAGTGGATATGAGCCGCGGTCGTTGGCGCGGTCAGACCCTGGAACGTCACCGATAGGGTCATGGTGTGGGCGACGGTGTCGAAGGTCAGGGTCGCTTGGCCGGTCCCGGGACTGGCGTTCACCGGGTTCTCGTTCGTACCAGCGAGGGTTGTCTTGTAGACGGTGGCGGCCTCAGAGGCGCCGCCGAAAGAAAGTCCGGCGACGAGGGCCAGCATCTTGATGGAATTATGGGGCATATTGACCTCCGCATTGCATTTTCAATTGCAGAACTAAGTCAAAGCTTCACCGGAAGACCGTTAGAGGTTGTTTTGGGCGGCAAAGTCATTTTACGCTCGCCAAAATATTCTATTTGAAATGCAATACTCATGGCCGCCAACTCGGAGTCAACGCTGCAGTGAGCGTGGTTCAATAGCCCGGACGCTGAAACCCCGTGCTTGACGCTGGCGGCCAGCGGCGCGACGCTGATGATCAACGATCAGACAGAAGACTAAGGGAGGCCGCGATGGCCGATGGTTCGCTTGCAGGCGTGAGCTCGCTCAAGGGCAAGGTCAGCGCCGAGGAGTGGCAGGCGCGGGTCGATCTCGCCGCCCTCTACCGGCTGGTGGCGCTCTATGGTTGGGACGATGCGATCTATACGCACATCTCGGCCCGCATCCCGGGGCCTGAGCACCAGTTCCTGATCAATCCCTACGGCATGTACTTCGGGGAGATGACGGCCTCGTCACTGGTGAAGATCGACCTGGACGGCAACATCCTCCAGGAGACGCCGTATTTCATCAATCCAGCGGGCTTCACGATCCACTCTGCGATCCACGCAGCGCGGGAAGATGCTCACTATGTCATGCACCTGCACACCGACCAGGGGGTGGCGGTCGCGTCGCAGAAGGACGGGCTGCTGCCGTTGTCGCAGCATGCGCTGATCATCGGCACGATGCTGGCCTATCACGACTATGAAGGCATCGCCCTTAACCTGGACGAGCGTGAACGTCTGGTCGCCGACATCGGTGACAAGCATGTGATGCTGCTGCGCAACCACGGTACGTTGGCGGTGGGCGAAAGCGCGGCCGACTGCTGGATCCGGATGTTCTATCTGGAGCGCGCCTGCAAACAGCAGGTCATGGCCTTGTCCGCCGGCCGGGAAAACGTGCTGTTGGCGCCCCAGGCCGCGCAAGACGAAGTGAAGATGCAGTTGTCGCGTGGACTGGGCGGGAAGCTCGCCTGGGCCGGAGCTTTGCGCCAACTCGACAAATCGTTGCCGGGCTACGACGCTTAGAGACTTGCTTCAGGATTGAGTGGGATGGGCGTCGGGTTTTCGGCGCCCATTTTCTTTGCGCTTACGAAACAATACCCACTATGGGCGCCCAGGATATGTCTTAGGCGTAGGCTGATCGCCGTCTATTTCAAAGCTGACACGCAAAGCCATCGTTCTGTCACTGGACGGCGCCTATGTGGCCGCCATATGACCCGGTTCGATTCACAATCAGCCGATCTCCATTTGGAGCCCGCGGAGTTCCAGTAGTTTGATACGACGTCACTTCTTCCTCGCCGCCGCTATTCTGATCCTCGTCCTCATGGTGGTCGCGGGCGGATGGAAGCTGACTATCGGTAAGAAGCAGGGACCTGGCGGACCGCCAGGCGCCGCCATGGCTTCTCCAAAGGGCGGCGGCGCCGCCAGGGGCGGTGGCGGCATGGGCGGACCTTCGCCGGTCAACTTGGTCCCGGCGCAGTCCAAGACTTTCACCGACGCGATCGACGTGATCGGGGTCGCCAAGGGCCGCCAATCGGTGACCCTGACCGCGGCGACCACGCAGCTTGTTGAGCGCGTCCGCTTCACCGATGGCCAATCTGTGGCCAAGGGTCAGGTGCTGGTCGAACTGAAGTCCACCGAACAGAGCGCCGGCAGCGCCCAGGCGCAGGCGCGGTTGGTGCAGGCTCAGCGCGACTATGACCGCTGGAAGCAACTTGCAGCCCAGGGCTACGCCTCCAAGACCGCGCTCGACCAGCGCGAAGCCACCTATCTCGCGGCCAAGGCCGATGTGGACGCCGCGCGCGCTCGCGAAAGCGACCGGATGGTGCGTGCGCCGTTCTCCGGGGTCATGGGGTTGTCGGACATCGCGCCGGGCATGCTGATCAATCCCGGGGTGGCGATCGTGACCCTCGACGATATCAGCGCCGTGCGCGTCGATTTTGAGGTGCCGGATCGCTATTTGGCCTCCGTCCGTCAGGGCCAGCCGCTGGTCGCGCGCATCGACGCCTATCCGGGCGAGACGATCCAGGGCCGGATCCAGACCCTGGACACCCGGATCGATGAACGCACCCGCGCCTTTACGGCGCGCGCCGAGTTTCCCAATCCCGGCGGTAAGCTGAAGCCGGGCATGATGATGCGGATCGGCATCGCGCGCGGACAGCGCGATGTGGTGGCCGCGCCTGAAGCGGCTGTCTCCGTCCAGGGCGACACCGCCTTCGTCTATGTCGTGAAGCGCGATGGAGACCGGAGCGTCGCCGAACAGCGTGCGGTCTTGACGGGTACCCGCCAGAACGGCTTGGTTGAGATCCGCGAGGGCCTGCGGGTTGGCGAGCAGATCGTGGCCGATGGACTGAACAAGATTCAACCGGGGCAGCCGGTTCGCGTGCAGGCGCCCGCCGGCGCTCGCGAAGCCGCCGCGGACACACAGCCAGGAGCGCGCAGCCCGCGGCCTGGCGCATGATGCTGTCTGATCTTTCGGTTCGCCGGCCGGTATTCGCCGCCGTCGCCGCGATCATTCTATGCGTGGTCGGCCTGGCCGCCTTCGCCTCCCTGACCGTTCGCGAACTTCCCAGCGTCGATCCGCCGGTGGTCTCGATCTCCACCACCTATCGCGGTGCGTCGGCCGAAGTGGTCGAGGAACGGATCACCGAGGTTATCGAACGGCAGATTTCCGGCATCCAGGGGATCGACCGGGTCAATTCGTCGTCGCGTGACGGCCGATCCAACATCAACATCTCGTTCCGTCTCGATCGCGACCTCGACGCCGCCGCCAACGATGTCCGGGACGCTGTGAGCCGCGTTGCAGCGAACCTGCCGTTGCAGGCCGATCCGCCCCAGATCGCCAAGGCGACGGCGGACGGCTCGCCGATCATGTTCATCTCGTTCGCCTCGACGACGCTGAACCGGTTGCAGCTCTCCGACTACGCCCAGCGCTATCTGGTGGAGCGGTTCTCGACCATTGACGGCGTCGCCCAGGTGTTCGTGGGCGGCAGCCAGCTCTACTCGATGCGCATCTGGCTCGATCCAGACGCCATGGCCGCCCGGGGCGTGACCGTCGACGATGTCGAAAACGCCCTCAACAGCCAGAACCTCGAACTGCCCGCGGGCTCGCTTGAAGCCCCGTCCAAGGATTTCACGATCCGGGTGGCGCGCGGCTACTCCACGCCTGAGCAGTTCGCCCAGCTTCCTGTGGTCGCCTCCGGCGGCCAAGCGACGGCGCCGACCGGCAACGCCTCCCAGGCCTACGTCACCCGCCTTGGCGATATCGCCCGGGTCGAGGAGGGGCCCGATGAGCATCGCCGCAGCTTCCGCTCCAATGGTCGCGACCAGGTCGGTATCGGCATCACTCGACAGTCGCAGGCCAACGACCTGGACATCTCCAAGGGCGTCAACGATCTGCTGCCGGAGCTGAACAAGTCCCTGCCCAAGGGCACGACCCTGGAAGTGGCGGTCGACTACACGATCTTCACCGCTCATGCGCTCCAGGAGGTCTGGATCACAATGGGGATTTCGCTGGTGCTCGTGGCGCTGGTGAACTTCGTCTTTCTCGGCACCTGGCGGGCGGCCTTGATCCCGTCGGTGGTGGCGCCGATCTGCATTCTTTCCACCTTCATCGTCCTGGCGCCGCTCGGCTTCTCGCTGAACCTGCTGACGCTGCTCGCCCTCGTTCTCGCCATCGGCCTGGTGGTCGATGACGCGATCGTGGTGGTCGAGAACATCCAGCGCCGCATCGACGATGGCGAACCCCCCGTCGTCGCGGCCCAGCGCGGCGCTCGCCAAGTGTTCTTCGCCGTGGTCGCCACGACCATCGTGCTGATCTCGGTGTTCGCGCCGCTGATGTTCCTGCCGGGCTATATCGGCCGGCTGTTCGTGGAGCTGGCCGTCGCGGTCGCCGCGGCGGTGGCCTTCTCGGCGCTGCTGGCGCTCAGCCTGTCGCCGATGTTGGCCTCGAAGCTGCTGCGGCCGGCCCATGGGCAGGGCTTCCTCGCCCGCTATGTCGATGGCGCGATGGACAAGCTGAAGGCCTCCTATCACGCCTCGCTGGACAGCCTCCTGGGCCGGCGGTCGGCCTCCATCGGCACGGCGGTTCTGGTGGCCGTGCTCGCGCTTGGCGCGGTCGGGCTGTTCGCCGTACTGCCCCGGGAACTGGTGCCTGAGGAAGATCGGGGTCGCATCGACCTGAACATCTCCGGCCCGGAGGGCGCGGGCTACGACTACACCCGAAAGGCGGCCGATCAGATCGAGGCGCGCCTCCAAACCCTTTTGAAGGATGGGGTGATCACCCGCTACATCCTGGGTGTTCCGCGTTTCAACGGCACTCAGTTCAACGGCGGCTTCGGCAATGCGAACCTTGCGCCCGACGCTGGCGTCACCTCGAACGAACTCGCCGCGCAGCTCAATCGCGAGCTGTCGTCAATCACTTCCGTCCGAGCGATCGCCTCGGTGCGTCCGGCGTTCTCGCGGGGCGGCGGTGGCGGCGGTGGCGTCGAAGTCATCGCGATGGGTGACGACTACGATCAGGTGGCGGCGTGGATCGCGCCGTTGCTGGCTGCGGCTGAGGCCAATCCCGGCCTGGCCCGGGCGCGCCTGGACTATGAGCCCACCAGCCCTCGGGTTCTGGTGAGCATCGACCGGGAAAAGGCCGCTGCGCTCGGTGTTTCGGCGCAGGCTGTCGGCCGCGCGCTTGAAAGCAATTTCGGCACCCGCCGGGTCACGACCTACATCAAGAGCGGCCAGGAGTACGACGTGCTCCTCCAGACCGACCGTGAGCAGCGCCAGTCCGAGCAGGACATCGGCAATCTCTATGTTCGCGCGCAGTCCGGTCAGCTCATCCCGCTGTCGACCGTGGTGACAACCGAGGTCCGGGGCGACACGCCCGACCGCGCCCGCGTCGACCGCCTGCGGTCGGTGACCCTGACGGCCCAGCTCAACCCCGGTTACGCGGTTGGTGATGCGGTGAAGTTCTTCGAGACTGAAATCGCCAAGCTTCCAGCCGGCACCCAAACCAAGTGGGGCGGTATCGCGCGTGACTATCTTGAGGCCGGCGGCGCTGTCGGCCTGGCCTTCGGCATGGCGCTGTTGTTGGTCTTCCTGGTCTTGGCGGCTCAGTTCGAAAGCTGGATCCATCCAGCGGTAATCATGCTGACCGTGCCGGTCGCCGCGCTTGGCGGGCTATTTGGCCTGCTGATCTCCGGCTCGACCATCAACACCTATAGTCAGATCGGCCTGATCATCCTGGTCGGTATTGCGGCCAAGAACGGCATTCTGATCGTCGAGTTCGCCAATCAGCTGCGCGACGAAGGCCTGACCATCCGCGAGGCGGTGATCGAAAGCGCCACCCTGCGACTGCGCCCGATCATCATGACCTCGATCGCCGCGGCGGCCGGGGCCATTCCGTTGATCATGTGGGGCGGCGCGGGCGGTGAAAGCCGCAAGACGATCGGCGTGGTGATCTTCTTCGGGGCGATCTTCTCGACCGTCCTGACGCTGTTCATCGTGCCGGTGTTCTACAACATGCTGGCGCGTTTCACGAAGTCGCCGCAGTCGACGGCCCGTCGCATCGAAGCCTTCGAAGAAGCCGAACAGACCCGCGCGGCCAACGCCGCCGAATAGCCGCCTCAGGCGGCCATGCCCAGCAGATGCAGGCATGGCCGTTCTGCTGGGCGCAATCGTCCCGCTCAAAACGAAAATGCCTCCCCCGAAGGGGAGGCGAGTTGTCGGGGTGGCGCCGCCGGCGACAAGGGGGTGTCGTGGGCGGGCGCAGGATCTCGGCTGACAGATGCAAGCGCAGCCTCGACGCGCTGATGGTGCGGCCGAACTTTATTCTCGTCAAGGTTGCTTGTTGCGAAGTTTCGCTCAGGGAGCCTTGTAGCCGGTCTCGACCTTCAAATAGGCGATCAGGTCGATGCGATCCTTGGGGTCTTTGAGCCCGGCGAACGACATCTTGGTCCCCGGCAGGAAGGTGCGCGGTTCGGCCAGCCACTTGTCGAGATGCGCAGCGTCCCAGATGAAGCCGGCGTTCTTCACGGCGTCGGAATACTTGTAGCTCGCGACCTCGCCGGCCTTCCGGCCAAACACCCCATGCAGGTTGGGCCCGGTCATGTTGGCGCCGCCCGGCACGATGGTGTGGCAGGAGCGGCACATGCCGAACTTCTGCTTTCCGTTAGCCAGATCGGCGGTGTTGTACGGCGCGGGCAGCGAGGCCAGCAGCGCCTGCTTTTCGGTGTCGGTCGGCTCGGGAACGGCCGGAGCCGGCGGCGTCTGAGCGGCTTGCTCGCCGCCACCCTGGCCGCAACCGGCGAGCAGGGCGCAGGCCCCCACCACTGAAAGCATCACCGCGTTGCGCATCTCATAATCCCTTCAACAAACTTGACCGCAAGCTAGTCCTGCCTAGCCGCGTTGCAAGGCGCGCTTGCGGCGTTCTTTCTGGATAATTTCGTCGAGGGCCTGGAGATACCGCGAGCGGTCATTGCGATCGAACGGCTTAGGCCCGCCCATGATGTCGCCCGTGGAGCGAAGTTGCTCCATCAGGGCCCGTTGCGCGATGGCCGCGCCAATCGAGTTTTCGGTGAAGGGCTTGCCGCTGGGCGTCAGCGCGTGACCGCCGGCCTGCAGGACCCGCTCGGCCAAGGGAATGTCGTTGGTGACCGTGACATCGCCCGGCGCCACGTGCTCGGCGATCCAGTCATCGGCGACGTCGGGTCCCGCATCGACGATTACCCGCGCCACCAGGGGAGACTGCGGGATCTGGATGAAGGCGTTGGACACGACCCAGGTTTTCAGGCCGTAGCGTTGGGAGACCTTATAGGTCTCGTCCTTCACCGGGCAGGCGTCGGCGTCGATGAAGATCTCGATAGGCTTGCGGTCCAAATCTCGCCTCGGCAAACAGAGAACGCCTCGGGCCACCCGGCTGGGCGGCCCGCTGCGAACTCTTTAGGACAGATCGACGCAAAGCGAGAGCGGCCTCAGCGGAACCGGCCGCCGCCCCGCATTCCGCCCCCGCGCATCCCGCCCATGTGGCCCGCGAAATTGCCGCCATAGGCGCCGCGGTCGAAGGCAGGTCGGCTCGCGCCCGAACGCTCGAAGCCGCCCCCGCCAGCACGGTCGCGCTCGAATCCACGGTCACGGCTCAGGCTCTCGCGATTGAGGGACGGGTCGGGCCGGTCGGCTTTGGAGAACTTGCCGCCGCCTCCGGCCTGGTCCCAGCCGCCGCCATCGTCGCGCTTGTACACTTGGCCGTCCTTACCGGCGTAGATCTGGCCGTTGACGTCCACCACGCCGCCCTTCGAGATGTCGCCGGTGTCGCGGTCGTAGTGGATGTAGCCGGCGCCCCCGGCCTCGCCGCCGCCGGCGCCCTGGGTCTTGAAGCCACCCGCCGCGCCTGCGCCCTCGGCGCCTCGACCCGCCACGCCGGCCTGCTCTGTGACGCGGCCGGTGTTGGTGTTCACGACGGTGCGGTTGCCGCCCGCAACGCCTTCGCCGGTGTAGATGTTCGAGATCGAGCCTCCCTGACCGGCCACCACGCGCCCAGTCTGCGGATTGTAGCGGACGCCGCCGGCGGCGGCCCCGGACTGGCCGGTGTAGATATTGGTGTCGCGCCCGGCGTAGCCGTATCCCCGCCCGCCGGTCACCTGGTTGGAGTAGCCGCCCTGGCCGGCGCGGCCGTAGTTGCCAGTCCAGGGATCAGCCCAGGCCGCGGCCGTCCCGGCCACCACGCTCTGGCCCCAGCGGCCGTAGACGTTTCCCGCCACCGCTCCGCCCGGATAGTAGCCGGCCGGGTAATAGCCGGGATAGTAGCCCCACGGCCCCCACCAGGGATCATACCATGGGTCATAGCCGCCCCAGCCGAACGCCAGGCCCCACCCGACGGCGGCGCCATAGCCGAACGCCGCCCCGTATCCATAGGGGCTCGGACAGCCGTACCATTCGCTGCCGACCCATGAGGTGCAGGGATAGCCCGCGCCGTAGACCACCACGTCGTTGGTGACGACGGTGCCGTAATAGCCCGGCGTGTAGCCGACATAGATCTCGTCGCCGTTGGTCCCGTAGATCTGGACGTAGGTGACGTAGTGGAGCGGTGACGAGCTGGGGATCTGGTAGATTTCGGTGGGAACCGAGGTGGCGGCCGACCACGGACCGGTCGCGGCCGGGGCGGTGAACCAGACGCCGTTCTGGAGCGCGTAGTAGGCGCTGCCTGCGCGGATGACGGGAGCCTGGCTGTTCACCGCATAGGACAGATTGACGCCGGGGATCGGCTTGAACTGCGGTGGGCCGTCGTAATGCGCCTGGAAGGTCGCCTCCCGCCGATTGACCGTCGCCGTCTGCGGCACCGAATTGGCCACCAGCGACTCGCGAGCCTCAGGCGTGCCGGGGATCGACGCCAGAACGGCGCCCTTGGGGCTGTCGCTGGGGATCTTGGCGAAGTCGCCCGGCAGGGTCTTGGGATCGACGTAGCGCCAGGGCCCCTTTGTCGAAGGACCGGTGAACCAACGCCCGCCGATCAGCACGAACCATGCGCCGCTTCCATCGACCAGGACGTCGCCGGGGGTGTTCGAGACATATTTCAGTTGGGTGCCCGGAATTGCGGTCAGCGCCGGCTGGCCGTCCACCACGATCAACTCGCTGGGATGGGTCCGGACGATGATCTGCTGCGCGGCGGCGCCGGCCGGGGTCGCTGGCGGCTGGGTCCGTCCGGCCGGCGGGGCGAGTTTGGCCGCGGCCTGGGAGACCGGGGCTGGCGGCTGGGCTACCGACGCCCACGTTCCGTCAAGGCTGGCGGCTTTCGACCAGGCTCCGGCCCGATCCAAATAGTAGGCGCCCTGGTGACGCAGCAGCATCGCGTGGGTGTTGATCACGCGGTCGACGCCGGGCGCGCCGGAAGGCTTGATCACTGGCTCTCCGTCGATCAGGACCAGGACGGCCGGCTGGTTGGAGAAAATGATCTCCGGCGGATTGTTGTTTACGGGTTGAGAGGCGCCGGCAGTATCCCCCGATCGGGTGAGGGCGAGTGCGGCCTCGACCTGGTTCAGGCTGGCCACCATCTCGGTCGTCGGCGCCACCTTGCGGGCAAGCGCCAGATAGCGGGCTTCCTGATCCTTGGCCGTTGGGAAGCTGGCGCGATCAATGGTGAGGTTGGTCAGCACGACCTCGCGGGCGTCCTTGTCGGTCTCGGTTAGCGCGCTGAGCCAGAGGACCCCGTAGTCCTGCTGGGCGATCGGCTTGCCAGCCGCGTCCTTCGCCTCGCCGGTCCGCACCGCCATCACCATTCGGGCCTGAAGTTTGTTGCCGGCCCAGGAGTCTATCTGCGGTCGATAGATGGAAAACGTGACGCCGTCGGCGGTGTACGACCTGGGCCAGGGCCGGGCGTCGATGGTCCGCGTCGCCTCGGACGCCGTCGCGTTGGCGGGAGCAGCTTTCGTCTGGGCCTGGGCCACCAACGCGGTGGAGGACATGAGGAGGAGGGCGAGAGCCCCGCCAACGGCGCGTGCGGATGGGGACATGGCTTTACCGACTGAGGTGAATGTCGAGGCCAGTTTCTCCGTCCCACCCTGAGCCGGGTATCAGGTGCAATCCCTATGGCGACTTCGGATTGGCCCCTTGCGCGCGGGGCTGGGCGGGCGTTCGGTCAGCCCTTCTAGGCGCTCACGCCGCCGGCTGCTTTCGATAGAATACCGCCACCGCGTCGCTTGGAAGCAACTTGGCGAACGGATGGGCGAGCCGCGTGAACATGTATGCGGCGATGGAGAGCAACAGCCCTTCATCGCGAACCGACCGGATGCGCGACCACAGGCCTTGCGTGTCGGTGGTGTCGAGTCGAACCTGACGAACCTCGGTCAGCTTGGCCTTCTGGGCCGCTCGCGTGAGGTCGCGTGGGGTCATGTACCAGATGTGCGGGGAGGGCAGGCCCACCTGCCAGAGGCGCTCGTAGGCCGCCTGCATCCCGAGACGTTCCATGAACGATGCGACGCGGAAGAATAGGCCATTTCGGCTAGGGCAATTGAGCACCAGAACGCCGTCATCGGACAGGTGACGATGGCTCGCCGCGAGCGCCTGCCGCATGTCTGGAATGTGCTCCAGCACGTCGTTGAAGACGATGACGTCGAACTGCTCATCGGGCGCAAGGGCGTCGGGAAAATAGCCGTGACGGACCTTGGCGCTTGTGGTCGCTGCGAGAGCGACATTGGCGTCTGGCTCGATCCCCACAGCCTGAAACGCCCCCGCCTGCGCCAGCAGGAATCCAGGCCCGCAACCGACGTCCAGCAGCCGCCGTCCCTTCGTCAGCCCGGATATGGCGTCGAGCAGGCGCGTATTGTTGCGATCTCGCAAAGACGCCAATCCATCGACCCTTGCCTGTTCGTCGATTGCGCTTGGTCGCGGCTTCGCGGGGATGGCGATGTCCAGGGTGCTTCGAAGGACGCCGCATCCACACGCGTGGACCCAGGACAGTCGCGCCGGACGCATCGGCCCATCGCAGGATGGGCAGTCGTAGGTCTCGGACATGCTCGTTCGCCTCAGGTTGCGTGCGATATTGGTGAAAGCTGAGTGAGCTTACGGTCCACCGCCTTTGACGGGGGAAGAGTTTTCCGATTTGTTCCCAGCTTCCCTGCATGAGGGATATTGCGTGAACCCCTGGAAATCCTCATAAGCGGCGCGGGCCGGCTTAGCTCAGCTGGTAGAGCAGCGGTTTTGTAAACCGAAGGTCACGGGTTCGATTCCTGTAGCCGGCACCATGAAAGCCCACCCATAGCTATCGCGCCGGCAAGGCGTAGGCGATCACGGCGTCGCCGATCGGGGTTTCCATAAAGTGGTGGCCGCCGGCCATGATGGCGACGTACTGGCGGCCATTGACCTCATAGGTCATCGGCGTGGCCTGGCCGCCGGCGGGCAGCACGTCCTTCCAGACCGTCTTGCCCGTTTTCAGATCGATCGCGCGGATCAGGTTGTCCGTGGCCGCGGCGATGAAGACCAGGCCTCCCGCCGTCACCACCGCGCCCCCGTTGTTCGGCGTGCCGATCTCGATGGGCAGCATCGAGGGAATGCCGAACGGGCCATTGGTCCGCGCCGAGCCGAACGGGCGGTCCCACAAGGTTTTGCCGGTCTTCAGGTCGATGGCGCGGATGCCGCCATAGGGCGGCTCCTTGCAGAGCAGGCCGGTGACCGGCAGCCGCCAACCGGCGTTGACGTCAATGGCGTAGGGCGTGCCGGCTTGGGGATCGCCGGCGCCTTCGGCCCCGCTGCCAAGGCTGCCGCCCCGCGCCTCGCTGCGCGGCGCCCAGCCCTTGGCGTCGGCTTCGGCGCGCGGCACCAGGCGGTTGTAGTTGGGCATGTCGTTGTAGTTGGCGACGATCACACCGCGCCGGGCGTCGACCGCCACGCCGCCCCAATCGGAGCCGCCATTGTAGCCGGGGTACTCGATGTACCGGCGGTCAGCGGTGGGGGCGGTGTAGAAGCCGTCGTACTTGGCGCGTTGGAACTGGATGCGGCAGACCATCTGGTCAATTGGCGACATCCCCCACATCGAGCGTTCGGTCAGGTCGGCCTTGCGCAGGGTGTGATAGCGCGAGAACGGCTGGGTCGGAGAGCGTTCGGACGGCTCAACGCCGCCAGTGGGAACCTTGCGCTCCTCGACGCCGGTGAGCGGCCGGCCCGTTCTACGGTCCAGCACATAGATATCGCCTTGCTTGCTCGGCAGGATGATCGCCGGGACGAGGCCAGCCGCGGTCGGGAAGTCCACCAGCGTGCCTTGCGAGCCTAGGTCGTAGTCCCAGACATCGTTGTGCACGGTCTGGAACTTCCAGGCCGGCTGGCCGGTGGTCACGTCCAAGGCGACCAGCGAGGTGGAGTGGGCGCGTTCCAGGGGCGAGCGGCTGCTGCTCCAGTAGTCGGCGGCTGAATTGCCGAGCGGCAGGTAGACGAGGCCAAGCGCCTCGTCGCCCGAGGCGGTCGTCCACATGTTGGGCGTTCCGCGCGTGTAGATCTCGCCGGGCGGCGGGGCGTTGGTGCGATCAGGCCGCGCCAGGTCCCAGGCCCACCGCTGCTCGCCGGTCTTGGCGTCATAGCCAAGGATGACGCCAGAGGGGGCGTCGCGCATCTGGCCGTCCAAAATCTGGTGGCCGGTGACGATCACATCGCGAACGATGGTCGGCGCAGAGGTGATCGAGACCATGCCGGCGGGCGTGGAGCCCATATTGGCCTTGGTGTCGATCTGGCCGCCCTTCCCGAAGCCTTCGCAGGGAAGGCCGTTGCGGGCGTCGACGGCGATCAGGCGCGCGTCGAGCGTGCCCTCGATGATCCGGGTTGCGCAAGCTTCCGCCGGATCGGCGCCGGGGACGGCGTAATAGCTCACCGATCGGCAGGCGGCGGTGTAGGGGATAGCCGAATCTGGAACCTTGGGATCGTAGCGCCAGCGCTCTTTGCCGGTGGCTGGGTCGAGCGCGATCAGGATGTTCTTGGCCGAGCACAGGTAGAGGCTGCCGCCGACCTTCAGGGGCGTAGTCTCTGCGCCGTACTTGCCCGCCGCCGCCGCGCTGGGCAGGTCGCCGGTATGGGCGGTCCAAACCCGCTCCAGGCGACCCACATTCTCCGGTGTAATCTCGGTGAGGGGCGAATAGCGCCGGGCGCTGTAGCTGCCGCCATAGGCCGGCCAATCAGCGCCGCTGGTCAGCAGGGCCGGCTCGACCATTTGCGAGTCCGGTTCGGGAAGGGCGAGGGGAGCCGCCGGCCTGTTGGCCTGAGCGATGGCGACGCCGCCGACCACCAGCAGCAGGGCGAAGGCGGCCAGACCGCCCAGCGACATCCGCCGACCAATCCTGCCCGGGCTGAGCACCGGCATGGCGGCGATCACCAGCAGCATCAACACGGCGGGAGCAACGATGCGTGGGACCAGCGGCCAGCCTTGAAGCCCGACCTCCCACACCGCCCAGACCAGGGTGGCGATAAACACCGCCAGATAGATCCAGGCGCCAAGGACTCGCCGCCTGGCGATGAAAATCCCGGCAGCGATGAGGCCGAGGCCGGCGAGCAGGTAGTATGGAGAGCCCCGCAGCGCGACCAGCCAAGCCCCGCCAATCGTCAGGGCTATGCCGATCAGGCCGAGCACCACGCCCAGGATGACGACGGCGAGCCAACCGATGCCGCGGCGAGGCGGTTTAAGGTCGTCAAACGGCATCTCGCGTCCCCTACAACACAAGCGTGTTCAGCTAGAACATTCGCCTAAAGCGAAGGTTCCGAGCGGGGCGCCACGCCTTGGCGAGCGGCTTCAACCCAAATTGCGGCTTTGAGCTCAGTCGAGGCTTTGACACCAGCGCCATGGCAGGCCACCACCGCCCTGAGCAAGCGGGGGAAGATCATGGCCGACACCACCACTGAACGTCGGCGCCGTCTTCGCTCCATCATCGGCGGCTCCACCGGCAATCTCGTCGAGTGGTACGACTGGTACGTCTATTCGGCCTTCACCCTGTATTTCGCGCCGATCTTCTTTCCGAAGGGCGACTCCACCGCCCAACTCCTGAACGCCGCAGCGGTGTTCGCCGTGGGCTTCCTGATGCGGCCGATCGGCGCCTGGATGATGGGGGTCTATGCCGACCGCAAGGGGCGCAAGGCGGGGCTGACCCTGTCCGTGGCCCTAATGTGCGCCGGCTCGCTGCTGATCGCGGTGACCCCTGGCTATGCGACCATTGGATGGGTCGCGCCCGCGCTGCTGGTGTTCGCGCGCCTGATGCAGGGGTTGAGTGTCGGCGGGGAGTACGGGGCCAGCGCAACATATCTCAGCGAAATGGCCGGGAAGGATCGGCGCGGCTTCTTCTCCAGCTTCCAATACGTGACCCTGATCTCCGGCCAGCTCCTGGCCCTGACCGTGCTGCTGATCCTCCAGGCGGTGATGCCGGAGCCGGAACTCGAGGCTTGGGGCTGGCGCATCCCGTTCGTCATCGGCGGGGCGCTGGCCGTGGTGGTCTTCTATCTGCGGCGCGGCCTGGCGGAGACGGAGTCGTTCAAGAACGCGCAGGAGGCCAAGGCGCCGAAGTCCAGCGGGCTGGAACTGTTCCGCAATCACCCACGCGAGGCGCTGGTGGTCATCGCCCTGACCGCCGGGGGCACGCTCGCCTTCTACGCTTACTCGACCTACATGCAGAAATTCCTGGTCAACACCTCGGGCTTTAGCCGTGAGACGGCCACCTGGATCACCGCGGCGGCGCTGTTTTTCTACATGATGCTGCAGCCTGCGGCCGGGGCGCTGTCTGACAAGATCGGCCGCAAACCTCTGATGATCGGGTTCGGGGTGCTGGGCGTGGCCTTCACCTATCTGATCTTCACCACCCTGGCGAAGACGGATGATCCCTATGTCGCCTTTGCGATCGTGCTGGGCGCCTTGGTGATCGTGACCGGCTACACGTCGATCAATGCAGTGGTGAAGGCCGAGCTGTTCCCCGCCCACATTCGCGCACTGGGCGTGGCGTTGCCCTACGCCCTGGCCAACACGATCTTCGGCGGCACGGCCGAGTATGTGGCGCTATGGTTCAAGAAGCAGGGAATGGAGAGCGGTTTCTATTGGTACGTCACCGCGATGATCGGCGTTTCGCTCATCACCTACCTGCGGATGCGCGACACTCGCGCGCACAGCAAAATCCTTGAGGATTAGGCGCTTGCAGGTCGCCCGGCCGACTTAGGAACCGGACCTCACGCGATGGGTTGAACGGCGTGTTCTTCCCCGGCGCAATGCTGCGCCCCTTCGCGAGGATAGATTTCAATGGCTACTTCTGCGCCCGACGCTATCGCCCTGCTGAAAGCCGACCACCGCAAGGTCGAAGGTCTGTTCGAAGATTTCGAGAAAGCCACCGCCTCCGCCAAGAAGGCGGCGCTGGTCAGGCAAATCTGCACTGAACTGACAGTCCACACCAAGATCGAGGAAGACATCTTCTACCCCGCCTGTCGGGGCAAGATCGAAGAAGACACTCTGGATGAGGCCTATGTCGAACACGACGGGGCCAAGATGCTGATCGCCGAACTTATGGATAGCGCGCCGGACGACGCGTTCTACGACGCCAAGGTCAAGGTCCTGTCCGAAGAGATCAAGCACCACGTGAAGGAAGAGGAGGCGCGGTCCGAAGGCATGTTCGCCCAGGCGCGTGAGGCGGGCCTCGATATGGAAGCGCTTGGCGACGCCATGCGGGCGCGCAAGGCCGAACTGTTGGCCGAGTTCAAGGCCGACGGCCTGCCGGTGCAGCAGACCCACACCATGAAGGGTGCGCCTGTCGAACACGTCGGCATGGCTTAGCGGAATGCGAGGCGCGGCCTTGGGGTCGCGTCTCGGTCCGACCTGGCGGCCCGTGTCGCAGGCGCTGAAGGCCAACTAACGCGGTTGCGACGGGCAAATGGGTTGGCTCGCGAGCGTACGCGTGGTCCCTTGCCCTCAAAGAACAGAGGGAACGCGCCATGGACTTTGAGGAATATCGCAAGCACGACGCCGTCGGATTGGCTGGGCTGGTTTCCAAGGGCGAGGTGACGCCGCCGGAACTGCTTGAGGTCGCGGTGTCCCGCATGGCTGCCGTTGATCCGAAGATCAACGCCGTGACGCTTGACCTCACGGAGGCGGGCCGAAAGGCGGCCGACCGCCATATCTGGGGCGGGCCGTTGGCTGGCGTGCCGTTCCTGTTGAAGGACCTAGGCGCGCAACTGGCCGGGACGCCGACAACGTCGGGTTCTGCGGTGTTCCGCGACCAGCTCGCGCCGGCCGACAGCGCCATCACCACCGCCTACAAGGAAGCTGGGCTGGTGATCTTCGGCAAGACCAACACGCCCGAGTTCGGCCTGATGCCGGTGACGGAGTCGACCCTGTTGGGGCCGTGCCGCAATCCTTGGGATGTCTCGCGCACGCCTGGCGGTTCGTCGGGTGGCGCTGCCGCGGCGGTGGCGGCGGGCATCGTGCCGGCCGCTCACGCCAGCGACGGCGGCGGCTCGATCCGCACCCCGGCGTCGGCTTGCGGCCTGTTCGGCATGAAGCCCTCGCGTGGGCGTGTATCCTTCGCCCCGACCGGCGAGGGGTGGGGCGGGGCGTCGGTCCAGCACGCGGTGACCCGCTCGGTTCGCGACAGCGCCGTCCTGCTGGACATCGTCTGCACCCCCCAGCCCGGCGATCCCTATTTCATCGCCAAACCGGACCAGCCGTTCGCCAGCGAAGTCGAGCGTGACCCCGGCAAGCTCAGCATCGGCTACACGACGGCCGCCTTGGCCTCACCCGGGCTGGACCCAGAGTGCGTCGCCGCGGTGCTCGATGCAGCCCGCCTTTGCGAAGGATTGGGCCATAGCGTCGAGGAGGTTGTCATTCCAGGCAACCTGGCCGCCATGCAGCAGGGCGCGGGCGACGTGATCGGCGCAAGTATCGCGGCGACCTTGGACGCCGAGGGCGAGCGCCGAGGCCGTCCGGTCGGCGAGGGCGATGTCGAGCTGCTGACCTGGCTCATGTACCAGCGCGGCAAGCAGGTCGCGGGCTCGACCTATGTGCGCGGCTTGGCGGCTATCCACGCCTACGGCCGGGCGGTGGCGGGCCTGTTCGAGCGCTATGACGTGGTGCTGATGTCGACCCTGGGCAGTCCGCCGATCCCGGTCGGTCATCTGACCGAGGACGTGCGCGAGTACGCTCAGCGGCTGTTCGCCTTCATGCCAAACACCCAGGCCTTCAACAATACCGGCCAGCCGGCGATGAGCGTGCCTCTGGCATGGAGCAAGGGCGGCTTGCCGATCGGCCTGCAGTTCGTCGGACGAATGGGCGAGGAGTCGGGTCTCTTCCGCCTCGCCGGCCAGCTCGAAAAGGCTCGGCCCTGGTTCGATCGCGTGCCAGCGATCTAACTACACCCACCTCATCGTCATCCCCCGGTCGTCTGAAAGACGATCCGGGGGACCCAAGTTGAGTTGCAAACCGAGAACCGCCGCCTGGTCCCCCGGATCAGCCTTCGGCTGACCGGAGGATGACGAATTGGGAGCTAAGCCTCGCGCCGCTTGCGCATCTGGAACAAGTAGACGGCGATCACGCCGGTGGCGACCAACCCGATCAGCAGGGTCGAGACGGCGTTGATCTCTGGGCTGACCCCCAGGCGCACCTGGCTGTAGATGCGCATCGGCAGGGTGGTCGAGCCTGGCCCGGAGGTGAAGCTTGCGATCACCAGATCGTCCAGCGAGAGGGTGAAGGCGAGCATCCAGGCGGCGGCCACGGCCGGGGCGATATTCGGCAGGGTGATCGCGAAGAACGCCTTGATCGGTGGGCAGCCCAAATCCTGGGCGGCCTCTTCCAGTTGCCGGTCGAAGGCCGAAAGCCGCGCCTGGATGACGACGGCGGCGTAGCACATGGTCACGGTGGCGTGGCTGACCGTCACTGTCCAGAAGCCGCGCGGCAGGCCCAACGAGACGAACAGCAGCAGCAGCGACAGGCCCAGGATCACCTCCGGCATCACCAGCGGTGCGAAGATCATGCCGGAGAAGAGCGTTCGCCCCCTGAACCGGCCGGCCCGCACCAGGGCGACAGCGGCGAAGGTTCCGAGCACCGTGGCGATGGTCGCCGAGATTAGGCCGATCCGGAAGGTGACCCAGATGGCGTCCAGAAGCTGCTCGTTGCGGAACAGCGAAGCGTACCACTTGGTGGAGAAGCCGCCCCAAACCGTGACCAGCCGGCTGGCGTTGAACGAGTAGATCACCAGCAGCACGATCGGCAGGTAGAGGAAGCCGAACCCGATCACCAGGCTGGCGATGTTGAAGGTGGTCAGGCCTCGCTTCATCGGCCCGCCTCCATCAGCTTGGCCTGTTGGCGCTGGTAGAGAACGATCGGAACGACCAGGGTGAACAGCAGGACGATGGCCACGGCCGAGGCGGCCGGCCAATCGCGGTTGGCGAAGAACTCCGTCCAGATGGTCTTGCCGAGCATCAAGGTGGATGACCCGCCCAGCAGGTCGGGGATCACGAACTCGCCCACCATCGGGATGAAGCAGAGCAGGGCGCCGGCCGCCACGCCGGGCAGCGAGAGCGGGAAGGTGACCCGCCAGAAGGCCTCGAACGGCGTGCAGCCGAGATCGGCGGCGGCCTCCAGCAGATCGTGCTGTTGGCGCTCGAGCACAGCATAGAGCGGCAGGACCATGAACGGCAGATAGGCGTAGACGAGGCCGATATAGATCGCGGTCTCGGTGTTGAGGATGTTCAGCGGGCCGAGCCCGACCGCGCGCAAGGCCGTGTTGAGCAGGCCTTCGGGTTTCAGGATCCCGATCAGGGCGTAGACCCGGATCAGGAAGCTGGTCCAGAATGGTAGGATCATCGCCATCAGCAGGGCCTGGCGCGCCGCCGGCGCGCAGCGGGCCATGGCGTAGGCGAGCGGGTAGCCGATCAGCAGCAGAATGCCGGTCGAGATGGCCGCGAACTTCAGGCTGGAGAGATAGGCGACGATATAGAGGCGGTCGGAGGTCAGCCGCGCATAGGTCTCGAAATCGAGGGCGGCGAAGAAGGTCTTCAGGCCTGCGATCCCGCCCGACCAGTCGAGGCGCGGCGTATAGGGCGGAATGGCCAGGGCCGTGTCCGACAGCGACAGCTTGGCCACCAGCAGGAACGGGAACAGGAAGAACAGCCCGAGCCATAGGAACGGCGCCAGCGCCGCCAGTCCTGTGCGATCGCGGCGCGCCTTCACTGGGTCAGGACCACGCCCGCATCGCGAGCGAAGGTGAGCCAGACCTTGTCGTCCCAATCGACGGGACGGTCGACGAAGCGCTTGGCGTTGGCGCGGGCCGCGCGGATGGTTCGGCCGCTCTCTAACTCTACGAGATAGGTGGTCCAGTCGCCGAGGTAGCCAATGTCCTCGATCTTGCCGGCCATCCGGTTGGGGCCGGGAGGCGGCTCGTCCAGGTGAACCTCGATTTTCTCGGGCCGCACGGCCAGCCAGGCTGTCGAGCCGACGTCGAGTAGATCGTCTTCGACGATGTCGAAACCGCCGGGCGCCTCGGGGCTGGACATGCGCACCGTGGTTCCGTCAGCGAACTCGGCTTTGCCCTCGAAGATGTTCACGTCGCCGATGAAGTCAGCCACGTAGCGCGAGTTTGGCGCCTCATAGACGTCGGCGGGGCGACCGATCTGGACGATCTCGCCCGAGCGCATCACCGCGATCCGGTCGGCCGTGACCATGGCTTCTTCCTGGTCGTGGGTGACGATCAGGAAGGTCATGCCGAGTTGCTGCTGCAACGCCATCAGCTCGAACTGGGTTTCCTCGCGCAGCTTCTTGTCGAGGGCGGCCAACGGCTCGTCGAGCAGCAGCATCTTGGGCCGCGGCGCGATGGCGCGAGCCAGGGCCACGCGCTGGCGCTGACCGCCTGAAAGCTGATGGGGCTTGCGCCGCGCTAGGCCATCGAGCCGGACCAGGGCGAGCATCTCGGTCACCCGATCGGCGATCTGATCCTTGGGCATGCCCTGTTGCTTCAGGCCAAAGGCGATGTTCCGTTCGACGCTGAGGTGCGGGAACAGCGCGTAGGACTGAAACATCATATTGACCGGCCGTTGGTGCGGCGGCTTTCCCGCCAGATCTTCGCCGGCGAGGGTGATGCGGCCGGAGTCCGGGGTTTCGAATCCGGCGAGCAGTCGCATCAAGGTGGTCTTGCCGCAGCCGGACGGGCCGAGCAGGGCGAAGAACTCGCCCTGATAGATGTCCAGGGAGACGCCGTTGACGGCTGTCTCGCCGTCGAACCGCTTAACGACATTCTCGAACCGAACCAGCGGCTTGGCCGCGGGATCGGCCCAAGGCGCAAACGTCGAGCGAACCGCGCCGATGTTCAGGCGCGGGCGGGAGCGCTCGGTCATTGGCCCGTCTGCACCTTGGTCCACATGCGTGTCACGTCACGCAGCAGGGTCTGATCCTTGGCGGTGGTGACAAACAGGCGCTTGGAGACTTCCGGCGTCGGATAGACGTTCGGGTTGTTGCGAATGGACTCGTCCACCAGCGGCGTCGCGGCCGAGTTGGCGTTGGCGTACTGGGTGAAGTTCGACGCCTTGGCGATCACCTCGGGCCGCAGCATGTAGTCGAGGAACTTGTAGGCGGCGGCCTTGTTGGGCGCATCGGCCGGGATGGCGAAGACGTCGAACCAGACCTGGCTGCCTTCCTTGGGGATCACATAGTTGATCTCAACGCCGTTCTTGGCCTCCTCGGCGCGGGTCTTGGCCTGAAGAATGTCGCCGGAATAGCCGATGGCCAGGCAGATATCGCCATTGGCCAGGGCCTCAATGTACTCCGAGGAGTGGAATTTGCGCACGAAGGGGCGGGCCTTGACCATCATGTCGGTGGCGGCCTGATAGTCGGCGAGGTTCTTGGAGTTCGGATCCTTGCCCAGATAGTTGAGCGCGACCGCGTACATGTCCTCCGAGGCGTCCAGGTAGTAGACGCCGCAGTCCTTCAGCTTGGCCAGGTTGACCGGGTCGAACACCACGGCCCAGCTGTCGATTTTCACGCCCGGCAGGCGCTTGGCCACTTCCTTGACGTTGTAGCCGATGCCGATCGTGCCCCACATGTAGGGGACGGTATATTTCGAGCCCGGATCGAACGGCTGCATGTGGGCCATGATCTCCGGCCACAGGTTCCTTTCGTTGGGCAACTGGGCCTTGTCGAGAGCCTGGATCGCGCCGGCGGTCACATAGCGCGGGATGTTGTGGTTGGACGGCGAGACGATGTCGTAGCCGGTGTCGCCCTGCAGCACCTTGGTTTCAAGAATCTCATTGGAATCAAAGGTGTCATACTGAACCTTGATGCCGGTTTCCTTGGTGAAGTCTTGCAGGATCAGCGGGTCGATATAGTCCGACCAGTTGTAGATCTTCAGGGTTTCCTGCTTGTCGCCGCCCTGGCCGCACGCCGCCAAGCTCGTACTCAAGGTCAGGGCCGCCGCTACCCCAAGCGCCTTTGTCCAACCCATCGCACCAACCTCTCCCACCAGTAAGATCAGCAGGTTATACGGCCAGGGTTGCAGATTTTAAGCGCAAATGCGCGGGGAGACCCCAATGCCGCTCACTATGGCGATGATCGCGCCGATATTCATGCTCGTGGCCTCCAATATCTTCATGACCTTCGCCTGGTACGGGCACTTGAAGGTGGAGCATCGGCCGCTGTGGCTGCTGGTCCTGGTGAGTTGGGGGATCGCCTTCTTCGAGTACTGCCTGGCGGTGCCGGCCAACCGCATCGGTCGCGCGGTCTATTCGCCCGCCGAGTTGAAGACCATGCAGGAGGTGATCACCCTGGTCGTCTTCGCGGTCTTCTCCGTGACGTTCTTGGGGGAGCGGTTCACGGTGAACCACATGATCGGGTTCGCGCTGATTGCGGCCGGAGCCCTGTTCATCTTCAAGGGTCCGTTCTGACGCGGGAAAGGAACGCCCTGGCGCTTGGCCCTTTGGCGAACCACATGCGGCGCCCTATAAGCCGCCGCTCCTCCCCATTTCGAGAGACGTCATGTCCCGCATCCTCATCACCTCCGCCTTGCCCTACATCAATGGGATCAAGCACCTGGGGACGCTCGCGGGCTCCATGCTGCCGGCTGACGTCTATGCGCGTTTCCAGCGCTCGCGCGGTCGTGAGACGCTCTACATCTGCGCCACCGACGAGCACGGGACGCCGACCGAACTGGCAGCCGCCGCGGCGGGCCAGGACCCCTCGACCTTCTGTCAGATCCAGCATGACGTGCAGTATGATCTGGGCCGCAAGTTCGGCCTGTCGTGGGATCACTTCGGCCGCTCGTCCTCGCCGCAGAACCACAAGCTGACCCAGCGCTTCGCCCGCGAACTTTGGGAGGCCGGCTTCATCGAGGAGCGGATCACCCAGCAGGTCTATTCCAACGCCGACAAACGCTTCCTGCCAGACCGCTACGTCATCGGCACCTGTCCGCACTGCGGCTACACGGCTGCGCGCGGCGACCAGTGTGAGAACTGCACGCGAGTGCTCGATCCCGCCGACCTGATCTCGCCGCGCTCGGCGGTTTCTGGGTCCGAAGACATCGAGATCCGCGACTCCAAGCACCTGTTCCTTCGCCAGAGCGTGTTCTCCGACAAGCTGCGGAACTGGATCGACTCCAAGAAGGGCGAGTGGCCGCTGCTGGTCACCTCCATCGCCCTGAAGTGGCTGGACGAGGGCCTGCAGGATCGCGGCATCACGCGCGACCTGGAATGGGGCGTTCCGGTCAACGCCTGGGAATGGGGGCCGAACCCGAAGGGCGAGACCCCGGACATCGATGGCTTGGCCGGCAAGGTCTTCTACGTCTGGTTCGACGCGCCCATCGAATACATCGCCGCGACCTGGGAGTGGGCGGACGCCCGCGCGGCCGAGGCCGGCCGTGGTCCTGCCGAGGACGCCGAGTGGGAGCGCTGGTGGCGCCAGCCCGCCGCGGCCGACGTCACCTATGTCGAGTTCATGGGCAAGGACAACGTGCCCTTCCACACCGTGGGCTTCCCCTGCACCCTGATCGGGGTGAACGAACGCGTGGAGGCCGACGGCTCGTGGCGCCCGGCCAACAATGCGCCGTGGAAGCTGGTCGATCAGCTCAAGGGCTTCAACTGGCTCGACTATTATGGCGGCAAGTTCTCGACCTCGCAGCAGCGCGGCGTGTTCATGGATCAGGCGCTTGAGCTGCTGCCAGCCGACTACTGGCGCTGGTGGGTGACCGCCAACACGCCCGAGACCTCAGATGCGACCTTCACCTGGGAGCAATTCCAGGCGCAGGTGAACGCCGACCTGGCCGACGTGCTCGGCAACTTCGTCAACCGGATCCTGAAATTCACCGAGACGCGGTTCGAGGGCCTGGTCCCGGCCGGCGGTGAGCCGACCGAGCTTGAGGCCAAGCTCTATGCCGACGTGGACGCCAAGCTCGCCGAGCTGACCGACCACCTGGAGAGCCGCGAGTTCCGCAAGTCGACCACGGCGCTGCGCCAACTCTGGGTGCTGGGCAACCAGTACCTGACCGAGGCCGCGCCCTGGACGGCGATCAAGACCGATCCGGCGCGCGCCGCCATCGTGGTCCGCACCGGCCTGAACCTGGTGGCCTTGTTCGCCAAGGGGTCGGAGCCCTTCATCCCGTTCGCCGCCGAGAAGATCGCCATGGGCGTGGGTGAGGAATTCCCCGGCATCTGGCCGACCGGGCAGGGCGCCGCGATCCTCGATATTCTGCCGCCGGGCCGCAAGGTCGTAGCGCCGGAAGTCCTGTTCAAGAAGGTCGAGAATGAACAGGTCGTCGAATGGGTCGCGCGCTTCGGCGGAAGCGAGACCGAGTAAGGCCCCGCTGTTTCGTCATCCCCCGGATCGTCTTGAAGACGACCGGAGGATGACGAGTTTGGCTAGGCAGCCCGCCGCGCGAACTTATCGCGCAGGAATTCCGCGCCGCTGACCAGCGAGATGCCGAGCAGCACCAGGATCGCGCCCATCACGAAGGGCGGCTCCAGCGGCTCGTTCAGGATGGCGACGCCGAACACCACGCCGAACAGCGGCGTCAGGAACGACAGGATCGAGAGCCGCGACGCCAGATAATGGCGGAGCAGCCAGAACCACACGACGTAGCTGATCAGGGTGATGACCACCGTCTGATAGCTCAGGTGCAGCAGCACATTTGGCGTCAGGTTCATGTCCGTCTGGCCGATCAGCATGGCCAAGCCCAGCAAGGTCACGCCCGCAAAGGCGACCTGGTAGAACAGGGTCTTCACCGCAGGCGCCTCGGAGAGCTTCGAGGCCCGTATCGCCACCGTGGTCAGGCCCCATGAGAGGCCAGCGAGCAGGCCAAGGCCATCGCCCAGCAGCATATCGCGGCTCAGGCTTCCGCCGCCCAGGAACGAAACCGCGATCCCGCCAAATGCGACGGCTACGCCCGCCCACTGAAGGGGAGAAAGCCGCTCGTCGGGGAAACGTAGCTGAAGCGCCAGGGCCGAGAAGATCGGGGCGCTGTAGAGGAACACGACCAGATGAGAAGCGCTGGTCAGCACCAATCCCTGGGCGATGAACAGGAACTCCGCGGCGAACAGCAGACCGACAAGAAGCCCAGCGGGGAGGGAGCAGTCGGAGAACGCCCGGGGTCCCTCGCGGCCGATGGTCAGGGCGCCCAGCACCACCGCGGCGATCGCCGAGCGCAGGCCCATCTGCATGACCGGTGCGACATCGGCCGAAATCAGTTTGACCGAAATCGGTTGAGATCCCCAGAGGACGCACAGCGCCACCATGATCGCGATGGCGAACAGGTCCAGCGGCTTGCGGGGGCTCATCAGATGGTCGCTTCCCCACGCAGAACCGGGACGCAGCCGCCACCAACCGTGGCGGTGACGCCGCCCGAGGTGCGTTGCGCGGTAGCGTGCAGACGCGAGGGGCGTCCCATTTCCACGCCTTGGATGATGTCCCAGGCTCCAGCGTCGTTGGTCGAGAGCGAGAGCAGCAGGGCCGCGAGCGTGGCGTTGGCGCTGCCGGTTGCGGGATCCTCCACCGTGCCTGAGTTGGGCGCGAACATCCGCGCCCTCAGCTTGCCCTCGCCGTCATGGGCGTAGAGGTGCAGCGACAGCCTGTCTCCGAAGTGGGGGTAGTCCAGCGCAGCCTGGCGGAAGGCGGCCAGGTCGGGGGCTGCGCGAGCAAGCGCTTTGGCTGAGAGCTCGGCGAACACGAAGGCGACGCCGACAGAAGCCTCCACGGGGCCGTGCTGGCTGACGACGAAGTCGCTGGGCTCCAGACCGGCGCAGGCCGCGGCGACCTCCAGCGGAAGCTTTTCTCCGAGTTCCAGGGCGCGCGGGGCGGCGATGGTAGCGCCTTGCGCGGTCGCGTTAACGCCGACGATGCCGGCGGGAACCTCCAGGCGAAGCTCGCCGCCGTGGCCGGCCTGCGACAGCACCCAGCCGGTGCCGATGCTGGGGTGGCCGGCGAACGGCATTTCGGCCGTTCGGTTGAAAATCCTGACCCGCGCGGTGTTGGCGGTGTCCTGGGGCGGCAGGACGAAGGTCGTCTCCGACAGGTTCATTTCCGCGGCCAGCGACTGCATTTGCTGGTCGGACAGCCCGCGCGCGTCGGTGAAGACAGCAAGCGGATTGCCGCCGAAGCGAGTGTCGGTGAACACGTCGAGGGTGACGAAAGGATAGGAGGCCATGGGCGTCGCCGTATCGTGAAGGGACCTCAGGCTTGACACAAGTTAGTTAGTTGGCAAAGTCCCAAAATGGACATCGCCGACCTCCTGCGCGCCTTGGCCAATGAGCGCCGGCTGAAAATTTTGAGTTGGCTCAAAGACCCGGTGGCGCACTTTCCGCCTCAGGTGGATGGCGACCTCGTCAAGGATGGGGTGTGCGCGATCTTCCTGGCTGAAAAGCTGGGCGTCAGCCAACCCACCTTGAGTGAGCACATGCGGGTGCTGGTTCAGGCGGGTGTCGTGAAGGCCACGCGGATCAAGCAGTGGACCTTCTATAGGCGCGACGAGGCGCGGATCAGCGCGGCGATGCGGATGCTCTCGGAAGAGATCTAGAGCGTCTATGCGGCGCTAGCTCTCCAGCGCCGTGATCATCTCCACCCGCGTCGCATGGCGCCCGCCCTCGAACTTAGAAGCCAGGAACGCATCGACGATATCGAGAGCCAGCCCTTCGCCCACCACGCGCACCCCAATGGAGAGCATGTTGGCGTCGTTGTGCTGGCGGATCATTCGGGCCGAGAAGGTTTCGGCGCAGACGCCGCAACGGATGCCCCGCACCTTGTTCGCCGCCATCATGATTCCTTGGCCCGTGCCGCACAGGAGGATGCCAAACCGGCAGTCTCCAGAGGCCACGCGCCGGGCCGCCGCTTCGCCGTGTGCAGGATAGTGCGTGCTCTCCGCCGTCGTCGGCCCGATATCGACAACGGCCCACCCCTGCGCGGCGATATGAGCGGCGATGGTCTGGCGGAGCGGAATGGCGGTGTGGTCGCTGGACAGCACAATGCGGTTGTCAGCTGTCATGAGCAGATCGGTCCGTTTCGCGAGTTAGGGGCGTGGCCGACTTGGATCAGGCGCTTCTGGTTTCGTCAATTTCGGTCTGCGTCCCGGCCTGCAGCGACGGCTCGCGTCCCTCGAACCACCGCATGCGGTAGGCGTTGATCGCGGTTTCGCCGAGGCGGTCCAGCAGGCGGTAGTTGACGATCATTCCGACGGGCGCGCCGATCAGCGGCAGCATCTGGGCCATCTTCGCCAGATCAATGTAGTCGCGATACTCCTGTTGGAACCGGCGCCAGTCGAACTGGTCCAACGTCCCCACTTCCCGGGCGTCCCAGGCGGCCATGGTGGCGAAGACTTCCTTGCGATGGACGGGGCTCGAGAAGGCGAGCTGGAAGATCGCCAGGATGTACAGCCGCTCCCGGAAGTCCTTTCCCGAGTGGCCGTAGAGCGCGGCGATGTCGAACAGCAGCTTGATCTTCAGGCTGATGAGGACCGGGAAGTCGGCGGCCGCCATCAGGAAACCGCCGGCGCCGGCGACCCCGCCTTCTGCGGTGGCGGTTGTGCGGTAGAGGGCGATCTTCTCCAAGACCTTGGCCTCGCGTTGGGCAAGCGAAGCGCCCAGCAACGGAGCGGGCGTGGTGAGGCCAGATCCGCTCAGAATGCCCCGGGTCATCTGCTCGATCGTCGCGGTGATGACGGTGTGCACCTTTTCGGGGATCGCGCGATTGATCCGCTGCTGGACGCCGCGCGTGGTCCGGTCCCACAGGTTTGGACCCGAGACTATCCTGGCCCGCCAGGCGGCGAGCTCGACCTGCGCGTCTTGCTCATAGCTGTCAGCGAGAGGGGAGGTGGCGTGGTTCATGCCCCTCTTCTACCCCGATGATGGGCGACTTGACCCTGGCAATTGGCGCTGGCCATAGCCCTAGATGGCGCCGGGCGTTCGCCTTGGGGATGTGCAGCCCCCGCACGAGCAATGTTTGGGCCGCCAGATGTCAGAATCCGCACAATGAAAGTTGACGTCTTCTGTTCGCCCAAAGCAACGAACTCGAAAAATTCAATCGGCAGGCGATTTTCGAGGCGATATTGGGTCAATTTCATGGTTTCTAAAATGTAAAAATCCGTAACAAAAATAGTATCTTAGAGTACTTATTCCGGCAACGCGGCGCGTATTTACGTTTTCGCCGCCGCTATTGCTTGGAGAATTCGATAACGCTGATATGTTCGGTGGCGACATGGCTGGGCGCCGGGGGGCGCGGATTGAGGGGGCGGAAACGCTCCAGCGATAAGTGTTTGTCGTGTTGTTGCTTGTGGTTGCCGGCGGGATTGCTCGGTGTGAGCTCGTCCGGTGACCTGGATTACAACATTGAAAGTTCAGGGGTAATTTTATGAAGAAGCTATCAGTAGCACTTGCGGCGGCAGCCTCGGTGCTAGCGTTCGCGGGGGCCGCGGGCGCCGCGCCAGTGGTCACGAATGGCACTATTCCCGGCGGCACCGCCGCTTTCGACGCCACCGTGGCCGGCGCAAACGGTGTCGTGGTCTTGGATGCACTCTCGGGTCTGAGCCAGGATTCCACTTGGGACCGCGGCGCCTACACCATCAGCTCCACCGATGGATCAACGCGGTTTATCGATTCCGGCTACATCCCCTCCGGTGATGCGGTCGGGATCAGCCCTTACGCTCCGGCGGGCTCATCTGGTCTGACCTTCACGTTCGATACGCCGATCAACGCGTTCGGTCTTGAGATCGGCGACTGGGCGACCTGCTGCTACACGTCGAACCTCTACATCGCGTTCGACGGCGGCTCGGTGAACCTGGTGGCCAGCGCTAACGACGAGTTCGATAACCCAGGCAATGCAGCGAACCTCGGGTTCCTCAACTTCATTGGTGCGTTCGACACGTCGAGCACCTTCTCCAAGGTCACCTTCTATGGCGACGGCTTCGGCGAGTACCTCGTCGCGGGCGGCACCATTCGCTATGCGACCCTGGACATCGGGTCGGTCGGCGGGGTTCCCGAGCCTGCCACCTGGGCGATGATGATCATTGGCTTTGGCGGAGCCGGCGCCATGCTTCGCCGCCGGCGCGGCGTGCTGACCCTGGCCGCCTAGCGACCAGGAAGCCTGAAACGAAAAACGCCGCCGGCCTTCCGAGGCCGGCGGCGTTTCTTTTGAGCGGGGAAGGCACCCCGGTTCTAGTGAACCGTGACTGGCGCCTCGGGATGGATGGCCATGAAGCCGGGGACAATCGCATTGTAGGAATCGACCCGACCCAGGTCGCGGACGACGTCTCGGTGGCCCTCCCACATCATGTGTAGGGCGACGTAGAGCACGATCACCAGGCCGATGTAGCCGATCCAGCGATAGCGATGCAGCAGGCGGGCGATGAAGCTGGCGGCCACGCCCATCAGGGCGATGGAGAGCAGCAGGCCGAAGACCATGATGGCCGGATGTTGGCGCGCGGCCCCGGCGACGGCCAGGACGTTGTCCAGCGACATCGACAGGTCGGCGATCAGGATCTGGATGAAGGCGGCGCGGAAAGTCTTGGGCTGCTTGGCCGCGACGGCCGCGCTGGGTTCGGTCGTCGGATCGGAGTCCATTGCCGCTTCAGCGGCCGCTTCTTCTGGCTCGGCCTGCTCGCGCATCTCGCGCCACATCTTCCAGCAGACCCAAAGCAGCAGCAGGCCGCCCGCGAACAGCAGGCCGACCACGCCCAAGAGCTGGGCCGTGATCAGCGCAAAGCCGATCCGCATGGTGACGGCCGCCGCCAGGCCCCAAAGGATGGCCTTCTTCCGTTGGTCGGGCGGCAGGCCGGCCGCCGCCAGTCCCACGGCGACAGCGTTGTCTCCCGCCAGGACCAGGTCGATCATCAGGACGGAGAGCAGGGCGGCGAGCGCGCCGGGCGCGAGAAGAGCGTCGAACATCGCCCATTGAATGCGACAGCCTTCGTCCGTCCGCAACCGCTTAGGCGCAAGGAAGATGCAGTTTTGTCGAGAGCCCGTCTTCTAGGGGCGGGTACGGGCCGCTTCATAGAGTGCGACGGCCGCGGCCGCCGACACATTGAGGCTCTCGAACCCCCCTGGCATCGGGATCTTGGCCAGTTCATCGCAGTGCTCGGCGACGAGTCGGCGAAGGCCTTCGCCTTCAGAACCTAGGACGAGGACCGTAGGGGCGCCGTCAAGCGCCTGGTCCAGGGTCTTGTCCGAGTGACCATCCAGACCCACGGCGCGCCAGCCGAGTTCGGCCAAGGTTTCGAGCGCGCGGGAGAGATTGACCACATGGGCGGTGTCGATCTGATCGACGGCGCCGGCGGCGGCCTTGGCCAAGGCGCCGGTCAGTTTGGGCGCGTGGCGGTCCTGGAGAATGACGCCCGCCGCGCCGAAGGCCGCGGCCGACCGCAGGATCGCGCCGACGTTCTGCGGGTCGGTGATCTGGTCGAGCATCAGGATCGTGGCGCCGCGCTTGGGCTCGAAGTCCTCGATCGCCACTGCGTCGAGCGGTGGGATTTTTAGAGAGATGCCCTGGTGGACGGCTCCCTGCGGCAGGTTGTGACCGATGAACTGACCATCGACGACCTCCAGAACGTCGATTCTTCCGAATCGCGACTCGACCTCTCGAGCCCTGTCTTGGGTGGCCAAAAGGCGCTGGGGGGCCGATCTTTTTTTGTTAGCAAGTGCGGCGCTGACGGCGTGCCAGCCCCACAGCCAATCGTCGAAACTGTTGTCTGGCTTGCGGTTGAAGGGTCTCGACCCTCCTTTTTTACCACTCTTCCAGGGCGCGTTGCGTTCGGGAGGGGAGGACACTATAAGACGCGCTCCAAATTGGGGACCGGGCAGGTTCTTCGCTTAACGCGGGGCGACTTGTCCAGGCTTCGATCTGGCTCTGAGCGCGCTGGGGGAATGTCCCGAGTGGCAAAGGGGGGGGACTGTAAATCCCCTGGCGTACGCCTTCGCAGGTTCGAGTCCTGCTTCCCCCACCACGCACTCAGAGCGTGAAATTTTAGGAGACTGGCGCGACCCCGCGCATCCTTCAGCGGCGGGTATAGCACAATGGTAGTGCAGCAGCCTTCCAAGCTGAGGATGCGGGTTCGATTCCCGCTACCCGCTCCAAACTCTGATTTTCTCAAACGCCGGCAGGACCCCCATGGCCAAGGAAAAGTTCGAACGCAATAAGCCGCATTGCAACATCGGCACGATTGGTCACGTTGACCATGGCAAGACGACGTTGACGGCTGCGATCACGATGACGCTGGCCAAGGCTGGCGGCGCGAA